>NHBR02000133.1 GCA_002167435.2 Allomuricauda sp. TMED12
CGATGCCATTGTAGGGAATCTCATCAGCATCCGGGTTGATGTTGGCATTGGAATCATCACAGTCGTCCGCATTGTTGAACCCATCTCCATCTAGGTCATCGTCCAGAGTGGCAGGGTCACAATCGTCATCGATGCCGTTGTAGGGAATCTCATCTGTGTTTGGATTCACATCTGGATTAAAGTCATCACAGTCGATGTCTGACATCACTCCATCTCCATCAAAATCAATGGTTCCAACCCCATAGTGCAAGCTCAAAAACTCTTTGATGGTATTTGCACAATCCTCCGCAAATTGTTCCCTGACCACTTCTCCACCATTTATACGAATGTTTTGGTCAGCCTCAATTTGAAAGGCGTCAAAATTATTATTGAAATGAGCTCCGTTCTCATACACAATGTATCCTCCATTAAAATAGGGGTCATCAAAATTTGGAAATGGATCGGCAGGACTGGGCACACTGGGGTATCCCTTATCGTGAAGCAATGCACCAAAACTTAAAGGGCCTCTTACCAATTCGGAATGTGTAAGATTTAAAACATTGTCATTGACTAAATTTTTGGTACTGTTTCTATTGATGTGAAATTGAGTGTTTAGTGTTTCGTCAGTTTGGTTAAGGTCATTATGAGTTAAAATGTACCCTAATTCAATACGTTTTATAGGATGTGCATGTCCATGAAAGTCGATTAGAAGCCCTCTTCCAAAACCTTGGATAATCTTTGTTTTTGATGTTTCTATGTAATTTTTATAGTTGGTCCATGCTTGTTCTCCTTTGGGATCACCATCAGCTCCTTCCCCAATGGGACGGTTGGGGTCCAGTTTAGTTCTATCCAAAAGATTGATGATTACATGAGGGTAATGACCTGTTGTATTAAAAAAAAATTGTGCAATACTTCTTCCTATTTCTTGTGTGAAGGAATCACGGGAATAGACGCAACCATTGCAGTTCCTATCGGCAAAGTCATTGGGCACCTCATATCCGCCATGAGGTACAGAGATTATCAAGGGATAATCGCCAGCTATATATTCGATATATCCTGTACCATCAAAATAACTTTGACCGGGAATTTGTGCAATCGTTGAGTTGGTCCCAAGTAAAAAAATAAGGACGAAAAATAGGATGAATCGTAAAGTTTGCCAAGGTTTCATATGCTAATGTTTTATGAATCCTTTTTGATGCTGGGCTTTACATCGGGGGATTAATTGACGATAATTATGTGAGGTATGCTGATAATGAGCTTTCTATTAAAGTTATAGATACCTTGGTTTAGAAAGCAAGGAAATTGATGGATGACCTTTTTCAATTGATGAAAAACCGTTTGGCTGTACAGTTGTAGTTTTACAGTGTGATACCTGTAAGTATATTCCCTTTATTTAATAATTAAGTGAGTGTTAAAAAATTGATTGTCAATATTTTGATTGAATAATCTAGATTTTTGACCAAATCCCTTTCCAACGATATTTTCGAATAAATCTTCCCTCTTTTATGGAGACGTACTTCGGTTTTTGCTGGAAGAAAGCTTTGAGGAAACCAAAAACTGCTTGGATGTATAAGCTAGGACTTTTGGCCTGCCATGCCATTTTTAAAGTGGCTATTTTGGTAAGAACGATTCCATACCGCATTTTGTACATGGCCGCACCTTTGGTTTGATAGTTCTTGGAACTATACCCATGTCCTGTAGGACGGAGGTGTTTTACCTTGAGATCTGGAAGTGTCAAAGTGTCAAAATCATGATATTTGGCCAAAAGGGTGTCCACCGTATCCCAGCCTACCCCAGTACGCAAACCATCGATTTTATGGAAACATGCCTTATGGTACAGTTTTATTGGTCCTCGGATATGAGATTTGTCTGCGATGTTTTCATACACCCAATCGTCACCTTTTTTAATGAACAGGAGTCCAGAGCACATGCCCAGTTTCCAATTGGCTTGAAATTGATTTACTATAAGTTCAAAATAATTTGGAGGTAACACGATATCGGCATCAAACTTTCCGATCAGGTCGAATTCCGATGTGTGTTCCAAACCAAAATTAAAGGTATCAACCACTTTTTTTCCTGGAATATGCTCGTCAATCGATTTGCGCTGAAGCACTTTTATCCAGTCATGTTGCTTTGCAAGACTTTGGGCAATTTTGAACGTATCATCTGAAGAATTATCGTCCACTACAATTACCTCATTGGGCAAATAGGTCTGTGCCACAAAAGAGTCCAAGCAATCTGTTAAATAAGATGCCTCATTGTGCGCCGGGATAACGATACTGATTCGCATTTGCTAAAAGTCTAAAAATTCGGGCATTTATCCCAAATTACTTTTGGGTCCTTTCAGCATAAACAATATAATACCTGTTTGTAAAGTATCTAAGGATAGGCCTTATTCCAATTTTTTTAGTTGGATTTGTCCATTTGGCGGTATCCTTGATTGTCCAACCAGCCTTTTCCAAAAGCCAATCAAATTGCCAATCTTCAAATTCGTGGTAGTGACGATCCCATGGGTCTGTTTTACTTCGGTAAGCTGGCGAAAACCATAGTCGCATGGGAATACTGGCTACTAATTTCTCTGCTTTGATTTCTTTGAGCACATTAAAAGGGGCCACCAAATGTTCAAATATTTCAAAGGCTGTCACCACATCAGAATCAGCTTGAGCAGCATTTTGAAAGTTTATATCCAAATCTTCACCCAAGGTGTTTTTTACATTGTACCCCTTGGATTTCATTATTTCTGAAAATGGATTTTCTACTCCGAGGTCCAAGATGGATTCAGAAGTATCAATATGTTTTTGCAGAAACGCTAAAGTATGTTTGTAGCGTTTGTTGGGAAAGTTATTTTCGTACATTTAGCATCTATAGACAATGGCATTGATGTTCATTCCGGCACCAACGCTTGCAAAGATAACAACATCTCCCTTTTTTACTTCATGTTCCGGTAGTTTACCCTTAAGAACCATGTCATACAAAGTGGGTACGGTGGCTACGGAACTATTCCCCAAATCCTGAATGCTCATGGGCATAATATTTTCGGGCATCGTTTTTCCATAGATTTTATAGAACCTTTTGATGATGGCCTCATCCATTTTTTCATTGGCTTGATGGATGAAAATCTTCTTGACATCGTCAATGTCCACTCCACTATCATCCAAGCATGAAGCCATGGCTTTTGGCACATTGAGGCAGGCAAATTCATAAATTTTTCTCCCTTGCATTTTAATATATCGAGTATCCTTACAAGCAGAAGGGCTATTGGACTTGTCAAAATATAGATAATAGGCTTCCTCATTGGCATAGGTTACCGATGCATGCGATAATATTTCACCATTGGAGGTATTGGATTCCAAAATGGTGGCTCCAGCTCCATCGGAAAAGATCATACTGTCCCTATCATGATGGTCTACTACCCTAGAAAGCGTTTCTCCTCCAATGACCAAGCATTTTTTGGCCATTCCGCTTTTAATGAATGCGGTAGCTTGTATCACACCTTCAATCCATCCTGGGCAACCAAAAATCACATCGTATGCAACACATTTTGGATTTTGGATACGCAACAAATGCTTTACTCGGGAGGCAAGGCTGGGTAGCGTATCCCCTTGGATTTTTCCAGGAGTGAGGTCCCCAAAATTATGCGCAAATATGATGTAGTCCAGTTCTTCTTTATCAATTCCAGCGTTTGAAATGGCTTCTTCTGCTGCCAAAAAACCAATATCAGAAGTTTTTAAATCGGGTTTGGCGTATCGTCGGTTGGCTATGCCCGTTATGGCCTCAAATTTTTCAATGATCACGTTATTCTGTTGTTCAAAGGCCGACCCATCGGTCTCCATAAACTCATGATTCAAAAAATCTTCGTTTTTGGTTATAATGGAAGGGATATAGCTTCCGGTACCTGTAATGCCAATTTTCATTTTGTAAAGGGGTTTTTAATCACAACAAGTTAAAGCATTAAAACTTGTAGTACTATGCGTGCATAAGAGTTGTTACAATGTTCAAAAGATAGCCTTTATATTGCGGTATATAAAAAAAGCCTTGCTCTAATTTAAGAATCAAGGCTTTTATCAATGTTTACAATGGTTTTTAGGCTTCCATATACTCTTCGATGGGCGTACAGGTGCACATTAAATTACGATCCCCAAACGCTTCATCTGTTCTTCTAATACTTGGCCAAAATTTATTCTCAGCTACATATGGTAATGGAAAAGCGGCCTTTTCCCTGCTATACGGATGACTCCAAGAGTCACTTGTTAACATTCCCAGTGTGTGCGGGGCATTTTTCAGGACATTATCAGTTTCGTCGGCAGAAGCTTCATCAATTTCCTCTCTGATAGCTAATAATGCATCACAGAATCTGTCCAATTCAGCCCGGCTTTCACTTTCCGTTGGTTCGATCATTAACGTTCCTGCAACGGGGAAAGAAACCGTAGGAGCATGGAATCCGTAATCGATAAGGCGTTTGGCAATATCAGTTACTTCAATACCATTTGTTTTGAAAGGTCTACAGTCAATGATCATCTCATGGGCCGCACGTCCACGTTCACCTGTATAAAGAACATCGAACTTGCCCTTTAAACGGTCTTTAATATAATTAGCGTTTAAAATGGCAGCTTCTGTGGCTTTGGTAAGTCCTTCTGAACCTAACATTTTAATGTATCCGTAAGAAATCAAACAAACCAATGAACTTCCCCAAGGTGCAGCGGAAATTGCAGTTATTGCATTTTCTCCGCCAGTTTCAATTACTGGGTTGGAAGGAAGGAAAGGTTTTAATTGCTCTGCAACACAAATAGGTCCAACTCCAGGGCCTCCACCGCCATGTGGGATGGCAAAGGTCTTGTGCAAGTTCAAATGACAAACGTCGGCCCCTATAGTTGCAGGATTGGTCAATCCCACTTGTGCATTCATATTGGCACCATCCATATATACTTGCCCACCGTTATCATGGATGAGTTTTGTAATCTGTTTGATGGATGATTCAAAAACACCGTGAGTGGAGGGGTAAGTGACCATTAATGCAGCTAAGTTGTCCGCATGCTGCTCTACTTTTTCAGCCAAGTCGTCCATATCGATGTTCCCTTTTTCATCAGTTTTGGTAACGACTACTTTCATGCCCGCCATTACAGCCGATGCGGGATTGGTTCCGTGAGCAGAGGCTGGAATTAAACAAATGTTTCTGTGTTCTTCACCTCTTGATTTGTGATAGGCACGAATGACCATAAGTCCTGCGTATTCTCCTTGTGCTCCAGAATTGGGTTGAAGCGATGTGGCAGAAAATCCTGTAATTACGTTCAATTGTTCTTCAAGCGATTTCAGTACCTCTTGATAACCTTCGGCTTGGTTTATAGGAACAAAAGGGTGAATGTTGCCCCATTCCGCCCAACTTAAGGGCAGCATTTCCGAAGCAGCGTTCAGCTTCATGGTACAGCTTCCCAAAGAAATCATGGATTGGTTCAGTGCCAAATCCTTACGCTCCAATTTTTTGATGTAGCGCATCAATTCTGTTTCGGAATGATAGGAATTGAACACTTCGTGCTCCATAAATGGAGCTTGTCTTTTTAGAGTTGATGGGATTTTGGAATCATCAATTCCATTTTCGATGAACATATCTTCTTTGTAACCAGTAAAGAGCATAAACATTTTAATTAATTTGTTCACGTCTTCTTTAGAGGTGGCTTCATTCAGGGATATTGAAATGGTTTTTTCGTCAACATAGTTAAAATTGATGCTGGAAGATTCAGCCATTTCTTTTATTTTAACAACGTCTCCAACCTCAATTTTCAAAGTGTCAAAAAAAGATGTATTCAATTGTTTCAAACCGAATTTCTCTACAGCTCGTGAGAGTGTGCAGGTCTGTTGGTGTACTTTCTGGGCAATATATTTTAAACCTTCTGGCCCGTGATAAACAGCATACATTCCTGCCATAACGGCCAAAAGTACTTGAGCAGTACAGATGTTGGAAGTTGCTTTGTCCCTCTTTATATGTTGTTCTCTAGTCTGAAGTGCCATACGAAGGGCCGGATTGCCATCGGTATCTCTGGTAATCCCGATTATTCTGCCGGGAATATTTCTTTTGTATGCTTCTTTAGTGGCAAAAAATGCGGCGTGTGGGCCACCATAGCCCAATGGAATCCCAAAACGTTGTGTGGTTCCCACTACTGCATCCACGCCCCATTCTCCGGGAGGAGTGAGCATTACCAAACTCAAGATATCTGCAGCAACGGCTACTTTGATTTCTTTTGCCTTGGCTTTTTCCACAAAGGATGCGTAATCATTTACCTGACCATGTTTTCCTGGGTATTGCAATAATGCACCAAAGAATTCATCGGAAAAATCAAATGCTTCATGGTCTCCCACAACCAACTCTATACCTAAAGGTATAGCTCTTGTTTCCAGTAAACTCATGGTTTGGGGAAGTATTTCCTCGGAGACAAAGAATTTTACAACGCCTCCCTTTTTTTGTTGGCGGCTACGCACCTCGAACAACATGCTCATGGCTTCTGCTGCAGCCGTACTTTCGTCCAAAAGAGAAGCATTGGCGAGTTCCATACCAGTAAGATCGCTAACCATGGTTTGGAAGTTTAAAAGAGCTTCCAATCTACCTTGGGCAATCTCAGCTTGGTACGGTGTGTATGCGGTATACCACCCTGGATTTTCCAGAATATTTCTTTTGATGACCGATGGCGTAAGGGACTCATGGTACCCTAAACCAATATAGGTTTTAAAAACCTTGTTCTTTTTAGCCAAATCTTGTAGGTGGTTTAGGAACTCATGTTCGCTAATACCTTCGGGAAGATTTAGTGGTTTTTTTAATTTGATGTCATCGGGAATGGTCTCATTAATGAGCTGTTCCACATTTTCCACCCCAATGGTTTCGAGCATGTGGGGTAAGTCTCTTTCTGTGATGCCAATGTGTCTGGCGGCAAAAACCTCTGTGTTCATGTTCAATCCAATAAAGTGCACAAAATTAGGGATTAATTCGATGAAAATGGTCAATTTTGAAAGACTCTGAACCAAAGTTGTTAACCACAAGTTAACCTTTGGCAAAATGCACAATATTTTACTTCATGCGAACCCTAAAGGCTATTTTTGATTTTTATCTGGATGCAAGCATTCATGTGGCTGTAGCGGTGATTTCTATGGCTGGGGTTACCTTTCATCTTTTGGGGAGTTCGTCAGACATTAATCTTTTGGGTTTTATTTTTTTTAGTGTGATTGTTTGTTACAATTTTATCAAGTATGGAGTGGAAGCCTACAAATACCTAATTGTGTCCAACGCTTACCACAAAGTCATTCAAATATTCAGTTTTACATCCTTTGCCTTTGCCATTTACTTTTTGATTCAATTGGATGAGGAAATTTGGGTGGCTACCATTGTTTTGGGTATACTTTCTGCCCTGTATGCGGTTCCATTATTGCCAAGAGCCAAGAACTTACGGAATTTGGCAGGGTTAAAAATTTATATTGTAGCCTTTGTTTGGGCCGGTTTCTCGGTTTTATTGCCCATTTTGGATGCCAAAATGTCTTTAAATTGGGACTTTTCGGTAACTTTTATTCAAAGGGTGCTATTGGTTTTGGTGCTCATTCTACCTTTTGAGATTAGGGATATGCAATGGGACCATAAAAGTCTCCGGACTTTACCTCAAGTGCTTGGAATTAAAAATACAAAGCGATTGGGAATTGGTATTACCCTATTGTTTTTCCTGTTGACTTTCTTGAAGGATGAACTACATCAGCTTGAAATTGTACTTCGGTCAGTTGTTTCAGCCGTCCTCGTTCTTGTACTTTGTTCGGGAAGGCGATTGCAGTCAAGATATTTTGTGATGTTTTGGGTGGAGGCAATACCGATTTTATGGTTTCTTCTGTTTTGGTGGACTGAAAATTATTTTTAGATCTTATCTTCTAGATCTCTTTTCATTTTTTTCTTGTCATCTTCGGATAGCATGGTAAGTCCAGCTCTATCGCATAGTGATGTTAGTTCGCTATTCTCTTTGGAGTACGCGCGGCAAACCTTGCAATATGTTAGGTGGATGCGAAGTTTAATGATGTCCCACAAACTAGCCTCCTTATATTGGGACTTGTCACAAATGCCCGATGCCTCTTTACATGAAATCTTCATACCTAAAACCAATTTTCGTTTAAACAACCCATGAGTGCCGTTCTTGCTCTATGGATCATTACCCACAGATTGGACGGATTTATATCCAGTTCATTACAAACATCTTCAGTGCTCATGCCTTGAATTGTTTTCAACTTGAAAACCAAGGCCTGTTTTTGCGGTAGTTTTGTAATACAGTCTTGAATTGCAGACCCCAATTCCTCATTTTCAAGCACATTGTCACCATCCCTGCTATAGGGGTCGGCCACTTGCTGTTCCAGCCAATCACCTTCAGCTTCCGAATCGGAACTGTAGTTCATGCGTACTTCCGCTTTTCCTTTTTTGGAGTTTGTTTTTCGGTAATGGTCTATTACTTTTCGTTTAAGTATAGACACCAACCACGTGCGCTCAGCAGCATCACCTTTATAGTTTTTGGCTGAGTTGAGACCTGCAAAAAAGGTTTCCTGCACCAAGTCTTTTGCAATTTCGGCATCGCTTACACGAGAAACTGCATAGTTGAACAGGTAATCCGCATACTGGTCTACCCAATTTTCTGGTTGAAGTTTGTGTTTGGCCATATTCCTATCGAATTACCAAATGTAATGGTTTTTGGACATATAATTCCATGGTTGGGAATGTGTTAGACGCATCCCTGATACTATGCTAACAGTAAACTTACTGTATTAACTGTTTTTTAGGATATTACGGAATTTAATTATTGGTCTCCACAAGTCCTGCTCGTTCTAACAAGGCATCAATATTCGGCTCCGCTCCTCTAAAGCGTTTGTACAGTTCCATCGGGTTTTCGGTGCCACCTTTGGATAGCACATGCTCCTTAAATTTGTCGGCAACCATTTTACTGAAAATTCCATTTTCCTTGAAATGGGCAAAGGCATCTGCATCCAAAACTTCGGCCCATTTATAACTGTAGTATCCGGAAGAATACCCACCTTGAAAAATATGGGCGAAAGATGTGCTCATACAAGTTTCTGGTGTTTCTGGGAATAGATTGGTACTCTCAAAAGCCTTGGCCTCATAGGATTTTACATCTTTAATGTTCGATGGGTCTTTGCCATGCCAAGCCATGTCCAATAGTCCAAAACTTAATTGGCGGACAGTGGCCATACCTTCTTGAAAAGTAGCGGACTCTTTGATTTTTTCTACTAATTCCATAGGAATCAACTCGCTAGTTTCGTAATGATGGGCAAAAAGTTCCAAGGCCTCTTTTTCGTAGCACCAGTTTTCCATTACTTGACTTGGAAGCTCCACAAAATCCCAATATACAGAGGTGCCAGATAAACTTGGGTAAGTAGTGTTGGCCAACATCCCGTGCAAGGCGTGCCCAAATTCGTGGAATAGGGTGGTTACCTCGTTAAACGTTAATAAGGATGGTTTTGAGCTGGTGGGTTTTGTAAAATTGCACACATTGGAAATATGGGGTCTACTGTTTTTTCCACCCAAGGTGTATTGTGGCTTGAAGGAGGTCATCCAAGCACCGCCACGTTTTCCGGGTCTTGGGTGGAAGTCGGCATAAAACAGGGAAATAAAATCGCCATTTTCATATACCTCAAAGGTTTTAACCTCATCGTGATACTTTTCCACATTGTCGACTTCTTTAAAAGTAAGCCCAAAGAGCTTTTCTGCAACTTTGAAAACTCCGTTTATTACATTTTCAAGTTTGAAGTAGGGCTTCAACTTTTCATCGTCCAAATTGAATAGCTTTTGCTTCAATTTTTCAGAATAATAGGCACTGTCCCATTTCTCCAAGTGATCAATCCCGTCGAGTTCTTTGGCAAAGCTTTCCAGTTCCGCAAACTCTCTTTCCGCAGCCGGTTTTGCTTTTTCCAAAAGTTCGTTTAAAAAGTCCAATACTTTTTCTGGAGTTTCGGCCATACGTTCTTCGAGTACAAAATGTGCATGCGTCTTATAACCCAAAAGATTGGCTCGTTCAAAGCGAAGATTTACAATGCGTTTTACATTTTCTTGGTTGTCCAACTCATCATTGTGGAATCCCTTGCTGCTAAACGCCAAGGAAAGTTCTTTGCGCAATTCCCTGTTCTGCGCATATTTCATAAAAGGAATATAACTCGGGTAATCCAAAGTAATCAACCAGCCTTCCTTACCTTTGGATTCGGCCAATTGGGCTGCAGCTTCTTTAGCTCCTTCGGGAAGACCTTCTATGTCTTTTTCGTCCGATAGCAACATTTCATATTTGTTGGTTTCGGCCAGAACATTTTCTCCAAATGTCAATTTTAATTTCGACAGCTCTGCATCTATTTCACGAAGACGTTTTTTGTCCTTTTCATTAAGATTGGCCCCGTTTCTGCTAAAGTTCTTGTATTTCTTTTCCAGAAGGGTCCGCTGTTCTTTTGTTAGATCCAATGAATCTCGTTGTTCATAAACAGTTTTGATGCGTCCAAAAAGCTCTTCGTTTAAAGTGATGTCATTGCTGAACTCCGACAATAAGGGGGATACTTCTTGGGCGATTTTCTGAATTTCCTCATTGGTTTCTGCAGAATTCAAGTTGAAAAACACACTGGAGATACGGTCCAATTGCTGGCCGGAAAAATCCAAGGCTTCCAACGTATTTTTAAAAGTCGGTGGCTCTGGGTTATCCACAATAGCATCGATTTCCTTTTTGGTGTCCTCGATAGCCTGAAGAAAGGCAGGCTTAAAATGTTCGTTCTTTATTTTTGAAAATGGAGCTTGGTTAAAAGGCTCCAATAATGGATTGTTCATAATTGTTACTTCTATTCTTTGTTTTTTAACCGAATCACAGCCCAATCGCTTAACAAATAGGCAAAACCAATAATAGAAGAAAACCCTGCTATGGTTAAAGCTGCATAGTTTCTCTCCTTTGCGCTGCCTGTCATTTTGTTCATGGCAGCAATGGCCTCATCAGAATATTCGTTAAGATCTACAAAACCGTTTCCGTTTAAGTCATATTTGCTGGCATAGTCCGAAATGAATTGCCAACGAATTTCAATAAAAATTAAAAGGGCAACATAAATGGTAAACACCAAAAGACCACTTTTCCAGAGTCCTTTTAGATAGGGATTGCCCACTTTTTTAAGTGTGAAACCAAAAAAGGCAATGGCACAAATGCCCAACAATATGCCAATTTGATTGTAATTCATAATCAAACAAGAATTTTTCTAAAAGCTTTTCTTTACCTCTTCAGCTCCTTTGATGACTTTTTCCTTAAGCCCTTCTTTATAGGAAATGATGTTGTCCATAATCTCACGATTGGAGCTTCCTATTATTTGTGCAGCGAGTATACCTGCATTTTTTGCACCGTTCAAAGCTACGGTAGCTACGGGAACTCCACCGGGCATTTGTAAAATGGACAATACTGAATCCCAACCATCAATGGAATTGCTGCTTTTAACAGGAACTCCGATAACGGGCAGAGGAGATAGCGATGCCACCATGCCTGGCAAATGTGCTGCGCCACCTGCTCCTGCAATAATTGCGGAATAGCCATTGGTGTGGGCGCTCTTGCTAAAGCTGAACAATTTTTCAGGTGTTCTGTGGGCTGAAACAATATCCACGTCCACGTCGACTCCCAATTCTTTCAATATATCAATGGCGTCTTGCATTATAGGAAGGTCGCTAGTGCTTCCCATGATTACGGCTACTTTGCTCATATTTTATTTGCTTATCACTTTAATGGTTTCTTTTACCTGCTGTGCCACTTCTCTGGCCCTGTCCATATTTTCGTCAACAATGGTTACATGGCCCATTTTTCGGAAAGGTCTTGTTTGTTTTTTACCGTAAATGTGCGGGGTAACCCCATCCATTCCCAGTATTATTTCCATATTTTCATAAACTACCTCTCCAGTATGGCCTTCGGCACCCACCAAGTTAACCATAATTCCAGCTACTTTGCTATCGGTTTTGCCAAGGGGCAAGCCTAAAATGGCACGGATATGTTGTTCAAACTGGTTGGTGTAGGCTGCTTCAATACTGTAATGTCCACTGTTGTGTGGTCTAGGGGCAGATTCGTTCACCAAAATTTGGTCATCTTTGGTCTGGAACATTTCTACGGCCAGTAATCCTACATGCTTCATGTGTTCTGAAACTTTCAAGGCAATTTCCTGGGCCTTTTTGGCCACGGCATCATCAATTCTTGCGGGACAGATTACATATTCTACCTGATTGGCCTCCGGATGGAACTCCATCTCCACCACAGGATATGTTTTTACTTCGCCTTTGGTGTTCCTGGCTACAACTACGGCCAATTCGTTTTTAAAATCAATCATTTTTTCCGCAATGCACTCCACGTTGGGCAAGTCTTTGAGGTCCTCTATGTTTCGGACCACCTTAACACCTTGTCCATCGTAGCCAAATTGGGCGCTCTTCCAAACAAAAGGCAGTGAAAGCCCTCCGTTACTTATACTATCTTTAATTTCGGAAGTATAGGCAAATCGTGTAAATGGAGCCGTTGGAATATCGTGGTCGGTATAAAATAATTTCTGGACCCCTTTATTTTGAATAGTTCGCAAAGTTTTGGTTGAGGGGTGTACATGAACTCCCTCATGTTCCAATTTTTCAAGGGCATCCACGTTCACATTTTCAATTTCAATAGTGAGAACGTCCACATCTTTTCCGAAATTATAAACGGTATCAAAATCCATTAAACTACCTTGAACAAACTCGTTGCATGCTATTTTACAAGGAGCTTCTTCCGAAGCATCCAACACCTTGGTTTGGATATCCCATTTTCTGGTTTCATAAAGCATCATTTTGCCTAACTGACCACCACCTAAAATTCCTAATTTAAAGTCGGAAGAGAAAAATTGCATTGATTTGTAAATTGAATGTGAGCAAAAATACGTGAAATCCACGAGGCTATAAAAGATGTGAGGGCTTAGCAGCTTTAAAAATATTATCTTTGCCAACCTGACCATAACTTGAACACATTGATTAAGCTGCACGACAAGATTTTTAAACCATATTTAAAGGAAGAGGAAATCCTTGCGGCCATAGATAAAATGGCCAGGGAGATTGCTGAGGATTACAAGGATGAAACGCCCTTGTTTGTAGGTGTGCTCAATGGTGCTTTTATGTTCGTGGCGGATTTTTTAAAAGCATACCAGCATCCGTGTGAGGTTTCTTTTGTGAGGTTGAGCTCTTATCAAGGTTTGACTTCAACAGGTATTGTTGAGACGCTTTTGGATGTACCTGAAGATATCGAGGGCAAGAGTGTCATTATTTTGGAAGATGTTGTGGATACAGGTCGTACCTTGAAGCAGTTGGTGCATTTATTCTCCAATACTAATGTAAAAGAATTTAAGATCGGAACACTTTTTTATAAATCCGATGTGTACAACGGAGAATATCCCATTGATTATGTAGGTCTGGAGATTCCCGACCATTTTATTGTGGGTTATGGGCTGGATTATAACGAGCTCGGCCGAAATCTTAGAGAAGTTTACGAATTAAATCAAACAGATATGATCAACCTAGTGCTTTTTGGAAAGCCAGGAGCAGGAAAAGGTACCCAAGCAGGGTTCCTAAAGGAAAAGTATAATTTAAAACACATTTCCACGGGAGATGTTTTCCGCTACAACATTAAAAATGAAACCGAGCTTGGAAACTTGGCCAAATCCTATATTGATAAAGGTGATTTGGTGCCCGATGAGGTGACCATCCACATGCTGAAGGCTGAAGTGGAAAAAAATCCAGATGCAGCAGGATTCATTTTTGATGGATTTCCAAGAACTGCAGCACAAGCTGAAGCATTGGACAATTTCTTGGAATCCAAGGATATGAAGATAAATGCTACCATTGCCCTTGAAGCTGAAGATGATATTTTAGTGGCCCGTCTATTGGAAAGAGGTAAAAGTAGTGGTCGTTCCGATGATCAAGATGAAAGCAAGATCCGTAATCGTTTTGATGAATACAATCAAAAGACCGCTCCGTTGAAGGCTTACTACGAAAAGCAAGACAAATTCCATTCTGTAAATGGAATAGGGGAGATTGAAGAGATTACCGAGCGTTTGAGCAAGGTAATTGACGCTCTATAATCTATTCTCAATACATACTTTTTTAAATTAGAATATGACCGAGGGAAATTTTGTCGATTATGTAAAGGTGCACATTTCTTCTGGAAACGGAGGTAAAGGGTCTGCGCATTTACGTCGCGAGAAATATGTGGCCAAAGGTGGCCCTGATGGTGGTGATGGTGGTCGAGGAGGTCATGTTATTGTGAAGGGGAACAAAAATTTATGGACGCTAGTCCATTTCAAATTTAAAAAGCACTTTAAAGCCGGTCACGGAGAGCACGGAAGTAAAAGCCGTAGCACAGGGGCCGATGGCGAAGATGTTTATATGGAAGTGCCATTAGGTACTGTGATAAGAGATACCGAAACCAATGAGATACTTTTTGAAATCACTGAAGATGGTGAAGAAAAAATTGTACTGGAAGGTGGAATGGGAGGTCTTGGAAACTGGCATTTTAAAAGTTCCACGAACCAAACCCCAAGGTATGCACAACCGGGAATAAAGGGGCAAGAGGGAGACCTAACCTTGGAACTTAAGGTTTTGGCCGATGTTGGCCTTGTAGGTTTTCCAAATGCAGGAAAATCCACTTTACTTTCGGTAATGACCTCGGCTAAGCCAAAAATTGCCAATTATGAGTTTACTACCCTAAAGCCCAATTTGGGCATAGTGGAATATCGAGACTTTCAAAGTTTTGTAATGGCCGATATTCCCGGAATTATTGAGGGTGCTGCGGAAGGTAAGGGTCTGGGGCATTATTTTCTACGTCACATAGAACGAAATGCTACACTCTTATTTTTGATTCCCGCCGATAGTAAGGATATCAGTCAGGAATACCAAATCCTGTTGGATGAGCTGAGACGATACAACCCAGAGCTGTTGGACAAGGCGAGACTTGTAGCTATCTCTAAATGTGATATGTTGGACCAAGAGCTTATAGATGAAATGGATGCGGATATGAAAGAGGATTTCAAGGATGTTCCTTATACCTTTATATCATCAGTGAGCGGTTTGGGTATCCAGCAACTTAAGGATAGACTTTGGCAGTTGTTGAACGAATAATGGGTATTCTTCTGCCCACATAATCAATATATTGATTAAATTTAGGTGAACCCAAATATCAATCATGCGCTATTTACTTTCCATAGTGTTGGTTTTTACCCTAACGTCTTGTAGTTCCGTCAAGGTAAATTATGACTACGATAAGGCAGTGGACTTTTCAAATTATTCTACCTACAATTATTACTCGGACATGCAATCTGGATTAAACCAATTGGATGAAAGACGTTTGTTGCGTGCCCTGGATTCTACTTTAAAATCTCGTGGGTACCGATTAACCGAAGAACCGGAACTCTTTATCAATATTATGAGTAATGAGTACAGAAGTGCTCCAAGAAATAACGTTGGTGTTGGTATTGGGGGCGGTGGACGTAATGTTGGTGGTGGTATATCCGTAGGATTGCCCTTAGGCGGTTCCAACTTGCAGCGCAGTATCCAGTTTGATTTGGTGGATGCGCAACGGGATGCCCTTGTTTGGAAGGCTGTTGCCGAAAGTGGGTTGAGGGACAATGCATCTCCAAGTGTTCGGGAGGATAAGCTCAGGGCGATAGTGAAAAAGGTGTTCTCCAAATTCCCTCCGAAAGTAAAATAGTATTCAAAACCAACTTGTTACGTCATTTTTCGCGCTAAAACACGATGGCTTTACCGTTCGGTGAGGCAAAATTACCATTTGTCATAAATCACTTCATAAGATAAGCGTTGCCCACTACTTTAGCTTCAGAAATAAAATCTAAAACCGAACAATCATGATAGCGTTAGCAAAATTGGTCATATCACTTTTAGTAAGTATTATTTTATAATCCGCTAAAGCGGTCACAAAATTCATCAATATGAGAAAACTTAAAACAAGTCAAAAAGTAGTTTTTGCCGCGGGTGTCGTTGGCGTACTAATAGGAATTTTTGGTAGGTTCAATGCTTGGGAATATGCGTCTTATTTTGCATTTTTCTATTCTGGATCCACCATGATGTGGATTGCTTTTTTACCACAGAAGAAATCGTGCCGTAATCCTTTTAAAAGAAAGTCAGTACAAAAATCTTAGTATAGTTCATCCCCAAATAAGTTTAATGTAAATTTAGGCAGTTCATGCTCAACCGAATGGAGTTAAGTACAAGGAAAAGAAATATTGCGTTTTGGGTGCTTCAATTACTAGGCTGGGTTTTTATTAACTCCATAGGAGCTTTAATCCCCCAAAACATAAGTTTCGAGATGATCATATTTTCGATTATCGTTGGGACTTTTATTGGGGTGTTTTCAACCTCTATTTTACGTTGGTACCTAAAAAGAAATGTTCATTTTGATTCCTTTGGAGGCAGAGAGATCATTAAAATTATTTTGTCCACACTAGTGGCCTCTGCAATATTTGGACTTTTAAATATCTTTTTTGGATACATCTATATCGAATTTGGTCCCGAACTTACAGAGACAGAAATTCATATGTTCGAAGGCTATGACAAAATCATGGTCCAAGTACTTAATTCGGTCTTTTTGGTCGGGGCCTGGACGATTACCTATTTGGTCATTAAACTGCTTTTGAAACTGAATCAGAACAGAATAGAAAGACTGGAACTGAACACTAGCTTGAAACAAGCTCAATTGAATACATTAAAGGGACAGATAAACCCACATTTTATGTTCAATAGCCTTAACAATATTCGTGGACTAATGCTGGAAGATGTGGATAAATCGAGAGAGATGCTCACCAAACTCTCCGAAATTATTAGATATTCCCTGACCAAAAACAACATCAACGACATTCCGGTTCGCGAAGAACTGGAAGTGGTTGATAACTATATCGACTTATCAAAGATTCAATTTGAAGATCGTTTGGAGTTTGTAAAACAAGTGGAGGAGGATACATTGGATTTAAGAATTCCACCTATGATTATCCAATTACTAATCGAAAACGCCTCTAAACACGGTATTTCCAATCTTAAAAATGGAGGACGGATTCTTTTGGCCATCTTCAAAAAAGGTGATGATCTTTATATTGAAGTTAAGAATACCGGAAAGTTGAAGATTTCCGAGGATTCCACGCAGCTAGGATTAAAAAATATTGAACAAAGGCTGAAATTGTTGTATGCAGACCGTGCATCTTTTAAATTGGAGGAAATATCCGATGAGGTGATGGCACAAATAAAAATTCCTTTGGCATGAAAATCAGAGCGGTGATAGTCGAAGACTCCAGATTGGCGCGGAATGAGCTGAAAGAGCTCATCAAGCTTCATGATGATTTGGAGCTGGTGGGCGAAGCTGGTAATGTGGACGATGGGGTTGAATTGATTCAATCCGAATCTCCTGATTTGTTATTGCTCGACATCAATATGCCCGAAAAAGATGGCTTTGATCTGTTGGAAATGTTGGACGATGTTCCCATTACGGTTTTTACAACGGCTTACGATGAGTATGCAATAAAATCGTTCGAGTACAACGCATTGGACTATCTGCTTAAACCCGTAAGCAATAAACGTTTTGATATGGCCTTGGAAAAGGTGCGCTCCAAAATGGCGTCGAAGGAAGAAAGCTCATCGACTGCAAAAAAATTAACGGGCAGCAGCCAGATATTTATAAAGGATGGTGAATCCTGTTGGTTGGTTAAGATTAGTGATATTACTTTGTTCGAAATTGTGGGTAATTATACCCGTGTATTCTTTGAGGACAAGAAACCCATGCTGTATAAATCGCTCAACCAAGTGGAGGGAAAATTGCCCGAGGAATCTTTTTTTAGAGCCAACCGTCAACAAATTATCAATACCAACTATATTGAAAATGTGGTGCCTTGGTTCAATGGTAAACTAAAGCTCACCATGAAAAATGGGGAAGAAGTTGAGGTTTCCCGAAGACAATCCTATATTTTCAAGGACCGTATGAGTTTATAAAAAGAAAAGGTCTAAAAAGTAATTAAATCTGAGTCTTGTCAGGTTGAGCGCAGTCGAAACCTACGGACGATCAAAAACGGCCAATGTATTTTCGACTCCGCTCGAATTGACAGAAAGCTACCTTTTTGTTCTATGCTCGCAATATATCTTTGTACCTATCCTTGTATCCAATCAAGACCACAATGTTCAAAATAAGCATAGCTAAAGCTGGTCCTATATTTGCGGCATCCAATGTGGCGTGAAATAAAACTGCGTTGACGGAAACACTCATCAAAATTAGCGCTAGCAAAGCGCCATACTTATTAAAGATAAAGGCGAGTCCGGCCAAAATCTCAACAATTGCTACAAGTTGAATTGTCTTTGTAGATGAAAGTGCGCCAAAGTATGTCATCGCTGACTCAGACATTTCACCTCCCGCTGGGATAAAATTTAAAAATTTGTTTAGTCCAAATATTAGGACAAAAAGCCCTAAAAGGATGCGAACCACCATAAAAACTTTTGAATTCATAAGGTATTATTTTAATGATTATACAATAAATGTATTCAAAAATTAAACATGTGGTAATTTTTTAAGAGTTTTAATTTATTGTGAATCAGTTTTTTATAGGGATTTCAACAAGCCGCCATCAATCGGAATATTGGTTCCCGTGATAAAAGCCGCTTGTTCCGAAGCCAAAAACGTCACCAAATAACCATATTCCCTCGGGTCGCCTATTCGTTTTACGGGAACTTGTTCTTCCATATTGGAACGTACTTCACTTGGAGAAATGCCTAATTTTTCTGCTTTTTTTGAATTTAATTGAGCAATACGGTCTGTGTCAAAATAACCTGTCAGTGTGCTGTTCACGGTAATACCATCTTTGGCCACATCGTAAGCCAAACTTTTGGCCCAGGTAACCACCGCAGCCCTTATGGTGTTGGAGAGCGCCAAGTAATTCAAGGGTTCCTTGACGGAAATAGAAGCGATATTGATAATTCGACCCCATTTGTTTTCTTGCATATGTTTTAAGGCAAGCTCGGTAGTAAAAACAACCGATTTAAACAATAGGTCGAAGGCTTGTTGATAATCCTCCACATTTTTCTCCAACGCTCCACCACCTTCGGGACCTTGTGTATTGTTCACCAAAATATCCACGGTGTTCGTTTGGAAAAACTCGGATATTTTTGCTTTGTAAGCATCAAAATTGGAAAAGTCAACGGCCAAATATTGGTGTTTTTGACCATTGGAACTGTCCATTTCATTTATCAATTCTTTCATGCGTTCTTCGCTTCGAGCCATTAGGGTCACGCTTGCACCGCTTGCGGCCAGTTGCCTTGCGATTGCTTCTCCAATTCCTTTGCTGCTACCCCCTACAAGGACTTTTTTTCCTATTAATGAAATGTTCATGGCTATCTATATTCGTCTCTTGTAGGACTAAAAATATCCATCAATTTACAAGGGGTCAAGGCCTTGCCGCTATGTGGAGCATTGGATGGGATTATAACAACATCTCCTGGTTTATAAGTGTCTTTTTTACCATTTAGGGTGAATTCAAAAGTGCCCTCCACTACATGCATGATCTGTTCGTGGTCGTGTTGGTGTTCCGGTACTTCTGCATCTTGGTCCACATCCCAAAAAACCCAGCTCATCCGTTCGCCATGTACCAATTTTCCATGGTAACCCGGCATTATTTCCTTTGATTTGATTTCCGATAGATTCATAGTTCTCAAATTTAGCACCAAGATAGAAATTAATATAAAGCTTTGGGTTTGGAATGGTAACGGCTTTGGCTATTTTTGAACCTTAAAATTGAACTGATGCGGGTACATTTTATAGGTTTAGGAGAAGTCAATCTGTTTAATTTGGCTGCCGCTCTACATAAAAAAGGGGAAACTGTAACCGGTAGTGATGAGATATTTGATGAATCACTCAAGACAATGATGGAGCAACAAGGATTATTATCTGATGGCGAAGGATGGTTTTCCAATAAAATCCATGCGCAATTGGATGCTGTGGTAGTAGGATTAAAAGTAAAAAAAGATAATCCAGAGTTGATAAAGGCCCAAGAATTGGGATTGACCATTTTTTCTTATCCTGAATTCCTGTACGAGCAAACCCAATACAAAACGCGGGTAGTGATTGCCGGTAGCCAAGGTAAAAGTATTATCGCCTCTATGATTTTGCATGTTTTGGAGTACAATGATGTTGATGTGGATTATGCATTGTCAACCCCGAACGGAGTTTATCTGACAGAGCAAAATGACTTTATTGTTATTGAGGGGCAAGACAATCTTTCATCAGTAATTGATAGTACTCCACAGTTTCAATTGTATCATCCAAACATAGCTTTGTTAAGTGATGTTGAGTTTACTGATAATGGAAATTATTCAAATATTGAAAGCTATATTGAGCAATACGGTCTTTTTGTGGATAGTATTGTAAAGGGAGGTAGTATTACCTATAACGATGAGGACACAGAATTGAAGAAACTCGTAGAATCATCAGAAAATCCAATCAGAAAGTTCCCTTATATCACTCCGGAATATCAGGAAGATAATGGGGAAGTGTTTTTGGATACACCTGATGGTGAAATGCCTTTGGAAATTTCAGAAGCCACAGATTTAAGGAATATGGCGGGAGCCAAGTGGATATGCCAGCAAATGGGTGTGGACGAAGTGGAGTTTTACGAGGCAATGGCTACTTTTAAATAGGGTCAAAATATAAAACAGAATTTGGCTGAATGTAAATTTGTCAGTGATTCATCCATGGAACGGTAATTGCCTGATAATCTGAGTGAAAAGACTCCTATATTTTTGCTTTTTTAGACTCAAGCGATTGATTTCGGTTTCATTTCTTGCGTTTATGCTGGGAATTTCCAATGTATTTTTACAAGAGGATAGAATGATAAATGATTCAAGGAAAAATCTGGAACAACACGAGGTCGAGGATATAGATGATCAACTCTGATTTAAAACCCTAAAAAGGTTATACATTGAATTGCCTTAAATGATGGTCCAGATGCTTGTATTGCATTTGCCCCCATTGTTCAGGAGTGAAAGTTCCAAATGCCGGGTGCGGGTCCCATTCTTTTCTATCTTTTTCTTTGTGAAAGTCATTGATCAAAACAATCAACGCCTTTTTCTCATCGGCAAAATTTTTATCATCCACCACTTTTAGTGCTTTGGCGGTTGGTAGGTTCTGTCGCCAAGGTCTATCGTTGTAAAGGCTTTTTTTGAACAGCTTTCCCATTAACTTCAACATTAAGTTGGGCTTATTGTTGGGATTGTATCTTCCTAAAGAAATTTTTAAGGGATATTGGCAATGGTGAAGCATTTGTGCAACCCTCATTTTCCCCCATTGGCCTTCGGAGGAATCTAAAAGTTTGTCGATTCGAGATAAAATTTCTTCGTGGGCCTGAGTGTTGAAAAGGGATTTCATTTTGAAAGATTTATCATGAAAATTACATAAAATTATTCTCCTATCTTTAGGCCATGCAAGAAAAACTAGCTTCCTTTTCCATTAAAAACTGGGCCGATGATGATAGGCCTAGGGAAAAATTAGTGCAAAAGGGCAGTTTTGTACTGTCAGATGCCGAGCTTATTGCCATTTTGATAGGTTCAGGAAGTAGGAATGAGAGTGCCGTGGAACTTTCCAAGCGCATATTGGCCTCCGTTAACCATAATTTGAATGAACTTGGCAATCTCTCTGTTAATCAGTTGATGCGGTTCAAAGGGATTGGAGAGGCAAAAGCTGTAACCATTGCGGCTGCTCTGGAAATGGGTAGGCGCAGAAGGATGGAGGATACCACAAAAATTACCAAAATAAAAAGTAGCCACGATGCTTTTGAATTGCTTTATCCTTTGATAGGTGAGCTACAGCATGAAGAGTTTTGGATTGTTTACCTGAACAATTCCAACAAGGTTGTTCACAAGGCACAGTTGAGCAAAGGGGGCATTACAGGTACTTTAGTGGATGTTAGATTGGTGTTGAAACAAGCTTTGGAACTGGGGGCCGTAGGGATTATTCTTGCACACAATCATCCATCGGGAACATTGCGGCCAAGTACTGCCGATAAACAAATAACACAAAAATTGAAAGTGGCTTCAGAAGCTTTGGATATAAAAATTCTGGACCATTTGATTTTGGCCCGTCATCAATATTTAAGTTTTGCGGATAAAGGAATACTCTAGCCTATGTTATTGATTTTTACCCATAAGGTAACCAACCGATTAACTTACACTGCCAAACAGATTTTTGAGAAAATCTTGGGAGTGGAGATCGGTTTTACCACGAAGGTTGAGGATTTTATTAAACATAGTGGGCCAAAAATGACCTATTCCAAGCAGCCTCTTCAGAACGAATTTTTTATTAGGAGCAACGATTTGTTGTTTGAGCAGGGCATCAACGATTTAGAGGTCAAAATCTCGGATTGGGATGGTATTCCCTGTTTTTTCTCTTCAGGGGATAAAAGCACTATTCCTTTTGATGTTTTTTCCGCAAGTTTTTTTCTATTAAGCAGGTACGAAGAGTATTTGCCACATGTAAAGGATAGTGTGGGGAGATTTCCTGTAAAAGAAAGCATTGCCTATCAAAATAACTTTTTGGAACTTCCTGTGGTGGACCTTTGGGCCTATAAATTATTGGAAGTTTTAAAGTTACGTTTCCCAGACTTGGAAAGCAGGGAGAAGAATTATCGTTTCACATCCATTATTAATGTAACCACTTCTCATGCCTATGCCATGCGAGGGATTGCAAGAACCATAGGTGGATTTTTGTTGGATTTGGGAAATTTTAAATTTCGAAATGTTTGGGAACGTTTTTCCGTAATATTACGGCTCAAAAAAGACCCGTATGATAATTTTTTTGAGCTGGTGGATATTCATAAAAAATTTCCTATCAAAACCATGTTCTTTTTTCAATTTGCAAAGCACTCCGCACACGATAAGAATGTATCAACAAATAATAACAGGTTCCGTAATTTAATTAAATCCGTTGCTGATTACAGTGTGGTTTCTTTAAGTACTTCGTTTGTGTCCACTTTGGATAAAAATGTGCTGCGGGAAGAAAAAAAGCAGCTTGGAAACCTCATTAATAGGCCCATAAATTATGCAAGGCTCAGGTACAACAAGGTTAATGTTCCTGCTACCTATAGAAACTTGGTGGAGACCGAGTTTACTGATGATTTTTCTATGGGATACACGCACGAAATTGGTTTTAGAGCGGGGACATGCACGCCATTTTATTTTTATGATATCAATACCGAAGTAAGGCAACCTATAAAAATACACCCTTTTGCCATGCACGATTACGCCTTGGTAAATTATAAAACCAAAGATGAGGTTTTTGAAAAAATGGATAGGGTATATCGTTTGGTAAAACAGGTAAAAGGAGACTTTATCTTGGTTTTTTCCAATGAACTCTTGGGCCGTAAGCAACAGTTGGACTGGATGGAGCTCTATCAATTTATGTTAAAACGCTACTATGTTTGATTACAAAGTAACCGATATCTTTTTTGATCTTGACCATACGCTTTGGGACTTTGAAAAGAACTCGGCCCTAACGTTTGCCAAAATTTTGGAAAACCATAAACTACAGATTGATCTTGACGATTTTCTAGAGGTTTATTCCCCTATAAATTTCCAGATGTGGGCATTGTACCGTGAAAATGAAATTAGTAAGTCAGCACTAAGATATCAACGTTTAAAACAAACTTTTGATGCCCTCCATGTGTATGTTTCGGATGATGTAATTGACAGCTTGGCACACGATTATATAGCGCATTTGTCTTCCTTTACTCATTTGTTGCCCAATACCGTTCAAACTTTGGAGTATCTCTTTCCAAAATACAAACTACATATCATTACCAATGGTTTTCAAGAAGTGCAGGAAAGAAAGCTAAAAGGCAGTTGTATTCATCATTATTTCCAAAAAATTATCGATTCTGAAATGGCGGGGGTAAAGAAACCCGACCCTTATATTTTTGAACTGGCTTTGGATATGGCGCAAGTACGTGCACAAAATTCCTTAATGATCGGCGATAACCTCGAAGCCGATATCCTGGGGGCGAAGGCAATGGGAATGCAAGTGTTGCATTACAATTTCCATAATGATTCAGAGCATGGCGTATGCACAATGATTAACGACCTTATTGAAATAAAAAACATTTTATAGAGTTATAAACAAAGCAGTATACCCTATCTGTTGACTATTGAAAATGTTTTTGGCTATGAAGCGATTATTCTACTTCGCCCTCTTGTCAGTGGGCTTTCTATTTTTAACCATATCCTGTGCAGAAGAACAAGATTTTGGTCAGATAGATGACTTGAGCATTACACCAACTTTGACTTCAGGCATTTTTTATTTGGAAGCTGATGAGGCTACAATAAATGAGGCAGGAGCACTTAATTCTTTTTACTTCCAAGAAATCAATTTTGACGCTTTTAACGAACAGTATGTGGCAGAACGTCTTTTGGAGGGTGTAATTACCTATGAGATTGACAACACCACCAGTAAAGAATTGCGATTGATCATTGAGTTTTTGGACGAAGCTGGAAGACCATTGGACACGGAAGTATTTACCATAGAAGCAGACCCTTCAGAAACTGTGGTGCGGGACGTGCCCTACGGTCCTGATGGCAAATCAATAGATATTCTGGCCAACACCTCCAGTCTTAGAGTCTTGGCCAATAATTTAGGTGATGGCACCAGCGTTTCTTCGGCAGAGGACCCTAAAATAATTTTGAGGTCCGGAGCAGAATTCCTATTTGAACTACAATGAAAATAACGCTTAAACTTATACTGGCCATCCTATTTTGTAATGCAAGTGTTTTTGCTCAAAACAAAGAGTTATTGTATGATTTTTATGAAATCCCGCAATCCTTGATGGTAAACCCAGGGGTGAAGACATCACAAAAATGGCATGCGGGGATTCCAGTAATATCTGGACTTTCATTTCAGGGAGCTACCAGTGGAGTTACCGTAAACGACCTTTTTGCTAATGATGGTGTTGATTTTACTACAAAAGTCCAAGAACGACTGCTTGATGTGATGGGAAATAAGGACGATTTTAGTTCTACAAGTCAAATAGAAGGATTTAACGTTGGTTTTAGGGGCAGGAACAGGCCAGATGACTATTACTCCTTTGGAATGTATGGGGAAATGGATATTATTTCCTATTGGCCAAAGGATTTGGCTATTTTGGCTTTTGAAGGTAATGGGGGTAACAATATTGGGCGAAGCTTTGATCTTGGAGACTTAAATCTTCGCGGGGAAATGATCAATGTATTTCACTTTGGCATCAATAGAAAAGTGAGTACAGCACTTACAATAGGCGCAAGGGCCAAAATATATTCGAGTATCTTTCAATTTCAGTCCATTAATAATTCAGGCTCATTTGTTACCACGCCGGGTCAAAACAATATCTATGAAAGCTCCATTAATGCGGATATGGAACTACAAACAGCAGGAGTTAAAGAGTTTTATGATATTATAGAGGAAGATAGTGGCACAACCCAAAAGGATGTGACAAGCTTGTTCACGGAACGTGTTTTATTGGGAGGAAACCTTGGGTTGGGTCTTGATGTTGGGTTCAGCTACGAACTAAATCCACAAACTACTATAACAGGAAGTGTTTTAGACCTTGGTTTTATTAATAACTCCAAAGATATTTGGAACTATACCTTTAGTGGAAGCACTACTACAGATGGAATTTCCGTATTCCTGCCAGAGGATATTGATAATGTAAACAACGATTTATGGCAAGAGCTCATAGATGATATTGATGAAGCTCTACCGCATGGCGAAAATAAATCAAGCTATATTTCGTGGAGGCCTGTAAAACTTTATGGTTCCATAAGATATGACTTTGGTGAAGGGGGAAGCCCCTTATCCGAAAATTGTGGTTGCGCCGTGAATACTGGAGGCGGAAGCAACCAAGACTATTACAGAAACAGTATTGGAGGCCAATTGTTTATGATGAAAAGACCATTGGGGGTACAGGCTGCATTGACCGGTTTTTATCAAAGGCGGTTTGGTAGTGTGGTTTCCTTGAAAACCACTTATACCATTGATAAATATTCTTTTACCAATATTGGATTGGGGGCCAATCTTCAATTGGGTCCCGTTAATTTTTATGTTCTAGCGGATAACCTTTTAAGTTACTCAAATATTGCGGACAGTCATTACGCTTCTTTACAGTTCGGATTTAATATCATATCTTGGAACGGTAATTGATTATCCTTCTATATGAGATCTAAAATATTGTACATATTACTTTTTTCAATGGGATTGAGTGGTGCTGTCAACGCACAACTCAACAATTATAAGTATATTATTGTCCCAAAGAAGTTTGAGGATTTTAAATATATAAACCAATATCAGACCAGTACTTTGACCAAGTATTTTTTTGAGGAAAATGGATTTGAGGTCGTTTATGATGATGCTCTTCCCGTTGAATTGGCCAATGAAAGATGTTTGGGGCTTACGGCCAACCTGATTGATGGTTCAACAATGTTTACAACAAAAATCACCATTACACTTAGGGACTGTAATAATGTTGAGATATTTAAATCTGTTAAAGGTGTCAGCAAGATCAAAGCATATGACGAGTCGTACAGGGAAGCTTTACAAAGAGCATTTGTTTCCTTTGCTGGTATGAATTATGAATATGAGCCCATGGATAAGCAGGATTTAAAAGAAGGAGCTGCTGTAACTGTAAGTTTTAAAGACGATGTAAAATCGGTTAAAGAAACAAAAGAGCATGTGGAGGAACAAAAGGCCACCATGGAAGAGCAAGTATATAAATCTGTAGAACCAAAACCAACCAATATTGTGAAAGCCGTTGGTGAAGAAAAAATGGAATCGGTTCCTACTAGCACGTTATATGCTCAGCCTATTGAAAACGGTTATCAACTTGTGGATAGCACTCCAAAAATTGTGCTAAAACTGGAAGAAACTTCCATGGACAACGTATTCATGACCGATTTTAATGGTAATAATGCCGTGGTCTTCCAAAAGGATGGCAAGTGGTTATTGGAGTATTCCGAGAATGGTAAAAAAGTCCAGAAAGAATTGAATATCAAGTTCTAAAAATCATACTTGTTTTTCCATCTTTTCTTCAAAAAGTCTTTCATGGAATTTTCCCTGGGGTTGTTTCCCGGTTTATAAAATGTAGTTCCTCTAATTTCATCTGGAAGAAATTCAAAGTCCACAAAATTATTTTCATGGTTATGGGCATAGTCATAACCATCGCCATAGCCTAGGTCTTTCATTAGTTTGGTAGGAGCATTTCTAATGGCCATTGGAACGGAAAGGTCTCCAGTTTGACGCACTTTTTGTTGCGCTTGGTTGATGGCCATGTAACTGGCATTGCTCTTAGGTGAACTTGCCAAATAGGTGGCGCATTGGCTCAAAATTATTCTTGCTTCAGGATATCCAATAGTTGTGACCGATTGGAATGTAGTATTGGCAAGTACCAACGCTGTAGGGTTGGCATTTCCAATATCTTCAGATGCAGATATGATCATTCTCCGTGCAATGAACTTTACATCCTCGCCACCCTCGATCATACGGGCCAACCAGTACACAGCAGCATTCGGGTCGCTGCCTCTAATACTTTTTATGAAGGCCGAAATTATATCGTAGTGTTGTTCTCCGGTTTTGTCGTACAATACCGTGTTTTTCTGAACCTTGTTGAGTACCAAATCATTGGTTATGGTAATTTTGTCGCTAGCCTCTGAATTGATAATTAACTCAAAAATATTAAGCAATTTTCGTCCATCTCCTCCGGATAAACGCAATAGAGCTTCCGTTTCTTTAAGTTCAATCTGTTTTTTGGAAAGGTTGGAATCTGTTTTAATGGCTCGTTCCAAAAGTGCTATAAGATCATCTTTACCAAATGGGTTCAAAGTATATACCTGGCATCTGGATAAAAGCGCGGGTATTACTTCAAAACTTGGATTTTCGGTGGTTGCACCAATAAGTGTTACCCAACCTTTTTCGACGGCACCAAGAAGTGAATCTTGTTGTGATTTACTAAAACGGTGAATCTCATCAATAAATAGAATTGGGTTTTTAGCGGTGAACAATCCACCACTTTGTTTGGCTTTGCTGATTACTTCCCTTACATCTTTGACACCACTACTAATGGCGCTCAGGGTGTAAAAGGGCCTTTGGCTTTCCGAAGCTATAATGTTGGCCAAGGTAGTTTTTCCCGTTCCTGGCGGACCCCAAAAAATCAAGGAAGGAATCACGCCATTCTTGATTTGGGTGGTCAAAGCACCCTGCTTGCCCACCAAATGTTGCTGACTTATGTAATCCTCTAAGTTTTTTGGGCGTATGCGTTCTGCCAAAGGTTCATTCATGGAGTAAAAATAAAATAAATTTGATGGTCCGTTGTTCTGGTTAGTGAAAGGATTTTGTAGATAACCTGACAATTTGTATAAATTTAAGGTTGTGGCGGGATGTTTGATTTTATGAACATATGAGTAAGGATTCATTTAAATTCTCTAATGCGGTAATATTGGCACCATTGGTGGCTGTGCTATCTATTTGGATTGTTTTTTTTGTTGAGGTCCAGTTTGGAATCAACCTTAATGATTATGGCGTGTATCCTCGAAGAGTATCTGGGTTGAAAGGAGTGTTGTTCAGTCCATTTATTCATGGTTCCATCGCACATTTGTACAACAACACAATTCCTTTGGCAGTATTGACGGCGTTCCTTTTCTACTTTTATCAAAGTGCCGCACTTAGGGTATTGTTGTTAGGGACGCTTGCTTCCGGTTTGCTTACTTGGGCTATTGCACGTCCGTCATACCATATTGGTGCGAGCGGGGTCATTTATTTACTGGCCAGTTTTATTTTCTTTAAAGGAATTTTGGCTAAAAATTATCGCTTGGTAGCACTTTCTTTGGTGGTTGTTTTTATTTATGGGAGTATGATCTGGTATATTTTTCCGGTCAAGGATGGTATTTCCTGGGAAGGGCATCTCTCTGGGTTCATAACTGGCCTTGTCCTGGCATTTGTAACTAGGGTGCGTGTTCCTGAAGTTCGCAAGTATGATTGGGAACGGGAAGATTATAATGAGGATGAAGATCTTTTCCTAAAACATTTTGATGAAGACGGCAACTTCATGGAAATTTCCGAAGAAGAGAGGTTCGAGCAAAACGTTCAAATTAAATATCACTACAAAGAATCCAAAAAGGACTAACACCTATTTCTTCCTTTGCCTAACTACTTCATAAAGGAATACACCACAGGCCACAGAAACATTTAAGGAACCGATTTTGCCCATAAGCGGTAATTTAGCCTGGTGGTCAATACTGCTGAGGGTAGAAGGGGAGATGCCTTTTTCTTCGGACCCCATAATTATGGCCGTAGGTTGATTAAAATCCACTTCGTAAATGTCATTTTCTGCTTTTTCAGTAGCACCAGTTATTACTATTCCTGAGGATTGAAGGTAGAAAACAGCGTCTTTCAGATGATCTACCTTGGCAATGGGTACATTGAAAGCTGCACCTGCAGACGTTTTTACGGTATCGTCAGTAATGGGAGCGGCCCCATTTTTAGGGATGATGATCCCGTGCACGCCAGAACATTCGGCAGTACGGATTATGGCGCCAAAATTTCTTACATCGGAAACTCCGTCCAGTAGCAGAAACAACGGATGTTCTTCCTTGGAGAGCACTTTTTCCACTAATTCTTCAAAGTTGTGGAATTCTACCGGCGATATTTGTGCTACCGCACCTTGGTGGTTGTTTCGGGTAAAGCGGTTGAGCTTTTCTATGGGAACGTAAGATAGGCTGATACCATTTTTACGTGCTGAAGATTCCAGTTCTTTGTGAAGCTCCCCTTTAAGCCCTTTTTGTATAAATATCTTGTTGATGGGCTGGTTGGCATTTATGGCCTCTATAACGGCCCTTAAGCCATAAATGATGTTTTCATTTTTCATGTCGCAAATTTAGACATAAAAAAAGCACTCTTTGTGAGTGCTTTTCAAATTTTTCAGTTAAGGGCTTAATGTTGTTCAAGCCATTTTAGAACCGCAATTACATCTGCTTCGTCTTTAACCTTTATTTTCTTTTCTTTTAAATAGGTCTTTACGGTTTTCTGCTTATCACCAGGTAACAATTTTAGTAACTTCCTGTTGTTAATTACCAATTCGTCAATTCTATCACGTCCCGGAACTTCCAAATAGTATTCTGTGAATTGAGAGAATCTCGGAGGAATGGCTTTAACAAAAGAGTTTTGCGCTTTCTGGCCTTCGGTAAACTTCACATCAACACGTTTGTAAAATTTGTATTCACCATCAGATAGTAATGTTAAATAACCGTTTTGTGTTAAACCGGAGTTATCAATAAAGGTTTTAAAACTAAAAAGTTTACCATCTAAACTCCTTATATTGATACTCTTATCTCTCCTTAATCCACTTACAGGGGCACTTGGTGTGTTATCGCTTTTTATTTCAATTTCTTCCATATAGGCATTGTACCGGAAAAAAACATCAGATTCATAATCATCTTTATAATAAAGCTTACCGGGCATAAAAACATCAGAAGTATAGGCAGATCCTTGTATGTCCAAATCTTTTTCTTTTCTTTTTTTATCTGCTGAACTTACATCTCCCAATAAGTATGAAATAGCTGCGCTATTGCTGGAAGTACCGGAAACTTGACTCGCATTGACAGTTCCAAAAGTTTGTGCAATTGTACCTGACATACAAGCAAAGGCTAAATAAGTAAAAAAGTATTTTCTCATGTGTATTTAATAGTTTAAGGAAATCTATAAATTATGTTTATAAGATATAATATGAAAATGTTAAATAATGTTAAATACTGTGAAAATTATTATTTGCAACACCTTCATATCAATTATTTAAAGAGTTGATAATTATACTGTTGTTATTTGTGGCAGTTAACAATAACTCTTCGTTGGTGGAACTCTTCAGCCAAACTAGATCTTTAACATTGCCTTCTAGATAAAGTCCAGAGTCGCTTCTGTTCATCATATTATAGCCATCTTTTTGATTTGAAATCAATACAACACCCGAAATAAAATCCAACCGGGGAGTTTCAACTTCAGTTTGATAAATATTACCTGCGAGAATACAGTCTTCAAAGCCATCGTCATTTAAATCTTTGAATACAGCTGTCAATATTGGGAAAGATTGTGCTAAAGTCGGCAAGTCTTTTATTTCAAAATCACCATTTCCTTTGTTTAAAAGTAAAATGGAATTAAAATTAGTCACTTCATTTTCATAGGCAGTATCCAATTTTTCCCCGTAAACATCAACCAGATTTGCATTGGCAAATTCGTTGTAAGTTTTGAATTTTTCCTTAATAAAGGGCATTTGTTGGGAGGAACATTCTCTTCCTCTAACTGGCACAAATTCTCCCTTGTATTTCTTACTTAAAACGATATCTGGTGTACCATTATCATCAAAATCATTAGCATAAACTTTAAGAGGTTTATTTTTATTGACTTTGAATTTAGTGTTCTGTCCTATATTACCAACCAAGTAATCCGGTTTACCATCATTATTGATGTCTGTTTCTTTTACTGTAAACCACGACCCTTTTTCGTTGTCAAATGTATAATCTTTTAAAAGCGAAAATGTTCCGCCTTCGTTCTTAAAAAAGCCAATATTGGTCCACTCTCCAACGGCAATCAAGTCTTCTTTGTCATCGCCATTGAAATCAGTTATTAAAATATCGTTAACAATTCCAAAATCCTCAAATTCAGGAATGATTTGTTTGGTAACATCGGTTAATGTTCCGGCATTATTTTGATAGACCATCGATGGTGAAAAAAGTGGATAATTCTGAGGTTTGATTCGATTACCAACGATTATATCCAAATAGCCATCTTGATTAAAATCTAAACTCGCAATTGTTTTTCCTGGTTTTGGAAAACTATTTAACGCTTCTTGCTGGTTTCTTGTAAAATTACCTTGCCCATCATTTAAATACAACCTATCCCTGTAAAACGATGAATGCTCCAAAAATTCATTGCCGCCACTAACTATGAACAAATCTTGATCTCCATCATTTTCGATATCTATAAAGAGTGCCGCGGTATCTTCGTAATCCTTATCGTTTAAAAAGGCTGGAATTTTCTTTTCCGTAAATTTTCCTTGTTGAGATTGAATAAATAAAGCTGTTGGTTGACCCGAAGCGCCACCAACAATAATATCCGTATAACCATCATCGTTAACATCTGCTTTTTCAATAAAAGGACCTTGCGTAGATTGTTTGTAAGGCAATAAAATTTCTTTCTCAAAGTCATCGTAAAGGTTTTCCTGATGGGAATAGTTCAAACCGACTGCATTTGGATTAATGTTCTCAAATAAGGTTGTTTTTTTTAAATTAGGAACAGGTATATTGTTTACATCAGATTCATTGACCACAAGTTTTTTATTGACATCGACATCATAGGAGACATGATGCTTGCCATTGGGCCAAGAAATGTAAACAGAATCTATTTTTGAAGTGTTTCCCAGACCAAAATGGGCTATGTTTTGGTGAGAAGAACGGTAACCCCGAACCGTTCTCGATTCAACGATTTGTGAATTATCACCATCATAAAAAATTTCAATCTTCGGATAGGCCTCACTCAATTCGCTTTTTGCATCTACAATTAGAAAATTACCTTTTTTATTATCTACTGAAGTGTTCTTATAGAGGAAGGCAACTTCGTCCATGTTATTTACCACAGCATCCAAATCACCATCGTTATCAAAGTCCGCAATTGCCGCACCATTGCTAAACGAATAATCTGCCAACCCCCAATCTTTGGCTTTGTCTTCAAAACTTAGTCCACCATTGTTTTCAAAAAGGATGTTTGGAAGTTTTTCCGACGGCATTGATTCATACAAACGTTTTTTAATTTCTAATGGTACATCGCCTTTATACTTTACTTTGGCTTTATAGACCTCTTGTTGAAGGTCGTTATCGAGGGCATATCTTCTATATCCATTCGTAACAAAAATATCCTTATCAGAGTCCAGGTCATAGTCAGCCATAAGTACAGACCAGCTCCAATCGGTATTTGCCATATGGGTTTGTTGGACTACGTTTGAAAACTTGTTGTTTCCCAAATTTAATTGTAACGAATTGTACATATATTGGTAGTGAAAACCTGCTTTGTTTGTTAAATAGTCGAACCTCGCTGTATTCATGGATGCCATTAAGGTTTTGGACCTTACGTGGTCATTGGCAGCCATATCTAAAACAAAGATATCTTGTAGTCCATCGTTATTGACATCCGCAATATCCATACCCATGCCATAGTAGGATATTTGTTGGGTATAAGATTTTATTTGGTCAGAGAAAGTACCGTTACCATTATTTATAAAAAGAGCATCCGGTATATAATAATCACTAGCTACATAAAAATCTAAAAGATTGTCATTGTTGATGTCGGTTACCGTTATACCTAATCCAAATAAAGGGCGTTCCAATCCAGCCACTTTGGTAATGTCTTTAAATTTCCCGTTGTCATTTTCGTAAAAATGGCAACTGTTAAAATATTTTGCCTCTTCACTTTCTGAGACTAGCTTGTATAGGTTGATGGGATCAACACCATAAAACTCATTCTCGTTCAAGACAAAGCAGTCAAGGTCATTGTCGTTATCAAAATCAAAAAATACGGTTTGGGTGCTTATTCCCTGATCGGCCAAACCAAATTCTTTGGCTTGTTCGAGAAATGTTCCATTTTTTTGATTGATATAAAGAAGGTTGCTGCGTTTTTCTCGTTGATAGGGTCCCCCTTGAGAAATATAAATGTCCTGCCAACCGTCGTTATTGATGTCAACAACACTCACGCCATTGCTCCAGTTTTTGTTTATATTGATATTTGCTGAGCTTGAGACGTCTTCAAACTTGAAATCCCCAAGGTTTTTATAAAGCTTATTTTCAACTTGATTCCCACAGAAGAAAATATCTTGGAGCCCATCGTTATTGAAGTCTATAATTCCGACACCAGCACCATTATAAAAATAGTCGTAGTTAAAAAGATTTTCTTTGGTTTCTATATTTTCTTGTATGGTGTTTTGGAATTGGATACCACTTAACTCATTATCAATTTTTTCGAAAATTGGTTGATTTAATGTGACGTTTGAATCATTGCTTTTTTTGTCTTCACATGCGGATGTGAGAATACAAACCAATGATAGTATTGTTGTTCCTTTTAAGAAATTCATAATTAACGGAGGAGTATTAATTATTATTTTTAACCGTGATATTGTAAAAAAAAGGGGTTGCATTGCAACCCCTTTACTTTATATTCGACAATTAATTGTTAATTATCGATTAAGATAAACTAATCCTTATTTGTGATTAGTCTGCGCAATAGTCTATTTCAATAAGACCAGCATCGGTACCAGGACCTACATCTGCAACCAAGTTACCTGCAGGTGTATAAATTTGGAAGGACATTTCATCCCAAAAATCACCTTGGAAATCAATTGTAGCTGCTGCTGTTTGGCCGGCTGGAACGTCGAAGGTTGTACTTCCTTCACTAGCACCAGGGGTGCAACCAAATCCAAAATCATCATAATCTGAGCAAAGTCCTATTTCATACACGGTACCATCGCTTAATGTAATGATGATACCAGGACCACCTCCATCTGCCGATGTTGGCTGCCAACCATCGCCGAATGCATCTTGCATGTCCACGGTCCAGGTTCCTGCTTGGGTTGGTTTAGGGCCACATACCATAACTGCAGTATACTCAAAAGGTGAGTTAAAGTAAGAACCAGTCAATGTTCCTGAATTATCTGCAGCGGAATAAACCGCTCCATCGGTTCTTACGATTTCAAATCTAATAGTGAATGCATCACCACCAAACATGTCATCACCGGTTAATCCTAATGCGGACTGCATTTCATCTGCAGTTGCTGTATAAGTGAACCTTGGCAATCCATTTGGTCCGATCGTTCCATCACTTAAAGAATAGGACTGTACCAGAATCTCGGTATCGCCAATGGTTGAAGTACCTTTATCAGAGGTGTTGTCACTATAACCTAAATATACATCAAGAGACTGTAATAAATTCCCATTTTCTTGGTCTTGTACTTCAACAGTGGCACCAAAACCTCCACTTAACAGAGTGCTGGTTGGAACGTCATACTCGATTGTATTCTCGGTTATTTCAATGGTTCTAAGTATAGACCCTCTAGTTTCTGCTTCAACTATTTGGTCAATTACTTTGTCACCTTCTTCACAAGCTGCGAACAGTATTCCTACCATACCAGCTAAAAAGACTTTATTTATAAAATTAATTTTCTTCATTTTTCTAAAAAATTTTAGTTAGCTGGTGGAAATGTTGGACTAGCTGGATTGTTATCCCAAAACACCTGAGTAGTCAAATCTGACCTCTGTTGTAGATTAGGATTGTTCAACACCTCATTTTGTGGTAATAAAAGCGATCTTGGAAACGGTCCCGGATCTGGTTCCCAGTTAGGGGATACAGTTGTAGGAAATCCAGTTTTTCTATAATAGTTAAAAGATTCAAAACCACCACCGTACAAAGTTGTAAAATATTGTTCAGCAAAGATATTTTCTTTGTCATCACCAGTTGCGTTGTTGAAAGCGGTAACAATATCATCAATATATTCATCAACTTCAGTCTCAGTTGGTTCAAAAGATAAATCGGCAGAACCGTCCAAGGCGCCAAAGCTTTGAACTTTTGCAATGGATTTTTCTAAACCAGCCCGAAGTGCATCTGCTTTATCAGTATCAGAAGTGGCCATTTCACCAATCCAAAACTCTACATATGAAGATAGAATAATTGGTTCGATACCTGCACCACCACCACCTTGGCCAAGACCAACACCAGGTGCCAAAAGTACACCGGTAGTTGCATCTACGTCTTCAAATTGGCTATCATCAAAACGTCCAGCCGCTGGGTAAACACCTGGAGCAGCTTTTAAGAATCCATCTGGTGGTCCACCTTCATCATTACCATGAGATCTACCCCAGTACCCATTGTCTACACTGCAGTAAACAAATCCGTCGTAATGTGGCGGAGGAGTGAAAAAAGAACAAGAGATAGTTTCTTCGTTCGGTGGAACAGCAGCTCCATCAACATCGATAGCTCCTGGAGTACCATTAGCTTGGCGATAGAAGTAATATCTAATTCTAGGATCATCATTCTGAAGCATCAAATTCATTAGCCAGTTTGATCTATATGGCCCTACACCAGTTGGAGTATAACTGTCTTCGTAATCAGGGTGACGGTCACTAGGTTGTAGTTCACTCACCCCATACTTAAATTGAAAGTCGTCTTCAGCTGAAGTAATATAATCTCCACCGGCAATTATGGCATCAAAAGCCGCTTTGTTTCCAGTGTTTTTATAGGAACGTAATTTAATGGAATTAAGGGCTTTTATCCATTTAGATGTATCTCCACCATAAAACATATCTGTGGCTCCTTGAGGGCTTGGATCAGCAGCGAGTAGCGCTTCAGCCTCGTTCAAAAGTGCAAATGCTGCAGCATATACTTCTTCACCACTATCTAAAGTTGGAGCAGGAAATTCGGTTGGATTACCAGCTTGTGAAACCGCTGCAACACCGAGCATGTCAACTAATTGAAATAGTGAATGAGCATACATTATTTTTCCTAAGGCGATATGGAAAGAAAAATCTACATCACTTTCTGCATCAATAAGCTCAAGAGCTTGAAGGTTCGTCAAAATACCTACGTCAACATTACCATTACCTGGTATGGTAAAATCAGAACTGTAGGTTCTTGCCCATGGCGCATTTAACGTAGTACCAGAAAGCGCATTGAAATAGTTTCTTCCGTTGAAGTACTCAATACGGGTTAATTGGGCGGCCACGTCACCAAAATCATCTTGGTTGGAAGCATAAGCCAATTGTATTGCATTGAGTAGCAAATTGGGATCCGACTGAGTCGGAGCTAGTTCGTTTGGGCTTATTGTTAAGTCCAAATCAGTCGTTTCACAGGCCATAAAACTTATGCCCGCTAGTAAGACTAATGTAATAGGTTTAAATATATTTTTCATAATCTTTAATCGTATTAACAATTTTTATTAGAAGGATGCTTTAACGCTAAATCCATATCTCTTCGCACTTGGACCATTTAAGAAATCAAATCCTTGTCCATTACCAACACCAACACCTTGAACGTTGGGGTCAAAATTAGCGCCATCTGGAGTGTTGTAAGCATCATACCACAAGTTAAATCCTTGTACAGTAAAAGTTAATTGTCCAAATGGAGTTTTCTCTAGAAATTTAGAAGGTAGGCTATATGCCAAAGAAACTTCTTGCAAGCGAAGAACCGAAGCATCATAAATTCTGGTTTCGGTAGGTCCAAATAACAAGTTGGTAAAGTAATACGTAGAGTTGTTGATCTGCGTATTGTTAGGTGATCCATCTGCAGTAACGCCTGGTAATATGTAAGTACCTAACCTGTCTTTTGTTTCTTCAATAAGACCTCTACCCAATAAAGTTGCAATAGTACTGGAGAGAATGTCACCACCTTTAGTGTGGTTTATCTGAAAGTTTAAACTCAGGCTTTTGTAGCGAATAGTATTGATGAAGTTCATGGAGTAATCTGCGATAGCATCCCCAACGATTGGAGCCAATCCATTTTCATCTTGTTCCGCTACTTGGTAACTACCAGCACTGTTTACTATGAAATCACCATTTTCATCGCGTTGAATGGCTGTTCCATAGATAGAACCTAATGATTTCCCTTTTTGCGCTACGTTACCACCTCTAAACAATCCACCTCCTGCGGGGATAGAACCAGAATAGAAAATTTGATCTTGTTCTTGCTCAGTAACAACAACGTCATTTGTAAAGAAATTAACTCTGGAATTCCAAGAAAAATTCTCGCTGCTGATAATATCAACACCTAAATCGGCTTCTATACCTTTATTTTCTATAGCTCCAATATTACTTTGAGTCAAAGTAAATCCTGTTGCAGGTGCTAATGGCTCTTCAACAATCAAATCATTGGTTGTTTTAAGGAAATAAGTGAAGTCTAAGGAAACTCTATTTTTCCAAAACTTAGATTCAAATCCGAGCTCTAATTCTTCCAAAAGCTCTGGTTTCAAATCAGGATTCGCTTTAAAGTTGGCAACCTGATTCGTTGTTATGGATTCTCCAGTAAGTCCATCGTTAAATACTTGTGTATTTTGCTCTGTAAAACCAACAGTTGGGTATGCAGAATCAGTATCAAAGTTAGCGGAAGTACCATAACTTGCTCTAATCTTTAAAAAGTTCAACCCATTTTCTGACTTAAGTTCAGGGAATGCGTTTGTTGGTAAGAACGACAAACTTGCTCCTGGATACGTTATACTGTTGTTGGCACTTTGGAAGTTGGATACCCAGTCTTTACGTGCACTAACATTCAAGAATAAAAAATCATCATAATCCAAGGTCGCTTGACCTAAAAGACCAACGATGTTTCTTTTTCTTGAGAATTGCAGTGGCAACTGGTTCTGGTAATTAAAATGTCTTTTGACACCGAATACAATTTGACCCGTACTTGAAACACCACTTCTATCATAAGAATCCGATCGGGCCGTTGCCCCAGCAGTAAAACTAAGTCCAAGTTTTTCAGAAATATCGTAATTACCATTTATAGAAACAAAGTGGTCCCAAATGGTGTTATTGTTGTCATAAGTCTGTAGGAATCCAAAAATAGCAGAGTTAAATTCAACACCACCTTTATTTGAACTGTTGTTGTTACGTTCGTTATAGAAATCCAAACCAGTTCTCCAGTTTAAATCCAAGTTTTCTGTCAATGCATAGTTAGCGGATAAATTCCAGAAAAAACGATTGGTAAATTGATTGTAAACAACATTTTTAGCAGTCCACCTAGGGTTGATAATACTATTGTTCTGACGATAGTACACACTAGAACCGTCAATTGGGTTTTCAAATGGTAAGCCCATTAGGTCCACACTTAACGGTGTGAAAAACACGTTACCATAAACAGAAAGACCATCAGTACCATTACCTCTACTTGATGCAATCGGTGGAGTGAATACATTTGATCTAGCATAGTTCATTGTACCACGGATGGTGAATTTGTTACTCAATTCAGTAACACCACCCAAGGAGATGTTTACCCTATCAAATTTATTCCCTGGAGTAAAACCAATGTCGTTGTAATAACCAACGTTTGCATTAAAAGCAGTTTTGCCGTCTTCACTTGAACCGGAGATGTTAACATTTGTATTTAATGTTCTACCAGTCCTAAAGAAATCTTCTACCGAATCGTATGGTTTCCAATCATAACGAGCACCTTGAAATTCTGGGAATGCCTGTGGAATACCTGTTGCAGTTGAAGCCGTCGAGTAAGGGTGTGCTAAAGTGCCATTATCATCAATTGCTGCTTGTGCACCCCAACCTGCAGTACCACCTCTATCAAAGCTTGGACCCCAGTTACTAAAGAACCAACCGAAAGATTGGTCAAAACCGTTACCGTATTGCTGCTGATAATTTGGCATAGAAGCAATTTCATTCGCAAAGAAAGATTGTGAAACGGTAATTTCAGTCTTTTTAGGTCCAGTACTTGAAGAGCCAGATTTGGTAGTAATTAAAATTACACCATTCCTTCCTTGCGTACCATATAATGTTGCAGCAGAAAGACCTTTCAATACTTCGATATTTGCAATGTTGTTAGGGTCAAGGTCCAAGAATCTTGAACTACCGGTATTACCAGCTATAAAGTCTCCTTGCTGGTTAGTGTCGTTACTAAAAGGAACACCGTCAACAATGAATAAAGCCTGGTTATTACCACTAAATGAGTTCAAGCCTCGAATTACTACGTTGGTAGCGGACCCAGAAGCACCCCCTGCAGAAGTAATGTTTACACCAGCTGCTTTACCCGAAAGCACCCTGGCGACATCACCTTCCGCTCTATCTTCCAAAGCTTCGGAGCCAACAGAGGTTACGGCGTAACCTAATGCTTTTTTCTCCCTCTTGATACCTTGAGCGGTTACCACCACTTCTTCAAGAGCTTGAGCATCTTCTGTCATCTGAACATTGATTACGCTGCTAGCGCCGACTACTCTTGTGGCCGGTTTTTGGCCGATGTAGGTGAAAAGCAAGGTTTGCCCCTCACTTGCGCTGATGGCGTAATTTCCATCAAAATCTGTTTGGGTACCCGATGTGGTCCCTTCAACGACAATGTTGACCCCAGGTAACGGCAGCCCATCGGCGTCCGTAACAGTACCTGTAATCGTCTTGTCTTGTGCATAGGATATATGCACAACAAACGCCAATAATAGCGTTAACAATCCATTAAGTTTTGTTCTCATTGTTAAATTATTTGAATTAGCTAATCGCTAAAATCATAATTTCATGTTAATAATCCAAACTAATTTTATAAAATCTTTAAGAATGACCTCTTAAATGAAATAACCGCAAAATCATTAAAATTCATTATGAAGTATGTAATTTGAAGGGGGTAGAATTGTTCTTAATGCAAATAGTTTTTCTTGTTGCCCTGTCAACCGTGGGGGGCGGGCGTTTTTCAACCAAGCCTTTTATTTTCAATTACCATTTTTTTTCTCTTTTAAATCTGATTTATTGAGAGGTGTTGAAGAGGTGTGACTTTTATACCTTAATATATAGGTGCTAGTCTTTAATGTGCTTTTTTGTGTTTTGTCTTTAAATGGCGGGGTGTTTTATTGGGTGGAATGTTGGATTTTTTGCGGGCATTCAAACTTTTTTTGGTCTCGCCCTAAATTTAATCGTCTTGGATTTGAATTATTGGGAATTATCACTACATTTGCAGCCCTCAAAATGAGGGTTATTTAGTTTTTAAAAGAAATTTAATGCCAACAATTTCACAATTAGTACGAAAAGGAAGGGCCACAATTACCAAGAAGAGTAAATCGGCTGCTTTGGATTCGTGTCCTCAAAGAAGAGGGGTTTGTACGCGTGTTTACACTACAACACCAAAGAAACCAAACTCTGCAATGCGTAAAGTTGCAAGGGTAAGGTTGACCAACGGTAAAGAGGTGAACGCATATATCCCCGGTGAAGGTCACAATCTCCAGGAGCACTCGATAGTATTGGTTAGAGGCGGGAGAGTAAAGGATTTGCCTGGTGTGCGATATCACATCGTTCGTGGCGCATTGGATACCGCAGGTGTTGCGGGAAGAACGCAACGACGATCTAAGTATGGTGCAAAGCGTCCTAAAAATTAATCATTTTTAAGAAGAAGCGATGAGAAAAAAGCAGGCAAAAAAGAGACCGTTATTACCGGATCCTAAATTTAACGATCAACTTGTTACACGTTTCGTGAACATGATGATGTGGGACGGTAAAAAATCAGTTGCATTTAAGATTTTTTATGATGCGATTGAAATCGTTGATGAAAAGAACACTGACGAGGAAAAAACAGGATTGGAATTGTGGAAAGATGCTCTTTCCAATGTAATGCCACATGTAGAGGTTCGTAGTAGAAGAGTGGGTGGTGCTACATTTCAGATTCCAATGCAGATTCGCCCAGATAGAAAAATTTCCACTGCCATGAAATGGTTGATCAGCTTTTCAAGAAAGCGTAATGAGAAATCCATGGCGCAAAAATTGGCAGCTGAGATTTTAGCAGCGGCTAAGGAAGAAGGTGCGGCGGTTAAGAAAAGGGTAGATACACATAAAATGGCCGAGGCCAATAAAGCATTCTCACACTTTAGATTCTAATCAATACAATGGGAAGAGATTTAAAATATACAAGGAATATAGGTATTGCAGCTCACATTGATGCTGGAAAGACAACTACTACAGAGCGTATTCTTTTTTATACAGGTGTGAGTCATAAAATTGGTGAAGTGCACGATGGTGCCGCAACCATGGACTGGATGGAGCAGGAGCAGGAGCGTGGTATTACCATTACCTCTGCTGCTACCACTTGTACATGGAAGTTCCCAATGGAGAATGCGAAAGACTTGCCTGATACTAAAGATTACCACTTTAATATAATTGACACTCCCGGGCACGTTGACTTTACCGTTGAGGTAAACCGTTCCCTTCGTGTGTTGGATGGATTGGTGTTTTTGTTCAGTGCCGTTGACGGTGTGGAGCCACAATCCGAGACCAACTGGAGATTGGCCGATAATTACAAAGTGCCAAGAATCGGGTTTGTTAACAAAATGGACCGTCAGGGTTCCAACTTCTTGAACGTGTGTAAGCAGGTTCGTGAAATGTTAGGTTCCAATGCGGTACCGATTGTATTGCCAATTGGAGACGAGGCTGACTTTAGAGGTATTGTCGACTTGGCAAAAAACAGAGCTGTTGTTTGGCACGAGGATAACTTCGGTTCAACATTCGATGTTGTGGACATTCCTGAAGAAATGAAGGATGAGGTTAGGGAATATAGAGCTGCCTTGATTGAAGCTGTTGCGGAATATGATGAGGAGTTAATGGAGAAATTCTTCGAAGATGAAGATTCCATTACTGAAGATGAAGTGCACGCTGCTTTGCGCGCGGCTGTTATGGATAGGGCCATTATTCCAATGATTTGTGGTTCTTCCTTTAAAAATAAAGGAGTTCAGTTCTTGTTGGATGCAGTTTGCCGCTACTTGCCATCACCTTTGGATAAAGATGATATCGTAGGAACTCACCCTGATACCGGGGAGGCTATTACAAGAAAACCAGATCCAAAAGAGCCATTTGCGGCACTTGCATTTAAGATTGCAACCGATCCGTTTGTTGGTCGCTTGGCATTCTTTAGAGCTTATTCTGGTCGTTTGGATGCAGGTTCGTACATTTTGAATAACCGTTCAGGTAAGAAAGAACGTATTTCACGTATCTACCAAATGCACTCCAATAAACAAAATTCAATCGATTATATCGAGGCTGGAGATATTGGTGCGGCTGTAGGATTCAAAGATATCAAGACAGGGGATACAATGTCTGATGAAAAGGCTCCGATCGTATTGGAGAGTATGGATTTCCCTGATCCCGTTATTGGTATCGCAGTTGAGCCTAAAACTAAAGCTGATGTTGATAAATTGGGTATGGCTTTGGCTAAATTGGCCGAAGAAGATCCAACCTTCCAGGTAAAAACAGATGAAGCATCTGGTCAGACAATTATTTCTGGTATGGGTGAGCTTCACTTGGATATTATCTGTGATCGTCTTAAGCGTGAGTTTAAGGTGGATGTTAACCAAGGTCAACCTCAGGTAGAGTATAAGGAAGCTATTACCGGAGTGGCTGATCATAGAGAAACATATAAGAAACAGACAGGTGGTCGTGGTAAATTTGCGGATATCGTATTTACTATGGAGCCTGCCGATGAAGGCGTGTCTGGACTTGAGTTTGTAAATGTGATCAAGGGTGGTAACATTCCTAAAGAATTTATCCCATCTGTTGAGAAAGGATTCAAAGAGGCTATGAAAAATGGTCCTTTGGCTGGATTCGAAATGGATTCCATGAAAATCACCCTTAAAGATGGTTCATTCCACCCTGTGGATTCTGACCAACTTTCTTTCGAACTTGCTGCAAAACTTGGTTACAAGGTGGCTGCTAAGAAAGCGAAAGCGGTAATTATGGAGCCAATTATGAAGTTGGAGGTCCTTACTCCAGAAGAAAACATGGGGGATATAGTTGGTGACCTGAACCGAAGAAGAGGTCAGGTGAGCAATATGTCGGATAGAGCAGGTGCGAAGGTTGTTAAGGCTGAAGTGCCGTTATCGGAGATGTTTGGTTATGTTACTTCATTGAGGACTTTGTCTTCAGGTAGAGCGACATCCACAATGGAATTTTCACACTATGCAGATACTCCTTCCGCTATAGCCGAGGAAGTTATTAAAGCAGCTAAAGGAGTAACCGCTTAATTTTTCAGCAAGATGAGTCAAAAAATTAGAATAAAATTGAAATCTTACGATCACAATTTGGTGGACAAATCTGCTGAGAAGATCGTGAAGACAGTAAAAACAACAGGTGCTGTGGTAACTGGACCAATTCCTTTGCCAACACGCAAAAAAATATTTACGGTTTTACGTTCACCTCACGTGAACAAAAAATCTAGAGAGCAGTTCCAATTGAGCTCTTACAAGAGATTATTGGATATATACAGCTCTTCATCAAAAACCATCGATGCCCTTATGAAGCTTGAGCTTCCAAGTGGTGTGGAGGTTGAGATCAAAGTCTGATAATGTTTCTGCCCTAGGCGGGAGCAACATGTCCTGAATGATGGTTCGGGAAAAACGGAGAAAGAAAAAATCTGGGTCAGAACAGAATATTTTTCTTGACCCAATTTTTTTGCCAAGAAATTGGCTAGAGTTATAAAATGTAAATAATTGTTAATTAATTAAATATGTCTGGGTTAATAGGTAAGAAAATCGGTATGACCAGCATTTTCGACGAGAATGGAAAGAACGTTCCATGTACCGTATTGGAAGCTGGGCCATGCGTGGTTACCCAAGTCAGAACCGAAGAGGTAGACGGGTACAGTGCCCTTCAACTAGGTTTCGATGACAAGGCAGAAAAACGTGCTAACAAGGCCGAAACAGGTCACTACAAAAAAGCAGGTGCTTCTCCTAAAAAGAAAGTCATTGAGTTCCAAGGGTTTGAAGGAGAATACAAATTGGGAGATACCGTAGGTGTTGATCTATTTGTAGAAGGAGAATTTGTTGATGTAATCGGTACATCAAAAGGAAAAGGATTCCAAGGTGTTGTAAAACGCCATGGTTTTGCTGGAGTTGGACAAGCGACCCACGGTCAGCACAATAGATTGAGNGCTCCNGGTTCCATCGGTGCNGCATCTTACCCTTCNAAAGTTGTNAAAGGTNTNCGTATGGCCGGTAGAATGGGTGGTGATAGAGTGACAGTTCAAAACTTGAGAGTATTGAAAGTGGTTCCTGAGAAGAATCTTTTAGTAGTTAAAGGATGTGTTCCAGGTCATAAGAATGCTTACGTAACAATTGAGAAGTAATGAAGGTTGCAGTTTTAGATATCAAAGGAAAAGAAACAGGTAGAAAGGTAGACCTTTCTGACGATGTTTTCGCCATAGAGCCTAACGAGCACGCTATTTATTTGGATGTAAAGCAGTACTTGGCCCATCAGAGACAAGGAACGCACAAGGCCAAAGAAAGAGCAGAGATCGCTGGTAGTACCAGAAAGATCAAAAAACAAAAAGGTACTGGTACTGCGAGAGCAGGTAGTATCAAATCACCTGTATTTAGAGGTGGTGGTAGAATTTTTGGTCCAAGACCGAAAGACTATACCCAAAAGTTGAACAAGAATATGAAGCGATTGGCTAGAAAATCTGCCTTGAGTTTAAAGTCCAAAGAAAAATCCTTAGTGGTTGTGGAAGACTTTAGTTTTGAGGCTCCAAAGACCAAGGACTTCGTTAATTTCTTGTCTTCCTTGGGGATAGAAAATAAAAAGTCCCTTATTGTGTTGGGCGATTCAAATAATAACGTATATTTGTCGTCGCGTAATTTGGAACGTTCCGTAGTTGTAACAGGCTCAGAATTAAATACTTACAAAATTGTTAATGCAACAAGTTTGGTATTGACCGAAAGCGCTTTGGAAGGAATTGAATCGAACCTAAAGAAATAAAAGTATCATGAGTGTGTTGATAAAACCGATCATTACGGAAAAAATGACCGCTGATAGCGAGCTTTTCAATCGCTATGGTTTCTTTGTAAATCCAACAGCTAACAAGTTGGAAATCAAGGAAGCGGTAGAGGCTACTTATGGTGTTTCTGTTGAAAAGGTGAGAACCATGAATTATGGTCCAATGCGTAAGAGTCGTTATACAAAAACCGGAATTCAGCATGGTAAGACAAATGCTATCAAAAAAGCAATTGTTGATGTAGCTGAAGGTGATATTATTGATTTTTACAGTAATCTATAAAGACGAGAAATGTCAGTTAGAAAATTAAAACCGATAACCCCTGGACAGCGTTTTAGAGTAGTAAACGGATTTGACGCGATTACTACTGATAAGCCGGAAAAAAGCTTGCTTGCTCCGTTAAAAAAGTCTGGTGGTAGGAACAGTCAAGGAAAAATGACCATGCGTCACAGAGGTGGTGGTCATAAAAGAAGATATCGAATCATCGATTTCAAAAGGGATAAACAAGGTGTTGAGGCTACTGTAGTTTCTATCCAGTACGATCCTAACAGAACTGCATTTATCGCCTTGGTGGAGTACAAGGATGGAGAAAAAAGATATGTGGTTGCTCAAAATGGAATGCAGGTGGGTCAGACTGTTAAGTCTGGATCTGGTGCTACTCCCGAGATTGGAAATGCTCTTCCATTGAGCGAAATTCCATTGGGTACCATTGTATCTTGTATAGAATTGAGACCTGGTCAAGGAGCGATTATGGCACGAAGTGCTGGAACTTTTGCCCAGTTGATGGCGAAGGACGGTAAGTTCGTGACCTTGAAATTGCCTTCTGGAGAAACAAGAATGATTTTGGCTACATGTTTGGCCACTATCGGGGCGGTTTCCAACTCTGACCACCAATTGCTGGTATCTGGTAAAGCGGGTCGAAGCAGATGGTTGGGTAGAAGACCAAGAACTAGACCTGTGGCTATGAACCCTGTCGATCACCCAATGGGTGGTGGTGAAGGTAGAGCTTCAGGAGGTCATCCAAGATCTAAGAACGGTATTCCTGCTAAAGGATTTAGAACTCGTTCCAAGACTAAGGACACCAATAGATATATCATAGAACGTAGAAAGAAATAAAAGAAAAGTAAATGGCACGTTCGTTAAAAAAAGGACCATACGTTCATTTTAGTCTGGAGAAAAAAGTCCAGGCCAATATAGAATCAGGTAAAAAATCAGTTATCAAAACGTGGTCTAGGGCCTCAATGATAACGCCAGACTTTGTTGGGCAAACCATCGCAGTGCATAACGGTAGACAATTTGTCCCTGTTTTTGTTACTGAAAACATGGTAGGTCACAAACTAGGGGAATTTTCACCTACAAGATCTTTTAGAGGTCATGCAGAAAAAAAAAAAAAAAAAAAAAAAAAAAAAAAAA
>NHBR02000134.1 GCA_002167435.2 Allomuricauda sp. TMED12
GCTTCTTTTAAGGTCCCTGAGAATGCATTGCGCCCGTTTGGCGGACCTCTTGCGGAATATCATTTCTTCAATGATTTGGATAATATAGCTCGTTTTGAGGAGGTGGATACCTACCCAGATGCCAAACACTACCTTGAACTATATCCGGAAGATTTCATTGCAGAAAAAATAAACGGATCAGTTGACATAGCCGCTTACTCTCAGGCGGAAGCTTTGCTTAACAGCTTCCTTTGCTCCTATGATGAACCGGACATGCGAATGCTACGACGGTTGATCCTATACAGCATTCACGAAAGCCTGTTGATACGAGACTACGGCGACCAATTGTGGTCGATGTCTAACCCGCAGCCTGAAGTCATTCGATCTGCTGCCCATTTAATGCCCGCCGAGTTCTGACTGGGAAGGGGCCCTCCCTAAGGCTTCCTACTCGCATTGTCGACTGGCTGTTTAAACAGCGCCGTCAGGCTTTCATCTGGCACTCGCTGCGTCTGCCTCGAACGGCCGCTTTCAGGAAGCTACTGGGGTTTGTCTTATCGGTCTTGGCCGAGTTGCGTGCCTTAACAAGATCCTCTTGGCTCGCGTAAGATATTGGCACCATGTGGTATCTGCGACACCCGTGACACGTCTCGGTAGATCTTTGATATTTGACCAGACATCAGGCGCAAGAATATCATCGGCAGACGGATCTTCAGGTAGGTTGAATGTGCCCGCGCTGTCTATTGCCCTCCAAACAAGAGATAGGGCATTTCCTGTATTGATCTCGGCATTTTCTTGATAAATTAATAACTTATTTGGAAGCTGGACAGGTGCTCTTCCCCGGCAGTCGTGGACCGTTGGAGCACTTATTTTACAAGGGGGCAACAATCCGCTCGCCGAAGCATCCGGGATATCGAACATCCTATTGAACACAGTTACTGCGCGTCGCAAACTCTGGCGCGGATGTCCGCCCTTGGCTTCGGCTGGAAGAGACCAGACCCATGCACTGCGAATTTCGGAAGGTGCCAACCCGTCTTTAAGCGCGGCGGTCTTGAGCGCACCCCAATGCAACTCAATTTCCGCCTGCCGCCCAGCTCGGCGGATCATCATCCGTAGTTCTTCCCACGGGTCGTCAATATGTCCAATACAGGCAAGTAACCTCCATACTTGGCTTCGGGCCATATTGTAGGCTCTGGAGTTCGGAAATAGCGTTTTTTTAGTAGGGTCGAGTGCTACGAAATCCTTGGGAAACATAGCTGTGAAAGTAGCCTCTGTAAGTTGTTCGATATCTGAAGAGGCTCGCTCAAACATCAGCAGAGCACCACGCATCTGCGACCAGTTTTCAACTAAAGGTTGCCCTGCAGACGCGGCGGCATTCCCAAAAGAAATTATATCAGAAAAGCTCTTCATACCCTCCAAGAGAGTAGCTTCGTCGGTTGATTGCAACTGGGCAGATATGGCCATTTCCGGTGTCCTTGTCATGTTACGAAACAAGTGGGTTCACTCTCTTTGAAAGCAAAACCGCATAATGGAAAAAGATGGATATTAGGTTCCCTAATACGGGCATCGCGCAACCAAGCGAGAAAAATGCGTTCAACCGGTCTGCCCTTCGTGACGGCGTATTGCGGCTGGACCCGGCACAGTTTGAGGCACTGCTTACAGATCTGAATTGGCGGCATCACTCAAACGCGGGACTATGTGCTACTCCCCAATAGTTGGACAGGATCTGGCATGATTTAAGCTACTCTCTGTTCCTGCTGATCGGTTTGGTTTCCGTCTTCATCATTGAGTGGGCACATGCCCTTAACCTATGCCACGGCCACGGCCACGGCCACGCCGAAAAAGCATGCTACCACATTATAACCAAGGCCTCCGTCGAGCTGTATATGAATTGTTTATTCTCAAAGCCAACATTGTGGTAGCGTTGGATTAAGCTGAGGAAGAACGCTATGATGGACGAAGCAACGCCGAACCAATCAGACCCCGGGTGGTCTGATTGGTTCGCCAAAAAGATGGAAGAACCCGGACCCAAAGAAGAAGAATTCTTTGAGCGAATGCGGCGTGTCGCGAAGGTGCGGGATGAAATTATCGCTTCAGTCCAGATGGTAGACCAAGGTGAAGCCGGCATCTTGCTGGGGCTGTCGGAAACGGATCCCTCCGATATTTTGTTTCGTCGCCAAGTCAATTTTCAGATCTTTCGCTTCAACATTGATGGGCAGCCGGCCTATCCTTTGTTCCAATTCGACGTTGCCAAGCAGCGCGTTTATCCGGCACTTATAGAGGTAATGAAGATGCGCCCAGAAGACTGGGGTGGTCAGATGGCGCTGTTGCATTGGCTCACCCTGCGCAACCGCAGCCTCGGTGATGCGCGGCCCTGCGATCGGTTGGCGACAGATGCGGATGCCATTTTGGCTTCCTTCGAGGCGGAAATCTCCGAACCTTTACATGGATAAGAGCAGCCGCTGAAAAATTGTCCAACTACTGGGAACGAGGAAGCCCCAAAAGGCCACGAGTGCTTGAATGCGCTTTGCTGGGCTTTTGTCGCGCACCCCGCTGACAGAAACCACTATTAGTGCGCGCCATATCAGCGTGTGTGCTGGCCGCCTATCGTTAGACCCGACGCGTGAGGGTCATACACTATGGTGATCGATTAGCTTTTGCGATGAAGAGAATAAAGCAATCTGGAAGCTTCCAGTTATACAACATAACGCACTGTTTTATTAGGATATATTTAGGAAATGGGCCAACTTTAGGTATGGATGTAGCGCCTATAGATTTCCGATTATATCGTTCTTTTTCTTAAGAGCCTCCTTGCCGTGATCTTTTCCGGTTTCTCTCTCGAAGCAAAGATACCCACTTAGAATGTAGGTCGTTGAGGCTCTGTTCAAACCCGCCCCCGACTGCGGGCGGGACAGGGCAACTCAGGCCCCATTTTAAAATAAGGGAACATACAATGTGCTATATTGAACAAAACCGCATCCGAGCAAAACACGTCCAATTGGTTGCCGAGATGCTTTACGATGACGTCGGTCGAGATGATGACTCCGCAATGGTAGACATGTTGAAAGACATCATGCACGCCTGCAAACAAGTCGGTTTGCCGTTCGACCAGATGCTTCATTGCGCAGACAAGCAATTTCAGTGCGAAGTTGAAGATAATACAGTGGTTTGGTGTGACGAAACGGGACCCAAATTCACCGCAATGGATATCGCACGCAATATCGCCGAACTTGAAAGCGAGGGTATAGTTCATACTGCCATGAAAAGCCTTCTCGATGCTGCTTGGACGCAGATCGATGATCTATGCAGCGAGACCCGCGCTATCTTACTTGATGAGGCTAATGGATATAAAGGATCTGATGCCTCGGAATACCCGTACTGGAGTGGTTCATCTTATGGGATAGAATTATTCCGTTTTCAGGAGGACGACGAGATGACTCGCAAGCGAGAGAAGCCCGAGGACATCCTGCTGAAGCTCCGACAAGTTGTAGTGCTGCAAAGGCAAGGGCTGTCGATGGTGGAAGCTGTACGACAGATCGGCGTGACGGTTCAGACTTACTATCGGTGGAGCAAAGAGTTCGACGGCATGAGCCACGAAAAATTCAAGCGTTTGAAGCAACTGGAGATCGAGAATACCGAACTCAGACGTGCGGTGTTGGATCTGACGCTGGACAAGATAAATTGGGCCGGGTCTGTCAGAGGATATCATCGCAATATCTGAAGAGTTCGAATGCTGTGGATACCGCATGATCACCGGAATGCTGAACAACAGCGGCAGGGATGTAAATTATAAGCGCCCTCTCATCGCTGCTTGCAGCGATGAGAGGGGCAGTGGTCGAACGGATTTTGGGGACGGGAGGGGCTGAAGGTCCCATAAAAACAACCCAAGAAGGGCCGGCTCCGGCTGAACAACGGATCTTCCGTAAGGCTTCGGCCAGAACGGTCGGATATTCCGCACACTCAACATCATAGGCGAGTTCACGAAGGAGGTACCCCCTTTCGGCGCTGCACACATCGCCTGCCGGTCAACGGGATGATCTGAGTGAAACGTAGGCTCAATTCGACAGATGTGGTCGCTGCCTTGACTGATTTTTTCGTGCTACGCAGCCCGCCGAAATACATAAGGTCGGACAATCGCGCGGAGTTTATCGCCAAGAAGGTCCGCGCATGGATCGGGGCCCCTCTCGGCAGAATTGCTTTTGCAATTTGTTTGCCGGGCAACGGTCGGCGCGAAGACGGCATTCATCGCCCCAGGTTCACCTTGGGAAAATGGCTATTGCGATAGCTTCAACGCCCGTTTCCGAGATGAGTTACTGAATGGCGAGGTGTTCACCACATTGCGCGAGGCTCAAATCTTGATCGAACGGTGGCGTCGCCACGACGACACGTTCAGTGACAACACCCGTCTCAGGCTTGCACAGCAAAAGGCTTCCCACATTTCCGTACGAAGTGCCTGTCAGAGAGTTGATACAATTTCGATAATATCTTCTCGAAATGATTGTGGAAAGAACTGGTCAGCTTTGAGCCGAAAGTCTCTACCAAGCCTCGGTTTGGCTAACCAACTCCGCTCGAAACCTTTGGCAACCAATACATTTGCGAGCATTATGCAGTTGCCATGACTGCTCTCCAGTTCATTCTCCATACCTGTCAAAGATATAGCTTTTGAAGTCAGCATCAATTCGTCTTGCCCAGACCTAATTTCTTGGTAAAGTAGTTCGTTTTCAATTGCTTCCATAGCAAGTTTCCGAGGAAGCCAGCCGCAGAGCCTAACCCTAAAAACGGGCAACCATCCCTCTTTCTGCCATCTACAATCCACCCAAGTGTAATCTTCAGTCACAGTGATACTCCCTTTTTGGGAGTAGCATTAACTCACGTTACTGCCTCGTGTCCATACCGAGGTTTCAAAATGGCTGGCGCACTTCATTCTATCGAGTACAAAATCCTTATTGACGCCTTGGTCACGGCGCGAAACGAAAGAGGAGTGACCCAGGCTACATTGGCGAGCGCACTTGGCCGCCCACCTTCATTCGTAGCCAAGGTCGAACTCCGAGAGCGCCGCCTTGATGTACTGGAATTCTGTGCATGGGCTGAAGCACTCTCAATTGATCCACTGGATCACTTAAGAAAATACGCGTCTCTTCCACTGACAAAAATGCCTCGTTGACCGCGATGCTATTGTAAAAATGGAGAATCTACGAGGGGATTTTTACGCGGACGAGATTCTAAACGTCAAATATGATCAATGCTTTGGGTTTATTTTCGGCTCTATGAGCGTGCCAAAATGCGGCGCAGCGATGTTCAGGTTGGGTGCGCCTTATGATATTTTTGAAAGATGTGCGCCCCAAGGTATAAATCAGGATGGTGCGCTGCATGGTATTTATTGAAAATGTGCGCCTTGTGGTATATATGCAAATCAACAGTACCATGGAAAGAAACTCTTATGTCCCGCAAGGAGCCCATTCGAAGCCTCGATGATCTTGGGGCGATCATACTGCGCCATCGACGGCGGAATAAAATGACGCAGGCGCATCTCGCAAGCAGGGCAGCAGTCGAGGTTAAGCAGATCTCGAGGATCGAGAATGGCGTGATCCAACCCAAAATCACCACCGTCCTGTCCATCCTCGCCGCGCTTGATCTGGAAATCTTTGCAAGCCCGCCGCGCGATGAGCAGGAAGAAGCGTCCTCGATGGAGGATATCTTCTGATGACGCGCAGATCGACAATGAAGCGACTGGACGTTCGACTAAACGGAAGGCTCGCCGGCTATTACGACTACACGCCGGCAGGGGGCGTGAGCTTCACCTATGCAGAGGATTGGTTGTCTTGGGAGAATGGCTTTGCCATTTCACGGCAACTGCCTTTACAGGATGGCACCTTCAGGGGAGAGGGTGCCAGCGCAGTCTTCGAGAACCTCCTGCCCGACAATGACATCCTGCGTCGAATAATTGCGGAAAACACTGAGGCGCGCAGTGTCGCGCCACACGATTTGCTTTCGGCAATCGGGCGTGACTGCGTGGGGGCTCTTCAGTTCCTGCCGCATGACGCAGACCCGGGAAACCCTTTCGAAATTGAGGGGATCACTCAGTCCGAAACAGAGATCGCACAGACCCTGAGGAGCCTGACTTTCTCTCCCTTAGGAATCGAGGAAGGCGCTCCATTTCGAATATCCCTGGCAGGCGCGCAGGAGAAAACGGCTTACCTTAGAGGGAATGGCACTTGGTTGCGCCCGGAAGGCATGACGCCGACCACCCATATCTTCAAGCGGCCGATGGGGCGGGTTCACGAGAATCTCGACATGAGCGAGAGCGTCGAGAACGAGTTCGTCTGCCTCGCACTCGCTCGCGAGATGGGTTTGCCCGCAAATGTTGCGACCATCGAGACATTCGAGGACCAAAAGGCATTGGTGGTCGAGAGGTTTGACCGCCAGATACGATCGAAGGGTGGATACTTGCGGCTGCCTCAGGAGGATTTCCTCCAGGCAATGGGTCTCATGTCGGGACAGAAATACGAGCAGCATGGCGGCCCGAGCGCTATCAGGTGCTACGGCCTACTGGCCGGCTCCATGGTACGCGCCCAAGATCTCAAGACCTTCGCAAAGGCGCAGATATTCTTCTGGATGACGGCGGCCATCGACGGTCATGCCAAAAATTTTTCCATTTTCACCATGCGGGACGGTTTTCGGATGACCCCGCTCTACGATATTATGAGCGCCGCACCCGACGGATTGCGTCGAAGCTTTCGCCACAAAGATCTCCAGCTCGCTATGGCAGCCGGACGACGCCGACATTACCGCTTGGACAAGCTGCATCCGCGGCATTTCGTGGAAACAGCTAAGGCCGCCAAGGTTCCGGACGCGCTGTTGCGGGAAGCGGTCGAAGAACTGGTCATTGAAGGGAAGGGTGCTGCCGACCGTGTGGCAGCCGGGCTTCCATTGGATTTTCCGTCACAGATCGCCGATCCTATCCTCGATTACGCACGCCGCAGGCACGCGGCTCTGGAAGACTTCGCCGGGTCTGGTATGATATGACTGCTACCTTGATGTCCGAAAACGAAGTCGAGCCAGTTTTCAGGGATCAGCTTACGGAAACGCACGATGGGCTTGCGTAAGCTGAAAGCGATTGAAGGCCTCTTTCAAGCGTCAAGATATCCATCCGAAGAAAGCAACAAAGCATCGGTTGTTGAGGGAAAACACAAAACAGCGTTCGAGGTTGCTCAGTTTCTAAGTTGTGCAATTAGCGAATTGAAGCCAAATTTAGTTCTACTCCGAGTCCTTTGGAAGCCGAATTTGAGGACTTGACGCTTGGGCGTGGAACGATTCAGCTACGGTTATGATTTGTCCCGGTTTTCTTTCCGCAGCTGAGCGCTTTGATCTCGAGGCCTGCGTGCGTCGCCAGCGCGAAGACCACGGCATTGCCCGCAGGGCAAATGCGATCCTGTTGCTTGATGACGGGAAGTCCTGTCAGGCCATCGCAGAGTTTCTTTATTTGGACGACGATACCATTCGCGGTTGGCACAAAACCTATCAGAACGGCGGCTGGGACGCGCTTTCGAGCGACGGGTGGAAGGGTCGTCAGTCCCAAATGACGTCGTCACAGGCGACGGCACTGTGTGCTTGGCTGGAGGCACGCTTCTGTCGCTCGACGGTCGAGATCCGGGCTCATGTCGCGGCTGAGTTCGGTCTGAAGTTTTCACATTCTGGCTGCATCAAGCTTCTGGCCCGCCCGGGCTTTGAATACCGCAAACCCAAGCCGGTGCCACGCGTGGCATCAGCCGAAAAGCAATCTGCTTTCATCGCACTATACGAACGCCTGATGCGGGAATTGCCAGCAGATGAAGCCGTCTACTTCGCCGATGCGGTGCATCCGGAATACCAGACCAAGCCGGCATTCGGCTGGGTGAAGACCGGATCAAATCCGGCGGTTATCAGCACGGCGGGGCGTGGTCGTGTGAACATTCATGGCGCCGTGAACCTTGAGGCCTTCGATGCGCCTTTTGTCGAGCCCACAACCGTTGACGGGGTAAGTGCCGTGCAGCTTCTGACCAAAATCGAAGCGCGCAACCCCGATAAGCGCATCATTCATGTTATCTGGGACAATGCGGCCTACCACAAAGGGCCCGATGTCAGGGCTTTTCTGGCCAGGACAGCCTGCCGTATCCATCTGATCCAGCTA
>NHBR02000135.1 GCA_002167435.2 Allomuricauda sp. TMED12
GCCTACTGTATCGACGACTATGCTTGTGAATGGTCGATGCCTACTGTATCGACGACTATGCTTGTGGATGGTCGATGCCTACTGCATCGACGACTATGCTTGTGGATGGTCGATGCCTACTGCATTGACGACTGCCATTGTGGGTGCAAGTGACCGATGTCTGGTTGGGGGCCACCTTCAGGTAGCCTTTCGAGTACCCGCCGCATCGCCGATGACCACCTTGTGGGTTCTGTTTTGTTTAGGCTGCTTACTTTCATGCTTACAACCGTTGCACGCTATACTGCATGCTGCCTGCGCGGTACTCAGGTCAAGGGGCTCCGACTGGGCTCTCATCTTCACTGTTGGACGAGTGAGTATTGCTTCTCGTATCAAGTAACCCAGGCGAGCTCAGCGCAATGGGGCGACAGACGCGGTCCCGGGCTCCCGCACGTTCGTCAGTTCATCTATTGTCGACTTGGGACTTTGAATGCAGTACAAGCCGAGTAACTAAAGCCATTGCTAGGAGTAGAGACATGCAACAGGAACAAACGGAGTGACGAGATGTTATACTGTCATCCAGCATCAGAGCCGATATGATCCGATGGGGGGTCGCTACCTTTTGGTCTGCTTGTTCATCCGGCGCGTGAGACTATTGCCTCAAAGCACGACAATTTCGTGACGGGCTACGGTTTGAGAATTGCCAGGATGATTTGCGGTTGATCATGCCAGATGTTGATTCGTGCAGTTCATTGTGCCACCACGGTCGGCCGCCGAGGTGGTGTGATGACACTGGCGCGAGCGTGACAAACAGTGTCGTGACCGCATGGTCACGAGGCGGGCGTAACGGCCACGCCGGAATGGAGCGGCCCCGGAGGGGGTGCGAGGCGCGATGAAAAGAGCCGAGATGAATATCTCAAGACAAGCGGAGCACCTGCGAAAAGTGTGTTTTTGTCTGTGTCGGTACATCTTTGCAGCTGCTTGTTGGCGCGTTGTGTCGCGCATCGTCCTCCGGGTCGCGCTGTTCTTACTGCTCATAGCTCACCAAACGAATGCCCCCAGTAACCGTCCACGAGTCAGGGTCTACCGACAACGATCCTACACGCGGTCACCACACAACTGACGCACGAGAACCTCCTGGTGAAGGTGCACATGTCGCAGCTAAAATGCCCGCTGCTGAAGGGGCCGCTGCTAGTGGACCTGCACATGGCGTCGCCGGGTCGGCGGCGGCGTCAAGCACTGCGACGATGCCGTCTGTGGGTGCGGACGTCAACGCCGCCGATGCGCGCGCGCCTTCTGAAGGCGCTGCTACGAGTCACGCAGCTGCGTGCTGCGAGTCTGACATTGCCGCAGCAGATTACTCACCATATACGTCGAGCGCTGCTTCGCGCGACTTCGGCGCTATGTCAGCACGCACGAGCTCGTCTGCCGAAGATGACGCCTCACGCGCGCGCGCTGCAGCCGATGCACTTGCTGCCGCGGCGCCAGGGACACCATCACCGGGGACAGTGCCAGCTGACGTTGTCATCGAGGGGGACGTCCTCTCGGCAGCCGACGTTGCGTTCGAAGGAGCGGGAGACAGTGCTGATGCGAGCGATGCTGATATGGCCGATGCGGGCATGAGCGGAGCCCGAGCGGACGGACTGGCAGAGCCTTCACGGATGGCCGAGCGATCTTCTGATGGTGCTGGTAAAGCGGTCTCCTTCGCCTCGACCACCGCCCATCGAGTTCGCTCTCGCGCATCGGGCTCTGGCAGCACGCCTGCGGGTTCTTCTTCTCCGGGGCGTGGGCTTGCTTCGGGATCCGTATCGACATTCGGCATGAGCGGGGAAGGCCCTCCTTCTCCACCACCGACGCCTCCTTCACCAGGGGGGAACAAGGCGCCTGCGCCATCGTCGGCTGGTAACTCGGGCTCTTCTTTGCATGCTCCCATCCCACCTTCGCACTATGGTCCGGGCACACCTGCCGCGCATACTGGCACGCCTATCCCGGGAACCTACCCTGGCGCGAATCCCATGGGATCACCATATTATCTCATGTTGCCTCCCGTGGCCCCCCAATCAAGCCCGATGGGGATGCCACCGATGCCACCGCCATTCCCAATGGGAATGCAACCGTACCCGCAACCGGGTTACTTCATGATGCCACCTGGCCCATACCCGATTCCCGGACAACCGGTGCCACCTGGGACTGCCCCGCCGTTCAACGGCGGATTTCAATCGAACCTATCTCAGGGGGGTACAACTCAGCCCAATNAAGGGGGTACGGCCCAGCCTGNTCCACCTCAGCCCAATCCAACTCAACCCAATCCGGCTCAGTCGGGTTCGAATCAGGGAGGCTCAGCTCAGACCAACGGCAAGCAATCTGTCTCGTCGGGGGGCTCGTCGAGCTCGGAGGACGGCGTGCGAGGTGGAGCGACGGCTAGCGTGAAGATTGGGAACGATCAGTTCGCAATGCTGGCGGCTGCCATAGCGAGTGGAGTTGCTGCTCATTCCACGGTGGAGAAAGTTCCGAAGGGCCTTCGTGCTCTTCCCAATCATGGGCACGTCTTCACTTGGGCAAGCAATAGCGTGGCGCATGGGACGCTCCGCCGATACAACGTCACACTGACTGGCCTGCAGCAAGCTGCTCTCATGCCGGCCAACGCGATGGCTTTCGAGAAGGCCACTGATGACGTGAAACCCGAGGCGCTGCTCCGTGGCTTCCTGGGACTGAGCATCACTAACAGCAATGCTGCTGCCACCATCGACTACGCTGATGCTCATCGGATCGTGCTGGTNAAGCTTGTCACTGCGGTGCTTGCCCTCGACCCGATCGCGACGGCCAACTCGCAGGCGGCGCGTTACCTTTGGAATGCTATGCAGTACAACGCGTCTAAGCCTCTGACAGTCGCGCAAGTCCATCTCTTCAAACGAGCTTGGGAGCTTGCGTCACCGAATGCGGAGTGCCCATCGGATCCGACGCCTTTGCTCACAGCGTTGGCTAAAGCCTTTGTGCCATTGCTTGGCGGTGGCGATCGGGACTATCGTGAGCATCTTATCAAGTCCTGCAGTTTCGAGGATCACCGATCGATTCCCAGCTCCGTCCTGCTCACTGCCGCTCGCGTCGCAAACTCGCGGTATGTGGACACTGCGGCTGAAGACGAAGCGAAGGAGCTGTTCGAGGACTGGGTGCACTATCAAATGACTCATGCCTCCGAGCGCCATAGGGAGCTGCTGCAGCCGGTGCGCAACCTGTTCGACGACATGGCATTCAATTGCGCATCGAGAACGCAGGAGCAATGGCTGTGGCAGCTGCAGATGATGGAGCGTGAGGGATCTTCTTTGTATCCTCTCGTTTCGTCTCTCCGGCAAGCATCTCCGCAAACGTCCATGCCCAGAATCATTGGCAAGACGAGGCCAGCGCAGCCTGTGATTTCAGAGTTCGAGCTCGGTGCTGATGATCCTCCGACTGAGACGCAAGCCATGGCGCCAGCGTCTGCTCCTCCGGTGTATCAGCTACCTGACCCTCGTGCTTTCGCAGCTGCCCTTGCGTCTCACATGCCAAAGGCGAAGCAGCAATCCATCGACATCAATGCTCTCTCTGCTTCGCTGGCTCAGTCCCTGGGTGGCGGCTCGGCCTCTGCTATCGCCGATGCTGTCATGCAGCGATTGGCTGCGACGGGCACGCCTTTGGTGCAGATGCTTCCGCAGCGTCATGAGACTACGCCGGCGTCGGCCGTCACGCGCGTGCCACCTTTGAAGGATTCGTTTGTTCCTCCTGGCTATGAGCGAGTCAACGCTTTGAGTGTGCCTGTCGACGCTGGTCCAAGTTCCAAGAAGCAGAGAGTCAACCGCCCTGGCTCAGTGGGTGGCGTGCCGACGCCGGATCCGGCATTTGCAAAGGGGACGGGCAACATGGATCGAGCTTGGGCCGAGCAATATGGCTGCGTCGACTTTGTGCTGCCCAATGCTCCTGCCGGTGAGCGGTTCCTTATGAACATGGCTCTCGTCTGTGCGGAATGCGATCTGATCGTGCCTGATGCTCACCGCGATGAACCATACATCGGAGGAGCAGCTTGCCCATTCTGCTTGTGGGTTGGTCTGAACCAAGGCTTCGAATTCGAATGGTACTTCCACCCTCTGGATCCTGCAGCTCCGCCCAATCAGGCGCAGAAGCCGCCGGGACGCAACAAGAGCTATGTCCATCAGGTTGGCAAATGCCGCAACGGGCTGGCTCTGGTTCATCGCCTCGTCCGCCTGGATCGCGACGCTGGACGCGGGGATGCCCGCATCGCCTTGTTTACTCCTCGGCCTGGCCCGCCGAGACAGTTCCAAGCGCGAGGAACGACTCAGCCGCAGGCGTGATTCGCCGCGGACATCGAGCAGGTCGAGTCGTCGTCTCTCTGGCAGGTCGCTCCTGCGGACAGACAGGCGGTTCATCTGCTCACCGTGCTACTCGGGTATGGCTACACGACGAGCCGACTCTCGGCGGGGGACTTGTTCGATGATGCCTTGGAGGCGAGCACGCGCAGGCTACGCGTGCCCGAGGCTCAGACAACGGTCAGTCGGGCTACCAGCATGGAGGAGCACGGTCCAGGGTTAGTTGCTAATGGTGGAGCCTATTGTTCTGCTGCTTTGGGGCGTGGCGTTGGGAATGGCGGAGCCTACTGTTCTGCTGCTGCTACGGGTGATTTGTGTGACGTCGAGGACGTCTCTGGCGGAGCCTATTGTTCTGCTGCTTTTGGGCGTTGCGTTGGGAATGGCGGAGCCTACTGTTCTGCTGCTGCTACGGGTGATTTGTGTGACGTCGAGGACGTCTCTGGCGGAGCCTACTGTTCTGCTGCTACAACGGGTGATTTGTGTGACGTCGAGGACGTCTCTGGCGGAGCCTACTGTTCCGCAACTTTGCATGGCGTGCATGGTGATCGGACCACTGCCTACTGCAGTGGTGATGCTGCTGCCTACTGTAGCGGCGTCGGCCGTGCGATCCCGGCCAACAACATGGTGGTGAGTGGTGGTGCCATTGGTGCTGCACACGCTGCCTCTGGAGCCAATCCAGTCGTTGCTTCTTCTACATCCCAGGCCGGGATCGTGCGGCCGATGCCTACTGAAGCAACCTCTGGAGGTTCTACCATCTCTCTCGTGCATCACGAGAAAGGCTCTGGAAGTGATACGACTGTTCCCTCTCCTTCTGCGGGCAATTCGGGCGTACCCCCTAGAGTCAACACGAACAAGAAGGATCTTGCAGGGGCGTGTCGGGATGCGAAGGGTTCTTCCTTTCGTCTTCTCCCCCTCGATCCTTCCCCCACTGGGTCTCAGGTGCATTCCACAGTTGCACTTCATGCCAACGCCGTCCAGCCTGGAATTAGCTCATGTACTCCTCGTCAGCAACGTCGGGGGCATTGCATGGCTGCTTCCAGCACTAACGGCGTGGGCTCACCTCCATCTGCATTGCTCAGCTCGAGCGGCGATCATCCCGCAAGTGCCCATGCTGGCACACGAGCTGACGACATTGCGATTCACGTGCAGCCTACTGCTGCTCGTACGGGTGCTGGATCGCTGCAACCAGTGATCGTCAATCCAGCAAGAACTTCGTTGTCTCAGTCTACATTGCCCAGCCTGCGCGGTGATCATACCGCAAGTGCCCATGTTGGCACACGAGCTGGCGACAGTGCGACTCATGTACAGCCTTCTCAATCTGCATTGCTCAGCTCGAGCGGCGATCATCCCGCAAGTGCCCATGCTGGCACACGAGCTGACGACATTGCGATTCACGTGCAGCCTATTGCTGCTCGTGCAGATCCTGGATCGCTTCAGTCTACTGTCACTGATCCAGCAAGGACTTCGGCACTGTCTGCGGTGCTTGGTCAGAACGGCGATCATCCCGGTAGCGCCTACATTGGCGCACTGACCAACGACATTGCAATGCCTTCGCAGCGTCGTGTTGCTGCATCTGGTGTATTTGGATGCTTCCAATCGGTTGCTCCAGTGCAAAACCCGTCAGCTTGCACGATTCATGACATCAACATGGTCGCGCAGCCTTCCATGGTGCCTGGCTTTAGTGGCGTCATTCCCACACGCATCTCTCAGGGTGCAATCGCTAGCGACATCATGGCTCGACAGCCTATTGCTGTCACCAACACGTCCAGTTCTGATCGTCCTTCGCATTCGATGTTGGATGATCCAAGTTGCGATGGGGCGTTGATTTTGACGGTCAGGCAACATGAACAGTGTTTCAACGCGGACACGTTCACTTTGATCGTTTCGGGGGCATACGCTTTGTCCAGCAAGGTTGTGGCACAGGAGCGCTATTTGAATGCCTTCCGCCATCGCAAGCTACGAGTGCATTTGCGATTGGTATTGCAAGCTCCGGCATGCCATGACATTCACATTCTCCATCACAGGCACAAGATGGATGTCCTCGATTATTCTCTTCCTCACGTGCGGTCAGCCTATTCTTCTGCGGCTGCCGTCACGCCGATTCGTTCAGATGCCTCGACGCAGCGCCTGCGTGCTGCTGTGCTCGGCCAGCGATTTCCAACTCACGCTCACCTGGCGTGCATGTCCCGTGAGCATGCTGAATGGATGCTCGGCTATCACGCGCATGTGTTGGTTAGCACTCTTGAGCCTATCCGCGCAGACAAGATAACGGGCATGCTCCTCGAAGAGGAGGACTTGCATCAACTGCTCAATCTGTTGTCTTCGCCTTCGGATCTGCTGCGAAGCATCGATGAAGCGGTGGAGGTGCTTCGTGCAGATTGCGTTGAAGCTGCAGACACAGGCCTTGCACCGGCCCAGTCGGGTGGCTCCTCGTGTCCGCTGTCGCCTTGTTCACGAGAGCTTGCATCCTTGGTCAGCTCTGCACCTCGTGAGCTGCCTTCGTGCAATGGCGTGGGCAGCGTTCCTGTTTCGAGTGGCCTTGCGATGCGATATCAGTCATGCTTTGGATTCTCCCATGCACCATCGGTTTCAGCTGCAGAGCAACCGATGCTCGCTGCCGTAGTCGTGGAGAGCCCTCAGGATGATTTGAGCACCGTGCCAAATGCGAGCGCTACACAACGAGCATGCGCGCTTGCATCTGCGAATGCGCAACAGCTGAACAATGCACAGCTATCGAGTACTGGGCACGATGCGAGCACTGCGCCAAAGGCGAGCGCTGCTTCGACTGCCACTGAGCTGCCGAGTGCTACCGGAGCTGGGAGCACCGTGCCAAATGCGAGCGCTGCACAACGAGCATGCGCGCTTGCATCTGCGAATGCGCAACAGCTGAGCAATGTACAGCTACCGAGCACTGGGCATAATGCGAGCACTGCGCCAAAGGCGAGCGCTTCTTCGACTGCCACTGAGCTGCCGAGTGCTACTGGAGCCAGGAGCACTGTGCCAAATGCGAGCGCTGCGCAGCGAGCATGCGCGCTTGAACCTGCAAATGCGCAACAGCTGAGCAATGCACAACTGATGAGCACTGATCACAATGCGAGCGCCATGCAACCAGCGTGTACCACGCACGGCGCTCAGGGGCCCATAACCCATGCTGCTTATTCCACCAGCTGCGATGCGGCGGGGGGCTTCCTGCAAGCGGACACAGCACAGTGCAGTGAATTGACTGCAGCACAACACCCAAGCGCTGTGCTGCGCGAGCGACGAAGGGGCATGGCATCTCAACCGAATACTGCGCAACAACCGAGCGCCGTGCAACTTGAGCAACAGGCTAGCATTGCGTCTCAACTGAATATTGTGCAGCAACCGAGCACTACGCCACCGTCACCGTCGCGCAATCCAATCGATCGCTCTGATGCTTCTCAACGGGCATCAGCAGTCCAAGCCATTGCTGATCATCCTTCGCATTACGTGCTTGCTTGTCGTGCACGCTTCCCGGGCACGCCCTCTTGGCGGGCTGCGGAGCGTGATTGCTTGCTGTCTTTTGCCACTGAGTGGTTGCTTCACCGCTGCTTGTTCAGCTGGGCTTGCACGTCGCTGGCTGTGCCGGTTTCGTCTGGAGTCACGCTCAAGCTTACAGGCGTCGTGCACACTTTGCCGTGCTCTGGCAACGTTGGGGAGCAATTGTCACAGGGCGATAAGACGTGGGAGAGCCGTGTCATTTCCACAACGTCTCCTTATCTGGGCGTTGGCAAAGGCGATGTGCTTCAAATGCTCAGCTCGCCTCAGGTTCCAGTGGTTGTTACTGGTGCTGGCGTCATCTATAGCGATCCCATTGTTGCTTGGCGTGCGCTTGGCAGAGCGTTGTTGCCAGAGCTTTTCGCTGAGTACGAGGCGATTTCTTTGACCATGTCCGTTCTGGACGTGTGGCATGCGTTTTGGTCCTTTTACAAGGCTCCGGCGCGTTCAGGGCGGAGGCGATGCATGTACCCGACTTTGGAGTCATTTCAGAGCTGCTTCCGCGCTGATGCTGATCGTCCTTTGCGTCTGCTTGCATGGCCGGTTGCGGTGTTGCCGCCAATGTTGCATCCTCAGCCTTGGTGTTACTCTGTTGCCCGAGGACGGGGTACGGCCACCGTAGATCCCCTCCTCACTCTGGTGTCCCACCATGACATGCTTGCAATGGTCAATGATGATCAGACCCAACGCGATGCTTCATCGCCAGAGGGTGAGCTCACGAGACGGTTTTATCCTTTGCTGAATGCCGAGCAACAGGGCGCGCGCACTTCTGCCACGCCGGGTTCAACTGCTGATCTCTTTACGCCTCTCATACGCCGCACGGAGGGATCTCCTGACAGTGCACCTGCAGTTCTGGATGGTGGCACAGGGTCGTTGCTTTCTCCCAGCACTCGTGCTGAGCTAGGGCTCGTTGCTCGCCGGCGATTGGGCTTGCAGGGATCGTTTGCTGACCTTCCAGAACAGATGATGCTCGACAGCCTTCAAGCTAGCTTCCAGGCTGCAGCGGTGTCACCGAGCGCTTCGCCAGTGCGGGGTACGGAGCGAGTGTCTACACCAATGGACACGGCTTCACCGGACACTCCTGCTTCTGCGCGCATGGACATCACTCCCGACCTTTCTGTTGCTCCAATGGAGATAGCCTCTCCTTCGGCAGCCGGTTCACATATGCTGCCAGCGAGCATGCTTGACGTTCTGAGGCAGACATCTGGCGACAAAGCTTCAAACGATGGTGCTTCTGCTTCTGCGGTCAACGTCCTTGATGTCGGCTGCGACCAGGCGGCTGGCACTGCTCGCCCTGCTCAAGGAGATGTTGCGTTCTCAGGTTATCCCGCTCACGCGTGCTTGCTGGCAATCGGATTGTCGGAACGCCACGGCGGTGTGCCTGCAGCGTTGCTCCTCCGCCATGCGAGGGAAGGCGTATACATGGTGCCAGGTGGAGAGATAGGGGAGAGAGACTGTGATCCGGTTCACACAGCCTTCCGAGAGTTTGGCGAGGAGGTGCTCGGTTGGAATGGCAGGCTTCCTGCTGGTAGCGGGACCACAACTCAACCACCTTCCGGAATGAGAGCACTATCATTGATGGAGATGGCAAGGGCTAATGTCGGGTTGTGGGGACCATTCGGTAGCGGAGTTCCTCATTCGTCTTACGTGCTTCTGGCCAACAGCGTGTATCCTTCGATTGATGCTCTTGCGGAAGCGTTCGTTGCAAATGCTGAGGCTGATCGTTGCGTGTTGATACCTCTGCGAGGCGTCAATGGCAGCTCCAAGGACGTCATCGATTTTGAGGGCCGTCCTCTTCAGCTCCGCGACCATCTCGGTTTCAGGCGGGTTCGGTGGGCAATTGAACGACTTGACCACGAGACCAGCATTGGGTGGTCGCCTGCAAAAGGCCCTAGCGTGCGTCGTGTTGTGCCAATGGAGGGATGGAGTAGCTACCTCGAGGAGATCGCCGACTTGCCGAGCATTGTTGATCCCGAGCCGTCCGATTGGATGACTCCCGAGGAGCAACGCAAGCTCTTTCGTGAAAGCTTGAAGCATCGAGTTGCCCTTACGAAGATGAAACATCAGCGCACGATGCCGGCGCGAGCTGAGGATCAGGTGCCATGGCATCTTTGCGACTGGTATCTGGGCAACACTCCATCGCAGCCGACTGTGCACACACAAGGACAGTCATCTGAACGCGCAGTTGCCGTTCGGGCGGTTGTATTCGGTGAAGGCACGAAGCCGCAAGCTGTCTTGAAAGGGAAGCTACGCGCTCCTCCTCGCTTGCTGCGCTCCACGGATAATGACCAGGCTGCAAACAGCTTGACAGCGCCAGAGGTTGCTCCCGGTGACAGTGATGCTCCCGCTGAGCCGTTACAGTGCAGGATCCATTTGTATCCAAGCGCTTCGTCTTCAACTCAGCCCGTTGGGTCTGCTACTGTTGCTCCGTCAGCAGCTGTTGACATTGNCGGTGAGGCTGGGTCTCCAGCACGCGCACGCACTGATCNNGGACCGGATGATGTTGCTACTGTTGCTCCGTCAGCAGCTGNTGACATNAGCCGTGAGGCTGGGTCTCCAGCACGTGCACACGCTGAGTGTAATGGAGAAGCAGTGCCGCTTGGGGATGGGGCTTCTCCAAGTGAACCTGTTGCTCAAGAGCTTGCACAGTTTGAGCTCCAGAGCACACGGTCGAGCACTGAACAGATGACGCCACATGCGGCGTTCCGTACTCTTGCGCTGTCACGCTTGTGGAGGTTGCATCAACAGGTCTCACTTGACGGCGCAGACTTGGCTGTCTTGGCTGTTGACCTTCAGGATTCGATTGATGCTCTCCAACTTGACATCGACAAGGCAGTCACTTGGTCACGCCTTGAGGAGACGTGCCATTTCATGATTGTGTATCTCTGTTCAGTTGCTGGATGGATGGGCGACGACGTCGATCCTTACGTACAGATGCTGCAGTCTCCATTGACCCAGGGCAGGATTACACGCGAGGACATCTTGAATCCAACACCCGCAGTTGATCTTCTGTTGAGGGAATCGCACTTTGCCAGTCTCTCTCGCAGGGCTTCAGCTGAGAACGACGGCGGTGGCTGGGCGTGCAGGTTGGATGGAGAATACAAGAGAAAGACACGCGATCTACAGCCTGGAACCTCCTCCCTCATGCGAGAGAAGGGGACACTCGTGCATGCGCTTCCCATGAAGATGGAGAGGCGTACTGAAGATTGGCAACGCTTTATGGATCAGCTTTGTTCACCTGTTGGTCTTCAGCGTCTTGAGATGGCGATGCATTCTTTGTTCGGTTGCATCTATCGCAATTCGCTCGTCGCAGATTTCCTGGTGCAGCATTTCTTACTCGCGGTGGGGACCACCGAACGTTGGTACTACGCGTCCAATTGCCAGCTGACTCTGGCGTGGGCTGCTGCCACCATGAGCTGTTGCCTGCGGAGGAATGCTAGGGCAGCTGCAGTTGGGAGCTCCACACGCGAGGCTGCATTTGACAACGGGCCATTGGCGAGCGATGGATGGCACATCAAACCCGTCGAACCGCTGGGTCAGGGGGGTTTCGGCGTGGTCGTTGAGGCTGCTTATCGGTTCATGCCAGCGAGCGGCACGGAGGAGCTTGCCATTGGAGCTGTGTGCAAGATACAGTCGGACGTCAGGAATGTGGAGGTAGCCATTCAAGAGCTCCTCAGCAGTGATGTTCATCTGCCTCCGGTGCTCATGTGGCATTTCGCTGAGAGCCATCTTGAAGGTGATGGTGATCTGTCACTGATGACAATGCCGTTGATGGGACCGTCGCTACATGATTTGCTCAAGGAGCCATCAATGGGTCCGTTGCTGGAAGGACCGTTGCTTTGCTTCACGGCAGATTTGATTCATGCTCTTTGCTACCTCGAGTCAATCGGTGTCGTTCATTTCGACATCAAACCGATGAATGTCCTTCTATCAAGACCGGATGTGTCGCCTGCAACGACCGCAGTCTTGGCTGATTTTGGCTGCAGCTCCATTGTGCCGAGCGGAAGAACCAAAGTTCGCAAGGTCGGTGGCACTTATGCTTTCATGGCGCCCGAAGCCAGGCACAGTCACAGGAGTGAGCACGACAGCCGTTCTGACGTCTGGATGCTCGCCTGCACCTTGCATTCTATCTGGTATGGACGCTTCAGTGAAGTGGGCAGGGATGTTCTGTTCAGGCGTACTGCTGGGCAGGAAGCACCAGGGTTGCATTGGAAGGAGCCTGACGTGGTGACAGTGGTGCCTGGCGCTGTTCGTATCGAGATGGAAACGCTCAGTTGCATCATCACACCATTGCTCAGGGAGCTGCTCGTTGTCGAGGAGCACCGCCCATTTCCAAAGGACATCCGGAGGCTTTGCACAGGGCCTCTCCACGATTTGCTTGAAGGACGACCTTGCTGGTCCTGGGAGCAGGGCTACAGTGCTTTCCTTTCGCTGAGGAACGATGCGTTCCGCCACTCGCAGTGGTCACGGACTCCATGCAATCCGTTCTTGAGTCTCTGTGAATGGGACATGATGCCCGAGAGGGACGTCGGTGATTATGTCTTTACCCATGATGAGGACGAGCCTGCCGATCACTTGAAGCATCCCTTCCAATCTGCTCGGCACGCAGTCTTGAGTGCTGCAGGGTGCTTCGAGCTTGGTGACAACCAATGGGATGATTGGATGGACCAGGATGTAACGACCTTGGACAATGGAGAGGAGGCTCCTCCTGGGATCGAACGCCTTGCTCGCTCTGAGGGACGGCTGCGAGAGGTCGTTTGCAATGTCAATTTGGACGTGAAGCGTAGCGTCGTTGTAGTGGACGAGGAATCACTCATGGCACGTTTGCGCAATGCCATCGTTCACACAGAAGAACCAGACAAGGATTTGTACAGTGAGGCTCAAGCGTTGCTCGAACAAGGTGCTGAGTCTCGTGTCTTGGACTTGTTTTGCGGCATGGGAGGCCTATCGACTGGGTTCTCTCTCTTCTTTGAGTCCATTGATGGGTTCGACATCCGCCCGGCGGTGGTCCATCTGTACAATTCGCTGCTCGGTGACAAGGGTCAGTACCGTGCGCATTGCCATGGCATCACGAGTGATAGGCCTCTGCCTTCTGGCTTCGACGCCGGCAGGGTTGCTGTCTTAATCGGTGGTCCTCCCTGTCAGCCTTACTCAAGACAGGGCAAGCAGAGAGGTAGCACCGACACTCGCGATGGCATCCCCGCGTTCGTTGCTGCAGTCAGGGAGATCCGACCGTTGACATTCATGATGGAGGAGGTCGACAATGTCGTGCTCCACACGCAGGTGATACGTGATCTTGCTGTCGACTTTGCCAATATGGGTTATCACGTCAGGATGCATTTGAGCAATGCGGTGAATTACGGGACTCCACAGTTGCGCAATCGGTTGATTGTTGTTGGCAGTCTTCTCGCACCGATAGAAGAGGCTCCTCCGTTCACGATTGGAGAGTTCGCCACGGTCGGTGTCGCTCTTGATTCCCTGGGATCATTCGACGCTGCCAGCCATCCGGAGCTACGCCTCAGTGAAACTCAAATTGCGAAGATTGACAAGTGGGAGACGATACAACGAGTGAGGCGGTCGCGAGACCTTGTTCGGCGATTACCATCTCGAGGTGTTACTGCCCACAATACAGCGAGCGTCACGGGTGGCACGCTGCGATTGCTGCTCGATGACGGCGCTACTCGACGTCAGCTCACGACGCCTGAGGTTGGAGTGTTGCAAGGCTTCGATGCACATGAGATTGCGCGTCTTTGCGAGCGTCATTCTGAGGCTCAGATTCGCAAATCCTTGGGTGAGGCTGTTGCTGTGCCTCATTCCGCTGCATGGGCGCTTCATTTGCGTAACCATCTGCGCGATTTTGCTTCGTTAGTCGAGAAGCTGCATGAGCGGTTGTCTGAGACAGGGAATGCTTCATCTTCCAATGGGGACCCTGACATACAAGAAGGCCCCAGCGGTGCTGCACCTCCGGAGGGGACTTCTGACAGCTCCCAGAGTGCCTTCGAGATCCATGCTGTTGCAGGCTTCCAAAGACAAGGCAGGCCGTGGAGGGGCGGCAATCGAGGGGGGCGCACGCAAACGCTCAGTGCGCCACCTGAAGGCATGCCTGTTGATGCACGCAATCCAGGCTTTCGCATGTTCGAGCAGAGAGTAGGGGACTTTGTGCCTGACGTGCGATTCGATGGTGTTCGTGCCGGCCAACGGGCTGGTGAGCCTCCACCTCATCAGGTGCGGCAGCGTCACGGCGACAGACGAGGGGTTGGCTTCGGTTCTCCTGCCTCCTTTGATTTGCCTCCTGCATTGGCTACCAGAGCACTTGCTGTGCCTGTTGCATCTGATTTCATTCGGCTGGTCGACGACGGTGACCCAGCAGGCTTATTGATGCCTGCGGTGCCTTGCCCTCCAGATTTCGTTCGAATGGGATCCGAGGATGGCATTGTTGATCATATGGGAGTTGGGCAAGAAGCGTCTGCTGCCCGCAGCGAGTCAATAAGTGGCATTGTTGATCANGTGGGAGTTGGACAGGAAGCATCTGCTGCACATGGCAACACAGCCAGCGGCGTTGCCAGCCAGGGCCAACGCGGTGCTGACCAGGCTCACGTGGAGTCTCCTGCTCAGAACNGNTCATNTGCNGNACGATGAGAGACTCATGCTTGACAGTGCTGCCCACGGGCATGACGATTCAGCGCGAGATGTAGACATTGCTGCCTTCGGGGAGGAACACATTTGGAATGCAGACTACGTTGCCTTGCGCAGGCGGTTGGAGCGGCTTGCTACGATTTGGAGGCCTGGTTCGTTTCAGAATGACATGTTTGCTTCTGCCACGGCTGAGGTGCTCAGGATCGAGAGTGTGCCTTACTCACACGAGCTCGATGATAGCATCATCTGTGCTTTCATTCGTCGCCTTCGGGGAACGACGGTGGTTGCTCCAGAACCTGGAGCGAGTGGGGTGAGATCTTGGCAGTCACATCCTGCTGCTCGGCGGCAGGTGAGCAGGCGTGAAAGAAGGCGGGATGCTCCTTCAGTTGCAAGTGCCGATATCATGGTTGGTATTCTACTTCCGCACGAGTTCGAGTTCAGGGATGGTGCTCTGGTGCTTCCTGCACGTTACCCTCACCAGCGGTTCAGCTACGGCCACAGCACACTGAGAGATGTTTTCTACAATCTCATCGAGCGCCTGGGCTTGGGCAGAGTTGAGACGCATACGCTGGAGACTCCAAGGGGTCGCAGGATGCATAGCCTTGATTCTCCATTGATAGTGGTGAATCGCAACCGCGCTCTGCGTAGGGCTCGCTTGCAGAATGCAGCGGGAGGCCTCTTCTATGTGCTACGGCAACGAAGTAACGCTGTTGAGCATGACCCGGCAGAGGTGCAGTGGGTCCACGATGAACACGATCACGAGCTGATTCAGGATGATGTTGATGCAATGGCAGTGCAACTTGAGCAGACAGGTGGCCCTGCAACTGCTGACCCGATGGGCACTGGTGAATCAGTTACTTACGAGTTCGCCATTGCTTTGATCGCCGGCTGGATCAACGATGTTCCCGTTGCACTGTTCGTCGAACACGAGCTGGCTTCTGATCGCGCGTTGCGCTGCGTTGGTGAGCGCCGCGACAGGTGCGATGTATACATGGGGCAGCCTGACGCTGCTGTTACCGTTCTTCGGAAGCTCTCAGGGGCTGGCCCAGAGATCTCCAAACCAGCTTCGTGTGCCAATCGGCAGCTGGGACTTTGAGGAGCGAAGGGAGCGTCTGCTGCGCGAGGGAACTCGAGAGGCGTTGGCCATGTACACGAAGGCACGCCAACGCGAAGGGATCCACGGCCCTCACACTTCGAGGAGAGGCAAGCGGCAGATGGTCATCTTGGTTGCTGATGCTATCTGTGATGGTGGCATCACAGAGTTGAACGAGCGCCTTCGCACGGACTGCGATCTCTGCACTCACACTGTCCCCCTTGCCAGCCTGCTTGCTGCTGAGAGGATCGACGGTATGTCTGAGGTCGTGACCACAGCTGGGGAGTGCCGTTTGCTATGCGAAATGTTTGGTCGAGACAGATACATGGATGCCTTTAGCATGCTCGCACGGTTCAGACCAGCTTTGGACCATTCTGCATTCCTGGGTGATGACACTTCTCCGCCAGCAGGCGATGATGACAGTTGGGCCGTCGGGGACAGCGACGCTCCAGCGTCACTTGAATCGGTCGATCAGACTGTCGACGGCAGGCTGCTTGGAGAGCAAAGCGTCGACCAGGTTTACTTGCAGGGCGTCGAGATGACGCTCTCGACGAGCGACGCAGACAGCACTGCTGAGAGTGTCGTTGGCATGGTGGCAGCTGATCAATCTCCAACTGTTGGAGTGAAGCGCTGTGCTGCATGGTTCCGGCGAGCATTGAAGGAGCAGTCGCTCTTGACAGTAGCTGCATCTATTCCGGTGAACACCAGTCGAATGGTCGAATTTGTTGAGTACCTTCCTGCCGGGGTCCGTGCGTCATGGGCACTCATGGCATCGGAGCAACCGCGCGTGCTCCTGCGTGTCAACCCAGGCGTGCTCATGAATCAACGGAAGGACATGAGTTGGCTCCGACGACTCAACGCCAATGCTTGGATGCACTGCTATCGCCGCTGTTTGGTTGACTTCTTTTCAGGAACAGCTGTTGATTCATTCCTGGGGTTTCAACCTTCCTTGTCCAGAATGTCGTTCCAGGGTGCCAGCCGATGGTATGTTGCTGCACGACCGCCACCTGTCGACATGTGCTTGCCAACGATCTCTGAAGGGCACTCGCGCTATGCGGTTGTCTTGCTACTCGGGCAGCCATCGACTTCACGGCTTCCTCTGGCAGTTTTCACCGTCGCATCTGTCTTGGAGGAGCGCGCCCATGCTCGCTCTGCGGTGGTTGCGTTGCGGAACTCGCTTTTGACAGATTCGCAGGCGGAGGTTGAGAGATGCAAGCGAGTTGGAAGTGATCTTTTGGCTGCATCATCGGTGGAGGGATGCATGGATGGTCATTACCGCGGTGCTGCTATGGCAATTCAGCGCTGGTGGCGTCGATTCCTTATGCTTACCCAAGGATGGGGTACGGCACCCTTGACCCCCCCTGTAGATACCGGTTGTTGCCACCGGACAGAGCTTGCAACGCTTTCGGAAGAGGAGCTGCTCTCAGCTGCTGCCGCGTTTGCCGACCAGGCGAGTGAGGCAGGGGTGGATGCACTTTCTTCTGCAGGCAGCTCTGACTATGCTTCTGCTAACGAGGATGATTCGGAGATGGTTGGAGAGCCGGCAAGCGCTGCTCACAGCTCTTCGTCGTCAGCATTCTTGAGAATGGCCTGGGTGCTCGGATTGTGCACTCCGGGTGCGGTCACTCATGAGGATCGAGAGCAGAGCAACACTTATCAGCATGATGAGCACTTCTGGCGAGATGACTTCCATGCCAAGGCGCACAGGGAAGAAGCAATGAGGACTCTCAAGCACGAGTATTCTTCACACAAACTCAGGAGGGTTGTCAACGAGTTCACTGTCGATGAGAGTATCGTTCGCGATGCCACAGTCAATCCTTTGGTCGAGGTTGACAACGGCCCAGTCCATTTCACGCCGTGCTTGTTCAAAGCTGCTGCCTATCGTCGTACTGACATCTTGGGCACTCAAGCAGGACGTGCGGACTTGCAACGCATTCGACGTATGCTTTGTGACATTGGAGCTAGCATCAACGTGATTGACAAGTGTTCGGTCAACGAGATGGCACGGGATGGCGCTGCGAATGTGGTCACGTTTGCTAAATCTCGAGTCCAACCGGCGCGTGTCGCAGGTGGAGGAACCATACATGTCTTGGGTAAGGCTACGCTGGAGTTCCAGTTACAGGATTGTGACTCGGGTGCTTGGGAATCTTTCAAAGAGGAGTTCTTCGTGGTTGAGGGAAAGGACACGATCATACTCGGGAACACGTTCCACCACAAGTACAGCTTGCAGCTTGACATCGTCAAAGGCTTTGCGTCATATGAATCCGGTGCTGGCAAGCGCTTCAGCACGAGAATCGATGCATTGGCTTCGGGTTGCATTCATGCGGTGGAGGCCACGAGTGATGCTCTCGCATACACTGCTGAGGTACACGATCTTCCCAAGGAATGTTGCACCTTCGTCAAAGCGCGTGTTCCGATCACTCTCGCAGGACAGCGCGTTCATGTGTCGCGAATGACTGATCCTGACGCCTACGTCAACAGGGCAGGCTTGATGGTTTCTGAATGCAATTACGCAGTGGGCAAGGATGGTTCCGTCCTTCTCGCCGTCACGAATATGTCAAGCAAGGATAAACAGTTGCCGGCAATGACCGCACTTGGGAGATACTCAGTTGACTTCGAGACACGCAGTTGTCAGGCGAGTGAGGAACAGATCGGTGCCATTGTTGATGCATTGCACATTGAGAGTGCCAGTCCAGAGGAATTGATCACCAAGAAACAGGAGGTCAAGGACTTCATTGTTCTGCAACGGGCTGGTTATTTCGACAAGGATCGTCTTGGGCGTTGCTGCGTTGGAGAGTTCCATGTTGACACGCCAACCGTGGACAGCGGCGAGAGAGCTCCTCCGAACATACTCTCTCGACCATTGAACCCTGAGCAACTCGAGGCAGCCAAAGCTGAGTGGCAGAAGATGGTGCAGCAGGGTGTGCTTGTTCCGTCTACATCTCCTTGGGGCGCACCTATCGTCATGGTACGCAAGCCGGGTGGTCGTGGTTGGCGTATGTGCCTTGACTTCCGCGCCGGGAACGAGCTTGCTGTGAAACAGCATTACCCTTTGCCTCGCGTTCAAGATGCACTGGATCGGATCGGATCTGCTTCTTATTTTGCATCGCTTGATTGCTTGAAGGCCTTCTGGCAAATTCCCAACTCCAAATCGACGCAATCAAAGACAGCGATCAACTTCCCGTGGGGCAAATGGGAGTTCACGACTATGCCGATGGGCATGCAAGCAGCGAGCGCCACCTTCCAAAGAACGATGGATGTGCTGCTTCGCGACCTGTCCTTCG
>NHBR02000136.1 GCA_002167435.2 Allomuricauda sp. TMED12
CAGTCCGATATGCCATAGTCATTGCAAGTGTAATCAGACCTAGCTTATCCTCAAGTTTATCCACAAGCTCAACGTCAACAATATTGTAGTCAATAAACTTTTGAAAGTCGTGTTTATATAATGTATGAAGAGAACCATGCTCTTCATATGATAGCTTGCTCTGACCAAGAACAACATGGCCAATATGATCTAGCTTATAAGATTCCTGAGCTCCATACGAATAACCAAACTTCTTGAACAGATCAAGATAGTCAAGTTGCATAATACCACGGATCTGATAGTTAGCAATTTCCTTATTGTTTATCCTTACTGGTCGGTACTGAATGATCTTGTGAGGAGATAACTTACGAGCCATATCTTCACCAAGCACTCTTGTGATCCGATTCACCAGGTAAACCATATCAAATAGTTTACTATTCCAGCCAGTGATAACATCAGGGGTATTCGTAGGAGCAGACCACCAAGAAAGGTAGTCCATCAGCAAACGCGATTCACTCTCACACTTCTTATAGACAACACGATGAGACTTCATCACTGACTTGTTGACATCATAGTCATACAAGCCCCAAACATAATATGTGTTATCGATGTTGTTTTTACAAGTGATTGAGATGACTTCTTGTTCTGCTTTCTCAGGAAATGGGAATCCGTTATCGGAAGCTACTTCAATATCAATTGTGCAGACATTAATGATGTTACGATCAAACTCAATCTCACCAGGATAATGTTGACTACGATACTGTGCAGCAAAGTCATCATTCCCATAGATAGGAAATCCATCAACTTGTTTATACCGATCACAGAATTGGTTGCACTCTGACATACTGTCAAAGTCGATAGGAGTTACAACAGTTCCGTCAAGAGCTGTCCACTCACCTTTAGGATCGGGAACGAATAATTTTGGACGGAATGACTTGTCGGCAAGAGAGAAGCGTCTGCCATTCTCATAACCTCTTACATAGACGGTATTACCGTGCTTATAGACTGATGTATAAAACTTCATTATATAACTATATCACAAAACGTATTAGAAGTCAACTACTTTTGAAAAGAAAAGTGACCCCTATAGGGGTCACTTGGTGTTTAGAACAAATGCTTTCTTTTTAGTTCACGCTGTCTTCTTTCTAAGTCAACAAGATCAGTTGACGCTGCAAGATAGCGTTCTACCTGTGACATCTGTGATCTTTTAAGCCATTGTTTAAAGAGTTTAATCACGACCAAACTCCTTATTGATACTTGCAATTGTTTTTTGATTTAACTGGTGCTCAAGTTGTGCAACAGTCATTTCAGGATATTCAATAATCAATTGCTTTGCAATATAGGCATTAGCTTGAGCTTGACGAGCAAGCATCCAACCAATAAAGATCCCTTCTAGTGTTTTTTTGAAAAAGCGCCAAATTTTCTCAAGAATCTTCGTTGAGAAGTTCAGGCTCTGTAGTGCTAGTGTTGTCATTAGTTTGACCCCCGTTGTTAATGTTAATTTTACGGGGACGCTTCTCTTCTGGGATAACTCGCTCAAGGTGAATTACGAGCAGCCCATCCCTAAGATCAGCTCCTTTGACTTCTACAAATTCTGATAGTCTAAAAGACCTTTCGAATTTACGACCACTAATACCTTTGTGAACATACATTGATTGATCACGCCGTTGATCTCTGTTACCTTTCACAGAAAGGATACCATCATGAAGGCTAATATCAAGGTCATCTTCCTTGAAGCCAACAACTGCTAGTTCAATAACGTATTCGTCATCATTAAGATGGACGACATTGTGTGGGGGATAATGATCTTTTTTATGATGTTGAGCCATACGCTCAAGATCGTTAAAAATGTGATCGAAGCCTACAAATGCGCCTCGAGGTAGTGTAAAAGTATGTGTCATATTGACCTCCTAGTTTTAAGTAAGGTTGTAGATGGACCTGCATACGCAGCATCCAAATTATTTAAATGAGCCCTTTCTGTTCCAAGGTGGTACTCATACCCGTCAGAATTAAGCGGCTAGCGCATAACCTGAAGGTGCAAAATTATCGTTTGCGTTTAGTTTTGTTGATCTATGCGCGATCATCCGGCCAACTCCATGTCACTTTCCCACCTGTCGATCCTATTTCGCCCCCATCAAAATGAGTCTTGCATACCTCGGTGAATAGTTATTAATACATATGTACTTAACTAAAAATTTTCTGTATTCCCACAGTATTACTTCATCCATTTTAAAACTCATTTTGGTGGAGGCGGCGGGTACTGCCCCCGCGTCCAGTATGAGTCCACGTTACTTCAACGTTGACATAATATATATAAGTCTTTTGACCTCAAAAGTCAACAGAGAACCTCAAAAAAAAATTTACTTTTGTCCAATATTATATTTGGGACAAAGTTCCCACTGGTTCTTCTGACCAAATGGAATAATCTTAATTTGTCTTAATGGAGCTTTGTTATCTGATTGATCTATCGATACCACATTAATTAATCCCCAGTCACTCAGCAATGTAGCAATTGTGTTTCTACGTCCCACATCATTTTCCATTAGGTTAGACGGCTTACCATCTAAAAGGAACAGCTCCTTAAAATGTACAATGAAGTATCGGCCCTGTTTATGTAAAATGTGGCATGATTGGTAAAGTTTGTTTTCTTTTCTGGATGCAACACCTATTCGTGTTAATGTTTCTCTTACCTTGAGAAAGTCATCCGGTGTATTTAGAGTAACTTCCAGCATGTGCTGTGGTGTCCACTCTTTCACCTGAACATTATTTTCTTCCACCTTGATTCNCCTTATACTTAATCTGTTCAATCATCCCATTATCGAGNACAGACAATACCGCCTTTGCTTTCTCATTAGAGTAGCCAAAGTACTGCTTGACTGCTTGAAGATCATCAATCTCNGTGGGTTTGATCCACTTTGAAAAACGCTTCTTCTTATGTACAGTATTTAGTAAAAAGTCGAATTGGAGTCTACTGTCGATGTGATTGTACCTATTCATCTCATTTGCAAGAAGAACAGTATCATAAAAGTAACTCAATGATCTATTAACCATAAAGCTATTATATGATTTCTCAGCTATATCATCAACCATCACATCTTTCTTTGATGTATTAATAGCATTTACATACTCAAAGGGATTCATTACATTGCTCGCCCTTCAAAGAACTTTGTTGTATCANTATTACACATAATAATATAACCTTCTTCATGATCCATGAAATGATCAATTACAAGATGTTGAAATTCGTTACCATCTTGATCANCGCACAACCAANCCAGACNACTACCTGATTCAAGATGTGGACCACCAGAAGGATCTACCATAATAATCGTTCCTNCTTCATTGACACCAATCCTTTCATTTGATTTGGAACCTCGCCAAATAACAACATCTTTTTCTACCAACTCAAACGACATTGTGTCACCATATCGGTTCTTATGCATAATTCTACCCATTATTATTTAAACTCCACATTGGCCATAAGTTCTGTCATACACGCAACAGTATTTAGTTCGTGGTCTGCGACGAACGCATTCTTGTATTGGTAATCAGCAAGAATTAATACAGCCTGAGGAATACTCTGAGGTACAACAAAGTCGGTTAGTGAATCGTATACTCTACGAAACAAAGCAGCTGGTTCACTGTCAATATTGTTTGCTACCCATGATCTCATCTGTTTAAACTCTTTGCCTTTCAACATCGATACTAATGATTTAATATTTTCGTCAGACATATTGACTAATATACCAGCATCAATTGTACCGGAAACAGAGTATCGTTGAAGTTCATTGATAATACGACGACAATCAGGGAAGTATCTCTGCACTAGCTCGACAATCACTTTCTTATCATATGAAATACTCTCACGATCAAGAATAGAACAAACGTTCTTGAATACACCTGAAGCTATGGCTGGTTTTTCTGTATTAGGAATAGTGAAGTCATATACTGAACAACGTGAGTGTAGAGGTTCAATGATACGGTTCTTGAAGTTACAAGTAAGAATAAATCTACAATTGTCAGAGAACGCTTCGATAAATCCTCGAAGTGCTGGCTGTGTTGATTGTGGATTCAGATAATCAGCTTCGTCCAGGATACACACCTTGTATCCTCCCGATAAGGAAACCGTTGATGCAAATTGTTTAATTTTTCCTCTGAGCGTATCAATATTACCTTCCTCAGATCCGTTAATGACCATACAATCAATATCTAGTTGATTGCAGAGGGCCTTTGCTACGGTTGTCTTACCAACACCAGCAGAACCACTGAATAACATATTCGGCAGCTCACCACCCGCGACAATCTCTGTAAATGTTTGTTTAAGCGATTGAGGTAGAATTACATTGTCAATTGTTTGTGGGCGATACTTCTCCACCCATAGAAAATCAGTCATAGTCTCTCCATAATATAAAAACTAATTATAACATAGAATTAGTTATTAGTCAACGATCTTTCTGATCATATCTTCAAACTGTTCAACCTTCTCAGTTCTATTCGGCCAATAAATGTAATCCTTATCAGGATTCATCTTCAAATTGGTTAAAAGAGGAATAATGGCATTATATAAGTTGTTCAGCTTGTCTTCCAATTCACCTTTTGTAGATGATTCCGTTTTAGCTACTTGTTGGGCTTGTTGTACAGCCTCTAATTCATTTTCATTTACCGCAGTAAATCCAAAATCAAATATATCTGCCATTACTTGATATACTTTTTCATTAATAGGTAGATACCATAACAGACGAATAGATAAACCGTAGCAACACCTACATCTAATATATGTTCTCTCATATGATAGATAAACTCTATACCTGCCTGTACATCTCCCATATTTTCACCACCTATATTAACGGTTTTGGTAAATGTACCTGAATTGTCTATTGTCTGCTCCATTATTTTTCCTTTCTAATCACTTCTATCACACGGGCCAAATGGCGACCTCGGAAGGACTCGAACCCTCGACCCACAGCTTAGAAGGCTGTTGCTCTAATCCAGCTGAGCTACGAGGCCATTCATTTAACCACGCGTGAGTGATTCGTAGACCTCTTCAACAAGCTGATTCTCTTCTTTAAAATCAGCAATGTTTTGTTTATGAAAAATATTTGCAACTTTTCGCATATATTTTTTATTCAGATCATAGTCGTCATTTAACTTCAATAGAATCTCACGGATCAGCTCTCGCTCGGCATCCATCCGAGCGAGGCTGTTTGAGATCTCTTTCATAGCATCCATGATCTGTCTAAGATCTTCTGGATTTGTAGGGATCTGAGTAGTCATTTATTATTCCTCAGCAGGAGCTTCTGCCTCTGTAGCAGGAGCCTCTTCCTTAGCTTCTTTTGGTGTATTGGCTTGCACAAACGTAGCGATACGTCCACGCACCATACCAACACTTTCAAGCTCCGAGCCTTCAAAGGCGCCACGCTTGGAACAGATATCAATGATCTGAACCATTGCGTTCAAATCACCTAAACCCAGCTGAGGCGCTTCTGCTTGGGCTTCTGGTGCAGCTTCTGCTGCTTTTACTTTATCAGTCATCTTTTTTAACTCCTAATTGAATGTAGATGATTTTTCGAGGGCGACCCAGTACTCTACAGGAAGTGTAGTACTAGAAAAATGTGAAATCAAGTTGGATGTTAACTCAACACGATACTCACTTTGAATGAACTTGAGATTAGCAATATTAAATATAGCAGTAAATTCACCTGCATTATTAGTATAATCTTTCATCTCAAGATCAAATTGGTTTGAGGTCGGATCCTTTAGATCCTTAACAGAGATCGTAATATTTGAATCCGACCCCGTTATCACAACATCGCTTACACCAAGGGTGGAGGCGGCACGACGAAGTGAACTCATTTGCTCATTAGTAATAATAAATTCAACATCACTAACAGGCATACTTATATCCTTTTGAGGGGACGTAAGAATAGACTTGTCAGAGAAGTAATAGGTAACCTGCTGCTTCTTTGACGCATCAGCAATCCTAACGCTTTTTCCCTCTTCAGGAAATAACAATACAGGTTCATCGAACAACTGTACAACATTAAGAAATTCGTTGAGATCATAGATACCAAACTCAACAGGGATTTGTTCGCGAATACTCGCTTTNGCCAAAATGTTCTTGGCCTCACTAATAGTTTTGATCTCACTACCAGGTTGCATAACTATGTTAGGATTGATCGTAGCAAAGTTTTTTAGAATGTTTGCTGTTTCTGTAGATAGATTCATCACTTATACTTCTCATCATGTTGTTTACCAGCACCATAATCACCATCATACATAGATACTGACTCAGCCTGGAAACTTAGGTACTGACCAATTCGTGTTCCCTTTTTTAATTTAAATAATCCGCACGTTACATGCATTGCTCCAGCCATCACCCCTCCATAACCCGAATCATAGAGACCACTAGTAAGAAACACACCATTACGATTAAGTGTGGATCTAGTGATAACAAAACCTGCTTCACCTTGTGCAACATCAATACTATTCTCCATAACAACTTCATAAGTTCCTGGATAGAGATTCCAATATCCATTGTCATCTGGTATCAATTCTTGAGATCCTCGATGATGTTTTTTATNTTCATTTTNGAGAATAAACTCAGCGTCATTAATACTAAACACTTTACCCACACGGAGATCAACAGCATTAGGTTGAACATCATTCTCGTGGATCCCACTTAGTTTTGATGAGCCAATCCCTCCAATGGATTTGTGCCTACCAATATTAATCATCGTCATTCTTCTTACCTTTCTCAAGCTCATTTAGCAAGAAGATAGAGTAATGAATAATCTTCATGATATCTTTGGGGTTCTCACCCTCCTTCTTACCAAAACGTTTTACATACTTAACAATATTTGACATATAGGCCTCACGAGCAATACCCATATCCTCCCAATCATCACACACATCACGATCGCTACTACTCACATAATGCTGAGCATATGTTGCATCAACATATTCTTGGATGCCTTGGATAATACGGTCCTCATTACGTTTGTATTTAATCATTTATAGACTCCCTCATTACTTACCATCTCATCAATATAATATACATTATACATCACATTGTCGATAGTGTCAACAGGTAAATCTGTTTGAAAGTCAAATTCTACTTCTCTTTCATATTTGCCATTCACAAGACCGGTAGGAGTATCATCAAATCTAATGTTATTAATGCCTGCCCAAACAGCTGCGGATGAATCCCAAGAAGCAATATATGGATGATATTCACGTAGCAAGTCAATCTCATTGGGTCCATCAACCATGCCAAGACAATGAAACCGCTTGGCTGCCCATTGATTAAGCATATCGTGTTTTTCCAATTCACGAAGAATGGCTAGACGAGAAAGATATCGTTGAAGTTTATTGTCCTTCTCAACACCATAGGCATTAGGACATCCGAGAATAGACAGTCCAATCCTATCAACGAGATTAGATTCAAGAGCCCACTCCATACCATACAAGTAGTCCCCGATATCACCAATTTTCGATTGAGGTACAAAGAAGGTTTTAAAACCAGCATCTTTATAGATAGGTGCAGTTTCAATTGCTGCATCAATAGTTTTCTGTGCTGGTTCATTGGGATAGTCTGACATAACAATCATGTCTGCATTACAAGCCTTAGCCATGGGCAGAAGATCATCAGTGCCATACATTGGACGACCCTGCTTATACATTTCAAAAGCAGAATTATCCATAATCTTAAACTTGCCATCATTAAGATTAGCATAGTAATTGCGATACTCTGTGTCCTCCTCAACTAAATGAGCAAGTACTAGATGAGCACCGTTCGTTATTGTAAAAGACGACAGATAAGCCGTCGGAGAAATGTGACAGAAGTCAATCATAATAAATCACCCTTTTCAATTCATAATATTATATAGGAAGGTTAGTCAATGTATTCAGAGACATACTTCTCATAAGATTTAAGGTTTTCTTTACCAAACTTTTTGATAAAGGCAGCCTTCATTTGTCCTGAGTCCATCTCTGTATTTTCCAGATGATCAAAGACCCAGTTACGCATATCAGAGGAGCTAGCCTCATTAATAGTCGTTCTAATTTCAGCAAAAGTTTTCATGTGTTTAACACCTTGTTTAGTTTAATTAGCTAATGAAGTATTTATAAGTTTGGAAAGGTCAATCTACAACCATTTTCTAAATCTTCTGACACTTCAATGGCCAGATCACGATTTGGATAATTATCCATGATATACTCAGCGAGCTCACGAGCCATCATCTCACAACTCTTATAGTCAAGTTGCATAGTACCTCCATCATAAAGAGCTTCGAGCTCACGCTTGAATAAGATAAACTCGACATCACGATTGTCATGCTTTACCTCAAGTTCAACTCGGAAGTGGAACATATGACGATGAGGATGTTTCAAAAACTCAACTCCCTCTGGTGCATCTGGATAACAATGAATGCCTTCTTTAGCAAACGTCACCCAAATCATATCTTTACTTTTACGCATTTTTAAATCTTCCTCTCTGCTTCTACGAAGCATATATTCATAATATCGTTCATCATTCGTGCTCACCACCAGCTCCCCTTCCAAAGCCTCCAAAATACTTCGGAGCTTTCTTTGCAGTTTCAAATGTTGCTACTGTGATGGCAATGGCTGCCAATATTAGTACATGAGCAATGGCACTGATGCCAAAAGCCATAATGCTTCCCAAATACATTGAAAACACAATACACCACATCCATGCTAATACTTGCATAACCATGTGACGTGTGTTTGTATCTGGAATATGTCTCAATGGATTTTTATCATGGTCCATTACACCATTCCAGCTGTTGTAAACAAATTCTCTCATTATACTTGCCTCACTCTTCCCTCACGAACACTATGCTCGTATGGAAACATATCCTTATTATACACTGGAACCGCGTATCGGATCAACGCTCCTTCTTCAATTTCTATCTGTTCACGAGATACGGGTCGTGGTTGTTGAATCCATTTGAATAACCAATCTTGACCAATATCCGCTAGATCTCCACGAAATCGAGTCCAGCTATAATTCTTCTCTTTCCAGCCACGATGATTATTTTCAAGCCACTCTAATTTTAATTTTGATGATCCGATGTAAATTAGATCACTGGCATTCCAACAGCCATATATTCCAAACATGTCCTTATACATTTTATACTCCAAACGATTCCCCACAACCACAATTAGCTGTGGCATTGGGGTTTACAACTTTGAGATATGATCCTCCAAGTTCCTTAACATAATCTACTGTACAACCAAAAACAAACATCTCTGCTATTGGATCTAACCAAAGATTATCTACAGTTGGTTCCTTATCTGTCACACCCCACTCATATTGAAACCCTGCGCATCCCCCACCTTTGACAGTGAGAGATACGTTAGGGGATCCAACTTCTTTTAGATACTGTTTAGCAGCGTCCGTTAACTGAATCATTTTTCCTTTCTCTTATCTACAACTTCTTCCAAGATTCCGAGAATCTCTGCAAGGATTAAAGTAAATCCTGCTGCAGTAATAATAGTATCACCGGTGCACATGAGTAAAGCTCCAGCTCCAATTCTGACACCACTTTTTATAAAACTGACGTTCATATGATTGATTTTCATTGTACTACCTCCTATTAATATTAGCCATTACCTCTTTACGGAGGCTTCCACCAGATTCACCAAACACACCAAGGCATGTTGCTGTGACTGTAGTAGATTGAGTATCCTTGATACCACGCTGAGATACACAAGTATGTCCGGCATCAATAACAACCATTACATTTTTTGAATCAGTAATATATGCAATAGCATGAGCAATCTGTTGAGTCAAACGCTCTTGTACTTGAGGACGCTGAGCAAAGTATTGTGTGACACGATTAAGTTTAGACAACCCGAGCACTTTCTTACCAGGGATGTAAGCAATGTGAGCGTGTCCAATAATAGGACGCAAGTGATGCTCACAGTCAGAATACAATGTAATATTCTTTTCTAAGACAAACTCATCGTTCGATGAGAACTTGTTCTCTACTGTTGTACACTTAGGAAATGTGTCGTAGCGAAGGCCACTGAAGATCTCATCAACATACATCTTAGCTACACGCAATGGTGTTTCTTCTAGCGAATCATCAGTTAGGTCAAGACCTAATACCTCTAACATCTCATGTGTAAGATCAGTAATGCGATCGAGCTTCTCTTCACGATCAGCTTTAACCATTTCTGTAATTGGAGTATTGATACCTAACGTATCAAGATACTTATTGACCTCTCGGCCGAGTTCTGGATTATTTTTAGCCATTTTAATTCCTTTTCAGATTTAATTTTACAACGGTGGAAAAGGGGAGGACCGTTAGACCTGCGCCAGACAAAAGCTCAAAAGCACAACATCTGGAATACCTTGTTGTTATAGTATTTATCAATTCTCTTGCTTGTAGATAGCACTGTTAGCACCATGTTCTGCACATTCTGCAGATAAACAATAACAACGATCGTCTGTCATTCTACGTACTAACTGATCAGCAAAGCGCCAAGCATGATAAGCAAAACGCTCTACTCCAACACCATTAAGTGCAGTTATCTCACAAAGACCAGCTGCTTGCAAGTTATCAAAATATTGCATCATAGGATCTTCAAGATCCAATACAACCTTATGATCAAATTTATCCTCAAGCCATTGTTTGAGTGGTTTTAGACCACCAAAGTCGACCACCCAGTTCTTATCGTCTAACTCATCACAACCAAATACAAATTTGAATTGCAATGCATAACCATGAAGAAACTTACAATGGCTATGAGCGTTTGGTTGACGGAAACACGCACTCAATCCAATATTGTGTCCGTATGTTTTTGTACTATAATAAGCCATCAATCTTTCTCCCATGGAAATACGATCCAACGATCGTCATCAAAACGTAGTGATGTTGCATCACTGTTAAATTTACTTGTACACTTCTCAACAAGAGATACATACAGCCCACCGCCATATTTTTCACTTATCTCTGAGAATGTCTTACCAGTATCATTGATATCGTCTACAAAGACAACAGTTTTTTTGTCTTTAATAGCTTTTAAGATATCATTATTAATTTCTTTGTGTGGATTATCACGTGTGGTCCAATGCAATGGTATCATTGGTATACTCAATGCATGAGAAAGATGGACTGCAGGAAGCAATCCACCTCTTGTGATTCCCACAAACAAATCCGGTTTCATCTTAGATGTATCATGCTCGAGATTATGACACATTGATAATACATCATCATATTCAATATATATTTTTGCTTTAAATTTCAAATTAATTGTCTCCTATTATTCTAATCCCAAACACGGAATGAGAATAGATTGTTTGCACTTATCTGGATAAGCAATCGCTGAGCCAAGTATAGGTAATCCTACCATACCAATAATGATAATCAAGAATGCCCAACCCAGTCCTTTAGTTGTGCAGTAGTTTGTTTGTTCACTCATATCTTTATGTTCCTATCGCATTGCCAAATAGATACACATGCATCCGTCCTGATACATTATATCCTCTCTCAAAAGCCATCCTGGCTACATCACCTGCTGTTTGCTCTTGTTCTTCCAAACGAGCACCTGTAGGCATAATCCATACAGGGTATTTCACACCAGCATTACGGAACAAAGCAACGATCTCGTCGAGCTCATCCCACTGTTCTTGTTCTGGACCCACAACAAATTTTAATTGTCCTTTACTAGACACATCATAATATTGACGAACAACATCTGGCTTGATAGCTTTCTCACGCTTTTCACCAGCAACTGTCCATAGCTTTGGTGATACAGAGAAGAATGCTTCTGGTCTAAACAACGAACCACGAANAAACTCAGCAAAGTTGTCACTCAATACTTGTGTTCCGTTCGTCTCCCATGTCACAGAAGAAGGGANGTTACTTGCATCCATATAATTTGTCTCATAAATAGGTCCACCACCCATGTCACGAAGAGCATCNTAGATCTCTAAGAAAGCATTCTGAGCATGACGCATGAGAGGTTCACCACCAGTGATACAAAGATGGTTNTGCTGTAAAGACTTGGGATGACGGAACCAACCCTCTGGGTTGTGTTCATTCTTCATAATGTCTGTAATATTTTGTGCTAGTTCAGCTCCAGTGGCTTGCCCCATCAAATGTTTAAACTTCTTTGACCATGTGTATGAAGAGTCACATCCCTTTTCCCATACAGGAAGATCTTCAACACGCTCCACTGAATTTGCATCAAAATCTTGATATGGGAGCTCCCACGTATCTGGTTTAGTGGGAAACATTTGACCAAATCCATCGCATTGTAAATTGCATAGGAAGAATCTGATCCAGGCGGTGGGTACGCCTGTGTAATGACCTTCACCCTGAATAGAATGAAAGATCTCGCTATAGGTATATTTTTTATCACTCATAGAAACATCTCTTTTAACATTGTTGTATAGTACTCATCAATGGGAGTACCTTTCCATCTATACCAGGTCAGCTTTTGATTCACCCGCTCTAATAATCTCTCTACATTGATCTTATGAGCTTGGCTATCAGGTTTCCAAGTATTGTATAGACCATTATCCTCGAAATGTTGCCATTTGACAACACGAGATTTCGGATCTATACTATAATTTCGTTTATATAGTTCGGTGATTAACTGTTGGTATCTATTATATAGCCACTCACCTTTATCATAAAAGAACATCACATGTCCTCTGTTCAAGGTATATTGCTTTGGAATACTGGGATGATGAACACCGCGCGCGGAGGAGAGAGAGCGAGAGAGCGCGGCGTTCACCATCGGCAACTCACGATACTCAGCCATTAGATGCTGGTCCGTGAGAAGTTCTATGTCGATAGTATTGATCCTTGTCATTAGAAAGGAACGTTGTTATCATCTTCAGTACTAACTGTAGCACCATTATCAATTTCACCATCGACCTTTGTGTAAAGATCTAAGAAAGCTAGTTTTGTATCTTCATCGAAACGAGCAACACACAACTCTATAGCCTTCATACGATCATTAAAAATCGANAAAGTTTGAATAATATGACATAGTCGACGAGTAGATATAACCTCTTCAACACCATCATCATCAAACGTCTTACGAATGACCTCTGCCCAGGTAATCAACTTCTGAGCGAATTCCTCATCCATGCAGTTATACTTTTCCATATGCTTAATGAGAATACTCTTCTCAACTCGTGCAGAAGGAAACGTCTGCTCTACAGTAATAACAAAACGCTCAAGGAACGCATCATCAATAATTGTAGCAGCAGTAAAGCGACCATCATCAGATCCTTTACCTTTTGTGTTAGCAGTAGCAATAATATTGAAGCCTGGAGCTCCTTTTACTACTTCACCTGTCTTCTTCAAGAGGACAGGATTACCTTCCATCACACCCTGCAAACACATTAGTTTGTTAGATGCACGATCGATCTCATCAATCAAAAGAATAGCACCAGCTTCCATAGCCTTAATTACAGGACCTTTAAAGAACACTGTTTCTCCATCAATCAGACGGAAACCACCAATCAAATCATCTTCGTCTGTTTCAGGTGTAATCTGTACACGTACATATTNACGACGGAGCTTAGCACAAGCCTGCTCAACCATGAATGTCTTACCATTCCCTGAAAGACCTGTAATGTATGTTGGATAGAACATCTGAGACCCAATGATAGTTTCAATATCATTGTAGAATCCCCACTTAACATAGGTCTTGTTCATAGATGGAACATATACCTCATCAGAGGAAGTCGATTGCAAAGCAGAAGTCATATTGTACTTTGTTTCCTTCTGTGCCTCACGAATAGGAACAATAACACCAGCAAGATCATAAATACCTTTACGAGGCTTTGTTGCCATTGCATATACAGCATTCTTGTTAGAATACTTTACACCGAGTTCATTGGCTGTCTTTTCAATCTCCGACTTACGGAATTCAGTTGTTCCAGGGAAACGGTTAGACAGTTCGGTAACCAAAAGTTTTTGAAGTGCGTTCATAATATATATCCTCTCTCTTTCACTCTCTTATCATCATCATACAATTTAGGATTGAAGTCAACAGTTAATTGACTTCTTTGAATCCAAAGCTAGCTACAACAGACTTTGTGCCACTTTCATCAATTAGAATATCACCAACAGAGATTGATGACATACGACCCAGACGCTCAATGTCTGACTCTGGACCAATATTTCCAATCTCAAACACTTGCTCAAGATCAGCTGCTTCAATGTTTGAAACATGTGTGTAATATCCAGCTTCGAATGCATCAGAAGCAATATTGCCAATATTGTCGCCTCCGAAGTCCATCGTCATTCTATTACGTGCTTCAAAGGCTGGTACAGTCTCATTGCTATTGATAGCTCTGTACTGTGATTCTGTGAACTGGATTTGGTAAACTTGAAATTTCATAATGTCTCTCCTCATTTGATAATTAATCATCGCCTATATTTCGATTGAAGGCAACAGTTAATTTACTTTTTTTTGAGTTTTTTCATAATTTTTTTTCGTTCTTTATCTGTCAGGATTAGCCAATCTCTAATTTGATCTTGTGTTCGGCCACATCCTGTACAAATACCTTCTTCAAGTCTACACACTTTTATGCAAGGACTNATCATGCGACCAGTCGAGCAAAGTTTGTCATGATAGACCGCTTACCTTTTTTCCCCTTTGAGAACTTTGAAAATGCTCGCTTGATTTCAGCCTTAGATGCATTTGTATCTACCTCAAAGTCATCATCGCGAGCACTAAGATTTTTCCAATGTGCTTTGATGATATATGACGCATCAAATCCATTAAGGCCAAACACCTCTGCAGAACCTTCTCTTCTCCAGTCCTTCAACACCTTCTCACTATCTGTCTTACCACGACGAAGCATAAATGAACGAGCATCGTTCTGGTTTGTGCAGAGATGAAACGATACAGTGATTGCTCCAGTCTTGTGACGGAGATTGTTGAGCAATACTTGATCAGGACGATCAGAGTACTTTGGACTAAACTTGAATCCATCGAAGTTTACTAGTTTACCTGAGGAAACCCGATCGACAGTATAGTCAGCATAATCTTGATCTCTTCCAGTAGTCATTCCACTTGCTTCACCATCAGTAAGGAACACTGTTGCAACTTTTTCTACTCTGTGTTTCTTTTGAAACTTTGGAACCATGTAATGAGCAGCCATGATAGTTTCACACAGAGGTGTAGAACCAAGACCCTCTACTTTTGAGAACATGTTGCTGAAGTAATCACGAAGATAAAGATACTGACAAGCAGTAGAAAATTCAGCTTTGCCCATATCTGATGTCAACAATGTGACTAAACCAAACCTTGCAAGAGTGACTTGATCCATCTGATACTTCTCACCTGTCTCATGGCATTGCAAATCATTGAAGGCATATATTTCAAAAGGAACATTAATTTTCTTACAAAAATGTGCAAGTAAAATTACTTGCTTCAGAACCTTACCAAGAACACTATACATTGAACCTGAGAAATCAACATACATGATCATACCATGTGACTTCGCATCTGCAAGTTGTGTGACACGGGAGAACAGATCTTCATTGAACTTATAGCTGTGTAACTTACGTGTATCAAGAGAACCTGTCTTTGCTGTCTTTGCACGTGAATATTGGAATGCTGCTTTACGCATCTCAAACTCACGTACCATCTGATTCACCACACTTTTGTTTTCCTTGAGGAACTGCTCATAGTATTCTTCATTGCGGTCCGATACCCAAACGTTTTTACGAGCCTCAAGAACATCAGCATATGGTACAATGACTTTCTCAAACTGACGTTTTGTAGGAGCAGTAAAGATACGATCACCNTGATATTCTTCAATGATGTCTGATTGATTGNTGCGGAAAGCATCATCAGTTAGTGATGCAGGAGCATCATCTACCTTTGGAGAATTTTGTTCAACTTGCTCTTCAGGTTTTTGATCTCCACCTTGTGATCCACCGACTTCATTATCAGAATCACCTCCCATTCCCATGGGGTCATCGGTAGTTTCATCATCTGAATCGTCAGATTGTTCGCTGCCAGCTTGACCTGGCATATCCATATCTGAATCTGAATTGTTGGCACTTGCACTAGCATCNATGTTATCTGTTTCATCTTGTTGTTCATCTTGTTTTTCCTTCATATACTCCATCAATTCGAGGCATGAAGCAAGCACATCTTCCCACGTCTCAACAGCAAAAGCTCGTTGAACTAATGGCTTCTCTTCATCAGAGAATTTAATGTCAACAAGTGTTCTTAGTTTAGCTTTGAGATTAATACGGTCAATAAGATTGTANGAATTGAGATCATTACCATGAGTTTCAAATAGATTATCGTCAAACAATCTTTGATACCCACGAGTAAATGAACCAACAAGACCAGGATATCTGCGCTGTACTTTTTTCTCGATACGGATGTCTTCAATTACATTAACATAACCACGAGGAACACCAAGCTCGACAGTTGACTCATGCCAACCTTCTGCTGGTGTTTCCAATGCATGGCCGACCTCATGTCCTACAAGAAGGTCGTATACATCTTTTCCTTTGTCCTTCCAAACAGGTAAACCAAGTACTCTCTTTTGAACATCAAAGAAGGCAGTATGATATTCACCATGGACAACTGTGATGTTTTCCTTCGAAAGTAAACGGGCTAGAACAGATTTTGATTCAATTGTGTACATATGTGTCTCCTCACTCTTTATATAGAATCACACATAATTGGATTGAAGTCAACAGTTTTATATAATTTTTTTAAACTTTTTTTTGAAAACCGATCTTAGTAAGTACGTATCAGCGGCATTACTAGCTCTTTCATTGGGTGTTGGATCTGTAATAACTTTTCCTTTGTACCCCATACTGTAAGCAAGAGCTTCAACGGATACCAATTTACCTGTACCAATATCAACTATCTTCCCTTGAAATCTCAACCAATTATCAACTATTGAAATCGCAGCATCAACAAAATCATCAATGTGGATATAATCTCTGTAGTGTCCCCCATTAACATATTCCACTTCACCACGTTCAAGTTTACGATAAAACATGTCTTCTCGACCAGGCCATACAGTTGAAGGTCTGATACCAACAGCATTTGATGGCGCCAACGCCTCACAGGCCTTCTTTGTCATAGCATATGGATTAGTCCACCATTCTGCTGCATTTGATGAGGAGAAGTACACAACTGGAGTGTTTCTCTGCTCACACCAATTGAATACACATTTAGATCCTTCTACATTAGTCTTCCAGTATTGATCAGGAGTTTCAACCGATTGTCTGACACCAGCTAACCCAGCTAAATGCAACACGAGATCATAATCACCAAGAGGAAAGAACTCAGTAATCTCTCCTTCATACTCAACAATTTCATGTACAGAGTTAATATCATCCATCCTTTTGATGATATGAGTACCAAGATAGCCTTTGCTACCAGTCATCATTATACGCATTATTTAATCCTACTAAAGTTACGTTCCTTAATAAACTCGATCTTATTACGGAACTTGTTTTCCAATACCTCACCCTTATGGGATATGATAAACACCGATGTCAGATCATCAAGTGTGTATAAAATTTTCATTAGATTATCAATACCATCATTATCAAGTGACGAATCAAATGTTTCATCAAGAATCAATAAGTTAGTTGAAGTGCTATTCTTCATACGAGCAATCTGTCGCCACGTAAACATTAGTGATAGATCAATACGTTGCTTTTCACCTTCTGAGAATGAAGCATACTTAAATTCATCACGATGGCGTGATTTAATAATCTCATTGAAACTCTCATCGAGATTGAATGACACAAAGAAGTCCATGACCTGTAAGTATTGATTAACAAACTTATTCATTACAGGAAGATATTGTTTAATTACTTTTGTCTTGATACCTGTGTCCTTAAGCATCTCACTAATAGCCTCGTTATATGTACGCTGATCCATTAAGCTCAACTTACGCTCGGTGTTTATAGTGCGATCATGCTCTAGATTTTCAAGGGTTGCAACAGCTTGTGCCACATCACCACCCTTACCTTTTATATCAGTTATTTCATTTGATAAAACTGTAATCTCTCTTTGGCTCCGACTGATCGTTGTATTGTTAGAATGAATATGGGTGTTCCATTCGGCGATTTGCGAAACGATGTCATTGAATTGTTTAATGTCCGATTCCACAGCAGCTGACTTTGCAGCTGCATCGTCCATTGCTTTCTGTAGCTCCTCAGCGCGTACCCTTGTAGATTTGACTTTGGTTTGTTTGAGTTTCTGATCAATATCTTGGGAACACGTTGGACATGTCTCATTTTCATTATAGAACTTGGCCTCTTTAACCAATGATTTGATCTGGGCTTCAAATTGAGCCTTGTACTGTAAGAGCGTTTGTTTTTTATCGTGTGCTTTGTTGAGGGTTTCTTGAACCCAAGACTGCCCTTCAATTTGATTTGAAAACTCTTGGTTCTTGTTTTGCAACGAGTTGATTTCTGTTTGAAGGTAATCAATCTTTTCCGATTTATCTTGGACAATATCATCATTCAGTTCCTTAACATCTGAAATATATTTATGTTGAATACTAATCTTATCTTTTATCAGATCCAACTGATACTCTGTATCTTTTAGATTATCACGAACTCTCGCAATCCGTTCTCTTAGTAATCCGTTCATCTTACTGAATACATTAATATCCAAGAGATCTTCAATAACCTCTCTACGATGCGTAGTAGGAAGCTGCATAAATGGAATAAATGACGATGAACCAAGAACCACAATCTGATGGAATGATTTATGATTTAACTTTAAGATATTCTGCTCAAGAAACTTTTGATAATCTCTTGCATTACTATCCTGATTAATCATATTACCATTCTGCCAGATCTCAAAGATATTTGGCCTAACACCTCTTACAATCTTAAACTCTTGCCGACCAATACTGAATTCAACTTGTACTTCTGCTTTCTTGCCGTTAATTGAGTTGACTAACTGAGCCTTCTTAATATCACGGTGAGGTTTACCAAACAAGCCAAAAGCAAGTGCATCTAGCAGTGTTGATTTTCCTGCACCATTTTGGCCAACAATCAACGTTGAATGTTCAACATCCAATTGAACCTCAGTAAACTTATCACCTGTTGATAAGAAGTTTCTCCAACGGATAGTAGTAAATTTTATCATACAATCTCTAAGTTTTGCGCTTCCACATACAGCTCACGCATAACACCCTTTAATCTGTCCTTATCCAATTCTGTGTCGGTAGCATCCACATAGGAATCCAACATCTCTGTTGTGTCTTCCAATGAGACAGACTCATCTTCCACATTACTACCAACAAATTCATCAAAGTTTTCTGCAATCTTTAGTTCGTGTGTTTTTACATCTTGTAACCTATCTATGAATCTATCGAAGCTATACATATCTGTCTTCTCGACAACTATAACTTTAACAAACCTATTCTCATGTTGAAATACATCATAGTTATCATAACTTTGATTAGTATCATTATACATGATTTTATCGTATAAGGTCAACGGGTTAAGAATAGGTTCAAATTCTCTTGTCTCTGTATCCAGTATATGAAAATACTTGGGATCACCACAATCATTCCAGAACATCTCAAATTGAGATCCAAGATAATGAATATTACCCTGTGATGATTTTGTGTGAAAATGGCCTGATATTACTGCTTCAAATCTATCAAGATTTCCAACGTCCTGGCCATGAGTATTAACAATACCACGAGACATCTCAAACCCCTCCAACTCAAAATGGCCAGCAAGGATAGGAGCTTTGCACTTATTGATAAACTCAACACAACGAGCATAGTTAGTAGAATTGATCCATGGTACAAGTCCAATATTAAGGCCATCGTATGTGATTACTTCAGGATCCATATGGATTGTGATACAATCAGTATAGTATCCAAGCAGCTCTTTCAACGAGCACAACTCATTGGTGTTCTTATAAAACACATCATGGTTGCCAGGAAATATATCCATGTGTATATGATGACTACGTAATTTGTCCAAGAACACCTTACGATTATGATTAAGTGCTTTGAAGTTAATAAATCGTCGATGATCATAATAATCACCGAGATGTAGAATTCTTGTGATATTGTGTTCTTTCAGATACGGTAGGAAGATTTCTTCAAAAAACCTTCCTTGGTACTCCATAAAAATATCAGAGGAATTACGCGCACCACAATGGGTGTCATTAATAATGGCAACTTTCAATTACTTACTCCGAGTGCTGTTCGACCTTACAGCCGCTTCTAAGACATCTAGCTGACCCATATTTATGAATGCTTCTGTATCCTTAGGAAAACAGAAACCTCCCCAATGTCCTTTTGCCTCCATATGGGATGATCCAAGACGAGGGTCGAGCTCTAACAATTCCCTTAGATTATCATACATTTTTCCTGTAAAGTCAACATATAAATCAGCTACTTCGTTAAGAAAAGATAATTTTGTTGCAAGGAATGAGTTCACTGTGTATTTCATAATAGACGCTGAGACAGGATCAGTGAACTTTACTTTTGTACACGAAGGAATAGCTGCTGTCATTAAATCAGCCCAATATGCCTCCTGTCCTCCTGCAAACACCATAAACTTACTATTGGCTAGATCTTCTTCAGCATTAGCTGCTGTAAGAAACTCAGGTGAAAATGTTATGTAATCATCGTCTTCAATAATCTTTGCAAAGGTTGGTCCTATTGTACTTTTAATTAAAATGGGAACAGACCCTTGTGTTAATTTTATCTGTCTTATAACATCCATAATAATACTATGATCTACTAAACCCTTTACTGTGGGGGCTGGAACACATATGATATGACCATCAACACAAAAATGACCAAGAGTTACACCATATCCCTTATCAGGATCTACGACTCGTACTTCATCAATATCATTTCCTAGTCCCTTTTCAAGAACTTTCTTCATTGCAGAACCAACAAAACCATGGCCCCACACAGTTATTACACTACGTTTATAAACTGTCATGTATTACATAAACAACTCGAGGCCAGTTTTAGGCGTTTCTTTTTTAGCTTTCACTTTATCTTCCTTTGCAAATTCTTTTAGTCTTGTATCGTGATCACGAACCTTATCAATACGGTCTCTTAGTTGGTCCACAAACGCTTGGGACTCGACTCGGCCAGCACCATCCTTAAGCTCAACAAAATCATCAATACCAGCTTGTTCAATAAATTTAAACTTAATGTCCTGCTGTTTCTTCTCTTTGGTAATTCTACGAATAAACGCAAAGTAGCATATTTGTGTGAAATATGCAAATGCATTTGGATTGCCTGTTCTTGTAACAGTATCAATATTGTAATTGAGGATAGCCTTGAGACAATTCTCGACAGCATCCATTACCATTTCTTCACGATATGTATATCTAATAAAATTAGATTTATGTGAGAGGCCTTCTGCTATCTTCAGAAAGCATGTGGCTATATAATCAGGAACAATTGGAAGTTGAGCTTCACCTCCATCTTCAGCTTTTCGTACCTCTTTTACATAATCAACAACAGCTTGTGAAAACTGCCTATTGTTTACATAATGAGGTTTGTCTCTTGGTTTAATTTTTTGCATGATAACACCTTCTAATAAAGACATAATATACACCTATTATACTATAAAAAAAAGTCAATGTCAACAAGTAATTAGCTGTTGACTTATTTGAAAATTGGTGTATAATAAGGCTATAGCCGTTGAGGGGGGGATATACCTAATGAACCATATCATCTTCGGAGGGGTTCATATCCATAAAGAATTCATTATTGGGGTCCATGTTAATGACCTTATGCTTAAGCAGATGCTTCATGTAACTTACCTTAACTGTTGGTGATACTGATACCGATGCTACAATTTTGTTATGGTACAATTCAAGTGACTTTTGTTCTGTACCAATAAACCACGGCATTAGTGCTATACCGCCATGATCAAGATCAAGGTCAATTAAATGAGCATCAGTGACCATCATCATTTCATCATCTTCAGAAATAACTTCACACATAATTGTTGATCCATCGATTAGTTTGATTTCACGAATATCTGTTTTGTTAACTATTGATTTGTAATCATCTGTCATTTTGGTAGATCCACTTCGTATATCTTGTAATTGAAATGTTCTTTTGTATACATTGATATTCTCACCGCTGCATGCTCAAGTGTGTAGTTTTTATTTCTCTTCCACTGTAGGTCGTCTGCGATATCAAAGAGGGATGTCGCTCGCTCATTATCTGCTTTTCGTAATCCCCTACCAATACTTTGAAGAACTTTGATTTGCGACTTCGAGGGTGAAGCGAAAACAATGTTGTGAAGATTACGTATATTGATACCAGTAGAAAAGGTGCCCAGACTTGCAACAATGATAGCATCTGTTTCTTTCTCCGTGATAGATCTAATATTCTCTCTTGCATCCACATCAGTAGCACCACTAACAAAGAATACCTTACGTTGCACTCTTGGATTACTATCTAATTTATCTTTAATTAAATTATATAGTGGTTTACCGTGTTTCTCCACATAGTTATATAGTATCAATGTATTTCCGTCTTGATCAATAGCTAGATTTCGTATAAAGTTATTTCTTGGTTGATGACCAACAATAAAGTCAATTTCATCTTGATACTTCTTTTTAACCATACCTTTTCTGTATTCATCCATGTACTTTAATACAAGTACAGTAATATCTAGCTGGGCAATAGTATCCTGTTGCATCAATTCTTTAGTTGTTATTACTTTGTGAATGGGCCCAAATAATCCTTCCAGCACTAATTGATGTACTTGTGATCCATCCAAAGTTCCAGTAGTACCTATCCTGTATTTGGCTTCAGTGCACTTGTTCATTATTGCTGTTAATGATTTAGCCTTAAAGTTATGAGCTTCATCACCAACTACCATACCAAATCTCTCAAACCATGGGGTCTGCAGTTTGTATATTGACTGCCATGTTGTAACTACAATTCTATTATTTTTTGTAAATTTATCTTTACCTGAGTAAATCTTATGTGTTATAGTTTCAACATCAAAATCATCATATTGTGCATAATCAATAAAATCAGAATACATTTGTTCAACAAGAGATGTTGTGGGAACAATTATAATAACATCTTTATCACTGTTTTGTAAATACCAACGTATCATTAGATAAATTATTAATGATTTGCCTGATGCAGTTGGTGAAAGAAGAACACCTCTATGTCTTGTAAGTGCATACTGAACAGCATTTAACTGATAATCATATGGTGTAATAATGTTACCCTTTGTAGATAACTTAATGTTATCCATAAACGATATATCTACTTCACTTTGTGTTTGAGGTAATCCATATCTTTCATTTGATTCATATTGAATATTATATTCTCTAGCATCAGCAAATTCAGAGAGATAAGCGGTAAGTCCGATTGGTAGGGTTTTTTTGTGCCCATCATACAATCGGATCTTACCATCCCACATTTTGTTTTTATATGCAGGCATGAACTTATACCCTGGCGCATAAAATGTAAAAAACTCAGAAAGTTCTCGCCCCACAGATGGTTCACACTCAACATATGCTGTAGCTTCGTTCTTCTTCTTTACGATTAGATCCATTACATTCCACTAGTAAACTTTCGCCATTCTATCATATTCTTGATATTTTGATGACGCCATTTAACATTATCCATAATTTCTTTAAGGGTACTTATCAGTTCTTCAAGATAGTGTATCTTTGCTTGTGCACTCTGAATATGGTCATCAGCATCATAGTATCTATCCATATCTGTTTTCAATGGTTTGCTGAGACCATTAAATGGATCATAGGACCAACCTCTTGATTCAATGTCTTCCTTAGGCATCTTATCGTTATACCACAACCATTTATCACGTAACAAAACTTTAAATTCAGCCTCACGCTTACGAAGTTGTAGCTTTGACACTGTCATCATTTCAAGATATTTACTATGAAGTTTAGCTGTGTCTCTTGACGATTCATCCAAAGACATTTCATCTATCACACTATCTTTTTTCCACATAGCGAGGACTTCTTCTATATTCAACATGTTTCATCCTATATTATTTTAAAGTAAGAGTACTCAAACGTAACCTGTGCTTGCAGGTATGTTATATCTGTTATTGTAACATCAAACGGTAATGAAGACAACGATGAAGGGAAAGCATCTACAAATTGTAATTGTTTGGTTACATTGTTATGGCTGGATATGATAGATAAAGTCATATCACGTTCTTTTCGATATTCTGCTGTATCTTTTTGATTAACGGTTCCTAACATCCAATCGTGAATCTCTATGTAGTTTTTTAAATCTTCATCAATCAAAAATGTTAGAGTCACTGGAGCATAATCTATTTTATCACCAACAATACCTAAACGTCTTTGTGGTGTACTTAGTGGAGCCGCAGGAACTGTGATATCAGGAATGAATACAGATTGCACAGAATATTCAACATTAGGAAACTTCAATTTATCAATTGTCATCCTGAAGGACGTTGGAGCAAGATAATTCAAATTACTAGTAAGATTACCCGTTGCTTGTACGTTAAAATTTACTTCCTTTGTATACGGCATTGTTACCTCTATCAGTTATCTAATAGTATTTATACATAAAAAAAAGGGCGGCAAAAGCCGCCCTCTCTAATTTTTTGAAAACAATCCTTATGTAAGAATGTTTGTTACTCCAAAGATACGGAAGTACTGATTAGCACGAACTGCACCGATGTCGTTACCTGGAGCTGTTCCCACGAATGGGTTAGCAACCATACCGTAACGAGTTTTGAAACCGATTCTTGGCTGGAAATCGGACTCACCTACGGCTCTTACCATTGTAAGAGGAACGTATGGGCAGTAGAACATACCAGCATCGTATGGGTTTGTTCCTCTGTAACCTACGTTTACGTAGTCAGTGTTTGCATACGGGTCAATGTAGACCTTTGTGCGACCATTCAGTACACCAGCAAAGGTGTTACCTGTGTCATCTACATTCAAGTTAGCAGACAATGCTGGAGTATAATCCAACATGCCAGCAGCTGCAAGAGCAGAAGCTACATCAGAAGAACAGATAATGAAGTTACCTTTACCTCTACGTGTTTCTTTTGCAATCACGTTTGATTCTCTTTCAATTTGAAGAATCAGACCCTTGAACTTCTCAACTGACCAACGACCATCTGCATCAGATGAGAGGTTGAAAGTACCGTTCACTGCAGTATTTGCCTGCTGTGCACCCAGCTTAGCGCGTGAGTTAATAGTACGGATAACTTCGCGGTTGATTTCAGCAAGAATTTCAGCCGACAAGATATTGGCCAATTCACCTTCAGCATCCAAGCCATGGATTGCTTTCAGATCTTGTGCCAATTCCATTGTGTATTCAGCTTTAAGAGCTCTTGACTTTGCAGTCACAGTTGCTTTATCAATGCTGAATGCCATCTCGGCAAATGCATTACCAGTGTTACCCAGTGCTTCTGCAGCAGCGGTTGTCATACCACCACCAAGACCAAATGCATCTTCTACAGTATCTGCACCACCTGAGGTGTCAGCAGAAGACTCGCCAGATGTACCTGGAGGGTTAATGTCACCAACCAAAGATGATGAACCACCACCTTGAGTACCAGTACCAGAGAAATCAGTATCTGCTTCGTTGTACAGCGCTTCTGTGCCGGACTGTGAAGTATACTTTGACTTCATTGCGAAGATAAGACCAGTTGGACCAGTCATTGGCTGAACGCCTGCGATATCGTAAGCGATCAGGTTTGGCATTGCACGTCTTACCAACGAGATCAAAATTGGATCCCAGTTGTCGACGCTTGAGCCGGTTGCGTTTGCAGCAGTTTCGTTCAATTGGTAAGAAGCATTGCCTCTTTCCTCACGAAGTGCCTTCTCTTGGTTTTCAAGAACAACTGCTGTGACAGCTTTCTTGTACTTGTCCTGAATTTCAGGAAGATCAGTGTGCTCGAGAATCGGGCTCCACTTATCTTTTAGTTTATCAGATCCAAACATTTTAGATCACTCCTTCTATTTAAGTGTGTGTTTAATTGCATTAATGTAAGCGTTCATAGATGGTGATGAAACCTCATCATTAGAATCAGTTACTTCTTCAGCAGTTTCTTCAGTAACAACTACTTTTTCTGCTGGGAAATATGATGCCTTGATTGTTTCAACCTTTTGGGTAAAAGTTTCAGCATTTTCAAAGTCAATGTTCTCAGCAAGTGTGGCAAGTTTATCTGCCTGTGTTACTGTGAGACCTTTTGATGCTTCACTAATGATGGAATCACGCTTTGATACTGCCAAAGATTCAGAAAGTTCAATATTTGACTTTTCTGATTTGTTGAGCTTTTCTTCCAAGTCAGATACCTGCTCTGCAAGTTGATCAACAAGATCAACCTTAGCTTCAGGAACCTGGATATAATTTTCAACAAATACATCTTTGAGAGCTGACATGAATCCTTCTGCAATCTCAGTCCTAAGACCTTTTTCGACTGCAACCTTGTTGTCTTCCATCCACTGCTCTACGACGTAGTTCAGGTAGCTGTCAACTTTTTCGACGAGATCAGTCTTAATCTCTTCTTTTGCTTCTGTAAGTTGCTCAGTGTATTGCTCTTCCAAGCGATTAACCTGCAAAGCCACTTTTGACTTCAAGGCTGCTTCGAAAATTACACCAGCTTTCTCACGGAAACTTTCCGAAAGAGTTGCTTCTGATTCTACCAGAGCGTTTAGATCATCTTCGAAAGTATCTTCTTCGATGATTTCTTCGTCCTGATCAGAATCTTCTTTCATTTTGACATTACCCTGTGGGGCTGGTTCGTCTTTAGCATCCTTGTCGCCTTTGCGCTTTGGTGCCTTCTTTGTGACGTCAGAGGCCTTATCAACTGAATCAACGGATTTCTTTTCCTCATCTGGAAGAGAAGTATCCATCGCTTCTTCAACGACCTCAATGTCTTCGATTTTTTGTTCTGACATTTGAGTCTCCTAACAAATTAAAATTTAGAGAGAAAATCTTTAAAGATCTTCTGCTGCGCCTCAGCGAGGTGCTTTGAAGGTGTTTTTTTGATTTCAGTCTCATAAGCCTCAACCTCTTGAACTTTCAGAAGTCCATTATCCCAAATCCATTCTACACCTTCCATAATTCCATTTACAAAAGCGTTAGGTGCTGATGGATCTTGCACAATGTCAACTGTTGAAAGCATAAAGTCGTCATTGACGACCGCCGTTCCGTTTCGTTGATCAAGAGTACCCATACCACGACTAGAAACGCCTACTTGGCAACCACCTTCGAGTAGACCTTTTACAATCTGACCCATTGGAGTATCAAGAATAAGCGCTTTCCCCATCACATTATTACCATCCCAATTGAGTTCGGTAATACGATGAGAAACTTTATCCAGATTAATCGTTGGACCATCTGGATGATTAAGTTCGCCAACAGCACGGCCTGTTTTAACCTGCTCTTCGACGTACTTACCAACTGCATTTTCCATAACTTTTTTCGGATAAATCCGACCGTTACGGTTTTTTTGTTCTGCTTGCATGAACACACCCTCGATCATGTGCTGACCGCCATTTTCTTTGGCCTCAGTCACATACTGGATCTGGTTTGTGTATTCAGTAATCAGTTTCATTTAAATTTCTTCTTCCTCTACTTCTTCGATTTCAACTTCATCTGCATCAATTGCAAAATCATCGTCATCAAGATCGCTCATGATTTCATCGGCATCACCATACATTGTTGTGGCTACCTCAATCTTTTTATCATCAAGTGCCGTTGATAGACGATCCCCCAGAACAGATGTGAATACATCCCTTGCCTGAACCATATCATCTGCCTCAAGGGCATCTACAAAACCACGAAGTGTATCACTCATAACATTATTTCCTTTTTTCATTAATATTTATAAAAACCTTAATTTCTAGAATCCTCTTGACGCTAGATCGTCAGCAGATTGATCGTTGTTGCCATCATCAGGAGCGGCTTCTTCTTCTTCTGGCTGCTCATCGGCTATCTGCTTACCAATTTCTTCAATATCATCTTCATTCTGCTGAAGGACATTTTTACGGACCCAAGCCACAGAATAATATTTACCAACATAATCATCAATCTCACGAAGAGTAGCCATTCTTTCTCTTAGTAGCTCTGCTTCCTTTAATTCAGCAAAATGTGTATCTTGAATAAAATCAAAGTTAATTTGCTCTCTGACAGTGTTCCATTCTTCTTCAGTCATAAGACCTTTGATTATCAGCTGACTTTTCATTAGTTCGAAGAATAGAAGTGTAAATCTTTTACGAAGTCTATTGATAAACTTTTGGAATTTCAATTCGTCTCTGGTTATCTCAGAAGATCTACCCAATGAGAACTGAGCTTCTTGCTCGAGTCTGTTGACGGGGACGTTGAGAGATTTATATAATTTCTTTTGGAAGTAGATGATATCGTCGATCTGCCCGAGGTTTTCCCCTCCTGGTAATGTTGTAATCTCTGTACCTCTACCACCTTCTCTACGCGGGATCCAAAAGTCCTCAAGCATCGATTGGTGTTTACGATCATCTCTTATATCTCCTGATTGAGCATCATATACTAACTTATTACGATGCTTTGACATAATATTCTGCATATATTCATCTGCCTTACCCTTAGGAAGATTACCTACATCAACATAAAAAATACGTCTTTCGGGGGCACGTGATATTCTGTAAATTACTAACGAATCTTCCATCATGCGAAGCTGGTTAACAGGCTTCAATGCCTTATGAAGATAAGACAGAACTTTTTTACGTGATGGGTCCAACATACCAGATGTAACATAACAAATAGCATCTTTTGAAATCTTTACTGCATTTTGAGATCTACTTAGCGCTGCATCTTGAAACACAAAGTGCTCATCAATACCTTTAATTAATCTCAGACCTGTCTTAGGGTCTTTGTCTTCAATAACTTTTTTTACTTTACGAATCTTTGTTGAATCGATTGGTCTTAATTCAATTATGCCTCTGCCTGGATTTTTTTCATCAACAATAATATGATAAAATAGTCTACCATCAACATACCACTTGCGGAAAATATCATGTCCTTGATTGTTAAAATTAAGTAGTTTTACAATGGTTGTAAACTCTTCTTTTAACACATCTTTAACTTTATCACCTGCTTCTACATCATCAACAACAATATCAATTGGTGCTGAATCATCATCTGAAACAATAGCCTCGTTAACAATATCTTCTACAGCAGCGTCACATTCAGGTTGAATAGCTGCGTCTCTATATCGTGTAATTAGTTGTTTATCATCTTTGGCATTTGAAGCATCAATATCGAGATACTGGCCATAGTGTCCCCCTCCAGCGACAACAGCGGTGCCATCATCATCCTGTGGGGCTACAAATGATTTTCTTTTATCATCCTCTTTATCTTGAGATTTTCTTCGTTTAATCTCAAATCCAAATAAGCTGAGTCCAGTTTGTTCTTCTGCCATTATTTTCTCCAGTCAAAATGGGAGGTGGAATGTCCACCTCCCCATTACATTATTTATGTGGTCGTATTTGACTCCCAATACTGAACTTGGAACTCAACAGTGAATTCCTCGATAGCATTTTCTGAGTCATATGATACTTCAATTGAAGAGATGTTGGTTGGGAATGTTCCTCTGAAGTCGTACTTCTTTGTTACATTACCTTCTTTATCCAATTGCTCAACAATCATATCAGCTTGATAGTCAGTGGGATTAGAAAGACCAGTATTTGCATTATTCTGGTTAATTCCATTCATCCAACGTTCCATTGAATTACGAACTTCCATGTTAACATCATTGATAACCGTTACAGACCATGGCTCAAAAGTTCTGTCCCCTGCGATTTGCAGTTGACGACCTCTAAAAGGCACGGTGATTGGTGCAATGATGGAAGCAGGAAGCTGAGCTGCTTTGATCATAAATGAGGTTAATTCAACATCCCCACCTGCATAGCCAGGAAAGTTGATAGTTGCTTTGAACATATTGGCGCGGGCACCGCCACCAGTAAGTTTTGATTTAAAATCGTCTACACCTAAGATTGCCATTTATCTACTCCCTATTGTCCAACAATCTCACTGAACTCTACGCCTGTTCTTGTGGCAATAAAGTTAAGTGTGATAAAGTTAATTGAACGAGCAGGTTTGATGAAGATATCTGCTACAAATCTATTTGAGTCAATTACCTGACCTGTGTTGTTTGTATCGTCACATACAACTAAGAAATCAGTAATGCCTCGGCGACCTTTAACATCCCTCAAGAAAGGCTCGATCAAGTTTCTAAATTGTGCTCTGGTAAATTCATCATTGAATTCAAACAACTGGAATTTAGATGCTGTTGAAATAGCTTTTTCGAGAGTAATGAACAATCTACGAACATTAATTCTATCAAATGCTGATGGCTTTGACAACATTGTCTTATCACCAAACAACACTGTTCCTTGACCAGGGAACGACACGATAGGATTAACACGTGCTTTGTAGAGTGAATCTCTGTCTGCTTTGGCAGGATTAAATGCAAGTTTCGTTACACCGAGCAATTGACCTCTTGTGAAGCCAGCCGGTGAAAACCATGCATCCGCTACATTATCAGTATTAGCACAAAGACCAGCTACTGTACCAGAAGCTGCAATGTATCTATACACATCATTGTACTTATCATAGACATACAGAGCTGATGAATCCATCACCGAGTAAGAAGAGGAAGTCAACAAGTTGGCAAATGTTACCACAGATGTTCCAGGTGTGTTATTGTTTACTGTATCAGCCAATCTTGGTGATATGAAAACTACACAATCTTTTCTTGCTTCAGCGATAGCAATCATATTATTATTATGTGTCACACCATCTGTTCCCGCAGGAGGCATACCACCAATAATTAGATTAACATCGAGTGTTTCTGCATCACTAAACAGTTGGAATGCTGTATTCAACTCACCCACTGTGGGAGCGTTGTCATCAGTACCACCTGAAAGAGATGATGTAATTACAGCTGTACCTGTAGCAAATGTTGTACCGCCTACACCATCAGCCACTGTTCCAGCGTTTGTTAATGCAGAAGGGTGAGCCCCCCACCACACATACTGTGAGGCTGCATTAATAACATCTTTATAAAAGTTATTTGTGCCATCGTCTGCTTTCGCATCGGAGGCTTGTGAGACAAAAGCGAATGTCTCAAGAACAGTACCAGCTGTTCCTGTCCATGCACCTGTAGCATCTTTAACTACAATATGCATCTCATCATTGGTTGCTGTGCCAGTTCCATTTTTACCAGCTGCATAAGCAGATGTTCCTGGAAGTGTATCAAACAAACCTTTATGAGTCCAGGCGTTGAATGCTGTCGAATCTGCAGGACAGATATCAACTGCAATAGCGTTGCCCAGTGTACCAGGATATCGAGCTACAAAAGTGTCTGTTGCTTGAAATGATACGGTCTCGTAATGTGATGAATTTTTAACCTGAATGCCTGTGCTTGAAGCTGTAGCATTAAGGTTTCCGGTTGCTGCACGAACAACTCTCAAAGTACTTCCGTACTGTAAGAACTGTGCTGCAGGTAGGAATGTAGAAAATGTATCTGCATTTGGTTCCCCAAACACCGATACGAGATCTTTCTCGGAACCTACTGTTGTTACTTCTTCTACAGGGCCCCACTGGAATACACCAGCAGTTGCGCCAATTGAAGTTGAAACAGCAGGAACTACATTCGTCAGATCGATCTCTTTTACCTGTACTCCAGGTGAGACTTGAAATGCCATGATGGTTCCCCTCAGTGATTTTTCTTATATGATTGCATAATACGATTGTTTCTCAATGCCTTTATTTATAAATATGACCACTTCTAGAATGGTTCGGACCCGCGAGGAACTTCTTGCCATAGGAAACCTTCTCCTGATGGCTCATATTTCACTTCTTCGTCAATACCATTATCGATAATTCCAAATGGAACCAACTCTTCTTCAATGCGTTTCAATCTCTCATCATGTATCATATCTTTAATTCTTATATCTGTCATATTTACAAACATCTCTGTGTTGACAAACCAGCCAAAAAGTACTAGATTCATCATAAGATCATCATGGTTATCATCACTAGCTTCAAATGAAGTGCCCCTTGCAACAAATGTAGACATCTCAACAATTGACTCTGAATCTACTACATGTAGTTTTTTCTGCTCAACGAGATCCTTAATATTAGAGCATCCTATTCGCTTTACTTTCTTGTTCATTGTAACACCAACAGCATCCGCTTTGATTGCATTATCAAGATACATATTTTCATATTCAATATCATAATATAATATTTTACCCACTACAGCTCCTGCATCGTTATTCTCGAGGAGAACCAACGCTTCATTATATTGTTTAGCTACACTTGCAATAATATTAGGAAATAGTAGTGGTGATACCATATTATCACGATATACTGCTACTTGTTCAAAAACTTCTGTTGATAAATCAATAACATTAAAAGTAGAGTAGTCTTGTCCTCTACCCTTAGCGACATCAACTACCATAATATAATTATGATCCGGTTCGGGATGTTTATATACCATTAAATTTTCTTTTATAAGAACAGGTTCACGTGACTTCAATTGTAATAGACAATCTGCGGATATTAGTGTATTACCAGTTCCATGAAATGTATTTCCAAATTCTTGTTGAAATTGAAGTTCGGATGTATTACTAATTGTCTGACGTCTCCACTCTTCGTCTCTTCCAGGTACATCCCACCAATCAACTTTGAATGGTTTAAATTCATTTGTCCCTTGAACAGCGCCTTCCCACAACTTATGATAAATGTTACCTAGTCCATTTGCAGTAGATGTAATAATGATACGAGTTGTGGCACCTGCTGAAACCACTGGATATGTTGAGGTATAAAACTCGCCGGCATTTTCAACAAAGGCAAACTCATCGAGGAATAGTAAATTGATAGAAAGGCCACGAATAGAGGATCCTGATGTGGCAGCTGATAAAATCTTACTATTATTTGAAAATTCTATAGATGTTTTGTTAAGAGCCTTACAACCAGGCTGAAGGAAGAAAGGAAGGTTTTCCAAAGCAAGACTGACTCGTGCCAACATTTCGCGAGCTGTCGCGCCTTTGTTCGCCAAAATAGCGATTGTCTTTTCCGGTTGAAATAAAGCATACCAGAGGATATATATGACCGATGATATTGATTTACCGGATTGCCTACAAGCCAGAACAATTGAAAACCTATTTTCATTAAAGTGGTTGAACATTTTCTCTTGATATGGATATAATTGAAAGGGAACTAGCCCTTCATCAAGAGAAATAATTTTACAATAATTAGTAGCAAAATATGCAGGATCATCCATACATTTTTTGTATTCGATTACTTCTTCTCTAGTAAATTGTGTTTGAACACCATCACGTTTTACATTAGAATTTCCTAAGTAAGAATCATTTTGGTTTAACATCAATAACATCCTCGCTTCTTAGCATCCTCTGAAGATCTGTAGTTGATCCAATAAAAACATTATTTTGTGTAACTGTTCCGTCAGCAAGAACAGCTTTTTTGTTTTCAAGATCATCCTTACTCTTCTGAAGAGCCATCAGCTTATCAGTCATGTCTGCCATATTTTTCATCATGTTTGATAGCACTTCATATGCTCTTGGATGTTCACTTTCAGCTGCAAGTTCTAACATGCCATCCATAGCACCAGAACCTTTAGTAATTAATTCTCTGTATTTTTCTCTTGAAAATTGATAGTCATCAACAACATCTTTGTTTAGTGTTGCTGGTATGGATTGTGCAGGTTCCTCAACTACTGTTTGAAGTGTCTTTCCAAGATTCTTGGACAATTTATCAAGAGAGCTCATATCTTTTACCCAATGTTATAACTTGAAACAAAGAAGTACCTACCAGAGGTGACTCCTGTTATTCTTTCCCCAATTAGAAAATAACCATCAACAAAATTCAGATTGACAGTTTTTTGATTATTGAAGAATGTTTGAGACACTAACACTCCTCCTGAACCGGAAGTATCTCCAACTATTCTTTCTCCTATAGTCATAGGATAGTCTTGTGATACTGTACCACAATTGATGGAAAATACATTATTAGGAGGAATAAAGTTTATAGCAGTGGTTATTCCTGTCATTGTTGATTGACTTGTTGCAGTAGTCGGTACAGGATCAACAACCTGTGTCTCAATGAAAGCGTTTGTGTCTTGGTTGGTAAATGTGGTGACCACCTGCTTGATTACAGCAGTTGATGTCTCCTTACCAAAGAACCTCACCTTTAGCGAAAAGTCAAGAGTGTAAATAATAACTCGTCGAGCTGTGAAATCCCCCTCATAATCATCTGTCATCGCAACAGAATCTAATGTGATTGGCATGTCAAATGTTTCATTAATACCATCAACAAATTTTACAGCTACTTGATATGTTGGTTGGAATGATGGAAGAATTTGTTCCATAATCTGTAACACATCATCTTGATTTTTAGCCATAATACTTAATTGCATATTGATGATATATGGAACAGATGTTGTAACTGATGTCCGGTTTGTCACAGTATTTGATTTTGTAATCTTATTAAATGGACTTAATTTTGCTGCACTATCGTAGACCATGTTAGTGATTTCAAATGACATACGAGGAAGTTTAATCGCTACTTTTGGATCCCCAAGATTAGGCTCATCATCAATACGTGCAAGAAACTTTTGCTTCGGACCATATGCAAGAGGAACCCTCGATACATCAACAATGTTACCAGTACCACTCTTCCTAACAACAGAAATATCGTTAAACAGTGTACCAAACACGGCCACTGTTTTTCTTATAATAGAATGATAAAAGTGATCCCCAAACATTAGATGGCCGCAATTCTTGTCTTAAAGTCAGCAAAATCAGTTGAAGCTGCCACCAGAGTTTTAAATGTTGACTCTGTAATCATTTTCTCCCAGTTTCCTGCATGAGCATAATATGCTTTTCCTGTTGCATGAACGTGAGCAAACATACCATGATAAGTCACAGCACTTGGAAGATCTGCTTCTTGTGAATATACATTTGCATACTTAATTTTGAATTGACCAAAATCAACATCAGCATTACCAATTCCCAATGATAATTGAGTTGGTGCTGTGTATCCGAGACCGGTCAGAGTTGGCGGTGTATATGTAAATACACCTGTTGTATTGTTATAAGCAAGAGCACCTGCTCCTGATGCAGAGGCTTGAGTTACAGAAAGAGAAGAAAGTGAAATTGAACCCGACCCTGTCGCAGGCACCCATGATGTTCCATTCCACTGAAGATATTGATTTGTTGTGGGAGCGGTTGTAGCTACATTAGCAAGATCACTAAGATTTAACTGTGAGTTGACAAAAGCAGACCCCGTAAATCTTAAAACATCTCCCGTTGTTGCTGTACTAATAGTTACATCAGTCAGAGACGTCAAGTTACCTGAAGTTGCTACAGCTGCAAGGGTTGTATTCTGTGTATATAATTCTGTGAAGTTACTATTAATTTTGGCAGCAGCTGATCTGAGAGTATCACCTGTACCATCATTAGCAGCAGTACCTCTATTAATAGTTTGTTGTGCCATTAGATGTTACCTTTGTCCATTGTTATTTGATTACTGTCAAATGTACGACTCGTTGAGCTCATTGATGTATCAAAAGATGATAGTGTTGTGGGAGTATTTATAGCTACATTATCAATCTCACCAAACGGGTTTGCTTCACTGAAGTCAATGAATCCTGCAGCTTCTGTTTCAAATTCCTTATTCATTGCTGATGGATCATTAGCAAAAGTACCATCAAACGAATCATCATAATCATAAATCTCAATAATTCTTGCTGTTCTTGTTCTAGCTGCTGGTGCTGCAGCAGGATCAGCCATTAAGTATGTACTAGTTGTGCTTGCAGTACTTACTTTAAATTGACTGTTTGTAGTTCCACCAGATATCTCAATATCACCAAGATACATTGTAACGTTGGTTGTTATAGGAATACCGGCAACTTCTTCAAGATCAATAATTTCTCCGGATATAATCTTTGTAGCATTTCCACTGGAATCATATTCAAGAACCTGGTACAGTCTCTCTCCAATTGTCCAATCTGTGATAGTGTAATCACCAATCAACATTGAGATGGAATCAGCATGAGCGGCAGCAATCTGATCAACTTCAAGGATATTTGTGTCAAAGTCTTCTTCATTATACTCAAATAAACGACATTGTAATTTATATACAGGAAGATTACTTATCTGATAAAATGGTTGTTCATGTTCAACGAATGATATTTCAAAAAACGAATTTGACAGTGGGAGATAAATTAAGTCCCCTTCATTTGGTCGCATATTGTTAACTGTATTGTTATTAAATCCAACCAACTTATTCCAGGTTTTACGTGCAACTACAAATGTTGCTTCATCTCTAATTTCAAGACCAAACTTACTAAACAGGTTGCCTTCACCTTCAAATCCCTCTGTATTTTCAATATACATTTCAACCATATAAGCATCATCAAATTGTGATTCAACATCTTCACCGAGAATATTATCCCTTGTAATAATATTTCTTGGAAGATAGTATACATCCTGCCCATAGATCTTCAACGACTCTACAATGAGATCCTCATAGAGATTTTGTTCTGATCTAACTTTTTGACTGAAGTATACGTTACGTGGCATTTATCACCCCATAAAGAAATCAGAAGGCATTTCAAAGCCAAGTCTCATTTCTTCTTCTAGCTTTTCAATATCTTGTAGTGCATCTTCATAAATCTGCCGACCATTCATTGTAACACCACCAGGAAGCTGCATGCCCTCAAATTTCATGAGATTTTGACCCCATTGTCTTTTGATTAATGCTGTTGTATATCTTTTAAGAAACATATCATTGTACACATCAGTGTAGGCTGTAGGATTAACTGTTTCCGTTACATCGAGAACTACATATCGTCCCACTGTAACATCACGTTCCCAATTAACATCAAGATATGCTCTATTGATATGTCTATTGAATCTAAACTGTTCCTCTCCATTGAGGAACATGTCTAATGTTGTTAGATACTGTTGAATTTGTACATAGTTTGCAAGATTCCCCATATGACCGAGATCAAAAATATCATTAAGGTGTATTTGATATCTTGCATCAAACATACTAATACTTGAGTTCTCTTCGGCCAGAGGAAACATTCGTCTGATGTACAGAATATTATCTGGTATTGTAATATATTTATTTGTAACATCTGTAGATGTAATCTGATGCTTCAGATAATTTCTCATTGTGGCATCAGCATGATATTGTTGATAGTATTGAATGGCTTCATCAATACGATCGTCCAATTGATCATCATCAACATTGACTTCAATCACTGGAGCTCCAAGTTGACGAAGACAGTAATCAGCCAGTGATTGTCGAGAATTTGGGTTTGCCATATCATAGTCCTAGAGTTATGTTTTTGCTCTTTGGTCTATTTATATGTTTTTATTACTTGGGTAGAATGCCGTTGTTAGTTTCTCTTATTCCGGTTTATCTGGCCAAACTACATCTTCTAAGGATGTATAGTTTTCAGTAATATCTCTTAATGCTTGTCTATATGGATTCCATTGTGCTTTAAGAGTATCTGAAACATCTGTACCGCCAACCCAATCAGTTTCTTTTAAAAGTTCATCACGCTTTTCTCTAAGTTCATTTAGTAAACCTGTAGCATGACATTGTTGTGCTTCTTCATCTGACATACCCAATATATCTCTGAGCTTGTCTCCAAATTTCATTTCACCTGTATCAGGATCCATACCAACAATAGCTGGGTTCTCTGGATTGTAATCATATTGTTCGCCTTTGTAAGTAAATTTATACATTTTTTATCCTAGTATGTGACATGTCTATAGTACCAGTTTGCAGTTTCATAAGCTGAACCACTACCAAATGTTTGAAATTGACAATATATTTGGTTTCCTGAACTTACAATATGTCTAAATTCAAAATAGTGGGCATTTTCACTGCTATCCCATCCATGACTGTGTAATTCAAATTGACTGCTGGTACTACCTCGGTTCTCTGTATTGGTTAAACTATAATTGTAGTTGGAAGCACTATTTTGATTATGTGTAAAAGTATAGCGTCTAAATCCACTGGCATTGCCATAGCTATATGTGCTTCCAAAAATTACTTCTCCACTGATCCACAGTGAAGCTACTGGAGCATATAGTCTTACTGCTAGATTGCTTGTATTGTGTTGAAAGTACACATTAAAAGATAGATTCAATCTTCCATTAATAATAGATCTATTTGTAATAGGATATTGTGTTGAACTTGCTCCTGTATGTGTAGATCCATTTCCTATTGGTGATATGAAAACTCCTCTAACATCCAGTGGATATTGAGGACTAGTTGTACCAATACCAACTTTACCACCATTAAAAGCCATATACCTGTTTGCATCTGAACCGTCTCCAATTGCGGCATATGTACCATTGGCACTCAACGTCATCATTGTTGATGTACCATTAATTAATGTTAATTTTGGTCTGTTTGCTTGTATTGATCTAATTGTTAAACCATTATCAGCACCTTGAATATCGAGTTTGTCGGATGCACTCGTCGTGCCGATACCGACATTGCCACCACCAATGGGATTTAACAAAAGATCGTATGCGGCAGTGCCAGCACTATTAGAAACATCTATAAAGTATTTGCCAGCAACGTTCATCGGCCCTACACGTATTACATCAGAACCACCACTGGAGTTACCGTTAATAGTTAAGGTTGTGTTAGATAACATAGTAGTAGCATTGGTTACTGTAGTAGTGTGATTATCCTGTAGATATAGCCTAGAACCACCTGGATTCGTCGTACCAATACCTACATTGCCATCAGATGTTAAAATCATCGTACCACTATTAGCATTAGTGGTAAAGTTTAGAGAGTTATTATTATGATTGTAATAAATAACACCAATATTTGCATCGTCTGCATCACCAAAGAAAATATGATTGTAACCATTGGTTGGTCCAAGCATTTGTATGTCGGCTGAACCAGATGAAGCATTGTTCTCAATTACAATTTGGTTATTAGATCCTGAGTTTTGAGGCGTTCCACCTGTTAACCCACCTGCACCAACAACGTGAAATTTTCCAGATGGACTATCTGTTCCTATACCGACGTTGCCGTTATCCTCAATACGCATCTTTTCAGAGTATCCAGAAGAGCCTCTCGTATTAAATGCCATATCACCATAGTGTGAACTATGATTCGTATTAATCGCATTTATAGAAACTGTTTCACCAGCACTTGCTGATTCAAAACTTAATTTAACTATGTTGTTTGCTGTAGAATTTGTATTCTGTAAAACTAATGTTGGTCCTGTGCCACCAATGTTTGTGTGAGCACCACTACCTTTAAGATATACTGCTCTCGCATCTCCAGAAGCTCCCCCTAGACCTGTAACTTGAAGTGCAAAGTTATTTGCTAAAGGATTTTGATTTATTCCCAGACGGCCGCTTGTATCAAACGTACCTCTTACTACATTACCTGTAAGAATTTTAAAAGGATGAGCAGTTTGAGAACCTGCAAATACAACAGCATTACCCCAAGCTGAATAATGAGCAGAACCAAAGGTGCCTTGTATTGTTCCGTTGACTGCTTGTGTAGATAGACTTGCAAAATTAGAGGTAGTACCTGTATTAGTATTCTTTATAAGGTGGCCACCAACACCACCATTATTGTTTGAAAATTGAATGTGAAGTGGGGCCGCTGGAGCCTTTACGCCAATACCAACATTGCCGTTATACGCTAAATTTAGACCATCAGCGGCAGTACCAAACCCTGGATGAGCAGCCGCATTGTAAGCTCCATACATAAATCTTAGAGGACCAGCATTGCCGTCACTGTTATCTACGCCTATCAGCCACTTAGATGTGTCTTTGTTGATAAGAATACCGACATCACCACCGCCAGTTCTCGCAATCTCTAATGCAGTAGTGCCAGCAGTAATAGCCGCAGAAGTTCTAACGCCATCACTGATTACTAAAGCGTTGCTTGGAGTACCGCTAGGCAGGCCAATACCAACTTTACTACTTGACACATCAAGTAGCGTAGCTAGTTCTCTTAATTCTGTGGCTTGTGTCATTTACTTTCCTACGTAAGGTTCTTACTGTATTTATAATATCATTCTGGTTTGGGATATGCTGATTTTACTGGATCAATAATATCTGTTTTCCAAGCATCTACTCCGTTATGATAAATGTAATCTAACTGCTCCTCTAAAGGAGGGTAACTAAGTTTTCGTCTTGTTTTATAACCCTCTGGTGCACTTCTTTTTTGAATACTTAAATCGGTGAACTCTTCTTCAGTATGTTCTCTTCTTACAACAGTACCTTCTTCATAGACAAGATACTGTCGGTTGTTTGTGAGTTCAACGTCTGCATCAGGTATATCAAGTTCGGTATATCCATCACGAGCATCAATTCTATTCTTCGTGATTTCTTGAATCTGATTATCTTTTATATAAATGTACATAATAATTTCCTAATAAGTTGTCGGTCCTGTTCCGCTAGTAAATGCCGCGGTTCCTGTAAACTGCTCTCCTCCACTAGCATGGTGAATCATGTAACCAGTAGATTGAGAACTTGAAGGAGTGTGTTCAATTGTACATGGTTCAACCGGCATAATTCTCCAGTTCAAGTTGTAAACGTTGTTGTTGAAAGTATTACCAGCAACCCATATTGATTTATCATTACCAGTATTCTGAATAATTTTGATCTTTAAGTCTGAGTAATACATTGTGACACTCCAAACGCTAATGTCTTGGTAGTGTTCTCCACTAATAAATGCATAAGTATTAAACACAGTATTACCACCGCCACCTCTGAAAAGAACCCAGTGATGAGCGGCGTTAATATTATAGCAGTGCCTATAAGTTTCATTAACATTTCCAGAACCATAAGTGTTTGGTACAAAAAAGTTGTTAGCGTTCGAGCTACCCGTAATATTAAAAGGCGCTGTTGAGGTCGTGTTGTCCTCATAGAACTGCATGTTCTGACCAGCCCAAACGTGTCCATCACGCTGTACCTCAAAACGTGGACGGGTTTGATAGTTATCGTCCCAAAGTTGTAGTGCGTGACTACCACTTCCTACAAAGACATCCAGTCCGCCAAGATCATGATTGTTTGTAGACCATGTACTACTAGCCGCAGAACCTACTTTTACATTACCTGATACGTGAAGTTTGGTATCAGGATTAGTATCACCAATTCCAACGTTGCCGCCATTCAGCCAACTATAACCCCCAGTATTTAATACTATTGTATCAACAGAAGAAGCATTTTTCATTATTTGCTTAGCATCATTTGCTGATTGTGTAGTAAATACAAATGTTTCATGTGTGCTAGTATTAACACTAAACTGTACTGCTCCTTTAACATCAAGTTTCCGACCAGGATCAATAGTTCCAATACCCACGTTACCAGCTCTAAATGCCATATAACGATTAGTATCTGAATCATCGCCAATTGCACCATATATAGAATTAGCTGATA
>NHBR02000137.1 GCA_002167435.2 Allomuricauda sp. TMED12
TGGTTTAAAATCCCGCATCATGGAAAACAAGGAAAAGACGGCATTTGAAATATGGTTGGAAAATGGGCAGGACTTGGGGGATTACCCCGATGGTTTCAATCCCGATTTGTACGACCTATAATATTTTGAAAAATGGTACATCTAAATTATAACAATCTCGATGACGAAACCCAACAACGGTTGCTATCAATGTCAAAAAAGGACATTGAAAAGCGGTTTGGGGAACAATTAAGGAACTACGCCAGGGAACACTTTGAAAATTACCAAACCCTGTTGGAAGAGGAAGCGATACGAAATCTATACAATTACAAGTATATTTTTAGAATCTAAAATGTTAAATAACACCAAACAAGCCCATTTATTATGATGGGCTTTTTTTATGTCCAATACCCTAAATTCCATATCTTTATAGAGTTGGAACTGAATATATTTCCAACGGTCATCACCCCTTTTTGATTTGACTTTCCTTGATGACCATACCCATTATAAAAGCAATTTGAACGGAACGCAGTTTCCGTAAATCGGCAACCGATTTTTAATCGGGTTGTTCGGAAAATTTTGGTCCCTGCGGGACGAAATTTGGAGAAGCAAGAGGGTAACACGCATAGCGGTGTTATAATTATTTGTTTGCTCATAAAGCATTGTTAATCAATATCTTAAAAACATACAAGTATTTGATTAGCAAGGCCTTTTACAGTAAATGCGGCCAGATCGCCCGAAAACAGGGAATTTTTTACTGTAAAAAACCACTGGGATGAACCCGTAAAGAATTTAAAGGAAAATAATTCGGAGACAGGACAAATCTCGAATACTTAAATCTCGATTATCTAGTAAAAATGGGAGATACCTATCAAAAATATCGCTTTTCGGCCATCAGCATCAAAAAGAAAACGGCCGTGCGCTTTCGGACATTTTCCCGTCTGGTGTCGGATTCCCATACCCGTACCCTAGAGATCGTGATGGACTTTTTTGAACGGAACGACCTTTCTCCAAACGATGACCTAGGAATCCGAAATAATCGTACCAACAAACGTATCAATGCCGTGATTGCCATCCTGAAGAACATCGAAAAGCAACAGACCCTGCCCACCAAGGTCATGTTGAATACCCTGTTCCAGGAAATGTCACAAGTGGAAGACCAAGAAAAGGAAGAAAGCTTTGATTTCGGAACGCCGGAACCTTTTAGCAGGGACAGGGAACTGGAGCATTACCAAAACCGCTATGTGGAAATGCGGCAAGAACTCGGGCAGTATAAAAACCGTGTTCAGAATGTAATGGAACAAATGACCTATGTAAAAGGAACATTTGGCAAAGGGCATTTTAAGCTGGATATGGGCAAGGATGAATTTGAAAAACTCAAAAAAGAATTATAGGATGTACATTACCATCACGGCACAAAAAACTGATGGCAACTATGCCCAAAGTTCAGCAGACTTCGTTTCCTATCTGGAAAAGGAAAACGAGGGCAAGACCGTAGAAGAAATGAAACACTTCTTCAATCAATTTGGGGAAGAAATATCCACGGAAGAGGTCATCAGGGAAATAGACGGGAATACGGCCAAGCTCAAAAAGACCGAGCCCAAGTTCTATTCCATCACCCTGAACCCAAGTGCCAGAGAACTGAAAGCCATACAGGATTCCCCCGAAGCGCTCAAAAACTATACACGGGAAGCCATGAAGGAGTACGCCAAAGCTTTTAACAGGGAAATAGACGGAAGGCCAATCAATGTGGATGATATTAAATACTATGCCAAGGTAGAACGGCAACGCACGTTCAAGGGAACAGACAAGGAAATCCGGGAAAACCAACCCTATGCCACACGGATATTGGAATTAAGGAAAGAGATACGTGGCATCGAGGCCGGACAACAATCGGGCAATATCCGTAAACTGAACAAAGAAATCCAAAAACTGGAGGCAAAGGCCCCACACCGATTGAACGGCAAACGTATCGTTCGGGGAATGGCCAAACCAGGACCACAGAGCCATGTACATATCATCGTCAGCCGTAGAGATGCCTCTAACCGGCATGGTCTTTCCCCGGGGAGCAAGCACAAAGCCTCCGAAGTGGAAATGCACGGCAAGTCCGTAAAACGGGGCTTTGATAGGGACACTTTTTTTAAAAATTCGGAAAAGACATTTGATACCTTGTTCAAATATCGGCGCAATTATGTGGAGACCTATACCGCCCGTAAGACCTTTTTAAAAGACCCCAAACTATATTTTTCTATGATAACCAAATTACCGACCAACGAAAAGGCCGTAGCTTTTAAACTACTTCAAAAATCCGGGGTGAACACCACATTGTTGAGTATCCCTACGAACAAGCTCCAGCTCACCATAAAGGCCATCAACCAACTGAAAAAGGGAATCGGCAAGGCTATTGAATCAGGCTCCATCGGGATATGAACTGGCAATGGGAACATATCGCCCTGTATATCGTTGTACCTATTTTGTTTGCTGGAACTGTACTCTATGGTTTGTTCTTTGCAGAATGGAAAAAACCAATGGATAAAAAGTATCAGGTACATTTTAAATTGAAATATGGGAAGTTTAAAATAGACAACATCAAAAGAGGTGTGTCTATTATAGGTTCTGCAGGTAGTGGTAAAACAGAAAGCGTTATCTATAATTTATTGCAGCATTTTAGCAAACATCAATTTTGCGGTATTCTTCATGACTATAAAGATTTTGAATTGACGGAAATAGCCTATCCTTTATTTAAGGAGAATGGGGTGAAATTCTACACCATTGCTTTTGACCAGATCCACTATCGGGTGAATCCCATAGCACCGAGATATTTACCTAATGAGGAAAGCGTGCATGAAGTTTCAAAAGTCTTGATTGAAAATCTTCTGGGATTAGATGAGTCAAGTACAAACAGTACTTCTAAATTTTTCAATGATGCTGTGGAAGGCTTGTTGGGTGGAATGATATGGAAGTTAAAAACGAGCTATCCCCAATTTTGCACCCTGCCCCACATCATCGCTCTGTTCCAATCGCTCAGCACCAAAAAACTGGTTGCCTTCCTGAAATCGGATTTGACTTCCCAAAGTATGGCAAGTGCTTTTTTAAATGGTATCGAATCGGAAAAACAGACCGCCGGAGTAAAAAGCACTCTGGCCAATGCCTTTAAAAAAATCAGTTCACAAAAACTGTTCATGGCACTGTCAAAAGATGAAGTGCCTCTTAATGTCAATAATGAAAAAAATCCTGCGGTACTTTCCATAGTGAACCACCCTAAATATGAATCCGCATATTCGCCTATTATTGCCGCAATCATTCATACAGTAATTAAACAAATGAGCATCAGGGGGCAGAAATCCTCATTTTTGATGATGGAAGAAGCACCTACTATAAAGTTGCTCAATATGCACCGTATTCCGGCTACACTTCGAAGCTATGATATTGCTACCATTTATGTAATGCAGGATAAGATCCAGAACGATATGCTCTATGGTGAAAAAGCGAGTAAGGCCATTTTGAGCAACCTATCTTATCAATTCTTTGGTAAGGTCAATGACCCGGATACTGCAAAATATTATGAACGATTTTTTGAAATTATCAAAACGCCGACCAAAAGCATAAGTAAAAGCAGTGGGTTGAGTTTTGAGAGTCGAATCACCAAAGGCGAAAGAGAGGTATCCAAACGGAGGGCAGACGCTTTCTTTAGATTGAAACAAGGGGAATTTATCACTTTTGCGGATGGGAAGGATAAGAAACTTCATTTCAAACTGCAACCAATTCAAAAGCTATTTCCTAAAAAAGCAAATCTATTTTCAACTGAAGATTTAAGATTGAATTTTGAGAGAGTTTATAGAGAGACTCAAAACATAGTAAAATAATAAGTTATAAACTTAATCTAAAAACAATTCTTTTATTTTTTTTCTTTGGATTAATTTTTTAATTTTGACCAATCGTTCATTTTAAAATATGAGTCCAAGAACTGAAAAACAATTAGAAGCCCATAAAAAAGAAAAGAAGGAAAAAATCATACGAGGGGCACTACGGCTATTTGCAACCAAGGGGTATTTCAATACTTCAATAAGTGACATTGCCAATGAATTGAACATATCAAAAGGATCTCTTTACAACTATTTTGATAATAAAGAGCGATTGTTAAATGAGGCTGTTGATTTTGCTTTAAAAGAAGCATCAGAATTAAACTTGTCTGAAGATGATTTAAAAGATTTAAGCCCTGAAAAAATATTCAAGGCAGTAGTTGAGGGATACTTTAAGTTGCTTGAAGAAAAAAAAGAACTTTGGAGTCTTATTGTGTCTTTGGCCATACACGTAGGGTCTATACCATCAGTTCATAAAACAATTTCATCCGTATATGAAGAACTCACCAAACAATTGCAAGAACTTTTTACCATGATAGGACATCATGATCCTGAAAATGAAGCTGTCAAACTAGGGGCGCTAATGGATGGCATTGGTATTCAATATATGATTTTTGGTGANNNNTATCCNTTAAACNNGATTAAAGAAANCNTTATAAANGGTTANATAAACTTCTAAAAAANANNNNCNATGAANTACANNTTATTNTTCATTGTTNNTGNTTNTNTCTAANTNCTTCATTTNGNCAANANGCTNATGANATTGTNAAAAANGCTGATGANAAATTNAGGGGNAANTCNTCNTATTCNGANATNACCATCNATATNANNAGNCCNAANTGGTCNAAANAANTGAAAATGAAAGNNTGGNNNAAAGGTTCNGATTATTCNGTTTCNGTNATNACNAGTCCNGCNAAAGAAANGGGNACTGTNTTNCTNATGCGNGAAAAAGAGGTTTGGAATTACCTNCCAACNATTGAAAGNACAGTNAAGTTTCCGCCTTCAATGATGTTGCAGAATTGGATGGGCACCGATTTAACNANTGANGATTTGGTAAAACAATCCTCNTTNGTGACAGATTANGATAAAAAAATTATTGGNGAAGAAGAAAAGNAAGGTTACACCTGCTGGAAAATAGAGTTGACCCCAAANCCTAATGCNGCTGTTGTTTGGGGAAAAATAATCATTTGGATTGATGAAAAAGAATACATGCAGATGCAGACAGATTTTTATGATGAAGATATGTTTTTGGTCAACCAAATGATAGGATCGGACGTAAAAACATTTGANNGCAAGTTACTTCCTTCAAAACTAACTGTTGTGCCGGTCGATAAACCGGGACAATCTACGGTAATTAGTTATAGTCAGTGGAAGTTTGGTATCGATATACCTGATGAATACTTTACCACCAATTACATGAAACGCATCCATTAATTATTAATTAGTAAACAATGATTCTAAAAATTGCCTGGAGAAACATTTGGCGTAATAAAAAAAGGAGTCTAATTACTGTAGCCTCTATACTCATAGCAATATTCCTTTCCTTAATCATGCGTTCTATGCAGTTGGGTACTTATAAGGGTATGATAGACAATGTGGTAGGTTCATATACAGGATATATACAGCTACATCATAAAGGATATTGGGATAATCGATCAATAGATAATTCAATAATTGTAACTAGTAACTTAATTAATCAATTGTCAAACACAGAAGGTGTTGAAACGATTTTACCAAGATTGGAAAATTATGGTTTATTGTCCTTTGGCGACCTTACTAAAGTAATTAGTCTCAATGGGGTTGATTTTAANAAGGANCAAAAATTACAGGATATAAATTCAAAATTGATAACAGGTTTCCTTCCTCAAAACCCAAAGGATATTATTATAGGAAAAGGAGTAGCCTCTTATTTTAAAGTAGAAACCAATGATACTTTGGTTTTTGTAGGACAGGGATACCATGGAATGTTGGCTGCTGATAAATTTCATATTTCTGGAATTATAGACTTGAAAAACCCTGCCTTGAATAAAGTTACGGCTATGATGTCCTTGGAAGATGCCCAAAATCTTTTTAGTGCATCTGGCATTGTTACAAGTCTTGTGGTAGATAAAAATGACAATGTCCAACTTAAGTCGTTGCAAAAAGCAATCTCAAGCAAGTTGGACAGTAACTATGAAGTAATGAACTGGCAACAAATGATGCCTGAATTGCAACAAACCATTTTAGCAGATAGTGTTGGTGGATTGTTGATGATAGCTATCCTGTACATGATTCTCATCTTTGGAATTTTTGGCACCGTACTAATGATGACACAAGAAAGAAAATATGAATTTGGTGTGCTCGTCTCTATTGGGATGAAAAAAGGCAAGTTAATGTTTATGGTGTTTATAGAAACCATTATACTATCATTGTTGGGAGTAATTATGGGTGTTCTTCTTGCGTATCCAATCATGTTGTGGAAACACTACNACCCTTTGGTACTACCTGGTACACAAGCCGAAATGATGGAGAACTTCGGGTTTAATGCAGAAATTCCATTTTACATACAACCTGACCTGCCCTTGGTGCATGCTTCACTAATTTTCATAATAGCCTTGTTGGTATCTCTATATCCTATCTTAATTATTAAAAAACTGAATCCTCTGCATGCTATGAGAGGTTAACTTTTTAAAGTAACAAAATGAAAACATTATTAATGATTGCTTGGAGAAACGTTTGGCGTAATAAACTACGAAGCAGTATTGTCATTGCTTCGGTAGTTTTAGGCATCTGGTCTGGGTTGTTTATCATGGCCATGGTCTCCGGTATGAACGATCAGCGTTTGAGTAGTTTTATAAATACAAATTTGTCCCACATCCAAATTCACAATGCTGGTTTTCAGGAAAATTTTGATAAAAAAGATACTATCATAGGAAGTAATACTCTTTTAAAAGAAATAGACACCATGAGTCATGTAACGGCTTATACGAAACGGTTGGTATTACAAGGAATGGCATCTACAGCTCATGGTAATTATGGTGTGAAGATTATGGGAATATTCCCTGATAAAGAAAAAAATGTCACAGATATTTCAGAAAAACTGGTGCAAGGAACCTATTTGTACAAACTAAAAAGAAATCCAATTATCATTGGGGAAAAACTAGCCAATAAATTAGGTGTTAAAGTCAATTCCAAGGTGGTACTCAACTTTCAAGATTCCAATAATAATACCGTTTCAACTGGTTTTAGGGTTGAAGGAATTTTTAAAACCATAAACAGTTCGTTTGATGAGGAAAATGTATTTGTGAAGTATGATGATTTAGCTCCACTAGTTAGTTTAAGTGGCAAATACCATGAAATAGCCATCTTGTGTGATAACATTACTGAAACTGAAACTGTAGAGAACCAAATCAAAACAAACAATTCCGTTGAAAGTTGGGATCAACTTTCACCAGAATTGGGCTATGCCCAAGAAGCCATGAGCAACTTTATTTACATTTTTATGGGGATTATCTTATTAGCCTTGGCTTTTGGCATTGTTAATACTATGCTCATGGCGGTTCTGGAACGAAAACGAGAAATAGGGATGTTGCTATCTGTTGGTATGGATAAACGAAAAGTCTTTACCATGATTATTTTGGAAACACTTTTCTTGGCTTTTATAGCGGCGCTTCTAGGTGTATTGTTGTCAATATGGACGATTGAATATTTTGGTAGGCATGGTATCAATTTATCAGCTGTTGCCAAAGGATTGGAAAGTTTAGGAATGGGTGCAAGAGTATTTACCAAACTGCCATTTGCTATGTATGTTGATATTACCTTAATGACACTTTCTGTCGCTTTGATTGCGGCCGTAATACCAGCAAGAAGGGCTTTAAAATTAAATCCGGCAGAGGCCGTGAAA
>NHBR02000138.1 GCA_002167435.2 Allomuricauda sp. TMED12
GGAAGCATGTGCGAAAACACGTCGAATGAGCAGCGAAGCGACACATAGGTGTGCCAGTGCATTGCAAGAGGAGCCCTAGGCGTCGATGTTCGGTGACATGAGGAACACGATACACGTGTGAAGAGTCGCGGAATATTCATGCCAAAGGCAAACGTCGTCAGGTCGGAGAAAAGGGCGCAATGCCGTTGCATAAGAATTGACAGGCTGAATGTTGCAAACCTGCAAATCGCGTTCTGACAGAGAGACACCGGGGTCAGGAACAGCGGTGCCAGAATTCGCTGTGTTAACGCTGGGACCAGGAAGGACATCATTCGTGGAGACCTCCGCGACCTCAGCAAGCAGTGCCACCGGTGAAGCTTCTGCAACGGTCCCACCCCCTGTCGGCGGCACAGCAGCAGCCTCTCTTGATGCTCGCAGCACAGCCGTAGCTTCGCCTGACGCTTGCGCAGAAGTGTCTTCGATTGACACTGAAGGCACGGTATCAGAAGAGACATTGTTAAGAGCAGCAAAGACAACAGCGTCGAGTGGAGAGCCCTCAGAAGAGCACTCAGTTGATGGAGCACCAGGAACACCCGTTGAATAAACGACACCTGTGCCGCGTCCAGCACCACGCCCAGCGCGCCTAGTGCCGCGTCCCGTTGCGGGAGAAGCAAATCTGCTCAAATCACCGCGCCTGACAAAGTCCAGGATACGCCTCTGACCATTGACGTGCATCCTGTTGAGCTGCCAGCGAACTCTGTCCTCAATAGTTGCCAATTCCAAAGGTTCCACCGAGCTGACCCGTTGCATAGCCTCCTGGACCAAGACCTCCAAATTGGGAACCTCTTGAGCGAGGACGTCGACGCGCCCCGCAAAAGCATGCATGTCCAATGAATGATGATTGGAGCTAGAACTACCTGGATTTAGCACTGGATTTGGCGTGCGTGCAGCAGGCGAGCGCACTCTCTGAATGTCCATGACATCAGCGTCAAACTGGAGGCGTGAACGTATAGCTCCCGACGCACTCCCCTCCGCGTCTCCATTAGCTGAGCGTCGCAGCAGACCGTCATCGATCGGTCGAGTAATGCAAGAAGCAAGAGAAGCCGTATGACCACGACCCCTCAACTCTTCAACAAGCTCAGCACTGGCACCCATGTCGACGATGGCCGCAGCACTCACGTCAGCTCCATCACAGGAAGAAGCCCCAGCACTGGCGCCTATGTCGACAACAGCCGCAGCACTCGCGTCAGCTCCGTCGCAGGAAGAAGCCTCAGGAGGTGCAGGTGTCGCTAGCCGAGAAATGACTTCCTCAGATGTGACAAAATTGGCGTCGGAATAGTGCGACGGGTCACGAATCTCCGTAGCTGGAAAGAGTGTGTGAAGATGAAGCCATGGAACGCTAATGTAGGTGGGAACATGGAAACCCATGCGCACGTTCCCGACGTCCACCTCGCCAACCAAAGAATAGAGTGCCAGAGACGCCTGAATGCGCATGTCCTGCACATCTTGAGCATCGCAGATGGATCCCACATCACGCATGAATGCGCGTGGAATAGTGAGCAAATGAACCGGAGCACCAGGACAAATATCACGGAAAGTGACGAAGTGCTCATCCTCTTTGACTATGCACACTGTTTCAGTGAGACCACCAGCAATCCTCTGAAAAGGCAATGCGGCAAGCACACTCGCAAAGACAGAAGGGCGCGTTGCCGCGTCGATGCGGCTCGGACGAAAGTCTGCAGTCACCAAAGGATACGTTCCTGTACTGAGAAGGTGCGTTGCTGCGTTGGTGCGGTCGCAAAAATCTCCCCCCCCTCTTCCCGACGTCGAACCCCGGCCACGGGTACGATCTTGGTATGCTGCGAGAGGTTGCTGCCGCCAATGAGCAAGAAGTTGCGCACTGGGTGCATTGTAAGAACGAGGAGAACAATGAACAACACGCCAGGGTTGAGGATTGATCTCGGCAGGTAGACAGATGATCGGCCAAACAAGCATGCGCGTGCGCCCTGAGCGGAAAATCTCCTGAAAGCTCGCCAAGTCAGGATACAGCACATTCGAGCGGCGACTCCTCACATTGCGATAAAGAGACCACACAAATTGCCAAACTTGTAAATCGCTCGCATCAGCCGGTAACGCAGAAAACAAAGAGCGCCCAAATCGCCGCCAAGCATCCGGCGGATCATCGCACCGAGTGGCGTGATCAGTAACGATGGTGAGAGCTGGCGAGCTCCCCAGGTGTAGCAAAGCGTCGCCTGGCTGAACTGCTTGATATGAAAGAAGATCGAGTCGACTCTCATGTGATTTGTCCCCTGCGAGGATGGCATTGTTGATAGGATGATTGCTCGGAATATGATGGATGACACCAGTCAGCTTCAGAGAAGGCATGATGGACGAAGCACATGTGCGAATGCTATGGAAGCAGCGCCAAAGAAGCTCCCGTGCCCAAAATGTCAAAGAACCACCAGGGATGCGCCCGGCCAGAACGTAACCTTGGCGCACCGGAGGGACACCATGCGAAACATTCACAACTGAGCGTTCAGCGGGCTGCTCAGGAGCAACAACACTCGCGTCTCCAGTAAGCTGAGCATTAGCGATGGCCGAAGCCGCATCACCACTATGGACAATAGGGCATACCCATGGCTGAGGATTGAAGCGTGCATCCAATGACATTAATGGCCATACCTTGACCCAAGCCAAGCCATCTGCAAACAGCGAGATAAACGTCTCCAGAGAAGGAGGCTGCACAAGGCGCTGTGCCTGGCTTAATCTCCTGTTGACGCAAGAGCCAGCAAAGATAAGATGGGCAGATCTCCAGACAAGATCGTCATCAGCATCCAAAGGCAAGTGCGAAAACAATCCACGCCCATGAGCCTGCCATGCAGATGGGAAGCCGTCATACCAAGCGCCTGGATTGTTGATGACGTAGAGGCTGTTCATGTGGCAACTGGCATCGTGTATGACGACGCAATCACCAATCTCCAACGTGCGGCTATAATAAGGAAGGACGCAAGCAATGCACGGCTGCTCGTGATGGAAAAGAACTGACTGATGCAGGCGCGTAGGATCTTGCCTGACATGGAGAGCACCAGTAAGCAGAAATCCATCTTGCCGCCGAGAGGTTACCCACAACGAATGGAAGCAGCGTCGCAACCAAATCTTGTTGAAGGCGCGCAGCCAGACTTCGAGCCGTTGCGCATCAGTAGTGAGCGACATTTGACTTGACTGCGCCGGCGCAGGGAGGCCGGCGCTGTGCGAAGCGGCTACAGCTGGAGTAGGTTGGTCACCAAGGCCCTCGGCGTGGGGTCCCAGGGGTGGTAGTGTCCTATGCACGTTTGCGACCACGACAGCAATGGGCGCATCCGCAGGAGAGATCGAGGATTCAATCTCGGAACGCAGCGTACAATCCCTTTCTATCTGGTACTGCAACATGGTCTGCCCGGACCCACCAGAATANCTAGGATTGTCGTTCGCANCGTCGGAATGACNAGAAGTGGCAGCGGCTGCCGCCAAGGGTAAAGAAGCAGATACATGTGAAGAAAGCGCGTCCATGAGNGAGNGCGGCGTCGGTGATGAAGAATCAAGCACGACGTTATTGTCACCCGCAGCCGAGGCTGCAGGAAGAGTCTCACCTCCACTCCCGTGTGTGGGCTCCGAGCTCTCAGATGGAGAGGGATACGGTGAGACCGGGACACACCCCGAAACGCCATGAGCTGATGCAACATGAGCGCCTGCTGGAGAGGCTGCAACGGAGGCTGAAGCGTCCAGCGGTGAAATGCACGATGGATGGTAGGCTGCAGTCGATGCTGCCAGCCGCGGTGGAATGCCAGGATTGCCTAGCGAAGAGGATGGAATATTGACATGAATAGCGGTATCAGGACCACCAACCTTGTACTCAACCGCGAAACGGCGGTTGAAGGAGACGTAACGTAAGTAGATCGAATAACATGGATGAGGCCGCTCGAGAAGGATACTCAACGAGTACCAGAGAGGGCACACCAAGATTGACCCATCGTCTCCGACAGTAAGAAAAACCCAGACCTCGGCAGAAATATGGCCGGAACACAGTAGAGAATACGTATCAGAAAAGAAACACATGGAATAACAACGTAGAAGATGAGTGTAACGTAGACAATCAAACTCACCATGGTAGAACGTCAAAACCGCAGGGTCATCGACGTGTGAAGGAGAGAGCGCCTCGACAAGCTCACAGCGAGATTCAGCAATGAGCTCTACATCAAGAAGCTCCAAGCACGCAATGAACGACAGGATTGCAGTGGCGACCTGCGATCCTAGAACGTCAAATGCGCGCGGAGGTAGCAGCAGTGCACCATGTCACGGCTGCGGAGGACGCGTGCGCGAAAAGCCCCTGTCTGGAACCTGAGCAGGCTGGAAAAGGTAAGCCTTGTCCTGCCCGGCATCACGATGGAGACGGACCACGCGGTGAATGACAGCGAGACCCATGCGGCACTTGTGCGTCTGATGGACGTACTGATTCTGCCGCCCCTGAGGCTTCGGCGCAACACCGGCTTGATCGGCTGGCATGACGTACCAATTGATCTTGCCCCAGCCTTGATTGAACGCAGCAAAAGCGCAAAAGGCACACGAGTCACCACCAACGTGCGGCACATCCTTGAAACTCTCTGGCAGCGCAATGTTCACATCGCAATCGCCACACACCATACCCACCGAGAGCCAAGGTCGCTCATGAATGGGGGCATTGGGCGGAGGCCCAAGGTCAGCGCAACCGTATGCTGCGACCCAAGAAGCATCCATCCGAGAAGGCAGCACCGCCAACGCCGGATCGGGTTTGGGCATCAACGTGGGCCCTTTCATCGGAGCAGGCACCGCGTTGGCAGCAGCAGGAGCAAAGTTGCCTGCCATGGTGGGATGGAGACCTCCATGAGGCTGGACGTTGTGAACCTGGACTGGCAACTGCTGAACCACAGGCTGCTGCACCGCAGGCTGCTGAATCGCAGGTTGTTGAATCGCAGGTTGTTGAACCACAGGTTGTTGAACCAAAGGATTAGCATTGAAATGAGAAATGACCCGTCTGCTCACTTCACCAGCAAGAGAAGCTACGTCGTTGTTGCCGGAAGATTCGTCAGCAACTTGGACAGCGGAAACTTGCAAAGCACGGCGAGGAGGGCGAATTGGCGCTGGAGCCGCAGCTGGAGCAGCAAAAGACTCAATGAGAGATGCCATGCTACAACCTGGTCGCTCCATGTGGCGCAATTGCGCCTCCCAGTTGCTGAGAGAAGAACTAGCAAACTCCAATCGATCCAAAAGCGTCCGAAGCGGCAACAAATGAACATTGAGAGATTGCCCTTTCGAGTAGTGCTTGACCCAGGCACCAAACAAGTTCTTGACCTCGCCAGCATAAGCAGGCGTGTCGACGCGATGGCGATGGCGAGCGATGCTCATGGCATGTCCCAGCACAACGCTAGGCATAGATGCAGCCGTGGTGAAATCGAACTTGCGAATGAGATATTGGCGGTAATCCTCATCTGAGGAGCCGAAAACATCAGCCGGTATCATAGCATGAGCCAAAGATTCGAACATTGGCACAGGAGTTGCCGGAGCGCTCGTGTGCTGTTGTGTAACCAACTGATGTGCACGGCGTACACCAATGAGTGCGCCGTATACCTGATTGTCAGCAACACGAAGTGTGTGACCCAGTGCATCCCAAAGCAAACCCGAAGCGGCGCGGGTAGCATCGCCTTCATTGGGGATCGCAGCAACGGCCGCGACAAGCAAAGTCAGCATGACCTTATAGGCCTCGGCAAATTCCAGCGGCGAGACCTGACCGCCCGGATCTCCATCGAGCCGCGTAAAACAACGCAGCAGAGACCCAGCACCAGCGGCAAGGGTGGCACGCTCCTGCGCCGAATGAGTAGCCGGGCAGAGGCGAACAAGATCAGAGGCCGAAAGGCAAGTGTCTTGGAATGCGGCGAGCGAAGGCACACTAAGAGTTGTGGTGGCCCACGTGAACGCATGGTTGGGATTGCGAATCAAGCGACAATCTTTCGGCATTTTGTCATCAGCAGGTCGCGCCGAAGGTGCCATGGCGGTGACAGCACTCTGCACCACTGCCGAAATCAGCGCGTTAAGATCAACGTTGGCCGCGGGAACAAAAGTCCCGGCTGACGATGCCCCAGGCAAGAATGTCGGAGGAGGTGCACCACCAGGCTGTCGACCGAGCGGCGGCGCCTGAAATGTAATGCCCGGAGGTGATGGTGCCCCGTTGTTGGCAGCAGAAACGGCACTACCAGATGGCGGTGCGTTGCCGACAGAAAAAACGAAGGCGGATGGACCCGACACAGGCGCGTCACCGCCAGATGGCGGTGATGCATGCGGCGCATGAGCGTGCGATGCAGCGAGCGCGCTTCTGCCCGATGGCGGAAGAGGTGAGAACGGCACCAAATTTGGCGGATTTGGCGCAACACCCGATTGCAACGATGCATGCGGCGCATGAGTCCGATACATGTGCGATATGTCGGACGCGTTTCCGCCAGATGGCAGATTCGCGTCCAGCGCGCCAGAAACATGATGGACTTGCGAGGACGAAGGACGTTCCGAATTTTCCGGAAGCTCGTCTGGAGGTTGCGCGACCGACACGTTGATGACACCTGGAGCTGCCCTCATGGGCAGCTGAGCAGGAGCAGCAGCAAGCATGGCAGCTGAAGCCGCGCTTCCGTCGGGCGAAGCGAAGAGTACGGGAGGAGCATATCCCGTGGCGTGACCATCGGAGCCGTCAGGCCAGACGCCGAACGGCGTCGAGCCGAAGTCAAAAAGCGCAGTGGAGTGTTGGGAATTATTCGTTGCAGCGACAGCATCTGCTTGAGCGCTCAGGCTGCTCGAAGCGGAGGCAGGCGCGCCGATCGACGATGCGGCGACTAACGAACCCGGAACACTCGATTTTACTTGCACAGGCGCGGATTGATCGCGACCGTCAGGCACGGAAGAGCAACGGCTTGATGCCGCTGCTGCAGGGGCCGCAGCAGCAAGAGTGCATGCAACGGTTGTGACAGAAGCTCGTTCGATGCCCTCGCGAGCCGTTTGGCGCAAACTGGGCGTCGCGGCATGAAGTCCCGCTGAGCCGCTTCTCGTTGAACCAGGCAGCGAATCCACATCGTTGCTTGCTGATGCATGCAGAGGATTTGCTGCGTTGGGTGGAAAAGTCGTTGCAGAACCATCAATGAGCGACGGAAGCGGAGCGGCACCTGACGCCCCAACCCCCGTGGCTCTCGCCGCGGCGTCGGCTCCCGACAGAGCCTCAGAAACAGCAGGAAAAGCACCATCTTGCGTAGCAACGGCAGGAACCACAGCTTCAGCAAGAACAGGAGGATCAGTACGTTGACCGTCTGGTGTGTGGAGCCCGTGTGTCGAGGACCGCGTGTCGGCACGCCCCTCGTCCACCCGTCTCATGAAGAATTGACTGTTAACACGCTCAGTTGCCCCCAAAAACACGACTGTCTGCACGCCAGCAGGCCTTCCTGCCTGGCTCTCCCCGAGACCGATGTCACGCAATACGCTCCTATCACGCAATGTGCACATACAAAGGTGCGAGGTGCCTTCGGAACTGGTGGCTCCTCTAAAACCCAACGGTCGTCCGTGTATCACACTCTCTGCCTCCCCCCTCTCAGGGGGAGGTGCGCCCGGTATTAGACACCGGTAGGAACTCATCACGCCCAGCGCCAGAACCACCACGGGTCCCGACACTGTTCATCACACTCGCGACAGACGAGAATTCGCGCTGGGCGTGACAGCAAGCCTGTCCTGTCCAACTCCTTCATGAAAACACGATCAAAAGGAAGTATGTGTCGTTCACATGCCGAACTGAACGAATGAAGCCTCAATCCAACGTGCTCCGGCGGGTCCCTAGAGGTCCGCTTAAAGAGCACGTCATCACACGGCACCATCGCCCAGCCATGGGGTAGCGACCCACCATGGGCAAAAGAAAAGACTGCAACAAACCAAAAGATGCGTGGAAATCGCCGAAACTCAAACCATGAACACAAACCCTCATGCAACAATAAACAACGTAGAACAAGTAGCCAGCAACGTAGAAGTAAGTAACACAATGTCGACAAGTATTTCGCGCGATTCGGCAGGTGGTGGCACTGCGTCCGCTAAGGGATCGGCTGCGGGCGATGGGGGCGTCAACTATGCCACTGCATTCCCGACTTGTATAAAAACTCGATGTGTGGCCCACCTTGCCACGTATTATCCTGCCTCACTATCATGCCCTCGGCATAACCTGAAGAATGGCACCCAAGTCTGAAATGAACGTTCACGTCTGAATGAACACTACATGTCTGAATGTCAGCTGAGCAAGTCACATCAGTAGCAGATGACACAAACGCGCACACGCAGCAGATTGCGCAGGGCTGCCAAAGTTGTAAGTCTTCTCCAAGTTATCGCATTCTTCGCCCCGAAGGGTCGCCGTCCATCCGGATCGCAAATTCATTCGCCTCTGAGAAATTCTGACCGTCCACGGGGGGTGCTCTGTCGCCGGAATATTCTGCGGGGTCGCTCGTCACGTATGACTGTAAATGCCTCGCTCTGGGCACATCATTTTCCGGCTGCAGGTGATCAGTCCGCCCCGGTATCGTCTCTGGGAAGTTGTGGCATCCGCCTGATGGCGAAGGCTAAACATTCCACGGGATCGCTCGTTGTAGTAATCGACTCAGAAAAATCATGGCGTCCACTAAGAAGTAGACGCTAGAGCAGTCCGAGAAATCGTCACTCATAGTCGTCCTTAAAGGATCGCGCTCGCAATCGTCCACAAGGGATCGCACTCATAATCGTCCACAAGGGATCGCACTCATAATCGTCCACAAGGGATCGCACTCATAATCGTCCACAA
>NHBR02000139.1 GCA_002167435.2 Allomuricauda sp. TMED12
AAGTTCTGTAAAATCATGGGCTTTTTGTTGTAAAGAGCGGCCAAGTTGACCATTGGATCCTGTAACCAAGATTTTAACCATTGCTTTTGTCTTCTTTGTCCAACCTTAAAAAGATTAAAAATAAGATGGTAACCTTTTTGGCAAATTATTTTTGCCCATATGTTTTTAAGTAACTGTTTAGCTCCAACAACGCCAGAACCCCAAATACCAAAATCAACAGAATTATCGGCAACTTGAACTTATAACTGTTCCAAATACCCTTTTGTTCCACTCCCCTTGTTGGGAAATCACTGATTACATTGACGATTGTAGATTTATTGGCACGTTCCTCGTTTAGTTCTACCAATTTTTCCTTTAAAACATCTTTTTCCTGAACCAAAGCAAGTTCCCTACTTCTTGACTCCCCAGTTTCTGCCATATTAATACTGGTGCCCTGCATGGGTTTGTCGGCTTCTTTGACCATAACAGTTCTATACAGACTTTGCAGAGAATCTAGCTCTATCAACTGTTTTTTATAAATGTCCTCTTGAAGATCTAAGTTCTGATCATTTATTTTTTTCTGTAGTTTGAAGTATTCATTGACTGAAATGGAATTGATAATGGCGGGTTGGGCTTTTTTAGCCACTCTATTATCCGTACTGATCATGGAAATTTGATGAAATCTAGCATCAAGAGAGTTGAAATTTTTCAGATAATTCTCAAAATCAATGGCCTTAACCGTTGTGGTATCCAATCCACTTATAAATTTATCGAAGAGTTGGATTTTCTGATTCTCATCTGAATAAGAATCGGTAAAAATTTCTTTGATACTGGCCGCTTCGTGCTCGGTAATATTAAGTGCTGTGGCCAATGCAACCGAATCCTGCGCCTTGGCCAAGTCGTTATAAAAAGCAATGTTGTTATAAAGTTGCTGGACGCTGTTGAAATTAGGTTCAACAACCATTCGTGAAATATAATTTTCTGGCAGGACCTTATCCAAAACAAATCCTCCAACACCCCCAATAATGATAGCAGCTGCAATGATTATGATGTTTCTTTGAACAAAAAGAAGAAATAACATAATCAAATGGAAAGCCCCCTTAAAGATGCTGCCTATGAAATTAAAGAACTTTTGAAAGCCCCTTCCAATCATTTGGAACAATTGTCCCAAATCTATTTCATCCGAGTTATTCTGATTTACTGGTTGGTCTGCCATACCTATGAATTGAATATTTGTTTTAAAATCCTGTCCGTAATTAAATATGTGGGCTTTACCCCTGTTGTTCCCAATCCGCCCGAAGCCAATGTGCTTCCAGTTTCCAACGGATTGTCGGATGCATAGTACGCATATCGCACTTTTACATCCTTTTTAATGCTTTTTCGTATTTGGGAGGCTGACTGTATTGCTTTTTGATAATGTACCCCTTCCATTTCCAGCCCTATCACATTCCATGTGGATTCGTGGAAAAACTGAAGGATGTCCCTGTTCTGCAAAGAGGTTCCCAAAACGGTCACCATGGTCCCTTCCATAACCTTAAGGCCATATCCCTCAAAATCTGAACCGCAAAGTTCATTTTTAAAAGGGTAATTATCGGCGGTTCCTTCAAAAATGTGTGCTGAAGGAATCATTAAATCGCCCTTTCCACCTTCTAAAATCCCTGCTTTTCCCATAATGGATACGGAATCTACATTTAGGAAAATTTTATCTCCGCCTTCTTCCAAAGGTTTCAACAACTCATCTATGGTTTCGTAAGCTTGCTCCCCAAAAGCATAGTCCATCACAAATATAACGGGTTTTTCTTCCTGCAGAATATTCTCCGATAAGTTATAGCAGCAGCTTTCATTTCCAAACTTGGCCGTGTCAAAAATCTGCACGTCAATGTTGGCCCCAGATTCATCATCCAAAAAGATCATGCCGTTCTTTTCGGCATGACTTTTTACCTTCTTGTTCAGGGCTCTATATTTCTCAGAGCCTAGTGCTTCATAAATATCCAGGGAATCATGGTCGGGAAAATCCTTGGCCAGTGCTTTTTTTGCGAAAAGGGAATTCATGACACTATGCATGTTTGCGCTAATAATATGCAACGGCCTATGGATAAGGTTGTTTTTCTTTAATGTGGTTTTGATTTTATCTGCCCACTTTTCTCCATGCAAATGATGTCCCAAACGCTCCCGCAATAGGGGACTGAATGTGATGGTTCTTTTATTGCCAGTTGTTTCTTCCTCTATGGCGAGCTTTCCCAGCCAATACATCACATTCAAGAAACGATCGGGGTCCTCCGGGGTCTTGAGTTTATTTGTAATATCGACTACCTCATCAAAGGTCCTGCCCAAGATATTGGCACAATGGATTAAGGCCACTTCGCGTTCTTCATTGTTCTTTTCCTCGCTGAGCACGAACTCCGTTAGCTTGTCCCAATCACGTATGGTGGCATTTCCACCATCAACCAAAACTCTTCTGGAAATTTTGCCGGATTCAACGAATAAAAAGGTAAGGTGGGTCAAAATATCATAAATATCACTTCGACCACGTGTAATCTCAATATTCATCTGCTCATCATCTATACGATAACAGTTTCTTCTTCTTTTTGGGGGAACAATGGCCTTTAGGTGTGATTTGGCAAAGCCTTCGTCGGAAGTCAAATTGATGAAGCGGCACTCTTCTATTCCTTCAGGCAATCTTTCCAAAACATAAATCAACCCATTGAGTTCTGCCTTGTCTTCCGCTATGGTCCCATAGATTTCGGGCCTTAGCAGTAAAAGTGCGCTTCGAAGGGCGTTGCCGGAAACACCAGATGGTTTGTAAAAACCACGGTTTAGCAAATGCCGCATAGTGATATACAAACGTTCAATTGCGTTTGTGGATTCCTGTGCTCTGGTTGTCTGTTTTACTTCTGTTGCCATCATATCTTCTGGCAAAAATAAGTGAATTCCTATGAAAGTTGGACCGTTATAAGTCAACTAATTTTAAAGGGCTGCAGCCCATTCGCCACTTTTCTGTCGTTTGCAAGGCGCTGCACCTTATTTTGACCTCCTAATTTCCCAATAGATTTCATATAATCTTGAAAACCATTTGGTTTGATGCTACAGATTTTTAAAGGCTGAAGTATATTTCCGTCAATCAAGTCCAAATAGTAGCTGTTCTGCTTTTTCATGCTTTCTTCAATGGTTTCGGCAAACGTGTTCCAGTCCGATGGTACCTTCTCAAACTCGATAAACCATTCATGATATGGCAGTTCACCTTCTTTTGGATTGGTCTGTGGGGCAACTGTAAATTCATTGACCAATGCATCGGTGCGTTCAACCGCCTGTTGCAATGCTTCTTCTACCTCCTTGGCTATTACATGTTCCCCAAATGCGGATATAAAATGCTTGATTCTTCCAGATACTACAATTTTAAAAGGGTTTAGAGAAACAAACCGAACGGTATCGCCGAGGTTGTAGCCCCACAATCCGGCATTTGTGGAAATTACCATTGCATAGTCCACATTCAACTCCACATCGGCGATAGTAAGTCGTTTGGGGTTTTCATCAAAAAACTCATCAGCTTTTACAAACTCATAAAAAATACCAGCATCCAAGAGCAAAAGCATCCCTTTTTCCCTTTGTGAGTTTTGATAGGAGAAAAAACCTTCGCTGGCAGGAAAAAGTTCAATACTGTCCACTTTTCTTCCTATCAAGCTTTCAAATTTGGCACGGTATGGTTCATAATTCACACCTCCGTAGATAAACAATTGAAAGTCCTTAAAAAGGTCGCCAACTTTTTTTCCTGTTTTGACGTTGAGCTTTTCAAAATACATTTGCACCCAAGAAGGAATTCCCGCAATAACGGTCATATTCTCCTTTTCGGTCTCCTCTACGATTTTGTCCACTTTCGTTTCCCAATCTTCAATACAATTAGTCTCCCAACTCGGCAATCGGTTTTTTTGGAGGTAATTGGGTACATAGTGAGCGGATATTCCAGAAAGTCTCCCTAACTTGATTCCATTCTTTTCTTCCAAAATGGGACTTCCCTGCAAAAAAATCATCTTTCCATCTACAAAATCCGCATTGCCCGTTTCATGAATGTAGTTCAGGATGGCGTTCCTTGAAGCTTCCACCTGATTTTTTATGGAAGTTTTGGTAATGGGGATATACTTGGCTCCTGATGTAGTTCCCGAAGTTTTGGCAAAGTAGATTGGTTTTCCAGGCCAGAGGACGTCATCCTTCCCTTCTATAATTTGCTGAACGTAACCCTTCAACTCTTCATAATCCCGAATCGGAACTCTTTCTACAAAATCTTGATGCGAACGAATGGTATCAAATTGATGATCTTTTCCAAAAACAGTTCCCTTTGCTTGAGCAACTAGTTGATTGAACACCCTTTGTTGGGTGCGCACAGGTTGGTTCACCCACTTATCGGTCTTTTTGGCTATTCGATTCGCAAATATTTTTGCTGCAAACGCTTTTAAGGACATTTAGTTAAAATCAATATAGTTTTGTGGATCTACCGGTTTGCCCTTTCTCCAAAGTTCAAAGTGCAAGTGTGGTCCTGTGGTAAGTTCTCCCGTATTACCAATCGATGCGATCACTTCTCCAGCTTTTACCATATCGCCTTGAGTTTTACTCAAAGAGCCGTTGTGTTTGTATACAGATGTAATACCTTCTTGGTGTTCAACAATGATAACATATCCCGTTTCAGTGGTCCATTCTGCAAAAAGAACAGTCCCATCGGCGATAGATTTTACCGGGGTAGCCCTCGGGGCTACTATATCTACCGCATAATGCTTTGTTTTCTGGTCAAACCCTTGCGACAATGTTCCGTTCGCCGGCGAAAAGAACAAAGTTCCCAAGTTTTCCACATCCCTTTCAAAAAGATTGTATTTATCTTCTAATTCCACTTCTTCTCTTAAAAGCAAGTCCTCTCTAATGGGCGAAAGGTCAACAGAGGCAGGATCTAATTTATATTGTTCGAACAAAGAATCGCGATTGGTCTGGTTGTTCTCGATATCACCTCGCAAAACCTTTCTAACATTGTCCAAATACCGATTGGTATAGTTAAGAACGGTCACCAATGAATCGGTTTTATAAGTAAGATCGGTGGCTTGTCTTTTTAATTTGGTGGATGAATATCCTGGGATATATTCCCGCAGCGGGGAAAAGGCGATTATGAGCGTAGTGAGTCCTATCAATACTATAATGAACATAGTACCTGTCACAAAAACATTGAGCCTATTGAGCTTAAAGGATATTTTCTCCTCAAAGGTGCTCTCATTAAGAATAACCAAGCGGTACTTGTGCAGCAGCTTTCGTTTTATCTCTTTTCTTTTCTTTTTGTCCTTTGCCATGATAAACAAAGATAGTCTTAGATTTTAATATGCATGTTAAGCTTTTTAAAAAGCTGCAGTCGATAAGTTCTTAAAATTCATTTTCAAATGCTAATTTTCGTTAATCGAATATACTCTTCCACATCTTTTTAGTACCTTTACCTTTCTAATTAAAGGTTTTGAAGATATGATTGCTCAAACTATATTTCTTGGTATGCTAGGCCCTTGGCAGATTGTTTTGATCGTAGCCGTGGTAGTTTTGCTTTTCGGAGGAAGAAAGATTCCAGAACTTATGAGAGGCCTTGGAAGTGGAATCAAAGAATTTAAAGACGCAACCAAGGATGACGAAAAATTGGAAGGCGGAAGCAACGAGACTAAATCTTAAGTGATTTTTGCGGCTCGAAACCTGCTGTTTCTTTAGAGGTTTTCGACCAACGACAACATTTTTTTGGCGTTCAATGCCGCAAATTCATCCTTTCACAACAAAAAATTATCACCCCACTTACCTTACACTACTTTAGCGATTGCAACTAAACTGTTAAGCCCCTATGCTTAGCCTCCAGATGAACGATTTTGTTCATTTGTGCAGATGGAGTGATAATGAAACAACTGATCTTGCTTTTTTTCTTATTGTGCTCACTTGGGACATATACCCAAGAGCTTGCCCTATCCAATAATTATGGCGGGAATACTTCATCAACAAACTTGGTGGAGGTGAACAATGACAACAACACTCCCAACGGTTTTTTGAAGCATCTTGATGGACTAAGTAATAAAAAGCTTCACAAGTATCTTAGTAAAAAAGGTGTTTCTGAAAAGCTCATCAAAAAAGGAAATGAGTATTTCGATAAGATGTGGTATGCGGAAGCTGCACGAGTTTTTGATATTGTTCTTGAAAAAACAGAAACCGAACATACTTTGCCATTATTGTCCAGAGCGGGAGATTCACACTATTATAGCGGTAATCTTGAAAAATCTTATAAATGGTATAATGAGCTTTATCAATTATACCGAGATGAAATGCAGGAGGACACCTTTTTTAAATACACCCAAACCCTTAAGGGAACTGGAAAGTATAGAAGAGCCGCCGTATTGACCAAAATTTTGAGGCAAAAAAGGGCTGAGCCTTTAAACGAGCTTAAAAAGTTGGACGTGAGCACTTGGAAAGGTGCAACTGCAGTGAAAATCAAAAATCTTGGCATCAATTCCAAGTATTCCGATTTTTCTCCCATGTTCCACAATGGTTCCGATATTGTTTATGCTTCGGCAAAGGATTCTTCCATTTTGACCACTCGTCGTTATCGGTGGACCAACCAACCGTTCTTGGATTTGTATGTGGCAAAAAGAAAAAATGATGAAGGAGATTTATTTGGTTCCAAAAAATTCTCCAACAAAATAAACACCAAGTTTCACGAAGCTTCATTGGCCTTTTCACCTGACCAAAAAACAATCTACTTCACCAGAAACAACTATGGAAAAAGGTTAAAGCGGGGCAAGAATGGTGTTAATCACTTAAAAATTTATCGCTCTCGTTATGTCAATGATGAATGGACCGAAGCTGAAGAACTTCCATTTAACAGCGAAAATTATTCTACGGGTCACCCAGCAGTAAGTCAAGATGGCAAAAAAATGTATTTCGTTTCCGATAGACCGGGCGGTTTCGGCGGAACCGATATTTATGTGGTTGACATTTATGCGAACGGGGCATTCTCCGAGCCAAAAAACCTTGGAAGAACAATTAACACCGATGCAAAGGAAATGTTCCCGTATGTGACCGAAAACGCATTGTATTTCTCATCCAACAGGCCCATGGGTTTTGGAGGGTTGGATGTTTATAAATCAGAAGGCAGCAACGATTTGTTCAGTGTTGGTATAAATTTAGGAAAGCCCATCAACAGTAATCGAGATGACTTCTCTTATATAATTGATTCAACTGGGGTAAAAGGTTATTTTGCTTCTAACCGGAAAGGAGGAAAAGGAGACGATGATATTTATTCCTTCACATACACACTTAATTTAAATGCCATAAATGGTTCTGTAGAGAGCATGTCAACAGGAGAAGTGATCAAAAGGGCAAATATTTCATTGTACCAAGATGGTGCACTGGTAAAGGAAGCTTCATCAGATGATACTGGGAAATATACCTTTAAGTACCTCGACCCAACAACCGAATATAGTGTAGTGGCAAAAAAAAAGGGCTTTGTGAAAGATAGCCTATCGGTAAAAACCAAAGAAAACAAAAACATAACGGTTTTCCAGACTCTAAAAGAGCAAAAAGAAATTGAGGACAGTGGGCCTATTAGAGATGCTTTTGAGCCCAGTAATGTATACTTTGATTTTGATAGTTATAAAATTACACCCCCTTCCGCCCAAGAACTCGATAAGCTAATCACTGTTTTAAAGGAAAACCAAGACCTATCCCTTAAAATTGAATCGCATACTGATGCGGTAGGTTCCAAAACCTACAACAAATACTTGTCCGAAAAGCGGGCCGAATCCACCAGAGCCTATATTGTTTCACAAGGTATTGATCCCTCAAGGGTTCTTAGTGCTGTTGGTTATGGGGAGGAAAGGTTGCTCAACGATTGTTGGGATGGAAAACCTTGTGCGCCCAAGCAGCACCGTCTAAATCGAAGGTCAGAATTTATTCTCGTTTCAGAATAAATAACCCCATCCCTACTTAAAAAGAAAGTTTCAGCATGCTCTTTTTAGGGCTCATTTGCAGTTTATCGAGGTTATTGTTCATTTAGCCGTTTAGGGCAATATGTCTTTTATCGATCAAACCAGTGCCTTGATGGGAAATTAGAAATGGCTTGGTGTTTTAAACGTTGATTTTCATCCCTTCATCTCTTTCTTTTAGTACTTGCTTAGCAATATTGAACCTTTGCTATGTCTTTAAATCTTAATATCAGGCTTATGAAAAAACTATTACTTATTAAAGAAATATATTTGGAAGGGTTCCGTAATTTGGGCAACATCATATTGGAAAAATACTTTAAGGTATTTGCCTGGTTCAGCTTTATCATGTTCTTTATCGTGCTTTATGCATTTGTGTACAGAATAGCTACCGGCTTTCCGTTTGATTAAATCAACCTAAGCTTTAAAGAACAGGAAAGCCCAGAGCGAAGTGCCTGGGCTTTCCTGTTTTATTCATGTTGGCTTTCCTAATCAGCCGATAAAGAGGAGTCAAATTTTATAGTTTTCAATATTGCCTCCAACTCGAACATATAATCTCTTTTTGCCTCGGAAGGGGCAAAGGTAAACCCTTCTATTACCATCTTTCTATTGTTTTCTTTGTCGTTGATGATGTATGTTAAAAATGGGCCCGCCATCGGGTATCCATGGATTTCCCAAACACCTTTTACCTCAGCGGCCTTTTTACCTCCTATTTCTGCAGGAAAAACATACGGGGCAAAAGCCTTCTCGGTAATCATATAAGTATTCTCATAAGGCCCGGGGATATATTTTTGGCCAATGGAATCTCGCATTCTTACAATATCCTCAACAAACGTGGAATCGTTACTGAAGTAATCCCATGGCATTTCGTAAGCAATGATATTCATGGTTCCCTTCGGAATTTGGATATCCATCCAAACAAAGTCGTCTTCTCTTCTTCCCACCTTGTAAAGCGATGGAACATTAAGATGAATTCCAAGCTCTTCATCAAGAGCCTTGTCTTTGCTCAATGAACGCTCAAATCGTCTTTGGGCCTCGGCAATCTCATTGGCTTTGAATTCCTTTATGGCCTTTTCTGCCAAAGAATCAATATTTTTAATCAATACTTCCTCAGTTGGCCCTGTTACTACGGCCACTTTTTGCGGTTTTGAATATGCGTCGTCTTTTATATGTGCCAACGAGGTTGAATCTTGTTCCACATACAACAATGATCTAGAGTGGGTGGTGGTGCCTTTAAAAACCTTTGGAGGTACTTGGGTAATGGTGAATTTAGGCTCTATTTGCGGCAAACCAATAATCTGAGCAGCAAATTCGTCCCTTATTTTCTCTCCTACCGGACCTCTCCAAAGCTCGGTGTCCATAACAACCATCAAGGAGTTAATGCCCCCTGTGGATGGTGGAAGAAATTTTTCTTTTGGACCTGAATTGTTGCAGGCTCCAAACGCCAATAGAACTAAGGCGATTACTAGTGTTCCTAATTTTTTCATCTTGTGTTAAATTTACGAAGAACAATCGCACAATTTTAGTTTTGTGCCCGGTTTTAGATTATTCCCACTAATACCGTTCCATTCTCGTAAGTTTTCAATGGAAACTCCAGGGTATTTTTTCGAAATCGTCCAAAGGGAGTCTCCAGATCTAACCGTGTGGATTTTTGAACCGTTCGCGACACTTCCCGATGATTTGGAACCTGTGCTTTTGGCAATTGTCTTGGCGATATAGGGTTTTCTTGGGAAAATCGTTAACCGTTGCCCTATTCTCAAGTTATTACTTCGAAGCCCATTCCACCTTTTTATCTGACTGACACCAACTCCGTATCGTTCGGCTATCTTGCCTAGATAATCGCCGCTCCTTACCTTATACCTGATCTGGTCTTGAGCTTTTATCATGTTCGGCAATGGTTTTTCCAAAGAGTCAAGCTCTTTCTTCACAAATGCATAAATCTCCTCTTCGTTGGATACGAACTTGCCTATTTTGGCTGTTGGCAATCGCAACGTATAATTTTTGCCTTCTACTTTCGGTATTATGTTCAACTTGTAAGCCGGATTCAACATTTCCAGTTCCTCCGTGCTAATGTCCACCAACTTGGAGATTTGGTCAAAAGTGATCAGGTTTTTAACATGAACCGTATCCGTTTCAAAATACGGACGTTCTGCTTTTTTGTATTGTAATCCGTGTTCCTCGGCATATTCAAAAATGTACATCGTGGCCAAGAAAGCTGGAAGATATCCTGCTGTTTCACGTGGAAGAAACGGCCTAATGTTCCAATAATTTTCATACCCGCCAGAACGCCGAATAGCTTTGTTTACGTTTCCTGGGCCTGAATTATATGCTGCCAAAGCCAAATCCCAATCCCCAAAAATGCCATACAATCTGGAAAGGTATTTGCTCGCCGCCTTTGTTGCCATGATAGGGTCGTGTCTTTCGTCCACATAGCTGCTCACATCCAGCCCGTACATTTTTCCCGTGCTGTACATAAACTGCCAAAGCCCTTTGGCACCCACTCTGGAACGTGCCTTTGGATTAAGGGCAGATTCCACAATGGCCAAATACTTTATTTCCAAGGGAATGTTTTGGTTGTCGAGCTCCTGTTCAAACAAGGGAAAGTAAAATTGGCTAGCGGTCATCATGCGTTGCATTAAGTCTCTTCTTCGTGTCAAAAAAGATTTGATCACACTCTCCAAAGATGAATTATACGTAATGTTGAAAGGGGTTTTTGCATCCATTCGAGCCAAACGAGCCTTCAACGTGTCAGTTGGCAAATCCACTACAAAAATGGAGTCTTGTTCGGGACCCTTCTGAATCTCCAACAACATATCGCTAAACAAATCTGCATTGTTGTGGAGCTCGTTCAGCCAAAGGCTGTCGTACTTCCATGCCTCTTCTAAATCGCGCAATCTAAACTTACCGTTCTCTTGCGTTTCCAAGGCCATAAGCTGACCATCAATTTTAATATTGGATACCGAAATAGTTGCCTTTTCATCTTCTTGAAGCAAAGTGGAATCCTTCCCTGCATTAGGTGTCACATCTTCTTGTTGCGCACTTAGATAGGAGGTCGTGGACAGTAAGGCCGCGAAAACAACTATTTTCAATTTTTGGTTCATTTGGACAAGGTTTGATTTTTGGGGCGAACTAAAATGGTCTTTTTTTCTGAGATAGTAAAGCCCAAAGATAAAATTATCCATCTTTTAACGTTTGCCTCAATAACTCATAACGTGAGACTTAGCCTAATATTGCAGCGATTCCTGGCAAGGTTTTGCCTTCCAGGCTTTCCAACATGGCTCCACCTCCTGTAGATACGTAACTTACTTTGTCCTCGAATCCGAATTGCTTTACAGCGGCAACGGAATCTCCTCCACCTACCAAGGAGAATGCTCCGCCTTGGGTGGCTTCATCAATATAATTACCTACGGCAATGGTTCCTTTGGCAAAGTTTTCCATTTCAAAAACACCAACAGGGCCATTCCACAAAATAGTTTTAGATGCCAGAATCACTTGTTTGAAGATTTCCAAAGTTTTTGGACCAGCGTCCAGCCCTTGCCATCCATCAGGGATTTTATCCACATCAACAAATTGGGTATTGGCGCCATTATCAAAGTCATCGGCCGCCAAAACATCTACAGGCAAATATACTTGTACGTTTTTGGCCTCGGCTTGTTTAAGAATGTTCAAGGCAAGCTCCATTTTATCATCCTCGCAGATGGAATCTCCTACTTTACCTCCCTTTGCCTTCACAAAAGTATAGGTCATACCCCCTCCTATGATCAGGTTGTCGACTTTGTCCAATATGTTTTCGATGATGGTGATTTTGGAGGATACTTTGGCCCCACCCAAAATGGCGGTTACGGGCTTTTCCCCTGTTTCCATCACTTTGTCTATCGCTTTGATTTCTTTGGCCAGGAGGTAGCCGAAGCATTTGTTCCCCGGAAAAAATTTGGCCACAATGGTCGTTGAGGCGTGTGCACGGTGAGCGGTACCAAAGGCATCGTTCACATAGATGTCTCCGTGCTTAGATAATTGCTCGGCAAAAGCTTCATCCCCGGCCTCTTCTTCGGCATGAAAACGAAGATTCTCCAATAAAAGCACCTCTCCACTTTGCAATCCTGCAACAGCTTCATCAGCCTTGGCACCAACACAATCTTCTGCAAATTTTACCTGTACGCCTATAATCTCGGATACGGTTTCGGTGATGTGGGCAAGGGACATATCAGGATTTACCTTTCCTTTTGGTCTGCCTAAGTGACTCATTAAAACAGCGGAACCGCCATCTTCCAAAACTTTGAGTATACTAGGTTTTGCAGCATCAATACGGCTGGTATCCGTAACGTTGAAATCGCCATCCAACGGCACGTTGAAATCAACTCTGATCAATGCCTTTTTTCCTTCGAAATTAAAGTCGTCTATCGTCTTCATGTAGTGTGTTCTTTTTTGAGAGTCTCAAATGTAAAGATTTCCTTCTTTTTCCATGGTTTGAGAAGCTTATTATTTTAAAGATTCACGGTTTTTAACCTTTTTGGTTTGATATGTTATAGAGGCAAATTTCCAGACAAGTGCCTCCTACCAAACTTCAGCACTTAAAAATGTATCTTTGGAACATGCTTTTTAAAAATGTTTTAGGTCTCGAGCACATCAAAAACCATTTGGTGACCACCGCGGAAACGGGTCGCGTGGCCCATGCGCAATTGTTTGTAGGTCCTGAAGGTTCCGGAGTGCTGCCCATGGCGCTTGCATACGCCCAATATTTACTCTGCGGTAATACAGGTGGTGAAAATGATGGGGGAAACACGGTTTGTAATACCAAATGCAATTCCTTGACGCACCCAGACCTACATTTTGCTTTCCCGGTTTCAAATTCTGATAAGGTAAAATCCCATGCGGTGAGCGACCACTATTTAGAGGAGTGGCGACATTTCGTAAAAGAGCAGCCCTATGGCAACCTATTTGATTGGTACCGACAAATTGGCATTGAAAAAAAACAGGGGCAAATTGGGGTTGATGAGGCCCAGGACATGGTTAAAAAGCTATCGTTGAAATCTTACGAAGGAGGGTACAAAATCCTCATTGTTTGGATGGCGGAAAAGATGAATATTTCCGCAGCCAACAAACTCTTAAAATTGATTGAGGAACCTCCCAATAAAACAGTATTACTTCTTTTGGCGGAAGATGAAGAACAAATAATCAACACTATTCGTTCGAGGTGCCAAATTTTGAATTTTCCTCCTCTTCCAGAGCAAGTTATTACCGATGAGCTTTTACTAAAGGGTGTCGGCCAGACCGAGGCACTTACCATTGCCCTGGAGGCAAACGGTAACTTCAATAAAGCGCTTGATCTGCTGAACAAAGATTCAGAGGACTTGGTTTTTGAGCGTTGGTTTGTGCAATGGGTGCGAAGCGCTTTTAAGGCCAAGGGCAACAAAGGGGCTATTCAGGAATTGATACTGTGGAGCGAAGAGGTGGCCAAAACTGGACGCGAAGTCCAAAAAAAATTCTTGAACTACTGTCTCACCATGATACGGCAAGCACTATTGCTCAATTATAATGCGAATGAGCTGGTATACGCCAAAGTGCATCTGGAGGGTTTTGACCTGAAGAAATTCGCCCCTTTTGTACATGAAAACAATATTTTGGATATTGTAAAGGAGTTGGAACAGGCAATTTTTCATGTGGAACGTAACGGAAACTCCAAATTGATTTTTACTGACCTGTCCATTAAACTTACGCGGCTTTTGCATGCAAAAGCTGCATAAATAAAAACTTACCATGAACAATTTATTTTCGAATGCTACAGAAATTCTAATACTGGTGTTTTTGACCATCACCTTTTTACAGAGCGGAATTGATAAAATTTTAGATTGGAAAGGCAATTTAGAATGGTTGACCGGACATTTTGCAAAATCTATTTTTAAAGGAACAGTTCCTGTGCTTCTCAGTATTATTTTGGTGCTTGAAATGCTCTCTGGAATCCTCTCTGGCGTAGGTGTTTTTCAATTTGCCATTGATGGGGAAACCGTATATGGTTTTTATGGGGCAATACTTGCGGCCATTACTTTATTGATGTTGTTATTGGGACAACGGGTTGCCAAAGACTATGCAGGGGCACAAACCATTGTCGTGTATTTGATTCCCACAATTTTCTTGTTGTATTTGATGCAATAAAATTATTCTGAACATGATTCTTGAGCCCAACCAGAGACCAGAACTTTCCGGTAAAACCAAAGATTCCTATAATCAATTTGAACGATTGATTCTTGAAATCAGAAAAAAGAATGTCCCCGAAAAAATCGAATTGATTATCAACAAGCATATAACACAACTAAATTCGGTTACGGATTCCGATAAAACCTTGAGGGTCCAAATCCGAAAAGAGCAATCCAAAATTGTTGGTATGTTGGCCCAAAAACTAAAGATCGTGCCCATAAATTACTATCGGAAAACTTGGTTTGTTCTTGGTATGACAACCTTTGGGCTTCCGATCGGTGCTGCTTTGGGGCTCAGTCTAGGAAACATGGCGTTTTTGGGAATAGGTTTGCCCGTGGGTATGTCCATTGGCCTTGGGATAGGAGCCAGTATGGACAAAAAAGCTTTTGAAGAAGGCAGGCAACTTGATATTGAATTAAAGATGTAAGGATGTTTGGCAAAAAAGCAATTGCCCCTTTGGTGCCCATCCTCATCAGCTTGGTTTTATTTGTTTTCAATCTTTTTGAATTAAAGAAAAGCAATAGTGCCATATGGGGTATGGTTTCCAACCTTTTATTGATTGTGGCCATGATTTTTGTTATGATTGGGAACAAGAAAAAGTCAAAAGAATAGCTATAACTTATCAATCAAAAAAATGAACAAACAATCAAAAAAAACGGAAGTCTTACCCGTTGATTCTATTTTAACCGCACAAGCTGGCCTTCGAAAGGGTTACGGCGATGGTGCATTAGGTGTAATTTCTTCAGGGACGGTTTGGTTGATTGCCGCTTTGATCGCCTTCTTTGTTTCTTCACAAACTGCTATATGGACCTTGTTTTTTGGTGGAATGCTCATCCACCCTTTCGGTCTATTATTGGCTAAACTTATGGGCATACCTGGAAGTCATTCTAAGCAAAATCCGTTGGGTAAACTTGTTATGGAAGGGACCATATTTATGCTGATGTGCATTCCCTTGGCCCTGCTTCTTTCGTTTCAGAACCATGCTTGGTTTTTTCAGGGCATGCTGTTGATTATTGGTGGCCGGTACTTAACATTTTCCACGCTTTACGGCATAAAAGTCTATTGGGTTTTGGGCGGGGTTTTGGGTGCTACGGCATTTGCTTTATTTTTCTTGAACGGGAATCCGGCAATCTCTGCACTATCTGGTTCGATAATAGAACTCGGTTTTGGAATTTTTCTTTTTCTATCGTTTAAGAAGAAGCAATCACAATGAACAAAAAACCCACTCAAAATGAGTGGGCCTTCAAAATTTAATTATTGTAACGAGTTTAATTCTCGTACTTGTCGTTCAAAATGGAAAGGATGGCATCGGTTACATCCTTAGTTTCGTCACCATAAATTACGGACCCGCTTTCACCGCCTCCAAGAATATAGGTGTATCCATTGGCCTTACCGTATTCTCTGATTTCTTTTTTCACCTTTTTAACCAAGGTATCCATTTCGGCTTGACTGATTTGTTGCAATTGTTGCTCTTCTTGCTGGAGTTGTTGACCCACTCGTTGCCCACGTTGTTGTAACAGGGAATATTCTTCTTGTGCCTTTTGCTGGGACATGCTCTGTGCTTTTGTTTGGAATTGTTGCAACTCCATTTGAAAAGCTTGAGAAATACTGTCCCGTTTTTTGTTCATGGCTTCGGCCTTTGTTTTGAATCTGGCATCGACATCGATTTTCTCTTGATATTCATCCATGATCTTTACGCTATCCACAAATGCAATTTTGTTTTGCTGACATGCCATGGCGGTTATGGCGATAGCAAGAACTACTAATTTTTTCATCTTTTACTTTTTATTGATGCGCAAAAATAGAAAAGCTTTTGGAAAGGAGGTCATTAACTTTATACGATGTGAAATTTAATCGGAAACCCTTTATAAGAAATCTTTATGGGGTTTGACAAATCCATTGAAAAAATTTATTTTAAAGGCTTTTAGAAACGGGGCGATTTAACCGAATTTTTTTTATTCAATAGAATTGCACACCTTGTGCCTGTTTCGGGCCACAACGGGCTTTAGAATGGCTTATTCCCTTCTTTTAAGGATGTAAATCAAGGAAGAATGCTCCTTGGTGAAGATGGCCATGAGGTTGGACCACAAACCAACAAAAAACGAACTAATAAGGTACAGCTTGTTCTCCTTATATTTTTCCGAAAGCATAGAGACATAAAAAGCATCGAACCACATGGGTCTAATTTTGACGACCTCCATTTGATGGCGAGCAAAAATTTTGGAAATGGATGTTTTGGAAAAATGCCAAAGGTGCCTAGGAACATCGTAGGCGGCCCAATGGGTTTTATAATATTTGGCATCAAAGGATTTGAAATTGGGAACGGCGATGACCAATACCCCATCTTTTTCCAAAAGCTCAACCAATGTTTTTATTTGTTTTTCCAAATTGGGCAAATGCTCCAAAACATGCCAAAGGGTAATTGCCTGAAATTTTTGTCCTGACACATCTTCCAAACTGGTTTGAAGCTCTACTCCTTTTTTATGGGCCAACTGTCTGGCCCTATCATTTGGCTCTACTCCAACCACAGAAAAACCCGAATCTCGTGCCAAAATCAAGAAATCACCAGTACCAGCACCCAAATCAAGGAGGTTCACAGGTTTATCTAACTGATTTTCAACTATTTGAAGTTTATTTTTCAGATTTTTGCCCTTGACCAACTGATACAAGCGATCTGTAAGTGACTTTTTGGCGTCAGTATGCGAAATATAATCCTCACTTTCATAATAACGCGCAAGATTTTCTGGTTGCGGCCTAGTGACCAGCATGTCCAATTCTTCATCCCAATGCAATTCGAATGGTTCTCCGGAAACGGAAAAGTCTTTAGTTTTTAAAAACAACTTCATTGTAATTATCGGTAGCCAAATATTCATTTTTCAAATCCCGAAGATAGGATAAAACTATGTCCCTCGAAACAGAGCCCTCTATCAAACAATCTTTTTCGGTATCGCTAAAAACTTCCATTGCGATATACCAATTTCCCGTTCGTGATGAATATGCCTCTTCCAAGATGGGGTCCATATCCGCGGTTTGATTTAAAATCACATCAAAAGCCATTGGAATTAAATTAATGGTCTTGGTTGGAATCTCAACTTCGTAAAATGAAAAGTAAAAGGTATTGTCTTGAATTGAAAATGGCACTTGGACATCTACGTAATAATCCTTGAGTTGAAATTTTGTATTGATGTAATTGTAAAATTCGTTAGCGTCCTTTGGGTCCTCAAAAACAAAAACAGTTTTTTTTGGAAGCCCCTTTTTAAATCGCTTTCCCTTCGCCAATTTATAATCTTTGATATTCGGCGCAATACGAATTGGAATACAAGAATTCAAAAAGATCAAAACAAAAATGGCTAGTAACGTTCGTTTCATCTGGCATAGTGTTATGTCGCATTGTAATCAAAAATTGAGCCATTTGCGACCTAAAACAAAGCAAAAAAACGTGTTCCACGTGGAACAGTTTTAAATCTATCTGCCTAAATAAACCAAAAGAACACTAATGTCGGCGGGAGAAACACCGCTGATTCTTGATGCCTGGGATATGGTTGTGGGTTGAATGAATTCCAGCTTTTCTCTCGCTTCGTATGACAAGGATTTTAACTTGCTGTAATCAAAATTATCAGGAATGCGGACGTTTTCCAATCGCTGAAGCTTGTCCGCATTGGTTTTTTCTTTGGCAATATACCCAGAGTATTTAACCTGTATTTCGGCCTGCTCCAATACTTCGGAATCCAACTCATTCTCCTTAACAAATTCAGAAACGGAATCCAATTGAAGCATGTGGTCCATAGTTACTTTTGGTCTAGAAAACACCTTGAACAACTTATCAGATTGTTTGACCAAGGAGGAGTCCAAGGACTCCAAAATAGGGTTGATTTCATCCGTGGTGAAGCTCGTCTTTTTAAAGAAGTGCACAAAACTATCCGACTTGCTCATCTTCTCCTCCATCCTTTTGAGACGTTCTACTTTAGCCAAACCTATTTCATAACCCTTCGGCGTAAGCCGTAGATCGGCATTGTCTTGACGCAATAACGTTCTATATTCAGCCCTAGAAGTAAACATTCGATACGGTTCTTCCGTTCCCTTTGTAATCAAATCATCCACCAAAACGCCAATGTAAGCTTCGTCTCTTTTTAAAATAAAGGGTTCCTTTTCATTCACTTTTAAGTGGGCATTGATTCCTGCCATTAAACCTTGTGAAGCTGCTTCTTCATAACCCGTAGTGCCATTGATTTGACCTGCAAAATAGAGATTGTTGACCAACTTGGTTTCGAGTGTGTGCTTTAATTGAGTGGGTGGAAAATAATCATATTCGATCGCATAACCCGGCCTGAAGAACTTCACGTTTTCGAACCCCTTTACAGATTTTAAGGCTCTATACTGAACATCCTCGGGCAAGGAGGTAGAAAAACCATTGACATACATTTCCACGGTATCCCATCCCTCTGGCTCGACAAAAATTTGATGGGAATCCTTATCCGCAAAACGATTGATCTTATCCTCAATGGAAGGGCAATAACGTGGTCCAATACTTTTAATTCTGCCATTAAACATTGGTGATCTTTCAAAGCCTTCTCGGAGTAAATCATGAACCAATTTACTGGTATGAGTCATATGACAATCACGTTGCGTTTGTAGAATTGGTGTATTCAAATAAGAGAATTTTTCCGGAGAATCGTCTCCGGGCTGCACAATCATTTTAGAATAATCCAACGATCTACCATCAACTCTTGGAGGGGTTCCAGTTTTCATTCGTCCACTATCAAAACCCAACTCTACCAATTGCTCTGTAATACCTGTGGCAGCTTTTTCACCGGCTCTACCACCACCTAATTGTTTTTCTCCAATATGGATTAAACCATTCAAAAAAGTGCCATTGGTCAATACCACGGCTTTGGCCCTGATCTCTAAACCAAGGCTTGTTTTCACACCTACTACGCTATCCCCTTCTATTAATAAACCATTGACCATTTCTTGATAGAAATCTGCATTCGGCGTATTCTCCAAAGCCATTCTCCACTCCTCCGCAAAACGCATTCTGTCGTTCTGCGCCCGTGGACTCCACATTGCTGGTCCTTTGGATTTGTTGAGCATTTTAAACTGTATGGCAGACTTATCGGTAACGATTCCACTATAGCCTCCAAGCGCATCGATCTCTCGAACTATTTGGCCCTTTGCGATTCCACCCATAGCGGGATTGCAAGACATTTGTCCAATGGTTTGAAGGTTCATCGTAACCAACAAAGTGCTTGAACCCATGTTGGCAGCTGCAGCAGTTGCTTCTGCTCCTGCATGCCCTCCGCCTACAACAATAACATCATATTCCTTTTCAAACATACCTATGGTTCCACGTGGAACATTTTGATTTTTTCCTCTTCCTTTTCTCTCATTATCTTCTTCTCCTCTATAGACTTGTCACCAAATCCAGCCAAGTGAAGGATCCCATGACTCATCACCCTTCTTAATTCATTTAAAAACTCAACATCAAACTTCCTGGCGTTATCTTCTACCCTGTCCGTAGATATAAATATATCGCCAGAAATAATCTTCCCATCCGTGTAATCGAATGTGATAATATCAGTAAAAGTGTCGTGGTTTAAATACTCCTTGTTGAGCTCTAAAAGGTATTCATCAGAGCAAAAAATATAATCAATTTGACCCACAGAAAAGCCTTCTGAAATTATTACCCTGTTTATCCAATCGACATAGTCGGGTTTGTTTTGTATTACCAACTCACTTTTAAAATGGAACTCAATCATTATCGAAATAAACCTTTACTTTCTTCTCGAAATTTTGCCGCAAAGGTAAAGCTTGTCTATTTAATATTTCAATGCTATTCTGGTAATCTTGAAGTAGTTCGGGTTTTGTGGTAATAGGATTTCTAAACTGATTTAGATTTGTATTGCTTTCACGCTCCTTTTTGTCACCTTGTTCCATCGATGCATTTTCTAACTTCATCAATTGGTGCTGAATATTATTTGCCTTGCTTCGCGTGCGTTCGGTGATTCCATTATCCAACAAATCATTCTCAAAATCCTCCATTTGTCGAATAAGCTTTTCAGCTAAATTCTTGTCCGAGGAACGCATCATATCCTCCAACTGCCGCTCCAAATTCTCACGTAAAAACTGTTGCTCTTTATAAATTTCATAGACCTCATTAAGATCCATTTCCCCTAATCCGTTGCCGCCGGATTGAGAACCCTTTCCATCATCTCCTCCCTTTTTACCTTTCTCTCCCTGTCCTTGACCTCCTTTTTCTCCCTCTTGTTGACCACCCTCATTTTCGCCTTTTTCCTCTCCCTGACCTTGAGACTGCTTGCCCTTCTGCCCTGAGCCATTCATCTTTTCTTGAATACCCTGTTGTCCCTTAATGATATCGGGTAATTGAAAATCCTGGCCCTGACCTTGTCCTTGACCCAGGTTCATGTTCTGCTGCATATTATCCAATATATTCGCCAAGAAATCCGCTAAAGCATTGGTAGAATTGATTACATATTGTTGATAAGAAGCGCCTTGGTAAATTTGATTCTCAGCAATACTCTCCAAAGATTTATCAATATTGTAATAGACCTTGGTGATTTGCTCATTCACAAATTCTGAAAGTTCAGCTCTACGTAATGAAAGGGCGAACAAACTATCGTCAACGTGCTCGAATAACCTTCTAAGGTTTTGTTGATCCTTGACGGTCCGTGAGAACTGGGAAATGTCTACATCAGCACTTTGAATGTTATCAAAAAGATTCTCCTGTTTGAAAGAAAAAGTAACCAGATTATCCAGAATCTGACGTAACATCTCGGCATCTTCCGCGTCCGTTTCACCACCTCCCATTGAACTTGACTTCATAGATTGGCTCATCTCTCTCATCTTCTGCGCGGCAGACTTCTGTTTCTTTGATGCATTGTTTCCTGCTTCTTGCTTCTCTTTTGGTTGCGAAGATTTCTCCATAACCTGATGCTTATTGATTTCTTCCAAAGCATCCTTTTGATCCTGTTTTACACCATCAGTCTTCTTTTGGTCTGTATTCAGCTCTAAGGGTTTCTGTAACTTCCGATTGTCCTTTTCCAATTCGCGGATGTCATTTTCCAATTTATTGAATTGCTCGTTCAGTTTTTCCTGATTCACCTCACTATCCTCTTTAATCTCAGAAATTGACAAATCCTCCTGTTTTTTGGCCAACTCATCTAACTCCTTTGAAATTTGTGCAGCTTTCTCGGTTACATAATAACGTTTGGTCAACTCTAAAATTTGTTCAAGGTTACGTGTATTTTTCCCTTGATTTTTACCCAACTCTTCCAAACGTTTTTGAAGATCTTCCTTATCAATTTTATCAGCAATTCTATTTAGCTCTTCCAACAGCTCGGCATTCTTTTTTGCTTCTGCCTCTTGTCGTTCCAAACGTTCCTGAAGCATCTTCTTCATTTCTGAATCTTCAGCATTCTTATCTAGGCTTTTATTCAAGTCCCGACTAAACTTCTGCATTAATTCTTCCTGCTTTTTTTGTTGCTGCAAAAAGTTCTTGATCTGACTCTTATCCTCAAAACTTAGGGACTTCTCTTCCTTCTGGATATTATTTATTTCGGAAAGTGTTTCTTCCTGTTGCTTTAAATTCTTTAGGGATTCCCCCATTTGGTTAAGCGTAGAATTTTGAAACTCTAACTCCCTGTTATTCAATTCATTATCATTATAAAAAGATGCGTCAAAAACGGGGCTCTTGGTAACCTTTCCGCCTCTAACCCCATCATTGTCAACGACTTCAAAGTATAATTTATACTTCTTGCCCGGTTCCAGCTTCAAACCTGACGGAAACGTATAATAAAACTGATAGACATTAGTACTTGGAGACTCGAGAGATATTCGCTGTACATTGTTGATGTCATCCGAAGGGTAGCTAACCAATCGTATTTCCTTTAGTCCATGATCATCTGCCGCTTGGCCCGTAAAATATGACTGATTTGGATTCAATGAATCCAGTACCTGATCCACTTGAACTGTTGCCTTTTCATCTTTGATAACATTGAGTCGATAGGCCAATATCTCAAAATTCTGCACCTTACTGTTTGATGTACTCAGTTCATAATCAAAATCTGTGTACAGCCGTATGGAATTGGTAAACAGGTCGTCCTCCTTATGGAATGAAAGTGTAGAATCGGAGGCGATCATTCTAATCTCATCCACGTGATCTCCTTGGATTTTCCAAGTTGCTCTTGTGCCTTCAGGAACTTCGGCATTGCCCGTTCCGGTAATCACTTCTGGAATCAAATTAAGGTACTTTGGGTATTCTAGCTCCAAAACAAAATCAACCAAAGTTGGTGTTCGGTAACTAGAAATGGAATAGCTTCTCGAGTTCCATCCGTTCGCTGTTAAATAAAAGCTCGTTTCTTGTACGGGTGCTTCAAATCTATATTCGTAGAACTCCCCTTTACGCTGCATTACCAATTCTTCTCCGTTCATCACCATTTGCACATTGTCCGGTCGCACATCTCCCACTGTTTTTACCCGGACGATCAATGGTTGATTATCCATTACCTCTAAACTGGAATTCATTACTTGGAAGGAAAAGGGTGCCGGCCGTTCGTAAGCCATATCGTAATGCATCACTCTTTGGTGTGAATTGAAAAAAGAAACAATGTCTCCCGTAATCCATATAAAGGCAAACAGGACCACAGGAACTAAAATATACTTCGCATACCTATAACTGTCATTTAAATCAACTGCTTCAGCAAAAGGAACAGGCCCTAAATTAGATGCACGCTGTTCAATACTGGCCATCAACAAATCGGACTTCTGTTGGTTCTCGGACAACTCCAATAGATTAAGCAACTTGTCATCCACATTCGGGAAGTGCTTTCCTATCAGTTGCGAAGCAGCTCTATTATCGATTCCGTCACGAATCTTAAAGAGATACAACAAAGGAACGGCGATGTAACGATATATAAGATACAATTCCACCAAAAGAAACACAATGAAAAGAGTGAGTCTCCACGACTCATTCAACCACAAAACATACTCAAAATAGGTAATGGCCATCCAAAATAACGTGCCTAAAGTCAAAAACAGAAAGATTCCCTTTATCAATTGTTTCGTGTAAAACCGTTTGATAAACTGCTCTAGCTTTGCTATTATGTTGTTGTATGCGTTCAAAATAGGGGTTTAATTATTACCAAATTACCTGATCCGTTGGAAATCAACAGAAAAATTTTGTTAAACCTTGATACATCTACCATTGCAAGCCAAACAAAAGACAGCGGATAAATGCTTTCCTGTTCATTGGCGGCAATGTATCTTTGCCACATAATCATACCTTATTATGAGTCAAAAAGTACGTGTTCGATTTGCACCCAGCCCAACAGGGCCTTTACATATTGGTGGTCTGCGAACCGCCCTGTTCAATTATTTGTTTGCCAAGAAAAATGGTGGTGATTTTGTGCTTCGTATTGAAGATACCGATCAAAACCGTTTTGTTGAAGGTGCAGAAGAATATATCGTCGAAGCCTTGAACTGGTGTGGAATTCCGTTTGATGAAGGCCCTGGCAAAGAAGGTGATTTTGGACCATACCGACAAAGTGAGCGCAAACAACTATACAAATCCTATGCACTAAAACTTATTGAAAAAGGCAAGGCCTATTATGCTTTTGATACGGCTGAAACTTTAGATCACCATAGAAAAGATCATGAGGCAAAAGGAAAAACATTTATTTACAATTGGCATAACCGATTAAAGTTGACGAACTCACTTTCTTTATCCAATGAAGAAGTGAAAGAAAAAATAGTTGCGGGCGAAGATTACGTTATCCGATTCAAGTCTCCAGAGAATGAAGAATTACTACTAAACGATATCATCCGTGGGGAAATAAAAATAGACACCAATATTCTTGACGATAAGGTTCTCTTTAAAAGCGATGGGATGCCCACCTACCATTTGGCCAATATTGTGGATGACCATCAAATGCAAATTACCCACGTCATCCGTGGTGAAGAATGGTTACCGTCCTTAGCCTTGCACACCTTACTATATGATGCCTTTGGATGGGAGGCTCCACAGTTTGCTCACCTACCATTGATTATGAAGCCCGTTGGTAAAGGAAAATTGAGCAAGCGTGATGGTGAAAAAGGAGGCTTTCCCGTATTTCCGATCACGTGGAACCAATCCGAAGGGTATCGCGAAGCTGGCTTTTTCCCAGAAGCGGTTGTAAACTTCTTGGCATTATTAGGGTGGAATCCAGGAACCGAACAGGAGATTTTTAGCTTGGAAGAATTGGTGAACACTTTCACTTTGGAACGTGTAAACAAGTCCGGAGCGCGTTTTGATCCAGAAAAGAACAATTGGTATAATCAGCAGTGGCTCCAAAGAAAAAGTGATGATGAACTGGCCCAAATGTTCAATGCAGAACTTGATGCAAAAGGATTCTCAGCAGAACCCGAGTATATCAAACGAGTCGTATCCGCCATTAAGGAACGCGCCTCGTTTGTGAAAGATTTCTGGGATTTATCCAATTATTTCTTCGAAGCGCCTTCGTCCTACAACGAAAAAGCTGTCAAAAAACAATGGAAAGAAGGCACTCCTGAAATAATGAATGGTGTTACCAATATTTTGGAAAACATCAATGATTTTGAATCTTCCATTATAGAGGAAAAAGTAAAAACATGGATTTCAGAAAGCGAACTTTCCTTTGGAAAAGTGATGCCGCCACTCCGTTTGGTTATTGTTGGTGATATGAAAGGGCCCCACCTTTTTGATATTATGGCCATGATTGGTAAAGAGGAAAGTATAAACCGCATCAAAACAGCGGTTGCCCGACTTTAGAATTGATGGAAGTGTAACATTATTTGACGAATGGCTACTAATACTATAGCCAAGTTTCGTAATTTCCATTTCTAACATAAAATCTAAACACTATGGGCAACTATTTTTTAATACCTATTGCGTTTATCGCGCTCGTCATCCTATTCAAATTCTTTTTTATTGTGAAACAACAGACTGCTGTTGCGGTGGAACGCTTTGGTAAATTTCACAGTGTTCGAAACTCGGGTCTGCAAATGAAAATACCGATTGTCGATCGTATTGCTGGACGCTTAAGCCTTAAAATTCAACAGCTCGATGTAATTATTGAAACCAAAACGTTGGACGATGTTTTTGTGAAACTAAAAGTCTCTGTACAATATGTGGTTATACGCGAAAAAGTGTATGAAGCATTCTACCAACTGGAATATCCCCACGATCAAATTACCTCTTACGTATTTGATGTGGTCCGTGCAGAAGTGCCTAAAATGAAATTGGACGATGTCTTTGTGAAAAAAGATGATATTGCTATCGCTGTTAAAGCCGAATTGCAAGATGCGATGTTGGATTACGGTTTTGACATCATAAAAACTCTGGTGACGGATATTGACCCAGATTCACAGGTTAAAGCCGCTATGAACCGTATCAACGCATCCGAACGTGAAAAAATAGCGGCCCAGTTTGAAGGTGATGCCCAACGTATCTTGATAGTTGAAAAAGCAAAAGCCGAAGCCGAAAGCAAAAGATTGCAAGGACAAGGTATTGCAGATCAGCGTAGAGAGATTGCTCGTGGTCTGGAAGAATCCGTTGAAGTGTTGAATAAAGTGGGCATCAATTCCCAAGAAGCATCGGCACTGATTGTGGTTACCCAACATTATGATACCTTACAGTCCATTGGCGAAGAAACAGATACAAATCTAATTCTATTGCCGAATTCGCCACAGGCAGGTAGTGACATGCTCAACAATATGGTAGCGTCCTTTTCGGCGAGCAATCAAATTGGCGAGGCCATGAAACGCAAGCGAAAGGAAAAAGGTTCAGACGATTAGACTGTGTTTTATCCTAAAGAAAGGCTCCTATGTTAGGAGCCTTTTTCAGTATATAAAGTTAGAAGATTACATACTAACCCAATTTCTTGAGCAACTTTTTTGCAATTAATGAAATGGCAACTTTTTGTAGCAAAGGCGCCAGACCACCAAGAATGTTGGTTGGATATAGTTCCTCCTTGGTGTTTTGGACGGCCAGCTTTACCTTTTCTTCTTCTATTTGCCTTTGCAGTTTTAGAATTTTGAGGTCGCGGTCAATCTCTTCAAATGATGTGTATTGTGTTTGAATCATAGTTCATCAAAATAAAATTTAGAAAATCTTTTCAAGAGTGGCTTTTCGATTTTGTTTCGTAACAAGAAGAATATAATACCCAACAGTACATAAAAGCCTCCAACCACTAAAAAACCTTCTGCTGTAGTACCCAGTATAGTACCAAGCCAAAAAGCGGCGCCCAATGAAAGAAACAGCAGGGCAATGGACACCACGCCCCCGATGAGGAGAACTTTTGTTGCCATGGTAATGCCCTTCATCATGGAACGAAAGCTTTGGAGTCTATAGAGGTCCAAGCTGTTTTTTACGTAGGACCTCACTCCTTCTTCCACCTGACTTATCTGTTCTTTAATTTCTTCAAAAGCCATATATTACTTCTGTAATTGAGCGTTCTTTTCTCTTAAATCTTCCAGCTTTTTCTCCAAGGCCACTAAAATATCATCAGCCTTGTAGCTCATGTTGGATAGTGTATCTTCAAGCTTTTCCTCAAACTCAATTTTTTTGGCATCAGCACTTTTACTGAATTCTTCTTTGGCATTGGTTAAGCTCTGGGATATATCGTCTTTGGCTTTTACAGCGCTTTTCTTGATTTTCTTTCTTGTCTTTTTTCCTTTATCCGGTGCGTAGAGAATTCCAATTCCGGCTCCTACAACTGCTCCAGTTAATAATGCGGTCAATACATTTCCAGTGTTATTTGACATAATGTTTTAATTTTAGATTAAACTTCAGTTCAATCGAAGTGAGTGCAAGTTCATCTTTCAAAAATCATCCTCATCAATCGATTTATATCAAAACTACAATCCTAGATAAACGAGGGTTGATTCAATTAGTAGAAACCTTAACGCAAAAGCTAATTTTTAAAGAAATACTGTCAATAAGGCCCGTAAATGAACAAAAATGGTGTCATACGCCCCTTTAGTCAGATAAATCCCAAAACAAAAAGAAAACGAGCCTAAAAGGCCCGTTATAAATAAGAATATCTAATGTTTTTTGGTGTTCGAATAAGTATTTCTTATGCTAGCTTTTTTGTTCTAACTTCGCCCAAGTGTCCCTCAAAGTCACCGTTCTGTTGAACACCAAATTTTCTGGAGTTGAATCTTTATCTACATTAAAGTAACCCAACCGTTGAAACTGAACCTGGTCTCCAATTTGTGAATCTTTCAAGCTTGGTTCCAAATAACCAGTTACTTTGTCCAAAGAATCTGGATTAACAAAATCCATAAAATCTTTATCCTTATGACCATCAGGTGTTGGGTCAGAGAATAACCGGTCGTACAACCTCACTTCTGCAGTAATTGCATGAGGAATGGAAACCCAATGCAACGTTCCTTTTACTTTGCGTAAACTTTCCTCGGTACCGGAACCACTTTTGCTTTTGGGGTCGTACGTACATTGGACTTCTAGAATATTGCCTTCGTCATCTTTAGTGCAGCTTTCCGCTTTAATGATGTAACCGTTTTTCAAACGGACCTCACCACCAAGTTTTAGCCTAAAAAACTTTCTGTTGGCTTCTTCTCTAAAATCTTCTTGTTCGATATAAAGTTCGCGAGAAAATGGAACCTTTCTGCTTCCAGCAGCTGGGTCCTCGGGGTTATTCTCGGCTTCCAACCACTCTTCTTTTCCTTCTTCATAATTGGTAAGTACAACCTTTAAAGGATTAAGCACCCCCATTACACGTGGTGCAATCTTATTTAAATGTTCCCTAACATGGAAATCGAGCAGAGAAACATCAACTACATTTTCACGCTTTGCAATTCCAATGGTATCTGCAAAATTTCTAATTGACTCGGGGGTAAAACCTCTTCTTCGCAGCCCAGAGATTGTAGGCATTCTGGGATCGTCCCAGCCCGTTACAACACCCTTTTCAACCAATTGAAGCAATTTTCGCTTGCTTACTACCGTATGACTAAGGTTCCTTCGTGCAAATTCACGCTGCTTTGGTCGTAATTTATCCGAAGATACCACTTGGTCCAAAAACCAATCATACAACTCTCTGTGGGGTAAAAACTCCAGTGTACAAAGGGAGTGAGAGACCTGCTCAATATAATCGCTTTCGCCATGGGTCCAATCGTACATGGGGTAAATACACCAATCGGTATTTGTGCGGTGATGTGCTTTGTGCAATATTCGATACATTACCGGGTCTCGCATTAACATGTTCGAGGAAACCATATCTATCTTCGCACGTAACACATGGGCGCCATCAGGAAACTCTCCATTTTTCATTCCCTCAAAAAGCCTTAAATTTTCTTCAATGGATCTATTTCTGTAAGGGCTTTCCTTTCCTGGTTCTGTTGGCGTTCCTTTTTGTGAAGCAATTTCCTCAGATGTCTGGCTGTCAACATAGGCTTTACCGTCTTTGATCAGCATTACTGCCCAATCATACAACTGTTGAAAGTAATCGGAAGCGTAACACTCCGTATCCCACTCAAAACCAAGCCATGTGACATCTTTTTTGATTGCCTCCACATACTCTTTTTCTTCCTTTGCTGGGTTGGTATCATCAAAACGAAGATTAACCGGTGCATTGTAACGTAATCCTAGACCAAAATTTAGACAAATGGAACTTGCGTGCCCAATATGCAAATAACCGTTTGGTTCTGGGGGAAAACGAAACCTTAAGTCGTTCTGCGTATAACCCTTTGTAAGGTCCTCCTCAACAATGTGTTCTATAAAATTGAGCGATCTAGCTTCTTCTGCCATACCTATAATTTGATGCACAAATGTAGTGAAATCCCATGTTGATAGCTATTTTTCCTGCTTCTGTGTATACAAAGTAGGCGATTTCACAACACTTTTGGTATCGCCTACAACAATATCTTTCCATTCGTCCAAATTAGAGACATATTTGTTATTGGAATACTATATGAAAAAGAGACGCCTGAACAACGTCTTTTGAAAGAATTACAATTAAGGGGCACAAACTAACAGGGCTATTAAGCCCATAACCTCTTAAATACTAACGGTGATGAAAAAAAGTAATTCAACGTATAGCATTCTAGTTCTGGCCTTGGCTTTTGTGCTGCTTGGTACCTTCGTGTCCCAAGCTCAAGTACTGAACAAACCTGTGCCGGCTGCAAACCCCAATTTTGGTAGTACCTCCGCTTGGACAGCAGTGTGTGCTTCTGGTAGCTTCAATGAATATTTTGTAAACTTCACTTGGGACCCACCAATGGTAGGGGGCGATAACAAGTTTATTTTAGAGTTATCCGATAGCGACGGCTATTTTGCTGATCCTACAGAACTTGCCGTTGTCACAGATAAGAACACTACGTTCGATTTTGAGTTTCAGTTTGCTCTTCCTGTAGATATGAGAGGGGATAACTTTAAAATGAGGGTCCGTAGTACCAGTCCCGCCAAGACAAGTCCGGCCTCTGATGCTTTTTCCATGTACTTTATTGACTATAATTCACCATTGCTGATTAGCGAAAATGGCAGTGGATCTATTCCTTCCGGGGGCGAAATTCAGCTTTGTGGTGGAGGCTCTGTAACCCTTAAACCACACAATATTCCAAATGCCGAAACATACATTTATAACTGGTACCGCAGTGGAACACTCCTTGCCTCAAAATCAGAAAGCATCACCGTATCTGATCCAGGCATGTACTATGTGGAACTTGATTATGGAGATTGTTCAGGATCGGCCAACACTCTTTCAAATACTATCGAGATAACCACTGGAACCAGCTCTGGTTTGGCCATTAATGGCAATAGTAATATTGAGGTTTGCCCAGGAGACACACATGTATTGGAAGCTAACATTACCGGTATGGGCTTTACTTACACTTGGTATAAGGACGGAGCAATCATAAGTGGTCCTACCGTAGATCAGAGTACATATACCATAGACGCTGGAATAGCTGGTTTTGAAGGTTCTTACGAGGTTGAAATTGATGGAACCGGAGTTTGTAAAGAGCTTTCTGCACCAGTATCCGTATCGGGCACAGGTTCCTTTGAAATCACCCTGAACAATGAGGAAAATATTGTTTTGCTTCCATCACAGACCAAAACACTTTCTGTTAATACCACCGCTACAAATGCCGCATACCAATGGTATAAAGATGGTGCACCCATTACTGATGCCACAAACAACTCATTGGATATTAATGATGTAGGAGAATATTATGTGGAAGTAACAGATAATGGAGGCCCATGTACCCCATCACCAGTGGCTTCCAGTACCATAAACGTTGTTAATCCGGACTCCTTTGAGTTTATAGTGGATTATGTTAGTTCCTACTCGTCCTGTGAAAGCACCGATGCAACCCTTAGTCTAACAGGGATTAACGCCGTTAATGAAAATGGGGCCACTACAGATGTAACTGGAGACCTACAAAGCTCTTTTGCCTATCAATGGAAATTGGATGGGGTAAATATTGCAGGAGAAACATCTAAAACAATCACCGTATCGAATCAAAACGATAATGGCTCCTATACCTTATATGGTACAATTGATGCTTTCGAAGCATCTTCCAACAACTTGCAAGTAAAGCTTGCTTCCAATGAAACATTACAAATTTCCACAAATGGTAACGTATTTTGTGAAGGAGGCGATGCAATCGTTATAGAAACCACATCAGACTTATCCAGCGAATCTTTTGAATGGAGAAAGGATGGGACCGTTGTTGATTCGTCATCTGAAAGTTTCAACGTTACCGAAACAGGAGTATATGAATTAGTTATCACCACCAATGAATGTCCATTGGTATCGAATACGATAACCATTAGCCAATTTGACGAATCTTTATTAGTACTGGATAAAGCCAAAGACCTCATCATTATTGAGGGAGAGACCGAAACACTTACCGCTAGCGGTGCCGATTCTTATGAATGGTATGATGCTGGAAGCAACCTAATTTCTTCAAGCAATTATTATGACTTTACCGAAGAAGGTGAGTATTTGTTGATTGCAAGCTTCGGTACCTGTACCGTGAGCAAAGTAATTACCGTGACCTACAGGGATATGTTTGCCATACCGAACGTTATTACAACCAATGGAGATGGTATTAACGACCTATGGGTACTCCCAAACACATACTCCAGAGACCCCAATGTTCTCGTCACCATTTTTAATGAACGGGGAGAACAGGTGTTTAGCCAAGCAGGCTATGAAAATAACTGGCCTCAATCCACCACATCTTTCAATAGACAAAACATGATTTTCTATTACAAGATTACCCGTGGTGGCAAAAGCCTAAAACAAGGAACCATCACTGTTATTAAATAAGCAGAAATGCAGACCAAAAAACCTCTACTACTACTTACTATCTTGCTACTTGCCTTCTCCGGAATGAGGGGACAAGAAGAAGGGGCCTATGTGCCTTATAATGTACCTTCACAAAACCTTTTAAAGTTTAATAGGTTCTTGTTGAACCCTACTTTTTCTACGGTTAGAGAAGACAAATCGTACATCAACCTTTTTCACAGAAACCAATCAGTATCTTTTGATGATAACAATCAAGTTTACTTCTTGAGCTATAGTGGTAGAGTTAGCGATAGGAGTGGGGTTGGTTTAAGCTTATTTACAAATCGCGAAGGACTGTTCAACAATTTTGGAGTGCACGCCAACTACGCCTATGGTGTTAGGTTAAGCCCAAAGAGCACCTTCACCTTTGGTGCCAATGTAAGCTACTATCAAAGTGCTTTTAATCAAGACCGTGTAAACTCTGTTGAGGTAGATCCTTTTTTAAACACGTTGGAAAGTAGTTCACTTGTTAGCTTTCAACCTGGATTTAACTTCTCCATCGGTAAATTCGACATTGGTGGTTTTGCGGAAAACCTTTTCGATTACAACCTAAAAACCAGTGAGTCCGTAACAGATTTCAATGAAAAAACCTACTCAGGTCACCTACAATATACCCATCAGTTTGAAAACGGTTCCGGGGTTATGGAAAGCGCTCGCTTAATGCCTTTGGCAAGAGTTCGTAAGGTGGGCGAAGAAGAGATTACCCTTGGAGGTAACCTTATTCTAGACCTTCCCAAATTAGGATGGGTACAAGCTGGTTACGATGATTTCTACGGAGCCTCTGCGGGTCTTGGTTTCAACCTTACCAAAAACATCTCTTTGGGATATACCGTTGAAAAAGGGTTGTCCAACGAGTTCGAAAATTTTGGGGTTACCCACGAAATTTCATTGGCATACTCCTTTACTCCAAATCTTACCGAAGATCGTGTAATGCTTGAAAAAGAAGGCGAGGACTTGGTGTCTAATGATGAGGATGTGCCTCAAGACAGTCTAAACATTACGGATAAAGACCTAGAAATTGCGCAGTTACAAGATAAGCTGGCCGAAAACGATGCCATTTTAGATGAATTGTTAATGCGCCAAGATTCCATAGAATCAACTCGTAAAAAAGATTTGGAAAGACGTTTTGAGACCGTGATGAAAATGGTTCAGCGTGAAACAAGAGGTCAAAATCCAGCATTAGAGCAAAGAGCAAAAGAGGTATACTTCGCCAAAATGGACAGCTCGGACATAGTGACCCGAAGAACTCAGCCCTTGGCCAATCACGGTTTATCCAACAACACCTCAACCAAAAAGGTCATCAAAATAAACGAGACCAAAAACGAATCTAAAGCGGTCTATGCTTCAAAATCAAGTACTGAAAAGGATAATACCTATAGGCCTGTTAAAAGTAAGAACACAAGATTTAAGCCGCACGTTGTCCCAAACGTAGAAAGTGGGCATTACCTAATTGCCAATGTATTTAGGGACACCAACAACCTACATGCATTTATTGAAAAACTTAAGGCACAAGGTATTGATGCAGACTATTTTGAGAACCCAAAAAACGGACTCAACTATGTTTATATCGGTGACTTTAGTAATAAGAAAGATGCATTGGATGCCTATCATACTAAAATGAATGGCGCCTATCAAGGCGATGCCTGGGTCATGAACGTAAATGATGGGAATTCTCAAATAGCCGGATATTCTGGAGAAATCAATCAACCTAACTCCAAATACGGAAGCAATCTATTGTCCAAAAATGTAACAGGAAGCTCTAAAGGAGGTCGCCATGTAGTTATTAGAACTCAATCTGGTGATGGCCTACCAGAGGGGTATTATATCATTGCCAATGTTTTTGAAAACTCATCAAGTGCAAAAGCATTTGTCAAAGAGCTGAATTCAAGGGGCTTGCATGCCAGTTATTTTATTAGCCCACAGGACAAAAACAGATATGTGTATTTAAAGAAACATGAAACCTGGAACAACGCCCTAACCTCTTATTACACCAAACTAAACGCTTCGTATGATGACGATATGTGGATTATGCGTATAAAACCAAACACAACTATTTAACCCCAAACATATGAAATTACCACTACTCAGATGGGGCACATCTATTTGTATACTATTATTTATGTATACAGGTATATCACAGGTTAAAAATGACTTCGATGTTCGTTACGCAAATGAACTTAGAGGGGACCTAACCTTTATTGCCAATAATATTGTAAACAGGGACGAAGGTGGCGACAATCCTGAGGACCCCTATAATTTAACGGGTTCAAGCTCAGAATACAACGATAGGTTGAACATGCAATATATCGATATTGATGGAGACCCTTCGACGTTCAGTTCGAGTAGTGCAACCCTTGCCGTGCCAGACTCTAACTGTTCCTTGGTACGATATGCTGGATTGTATTGGTCCGCCGTTTACCGAGACAATAACAGGAGTAGTGATTTTGACCAAATAAAATTTAGTGTTCCCGGGGGACCCTATATGGACCTAACGGCAGACGAAATTCTATTTGACGGTGATGGTGATGCTGATTTTGGGAACTATGCGCCCTATGCTTGTTATAAAGATGTAACCTCAATAATTACAGGGCTTGCCAACCCAGATGGGGAATATTTCGTAGCAAATGTTAGGGCCAGTTCTGGAGACAATGTACAGGGGGGTGTTTCCGGTGGTTGGTCTTTGGTTGTGGTATATGAAAACCCCACCCTTCCCGGCAAGTACATTACCACTTTTGATGGGTATGCTGGTATAAAATCAGGAGAAACCGTAGATATCCCTTTTAGTGGTTTTACCACTTTGCCGGCCCCTTTCCCAGTAAACGCCAAACTTGGTGTTGCGGCCTTGGAAGGAGATAACAGAATCAGTGGAGACCAATTGGCTATTAGAGCGGACAGCAACGCATCGTTTACCACTTTATCAAATACAGCCAACCCTTCAAACAACTTTTTTAACAGTAATATTACGGACGAGGGAGTTATTCAAACGAATCGCAACCCAAACAGTATTAACACATTAGGTTGGGATGTTGACCTTTTTACCATACCCAACCCAAGTCAATCCGTAATTCCCAATAGCGAAACAGGGGCCACTTTACGGGCCTCCTCATCTCAGGATAAATACGATATATTCTTTACCTCGTTGGATGTTGAGATCATTGAACCTTTAATGAACCTGGCGAAGACCGTAGAAGATATTGGAGGTAATGATATTACTGGACAAGGTGTTAATTTAGGACAATACCTGGATTATGTCCTTACATTTCAAAATGTAGGAAACGATGATGCTATTAACTATACCATAAGGGATGTTCTTCCAATCAATGTGACCCTGGATGAGTCTAGTATAACAATGCCCGCTGGTGTTACCTATACCTATGATCCAGCTACGCGTACCGTATTGTTCACTGTTCCAGATGGTATAATTGAGGAAGGAGACCCTGCAGGAACCATTCGTATGCGCGTGCAGGTTGCCGAAAACTGTTTCGACTTTGTAGATGCATGTACCGATATCATCCAGAACTTGGCTTATTCAACCTATGAAGGTGCCATAAACTCAGCCCAGATTACCGACGACCCTTCCGTATCTGAATTTAATGGTTGTGGTTTTGGAACACCCGGAGCTACCAACTTCTTACTGGACGATTTAAGCGCTTGTAACTTCGACCGAACCGTACAATTGTGTGGTGACGAAGTATTACTGGATGCCGGCGACAATTTTGACAATTATGTTTGGTACCGCGATGAAAATGGAAACAACACCATTGATGTTGGTACGGATACGGTAATCACAGATGGAGATTCCGACAATGACCCAAGTACCATGTTAGTTAGCGACATTGGAACCTACATTGTGGATAAGCAAGTGGCTGACCCATGTAAAGATTTCCAAGAAATCATTACTGTGGAATTGTTTGGTTCGGTTCAATCCAACCCTATTACAGCACTAATCAACGACACTTCCAACACCATCGACGGAGATATAGAAATATGTCCAAATGATGGTAGTGAATTACCAGAGATTTTCTTGTGCGGACTTAACGATACCGAACTCATCCAAATAAACATCCCAGATGCCACAAGCATTGTTTGGGAACAATTGGACGAAGCTAGTTGTGGTGCCGCCGTTGATGGTTGTGCCAATACAAATTCAGGTTGTACATGGAACACCGTAGATACCGGAAACGACTTTTTGGCCTCCGACACAGGTCAATACCGATTGGTGATCAACTACCAAAATGGTTGTTTCAGCAGGTTCTATTTCAATGTTTATAAAAACCCATTGGACCCACAGTATACCAGTAGCGATATTATTTGCGATACACTTGGTAATATTACGGTGACCAACATGCCTTTGACCTATGAGTTCCAACTTGTAGACCAAGCAACGGGCAATGTTTTGGTTCCTTACAACTCCAACCCAAGTTTCGACATCGCTAACAACGGTGCTTACATGGTGGAAATGAGACAACAAGGCATAACCGATGGTTGTGTTTTTGTTTTGGACAACATTGGGATTTTGGAAAGAGATTTCCAAGTAGATGTTGTTCCTCAAGATACGGACTGTAACGGACTGGGGGAAATTGCTATTTCCGTACTTAATGTTGAGGCCCAATACTATTACGAAATATCTCAAGGAGGTACCGTAGTGGATACGCATGGCCCTACAAGTGATAACAACTATACTTTTGTAAACCTGAACGATGGGGTTTATGATGTTTCGGTTACCACAGACGATGGTTGTGATTATACAGAACAAGTCACCATTAACGACTTAACCGATCTTGAGCTGACTGCAAGGGTATCCCAGCACATTACCTGTAAAGAAGGTAATATTCTTATGGAATCAACGGGCGGTAAAACTCCACACACCTATGCTATTTGGTCTTATGTTGATGATAATGGAGTAACCCAAATTTCATATCCATCGGTCAATGATATTCCTGCATCCGCATACCAAACCAGTCAAATATTTGATATCTATGATCCGGGACAATACACATTTGTTGTTGTAGACAGGAATAACTGTCATGATATTTCCAATACGGTTACAATTGAATTTCGACCTGCTGCCGATTTCAATCCAACCACTGTTACCGATGTGCTTTGCTATGGAGATGCAACTGGGTCGATTACCTTTAACTTGATTAGTAGTAACGGTTATCAGTTAACCTACTATTTGTTTGACGCTACTGGTTTTGATGAAGACAATTTTGATGTAAACAATGCTTTGGCCACTAATGCATCTGGAAACTTCCCAGGATTAACAGATGGTGATTATGTGGTGGTGATCAATCAAAGAAAAGGTAGTGCAGATTGTGATTATTTTGAATATTCCACCATATCTGCCCCATCATTTGCATTGGATGCAGATGCTGTATTGACACAAGATTACACTTGTTTGCAAGACGGTATTATCGAGGCACAAAATGTAACGGGCGGAACCGCTCCGTATGAATACAGTATTGATGGCGTTAACTTTGGAGCTTCGCCAACATTCAACAATCTAACGGATGGAACCTATACTGTTACAGTAAGAGATGCCAATGGATGTATTTTTGTCACAAACTCGATCACCATTGATCCCTTGGACCCTCCAACGGATATAGATTTTTCAGCGACCAATCCACAGTGTCCAACATTTGTTTCCGATGTTACTTTATCTGTAACAGGGGGGGCGCCAAATCTTGTTTATGAAATCATTTCACCAGCAGGAAGCGCTGTAAACAATGGAAACAATGCTACGTTTACTGGTTTGACACCAGGAACTTACATGTTCAGGGTTACCGATAACGATGGTTGTTTCTATGATGAAAGTTTCACAATTGACCCAGTGACCGAAATTTCCGTTACTGGACAACTAATTAGCAACATTACCTGTTTTGGTGATAGTGACGGTGAAATCCAATACACCGTCAACAACTTTAACACCGATTATGATTACTCGGTAACTGGTCCGGCCACTTTCTCTGGAACGGCCGAAACCAACGGCACCATTTCCTTGACCGGATTGGCCGAAGGAACATACACAATTACTGTTACGGATAATTTTACAAGCTGTACCGATACAGTCGGTGTTACCATAGCAGCTCCTCCTGCCGCCATAGCAGCTCCAGTAACTATTGTCCAGCCGACTTGTTTAGCTGATGGCTCAGTTGATATTGCTGCAGCCGGTGGGTGGGGAAGTTATACTTATGAAATTACCGCCGGACCAGCTGGATATATACTTCCGGCAACACAAACCAATGGCCTCTTCAGCGGTTTAACCATTGGAGGCTCTTATACCTTTACGGTAACCGATGCCAATGGTTGTGTGTACACCGATAACTTCACCATAAATGAAGCTGTTGCTCCGGTTTTAGAAATTGTTCCCAACGACATTTGTTATGATGATGCTGTTGGATTAACCTTAACGGCAAACATCACATCCGGGGGAGACGGAAATTATGAATATAGCTTAAACGGAGGTCCATTTGTATCCGGTAATGTATTTACTGGTTTAGGACCAGGTACTTATACAGTTGATGTAAGAGATGGTAATGATTGTACCGATACGGCTTCCATAACCGTTGACCCTGAACTTAGTGTTGTAGCCTCGGCTCCGAATATAACTGCTTGTGCCACAGATACCAATGTAACCATTACTGCAGCAGGTGGCGATGGAAACTATGTGTATGCCGTGGTTGCCGATGGAGTTGCACCAACATCTGGTGATTTCTCAACAACCAACCCTGCAACAGTTACTAGTGCAGGTGATTACGATGTTTATGTAAGAGATAATGGAGGTGGTGCCGATTATTGTGAGGCCAACTATGATATTACCATTGTTCAAGATGACCCATTGGCCATTTCAATTACCAATACCGATATTCTTTGTAGCGGTGAATCACAAGCGCAAATTACCATTACAGCAACTGGTGGAGAAGGTCCCTATTTGTATAGTATAGACAATGGTGCCAACTACCAAACATCCAACACTTTTGTAAACCTGCCAGCAGGAAGTTATAATATTCGTGTACGGGATGCCAACAACTGTGATGTAACCGAAATTTACACCATAACAGAGCCTTTGACGCTTTCTGCTTCGGCCGCAGTAACTGCTTTAGCAGAGTGCTATCCAGGAATGGGTGCTGAGGTTCGAATCACAAATGCTATTGGAGGAACCGCTCCTTACGAATACAGTTTTGATGGGGGTTCTACCTATGGTGCAAGCTCTATTGGATATCTATTGCCGGGCACACATACCCTTTACATTAGGGATGCCAATTTGTGTACCTATCCTATGACGGTAAACATTGACCCAGAACCAACACCACCAAATGCAACGACCACAATTGACTATGAATGTGATGGTGAGGGAACAATTACCGTAACTCCAGATAGTGCGGATTTTGACTATACTTATGAAATAGATGGTTCACCAAATACACCCAACACGTCCAATGTGTTCAACAATGTGGCTGTTGGCAACCATACCATTACGGTAAATTATACAAGTAATATAGCGCCATCTCCAAGTGTTCTTTTATCGGAAAACTTTGGAGTAGGACCAAATACAAGTATTTCCGAAATCGACCCTGCATATTGCTACGAGCCTCAAGATGGTAGTGTTAGTGCATGTGGCTTCGGGACCGACACACATATACAGGATGGGGAATACTCTGTAACCCAAACCATTGTTAATCCATATGGTTCATGGTTAAGCCCTAACGATCATACCGGTTTGGCCGGAGGAAGGTTCCTTGCCATAAATGTTGGCGGAGTCGCGGGTGTTGGGGGGATTGTGTATCAAAAAACCGGGGTAGAGGTTATTCCTAATAGAGATATCACCGTTTCCCTTCATGCCTTTAACTTACTAAGAAATGGCACCGGGGGAGGAGATCCATCAATTGAGATTCAATTAGTTGACGGTGGAGGTACTATTATAGCAAGTACGACCACAGGAAACATTCCTAAAAATACAGGTGTTAACGATTGGAATAATTATTCCGTTAACCTGAACCCTGGTGCAAACAGCAATTTGGACATCGTTATTCGAACAAACTCCGCTGTGGTCAACGGAAACGATATCGCAATCGACGACATCGAGGCTTATCAAATTCCAGAGGTTTGTACCGATTCAATAACACTTAATGTTACTGTTGAAGATGGTCATGCCTTTGATGGAGCCATCACTGCATATACGGACCTTACGTGTAATGGAGCGGCAGATGGCACCATCACTTTTGAAGCTGAAAACTTTGATCCTGCTACAGGATTTACATATCAAGTTGATGGTGGTGCGGTTTCTGCGGCACAGTTCGCAAGCCCAATAACCGTAACAGGTCTCGCAGCTGGTGCACACACAATCAATATTGTTGATTTAAGAGACCCCGCTTGTTCTGTCGTGTTGAATCAAACATTGACACAACCGGATGTGTTGGATGTTACGGCTTCTATTACCAATGAACTTACTTGTACCAATGGTGGTGCAACCATAACAGCTTCTGCCACTGGCGGAACACCGGCTTATCAATATCAATTGGAAGATGGTGTTGGTGGAGTAATTACTGCTTTCCAATCATCCACCGTTTTTACGGGACTAGCTGCTGGTGATTATGTGGTTCGAGCCAGAGACACCAATCTATGTGAAGATACAACCAATATTATTACAGTTGATCCACCAGCAACCATCGTATTCACCACAACTCCTACCGCTTGTTATAGTGGTAACAATGATGGTAGCATACAAGTAGATGTAACAGATGGAAACGGAAACTATCAATTTAGTTTAAATGGAGGTCCATGGATTACACCAACCCCATCAACGGCAATAACGCATACATTCTCTAGCCTAACAGCTGGAACGTATACTATTGATGTTCGTGATGAGTATGGATGTGCNGGGGTTCAACAAATAGTAACTATTGAAGATACTTTGTTGGCCACAGTGGATGTTGTAGATGTTTCAACCTGNGCCGATGGTAGCATTACTGTTACCGCTTCGGGTGGAACTCCAACATTGGAATATGCNTTTGTTCCAACTACNACAGACCCNACNGGATNNTTCTCAACAACNAANNNNTATACAGTTACCGCNGGNAACGANGGCNCNTNCGATGTNTANGTAAGNGANAATTCCGCAACAGCTCCGTATTGTGAGTACATGGAAACCGTAACTGTAAATCCAGCAGTTCCATTGACCATGACCGCAACACCGACCGACCCGGATTGTCATGATGGTACTGGAAATATTTTAGTTGATATTACCTCCGGTGTAGCGCCATATACTATTCAAATCATTGATCTGGATAATGGTGGCGCCTCCGACCAGACTGATACCAATGTATTGACATCAAACAGAACATATTACAACCTAATGCCCGGGAATTACACAATAAATGTAACCGATGCATCAGGATGTACCATTACCGATACACAAACCATAAACAACCCTGATGAATTAACGGGCGTAGTAAGTGGAATCACCCCTGCAACCTGTACGGGATTGGCAAGTGATTTCGGATTTGGTTTCTCAGGTTACCCAACAACTTTGGGCACTATCGAATTTAGTGACGATGGTGGTACTACTTGGATTGGTGACAATTCCAACCCAGGTGTTTCCGATCAGTTTACCGGTTATAACTCGGGCGATACTGTTTATCCTTCCATGAGAACGGTAGATGGTTCAGGAAATACGATTTGTCAAACAGACCTGCCTCCTTTTATTATCCCTTATCCTTTGGATGATTTGGACATTACCATCTCGGCATTGATCGTGAATTGTAACGAGCTTCAAGTTACCGTACAAGGATCAGAAGGTGCTCCAGGATACGAATATGCCTATTCCGATGACCCTGCCAATTTTGATCCTGCCACAACTANCTGGAATCCAGGTGGAAGCTTTGACAACCTTGGCAACCCAGTTACTGCNGGTCATGGTATGTACCAATGGACTGGTTTGGTTCCTGGTAGAACCTATGTTTTCTACGTACGTGACAGTGGTGGGTGTGTTAGACAGAGCAATGTCAATGTTAACGACTTGATTACCGTTCCATTGGAAATCACATCTACGGCTACGCCAAGTTGTGCTGGTCTTAATAATGGAAGTATTACTTATACTGTAACCGATAACCAAGCTCCTTTTGAAACTCAGTTTAGATGGAATTTCTATGATATGAGTTCTGGTTCTCCTGTTTTGATTAACAGTAGTGGAATAGTTCCTTATTCTTCCCCTCAAGATATTACTTTAACTGGNCTNNCTGCNGGAAACTATTACATTGAAGTAATCGAAGTTGATGGTTCCAACAATGATAGTTGTGTAGGNGCTACAGAAAATCTGTTGCTGGAAGAACTCGATCCGTTATCTGGAACACCNGTTGTGTTGCAAGACATTAGTTGTAATGCTCCTGGACTTATCCAGATTCAGAACCCATTGGGCGGTGGTGGAATNTACACTTANACNGTNACAGGTCCNGCTGGNTTTACAACCATNACNTCNACATCCGATAANCCTATCGANATTCCTGCAAACTCACCTGCTGGNAACTATGATGTAACCATGGAAGACCAATANGGGTGTGGTGTGAACTTAGGAACAGTTCCTTTGACCTTAACACCAAATCCGACAATTGACAGTATCCTTATTGATAGTTGTTCCATACCTATTACGGTAACTATTAATGCAACAACAACAGCTCCTCAGGTATTCTACTCATTAGATGGTGGAACTACCTATTTGGATAATGGCGGTGTCTTTACCAATGTATCGCCTGGAACCTATAACGTAGCAATTATAGATAGTAATGGATGTACCGATACCGATGTTATCGATGTTCATCCCCCATTGGAGTTCACAGCTATTCAAACCGTTGCTTTGGATTGTGAACCAGGTGCTGCGGCCAATGCCGAAATTGAAATTGAGGTTATTGCCGGTTCAGGTAACTACGAATATCTAATAGATGGTCCTGGCGCAAACGATCAGGTTAGGGCGGTCCTTCCTTCTAATCCATTTACATGGACAGGTGCTGCGGCGGCTGGAAGCTATGATGTTATTGTGTTTGATATGGGAACGGCACCACCAAACTGTTCACAGACCATTACGATAGATGTGCCGGATGCACCACTGCCAACCTTTACGGAAACACACACAGATATTACCTGCTTTGGCGCCAATGATGGAAGCATTACACTAACAGAAATAGATAATGGGGTTGGGCCTTTGTCTTATACCCTAACACCTATGCCTGCCGGTGCATCATTTAATGCGAGCACTAAGACTTTTGAAAATCTTCCTGCCGGAACTTATGATGTTCGTGGAACAGGAACTAACAGTTGTTTTGATGACATTTTCAACATTGTTATTTCAGAACCTGCTACTATATCCGTTCCAGCTCCTTCAGTAGTTGAATTTGGATGTGCTGTTGGAAACAATACAAACAATGCAACAATAACTATAGACACGGCCTCAATAACTGGAGGTAGCGGAAACTACATTATCTATGAGTTTATTAACGATGCTGGTGCTGTAGTAGTCCAATCTGGAAGCAATCCGGTATATACCGAAACTGATGTCAACGGGGGTAGCTACACCATCAATGTGTATGATGACAATGGATGTTTGGGAACAACAACAGCTACCATTGCGCCATTCGACAGTTTGGATAATGCCACTGTGGCCATTGATGCCTTTGCTACTTGTGTTACCGGAGAGGATATCACCATTACCGCAATTGGTTCTATCACGAATTCAACAACTGATCCTGCAAACTATGAGTTCAGGGAATTACCTTCAGGTACTTTCCAGGCCTCAGGCAGCTTTACAGGATTAAGTGTTGGCACACACAATTTCGAAGTAAGAAATACAGTAACAGGATGTGTCATTACCATTTCTCACGAAGTGGCAGATCCAGAAATATTGGATTTGAATGTAGTGAACACTACTGATATTACCTGTTACGGAGACACCAATGGTGCTGTAGAGTTAAACCTTGTTGATGGTTCCAGTGTAACCTACGCAAGCGCTACCAGCTATACTTTATACTATGATATAAACAACACACCGACCAATTTGGGAGATGATGTTGTAACAACTGGTTCTGATGCTGACGGAAGTTTTACCATATCGGGGCTTGCAGCAGGAACTTATTACATAGAAGTTACCGATACCAACCCTCCAGGTGCGGCTTGTGTGTACAGTGAATCATTTAATATTGCAGGACCTGCTGCTGCAATTACAGGAGCAACTGTTGTTACGGATATTACCTGTGTGGGCAACGATGGTGCTATTCAAATTACCAATGTTGTCGGTGGTTGGGGTGGATATTCTTACTATGTCGGAACCACTTCTCCAACAGGGCCTGGTGATTATGTCGCAAGTCCAAACTTTACAGGTCTAGCTGTTGGAACTTATGAAGCTTGGGTAATTGATTCCAGCGGTTGTGAGCAATTGGTGGATACTATCACCCTAACAGATCCTGTTCCAATTACTGCATCATTGCAGATCAATGTGGAAAACTGTACCAATTTACAAGGTGAAATCCAAGTTGTTGGAACAGCTGGAGGTCAGGGAAGTAATTATACCTATCAATTGATCAGAAATGGATCTAACGTAGGTTCACCACAAACCAGTGATGTTTTCTCTGGATTGGGTGCTGGTTCTTACGAAGTATTGATTGCCGATCAGTGGTCCTGTACCACAACAGTTGGTCCAGTTGTACTAACTGATGCCATGACGGCTAACACTACCGTGGTTAAACCTATCGATTGTACCGTAGATCCAGGTGGTCAGATTACAGTAAATGTTTCAGGTGGTTCTTCCAACTTGACCTTTGATGTAGTGTATCCTGATTTAACAACAACGGATAGCAATACAACAGGAATATTTACCGGACTAATGCAGCCTGGTGTGTATACCTTCACAATAACCGATAATGATACAGCGACACCTTGTATTTATGTGGTAACACAGGAATTGGACGATAAGGTAGATCCAATTATCGATGATGTTATTGTTGATGATGTTAACTGTTTTGGCGGTTCTGATGGAAGTTTGACAGTGGTATTGGATCCTACAACCGTGGTTGATCCAGTATATACCTACGAGCTTTATCAGATGTCCGACTTGGTAAATCCTTACCGATTCGCACAATCAAGCCCTGTATTTGATAATCTACCTGCTGGTGATTACCAAGCTAGAGTTATCTCATCAAGAGCTTGTGAGGATACATTCGATGTTACTGTGGGAGAGCCTACAGTATTGGCGGCTTCTGCAACTGCAACAGATTTTGCATGTAGTCCTTCCAACTCTGTTATTGAAGCAACCGTAACAGTATCTGCAACTGGTGGAACGGCACCATATTTCTATAGTTTTGAAGGAAACAGCTTTACTTCGAATGCAACTTTTGATGTAGTGGACGATGGAACTGTTCAAACCATTAACTACATCGTTAGGGATGCCAATGGTTGTGAATATCCTGATAGTATTGATGTTCAACCTTTGAACACTTTCACATTAGCTGTCAATCAAGATGTTGCCATTTCCTGTGTTAATCCAGAAACAGTAACCTTAACTGTTACGGAAAGCATTGGTGGTGATACCTATACTTTTGAATTGTTGCCTGTTGGAAATCCTTATGGATCAATGACAGCCTCAACCAGTACCACAGCTACTTTTGAGTTGACAGAACCTGGAAGCTATACGTTTAGAGCAACCAACGACACTACAGGTTGTTATGTGGAAACTGTGCATACCATAGCTCCATACGATACCATTGACGTTGTAGCTACAGCTACATCACCGGCCATGTGTTTTGGTGATGCAGGAACCCTGGAAATAGATGTAACCGGATATACAGGAGCATACGATTTTGAGGTGTTCAATGCCGATGGTACAACTACAGGAATCATGGGAAGTGGAAATACTTCGACCAACCCAATGTCCATTACGGATCCATTATTGGTGGGTGGAAACTACTTTGTTCGCGTTTCCGAAACAGGATATCCGGAATGTATTGAAGACTCGAATACCATTACCATAGTTTCTCCAAGTTCAGCATTGGATTACACTCCACAAGAAGTGGCCAATGTAACCTGTACCAACGACCAAGGTGAAATTTTGATAGCCCCAACGGGAGGTTACGCACCATACGATATCGTATTGACCAATACTACTACATCCCAAGTATACACCATAAACGATGTGCCTAGCCATGTATTCACAGGTTTATCTGCTGGAGTTTATACCGTAAGGGTTACCGATAATGGAGGATGTATAGAAGATAGGGCAATTACCTTAATTGAACCCACTCCAATTATTGCAGATATTGATGCTGCTCCAATAGACCTATTATGCTACGGTGCAGAAAGTGCATCTATTTGGGCGCATAATGTTTCTGGTGGTGAAGGTTCCTATGTCTATCAATTGAATTATTACGATCCAACAGGTACAAACATTGTATTTACCACTGGGGAGCAAAGTAGTGATACGTTCACCGGATTGGGAGCTGGAACCTACAGCATTACCGTATCCGATGGTTGGAACTGTGGTGTGGAAACACCTCAGGTGACCATCACCGAACCAACGGAAGTTGAGGCTTCTCTTGTTCAAGTAAGTGCAATGACATGTATCGATGATGCACAAATTATGTTGACTGCAACTGGTGGTACAGCACCCTATTTCTATAGTGTGGATGGAGTTTCATTCAATCCTATGAGCGGTGGAGATACTCATACATTCGTTGTGGGGCCAGGCGTATATCAATATTATGTACGTGATGCCAATGGTTGTGATGCATTGATATCCAATCAAGTAACTGTTGATGAAGTTCCAGAATTGATGCTCGATATAGACGAGTCTGCAGCCATCATTAACTGTATGGGAGAAGCATCTGCAACCATTATTGCACAAGCAACAGGTGGTCTGGGCAACTATAGCTACGAATTGTTCAGCGATGCTGCATTGACCAATTTAGTTGATGGTCCACAAGCCAGTGGAACTTTTAACGGACTAATGGCCGGTGATTACTATGTACGAGTAACCAGCGAGGACTGTGTTGAAGTATCTCCTGTAATTACCATTATAGATCCAGAACCATTGGTCATAGAAACAGAAGAGTTTACAAATATTACATGTTCAGGAATGAACGATGGTACTATTACTGTTGAAGTGTCGGGTGGAACCGGTGAAATCCTTTACGCTATTTCACCAAATCTAGATCAGTTTGATACGACGAACACATTTACTGATCTAGAACCCGGCATCTATGATGTAATCGCCCAAGATGTAAATGGATGTTTCATTACATTCCAATTCGAGCTTACACAACCCGAACCTGTTGTGGCAGAAGCTATCAACATTATGGATGAAGTGTGTTTTGAAAGCGGTGATGGTTCCTTTGAAGTTCAAATATCTGGAGGTACCGCACCTTATGAAACCAGTTTAAATTCCAGCGCCGATGCAAACTTTGTCCAAGACCAGTTCTTGTTCCAAGATTTAACTGCAGGAACGCATGTTGTTTTTGTAAGGGATGCCCAAGGTTGTGAAACCAACGTAATTGTAGAAATAGAGCCAGGTGTTAACCTTGCCGCTACAGTAACACCTATGTATGAGTGTACAGGAAATATTCCAGACAATTATTTAAATATTGTTTTGGAAGATGAATCCATTGTCAATGATTTAATGTACGCATTGGATTCTACAGATCCTGCGGACATGCAGTTAACAGCAGACTTTACGAATATGGTGCCAGGTGACCATTATATTACCATTGCACATGCCAATGGATGTATGACCACTTACGATTTCACCATTGAGGCATACGAACCATTAACATTGACGTTGGAGAATAACAATATCAACCAAATTACAGCAATAGCTGAAGGAGGTGTGGAAGATTATACCTTCTACTTCAACGATATTGACAATGGAACCGACAACACATTCTACATCAACAGAACCGATACGTATACAGTAACCGTGGTTGATCAGAATGGTTGTGAGGCTACTGCAGAGATATTCATGGAGTTCATAGATGTTGAATTCCCGAACTTCTTTACCCCAGATGGAGATGGATTGAACGATCTATGGATTCCGGATAACATTGAAGGCTTCCCTGACGTACTAATTAAGATTTATGATCGTTATGGTAGAGTAGTGGAAGAGATGACCCGAAACGTTCAAGGTTGGGATGGAAATTATGATGGAAAACCATTGCCTACCGGAGACTACTGGTATGTTGTTCAACTCCAAGGAGAATTGGATGACAGAGAGTTTGTTGGACACTTTACACTGTATCGACAATAACACTTAACCTACTTTGACCCCATGTTAAAAAAAGTATACTCAACTATCCTATTGTTTTCCTTGGCACTTTGTGCCAAGGGACAGGAGTTGACCGTACCCCAGTTATCCCAATACATAGCCGATAATCCATTTTTAATGTCCCCTACTTATGCAGGTATAGGAGACCATATAAAAGTTCGTTTAAACGGCTTAACACAGTGGGTGGGGATTGAAGATGCTCCAGATACCCAAACCTTGGCAGCAGATGCCAGAATAGGCAACAGATCTGGTGTTGGTATGCTTCTTTATAACGATAGCAATGGTTTTACTAGACAAAGAGGCGCAAGGGTTTCCTTTGCCCACCATTTAACATTGGATAGATATGATGACGTTTTTCTCTCTTTTGGCCTGTCATATAACTTCAACCAATTTAGGATAGACGTGGAGCAATTCGAAGCCAACAATGGACAATTACCAACAGATGATAAGGCTACCACAAATCATAATTTTGATCTTGGTGTGCTTTACAGGTACGATAAATTTTATTTTAGTTTAAATGCCGGAAACGTGCTAAATAAGGATCTGTCCAATTTCAACACCGATATCATCCGTATTGAGCCCAACAAGCTCCGAAACTATTACGTATACACAGGATACAGTTTTTCCAAAAGTAAAAACAGTAAATTGGAAATAGAACCCTCAGTATTCTTCCAATGGTTCGAAAGTGACGGTCGTTCCGTTACTGATTTGAATACCAAATTCCGCTTTCGAGATTTTGAAGACTATTATTATGTAGGTCTTACCTATCGTTTTTTAAATGACCAATTGGGAGAACCCTTATACATAGCCCCCATTGCCGGATTTAAAAAGAGTAATTTCTATTTTGGCTATTCCTATCAGGTAATTACAAACGAAATTTTAGGTTATAGTACAGGTACTCATGTTCTTACTGTAGGGATGGACTTATTCCAAGGTATAAGTAACTGTAGATGTATGTATTGATTTAAAACGTTTTGCCCTATTTTTGCCCTTTCTTAATTCAAAGTTTTGGGAAAGATTAGGTTAAAGAACGTTAGAATACATTCCAACCACGGGTGTTTAAAGGAAGAAATGCTTATTGGGAGCGATTATAGAGTCGATCTCGAGGTTACTGCAGATCTTGCTAGACCTGCTATTTCCGATCAGCTTATCGAAACGGTGGACTATGTCCATCTAAATAACATTATAAAAGAAGAAATGACAGTCCGCTCCAATCTTTTGGAACATGTGGCAAAAAGAATTATTGATCGCATATTTGGTGAAATTCCTGAAGTAACCGAAGTGGAGGTGGAAGTTTCTAAAATAAACCCACCTATCGGTGGTGATGTGGAAAGTGTTTCGGTGAAACTCGGAATTACTCGATAAACCGCTAGCTCTAACCTACTGATACTGTTTAACTTTTTTTAATTTTGTCTACAACAATTTAAACGGCATTGTGGTCGAATTGGATAGACAAAGTCCCGCAAGGATTTTTATGGTGGTTCGAGTCCACCCGATGCCTCTAAGATATACTTTTCATAAAAGTAACACTCATTTCCATTTAGATTATTTTTCAATCTAAATATTCATAAAATATTTTTAGCTTTGCGATCCAATTGGCATCGTGGCCGAGTGGCTAGGCAGAGCTCTGCAAAAGCTTGTACAGCGGTTCGAATCCGCTCGATGCCTCAAAAACCCAGCACTTAGTGCTGGGTTTTTTTGTTTTACAAATCCTCTATTCTTTCAA
>NHBR02000140.1 GCA_002167435.2 Allomuricauda sp. TMED12
AGAGGTTGACTTGTTTACGGACAAAGAGGTATTTCATAAGCTTGGAGAAGACCAGGATTGGAATTATGATGCCCTTGAAATTTCAGAAAGGGACATGAAAGAGATATACGGAAGGGTATTAAAAGATTTACAAGCCATTCCAGACGTGCCAAAAACATACACTACTTTTCAGAAGTATGGCAAATTGCTTAATGATATTGGTTTTTATTTCTACAATTTGGATGAGGTCGATTACAAATTGGCTATAAACAGGTTTAAAGATAGCTTTACCTATTTCTATATCCATTACGTAGAGAATGAATACTTTGAATTAGATCTTGACACACTGGATTCAGAATCAAATACCTGGCTATTGCAGAACGAGTTTAAAACGGAAAAAATTAAAATTCGCTCAAAGGATAAAAACAATGACACCAGGAGAATTACAGATAAGGCAGAATTAATAGCCCTTATCAAAAATGGCTATTACTTTTATGGTTATGAAAACTCTGCATATGACTATGATAAGTTTGATTCTTACCCAGAAAAACAATTGGCAGATTATGTAAATCACCTTATTGAACAAGAACCAGATAAGACTGCACCATTTTGGCTGAGAAATGAACGTAACATTCATTTTAAGTATGGTACACATAAGTATTTCCCTGATTTCATATTCTTCTACAACAAGATAATTTACGTTATAGAGATTAAAGGGGAAGCCTTTTCAAATGTAAAAAAGAATAGATTATTACTTGAATTAAACAATGTTGAAGGAATAGGCAAAGTAGAGAATTATGTGGGTATGGTTGTGTTTGAAGTTCAAATGAAAAACGTAACAGACCTTACCAAATCATTTGATGAATTTAGAAGAGAAGCTGAAGAATATTTCAACCAACTTCAGACAAAATCAGAAGTGGTTTCTGATAGTGAAGTTCCGATAGAATTGAAATATAAGGAGTATGTACCCGCATATGAAGCAAAACAAGCTTATTCAAATTTCATACTTCAGAAAGAACCCAAGTCTTTAAAATGGCTAAAGGTGAAGCCAGAAGTATATTCTGAGAGTATTTTTGCTACAATGGTTAAGAATGATGATTTGGGAGCAGAGTTTAAGAACAAATGGATTCTGTTGGACAGCACACCTCTTAAGCCTGAAGAATTAGAAAACAAAACCATATTGGCTTATCATCCAGGGATAGATGACGATTCCTATAAAAAGAAAGGATTAACAATTAAAAAATTCAATTATAAAGAAGTTACCCGCAAAGTTGGAATGTTCGATGAAATCATTAGGTCTATAGTTCTATCAAATGATGAAAAAGATGAAATAAAGATTGAACAGAAATTAGACGAGTTCAAAGTGATCGGAAAAAAATTGAATTAAAAAAGAGGTCATGAACAATAGAACATCAACGTTTTTTAGATAACTCAATCAAGTCTTTGTTTTCCTTTACAATTTCTCCAACAACTGTTCTTTTAGCCTCTAATTCAGTTCCTTCTAAAATCCTTACAATATCTCGAATGCTGTTGTATTTGTTAGACGTTTCATCTTTAAAAGTACTTGCTAATTCTATCACTTTTTTCTTTAATGCAGAATTGTCTTTTTTGGGTATAAATTGCCTGCTCGATGTGATTCCTGTATTATGAAATCCCTGCGTGTCCATCAATTGATAAGTAAATGAAGTTTGTTTTGTTTCCCTCCTTATGAAATTTCCTTTCAAAACCAGAAGTTGCAAATCACCATTTTTTTGAGGCTTTAATTGAAGTACAACCCTCATTTTAGCTTCAAATCCTTGCGACCCTATTACATTATCTTTTGAGATGTAGTTACCAGTGTTTTTTTTCGTGTGGTGAAGAAACACAATTAGGCACTCATACTTTTTTGCAAGATTTTGATACTTGTCGAGAAAACTTCTGACCTTATTGTTTTGATTAAGGTCATCGGGAAAAACATCACCAAAAGCATCTATAATTATCAAATCTCTTTTCTCTTCCTTCAACTTTTTCTCCAGCTTTTTAAGCAAGTCATTAGATTCAAAAATGAACTCAATGTTTTTAAGTTTTTTCTTTTTAAAACGCCCAAATGAATTTACTTGGTTTTTAATCTTGGAACTGATAGAAAAAATATCATCCTCCGTACTTACATAAATAGACTTTGAGTAATCTGGATAAAGAGGAGTCTCCATAAAGGAGTTTTTTCCTAGGGCAATATGTAACGCCAAATAAGATAGAAATGTCGATTTTCCACAATCACTTTCGCCTACTAATGCCGCCAGACCGATTTTTTGTAAGAAAGGCTTCCACAGATAGGGTATAGAGGTGATTTTGTTGTTAAATATTTCTAAACCATTATATTCGGTCTTGTAAACAAAATCATCAGGTTTCTTTTGGGCACTTGTATTGATTGGTTTGTCATCTGGCAAAACAAAATTGAATAAAGATAAATCCACAACTTCATGGTCATCACCAAAATCTATCCCTTCAAATTCATTTTTTTTGTTTGCATCCGACATAGTGTTAAATTTAAGTAAAATAAAAACGTGTCCGTTTTATTTATATTTATAACGGACGGACAAAACCAAACCACTCAACTTTGCAAGTATTTAAAGAAAATCCTCTCTTAGAATTTGTTTTGCCAATTATACATTTAGAAGAGTTTTAATTTATGCCAACAATACAACAATATATAAACGACAGGAACAAATATAAAGTAGATTATAACTATCAAAGACCAAATGATGCATGGTCAAATGATGATAAACAATGCCTGGTAGACACAATTTTAAAGGGAGAGCCAATTCCTTTATTTTTTGTGAACTACATAAGTAGCGAAGGCGTTTTTTATATTGTGGATGGTCAACAACGGCTAAATTGTATTAGCCAGTTTTATGACAATAAAATCAAGCTTTCCAAAAAATATTCAGGGGAGAAGAATCATGGGGTCACTTTTAATGGGGATAAAGGTTTAGATGATATACAAAAGGCGCAATTTTTAAATTATAATCTTAGGTTCCATATAATGGAGGATTATAACGACGAAAGGGTGCGGTTGATATTTTCAAGGTTACAGAGGGGCAAACCACTACAATTAGGAGAGCGCTTAAACGCCAAACCTGGTAAAATAGTGGAATCCATGCGAATTGTAGCCAACCACGATTTTTTAAAATACTCGGTTGGAGTTTCCAAAAATAGATATGGTGTTTTTCCTGATGCGGCTAGAATTTTGTTTTACGAAGTTTATGGGGCAAAACAAATGGGGTCTGGAGAGATCTATAACTTTTTTGACATAAAGAAAGACTTGGACAAAACCTCCAAGGAATACAAAAATATATTAAGTGTACTAAACTTTTTGAGCAAGTGCTTTCCCAAAGAGCCAGGAGATTATAAATACTTGGAGAAACACGCATGGGTTCTTGCGGTTTATACAATGGTTAGGGAATTAAAGCTGCGTTATGCACTTTCTGGTCATGAGCAAAACATACAAAACTTTATCCAAACTTTTCATTCCAAAATTTATAGCGAAGCATTTAGAAGTTCTAATGCAACATATCAAAGATTTTATGATAATATTCGAGGGGGGTGGTCTGAGAAAATTATTTCCCTAAGAAGGGACATTTTAATTGAAGAGTTCCTTAAAAAATATAATGTTTTAGAGCTTGATGATAAGCGACAAATAAATGATGAGGACAAAATAGCCGCTTTTAATAGCTCAAATGGTAAATGTGAGTTCAAAGGCTGTAATTATAAATTTAAGGATTACAAAGAAGCAGAATACCATCATGAAAAGTTGTATTCACAAGGTGGGAAAAGTGAACTTGGCAATATAACTGTTTTATGTTCAACCTGCCATTCTAAAGTACATGGAAAAGTTGAGTATACGACTATTAAGAATATTGAGGAATCCAAACCATCTGAAGAAACTAAAAAGGACTACAATAATCATGGTCTTTCAAAATTACCCATTGGTAAATATGTTAGGCAAAGAATGGAAGAGGTTATTGACGAAAATTTGCTAAATTATAAAGAGCTTGAGAAGCTACAAACGGAATATTATTCTAAAGTTACTTTAGATTTACAGTTGCCATTTTTAAAAAAGGTAAATTCCCCAAACCCTGCGAAAGTTGAAAGATATTGGAAAAAACCTTTGCTGATTAAAGGGGAATATTTTCTAATGTGTTCTGAATGGTATGAACAGCCCAACAACAATGACCGTCCATATTTCGATAGATGGTTACGTAAATTGAAACAAAGTTAAAGTCTAATAAGTAAATATTTTTAGTAATAAGGCATACAATTCGGACGCCTAGAAAGTTGACAAGTCATCAAACAATTGGATTTAAATAGATTAACCTCCCTGGTTCGAGCCCAGGTGGGACCACTTAAAACCCCCAATTATTTGGGGGTTTTGTTATTTTAGAGATTAAGTTTTGAAGAGGGATTCCTATGTATAGGCATGGTTTTTGATCTGAGAATGTTCTATATTTATTCGTAGTGATCCATTCTAAAAACATAATTGTCTTCCCTTTCTTTTTGATTCTGTTCTTTTCTTCTTTTGGACAAGAGGCAGCAAAAATAGGAGCGGAAGAAGACCCTTTGCTTGAAAATATACATTTACACCTTAATAAAACAGCATTTTTCAAAGGAGAACACTTATGGTTCCAGGCCTACTTTCAAGATCAGAATCAGGGCTTGCCATCTTCGTCAACTACCAATCTGCATGTTGGCATTTTTTCAAAAGAAGGAAAGGCCTTAGTAAAAAAAATGTTTTTCGTCAACAATGGTATCAGCTACGGAGATTTCAAAATTGATTCAACTTTTGTTGAGGATTCATATACCCTGATGGCATGGACCAACTACATGAAAAACTTTGAAGTTGCCACTCCTTTTCTTCAAAAGATCACGATGATTGGAAATGCGGAGCAACCCCCTTCAAAAGTCAAAGGTGGCACGACCATTTTGATTCAACCTGAAGGACAGCAGATAGTAGCCGACACATACAATAGTGTGGGTCTAATGGTTTATGATGAAGCCCTACGCCCCATAAAAACCGATGGGATTCAACTCTTGACTGAAGATGGCACCCATGTTCAATCAAATATTCAAACAAACGAGTTAGGGCAAGGCAGGTTTGGCTTCTTTGCCGACCCCTCCACATCGTATTTTTTAAAGATCAAAGATGCAAATGGTCTTTGGGTTACCAAAAAACTGGAAACCAACCTTAAGCAACAAATAGGAATCAGTGTGGACAACACGGCAAAAGATGTTGTCATGCTAAGGCCTAAATGGTCAAAAACCATCCTGTCATCAAGCGAGGGCAAAGGACGTTCAATAGCAATTTTCAACAATACTGATCGGTCTTTCATTTACCGTGATGATGTCGATAGAGACAACGATGTCATTTCAGTAAACCGAAATCAAATCCCCAACGGAATCAATACTGCGGTAATTTTAGATGAAGAAATGCGCCCCATCTCACAACGTATGTTTTTTAACAAACAAACAGTGGGTAAAAAGGAATATTCGGTTAATGTAAGCTACTGCCTTAATAAAAGCCAAGATTCCCTTCAAATAGACTTGATATTACCTGAAGGAAAAGAAATGGCCAATTTAAGTATATCGGTGCTTCCTGCTGAATCAAGCGCTTACTTCCCCAACAACTCCATAAGCTCATCTTTTTTAGTGCAGCCTTACCTCAAGCAGCAATTTGTTGATGGCACCTATTTTTTTGAGGGGAACAAACGTTTAAGGGACTATCAAATGGATACCAGGTTGCTTATGGAAGGAACTGAAAAATTCAACGGGTACCTTAGGATGGACGACAGCCAAAACAACACATATGAATTCGAAAAAAATATTGCCATCAACGGTAATATTTTGGATGCGGACACCAAAAATGAAAAACAGGTTTCCGTTATGTCCCAATCATTTGGTGCTGTCAATCTTTTTGAGCTTGCATCCGACAAGCGCTTCGAGGGTAGCCTTCCACTATTCGGGGGAGACTCCATATTGATCAGTGTTTTGGACCAAAAAGGAAAACTCAGAAAGCCAAAAGCCGAAATCTACTTTGATGATTACAAAGAGGACACGTTTGATTATACAAAATGGTTGGGCAATATGAGCCAAGTTGAACACGAACCTATTCTTTTAAAAACAGATGAGGACCTGGACCTGACAGATAGGACCATTTCCCTTGACGAAGTTGTGGTTTCTGAAAGGGCAAAGCAGAACACTAAATACCAAATAACCGCAAACATAGAAAGGCGAATCATAGATAAAGAGGCGATTAAACGATACACTTTTGAAAGCTATATTCGCAGATTGGGTTTTAAGGTAAACCCTAATTATAAGGGAGGTATCAATGTTTATGTTTCAGACCCTCCTTACCTAAAGTATGTGCCTGTTTTAATTGAGGGCATGTTTGCCAGCCCGGGTGAGCTTATTTCCAGGCCACTTTCTTCTATTAAATCAATGGTTTACAGCAAAAATAGATTGGGTCCTTTTATTTCCTTGTCATTAAGGTACGATTATGATGATTTGTATTGCAGAGAGGGTCAGTTCACAAGTATTTTTATACCAAAAGGATTCAGCCGTACACAAACTTATTTTACTCCAAATTACCCAGATTATACTTCATTTTTATATAAAAAATATGGTGCTATTTGGTGGGAAAGTCAACTTGAGGTCAATTCAGAAATACCATATTCAATCACCGTGCCCCTAAACGACCAGAAAGAGGTAAAGGTTATTGTTGAGGGAATGTCGGCCAATGGCCTTTTGTACCATACTGAACAAATTTGTAGTCCTTTCGAAAACAAATATTCCTCTAATTAGGCAAATTCAGAAAAAGCCTGATTCAAACCCAAGAATTCACTAATTTGCTACAAAGGAGAATACCATGCTCACGGCCGAACAAAAGCTCAAGGAACGCATCAAGGAACTTACCTGTTTATATGAGGTCACCTCGCTCATCGTAAACTGTGATTACGACGATATGGAAACGGCATTGCTCGGTATTGTGCAATGTTTAGAGCGTGCTTGGCAGTTCGATGAGGAAACTTACGTGGAGCTGTCCACGCCAGATTACTTCATCAATACAGAGGAGAAAGGGGAAGAATATGTGTTTTTGGAATCAGTAATTACCGTGTTCAATAAACCGAAAGGAGAGATAAAAGTTGGATATCCATCTCCCAAGTACCAACTCAAGGACTTTTTGGAGGAAGAGCAACAACTGTTGGACAACGTCTGCCTTAAAGTGGGCAATCTGTTGGAGCGGAAGGAAATCAAAGAAAAGGAGGAGCATATTCGCCGACAGGTGGAACAATCCGATAGGCTTCGAATTCTGGGAGAAATCACGGCGGGCATTGCCCACGAGCTCAACACACCACTAGCAAACATTTTGGGTTTTACCGAACTGCTTCAGGAGCACATCAGCGATGACCCACAAGCCCTCAAAGATTTGGACAAAATTATCACCAACACCATATTTTCAAGGGAAGTGGTAAAAAAACTGATGTTTTTCGCCTGCGAAATGCCCGAAACCCGGGAGGTTATCAATGTGGTGGAGGTGATTGAGGACGCCATCAATATGTTGCGCACTACCTTGCGGCAAAATGATGTCTCTTGCGAATTCGAACATTCCCAAGACAACATAGCGCTGCGCATCGATAAAATTCAGTTGACCCAAGTGGTCTTCAATCTTATTGTAAATGCTATCTATTTTGCACCGCCTAAAAGTACTATTTCTGTTTCCCTCAGTGTTGAAAAGGAAAATGTCATCCTAAAAATAGTAGACCAAGGCCCCGGCATCCCCGAGGAATCCATCCCTCACATTTTTGATCCGTTTTTTACGACCAAACCCGTTGGGGAAGGTTCAGGATTGGGACTTAGCGTGGTACATGGTATTGTTCAGAGTCACCAAGGAAACATAGCGGTTACGTCAAATACACCAACAGGCACTATCTTTACGTTGCAATTCCCAAAAAAGTAAGCGCTTTGTTGAAAAAGGAAAACATATTGCTGGTCGATGACGACATCGATATTCTTGAACTGCTACAACGGCATTTAAAGTCGATGGATTATCACACCTACAAGGCTGTTTCGGTGAAGGAGGCGCTTTACATCTTAAAAGATACCGAGATAGATTTATTGGTAACAGACATTAATATGCCAGAGATAGATGGGCTGGAATTAGTGAAACATGTGGCCGAACATTACCCGAATATGCCCAAATTGGTGGTAACGGGATTTCCTTCGGTTGAAGATGCTTCAAGCGTAATCAAACACGGGGCAACGGACTACTTGACCAAACCCTTTACCAAAGTGGAGTTGGAATTAGCGGTTAAAAAAGCCTTGGCAAGTAAGAAAGGGAAGAAAACTTTGAAAGCACCACCAGTAAAACCTGCCTTGAACAACAGCTACGGCGATATGATCGGAAACTCCGAAGCGTTCCAAAAGGTCACGGAGATCATAGATCGTGTAAAGGACAATCGAGCCACGGTTTTGGTTCGTGGGGAAAGCGGAACTGGAAAGGAACTGGTGGCAAGGGCCATTCATTATTCCGGCAAATATGCTCGCGCTCCTTTTATTGCGGTGAACTGTGGTGCTATTCCCGAGAGTTTATTGGAAGCTGAGCTTTTTGGCTACACGAAAGGGGCGTTTACGGGCGCCAATGAAAACCGTAATGGATTTTTTCAAGCTGCACATGGCGGCACTATATTTTTAGACGAAATAGGAAATGCTCCCTTGCCCGTTCAAAATAGATTATTACGGGTACTTCAGGAGAAAGAAGTCACCAAAATTGGCTCGCAAAAGGCGGAAAAATTGGATGTGCGGGTCATAGCGGCAACCAACAGCAATTTGGAAGAGCTAATTCAAAAGAAAACTTTTAGAGAAGACCTTTATTATCGCCTTTCTGTAGTTGCTGTTGATGTACCACCGCTCAGGGAACGGTCTTTAGACATTCCTTTGTTGGTTGAAAAGTTTATACAGAAGTACGGCATTGAGTATAAGGACCGTTTTGTTCGTATTGCGGAAGACGCCCTGGAAGTTTTGAAGCGATATTCTTGGCCTGGAAATATTCGCGAGCTGGAGAATGTGGTCCAGCGTGCCGTAATAATGTGTGATGGTCAAATCAAGCTAGAGCATCTCCCCGATGAATTAAAGTACAAAATCGACTTTCCAGAAAAGGGATTCAAAACACTTCAAGAAAAAGAGAAAGAATACATTCAAGAAGTGCTCCTATCCACTCAGGGCAACAAGACAAAAGCTGCTGAAATTTTGGGCATCAACCGGAAAACACTCCGTGAAAAATTAAAATAACTTCTGGGGCAATTTGCCCCGACCGGGTAATTTTTACCCACGCCCCTTTTTCTTTACATCCCTTATAATATTATATAAGATATTGACAATCATATTATTAAAGTTTTGATTTGTCGTTTATCCTCTCAAATGGCACAGCCTTTGCCATTTTAGGGTCAGAATGCTGGGGTGTTAATTTTTAGTGCCCCGTCCGTTAATAACTGGAAATGAAATACGGAAGCCTGATCATGGAAAAAAAGGATTACCTAACACTAAAACGCATACTGAACTTTCATAGGTATTATGAAGATTATGCCCATAAGGATGCGTTGGAACAGTTGGGCGATAGAATAGATAAGGCTTTGGTAGAAGATGAGTGGGATATGCCAGATGATGTGGTTCGGTTGAACTCTAAGGTTACGGTGGAATTCATGAAGGGATCACGCCAAAGTTTTCAATTGGTTGCATCAACCCGGGATGATCTTAAAAAGAACATGGTCTCTGTGGTAAGTACCTTAGGAGCCAGCCTCGTTGGACTTGCAGTGGATGATCAAATTCAACTCGGATTTCCATTGGATGCTCAATCCTTCAAGATAGTTGACGTAGAGCAATCGCATGAGGTATCACCCAGTTTTGATTTATAAGAGTGTTACATGAAATTAAATATAAACCCTTAATATATATAGTTATGAGAATAATAGTTTTAGCAATCCTGTTCGTGGTAGCGACCACAAATATCAACGCACAAAGCATAAACCCTCAAGAGGTAAAAGTTGGAGATGTTTTGGAAATTGGCCGCCCCGATGCACCCAAGTTTAAGCATATTGATTTTCCAAGAGCCAACTTCATTATTAAAAAAGGAGGTATTGCCAATTATAAAGCAGTAGTTGGGAACAAAGTGGTTGTGACTGAAGTAAAAGAGAAAAAAGATGGGACTCTGGTAGTGAGAATAAAAAAAGCTGACGGCAGAAGGTTTTTTAATAGTCACCCCGTTGTTGAAGCAGATTTAAAAGAAGCACTTGAGTCTGGCGAGTTAAGCGTACTGTAGTTGATTGATGATTTCCGCTCAGCTTAAAGCATTAGGTTTGCTCAATTAGAATGGTTAGCTAATGGCTGGGCGGATTTGTTTCCCTGTAAAATTTTTAATATCATTAATTTACACATATATCAATTCATGTAAAACACAAAAGGATGCTAAAAAGAAGAACAATAAAACAACGTATACATGCAGGTTTTATACTTGCCGCCGCCTTTTTATTGGTTCTAGCATCCAATCGGTTAAACAACAGAAACTTTTCTACAGTTGAGCATGGAGTGGACTCGGTTTTTGAAGATCGCTTGGTAGTCCAGGAATATATTTACAGACTGAACAATCTATTCCATAAAAAAGAATTGTTCTTGGCCAATAATACACTGGATAATGGAACTATTCCACAATATCCTGAGATAAGATCCATCCTAGCGGATTTTGGAAAGACGGACTTAACTCGAGAGGAGTCCTTGTTCTTGACAAGTTTGAAAGAAAATTATTCTGAACTTAAAACCTTGGAGGGCAATCATGCGAACAAGAATGCTTCCGAAAAAGAAATTGTTTCCGTTTTAAACAGCATCAGCAGAAACCTGGATGAACTTGCAGAGGTTCAACTTTCTGAAGGCAGGCAGTTGACGCAACGTTCCAAAAGGTCTCTGGGTATGAATCAATTGTTGTCCAGTATAGAAATTGTTTTTTTAATCATTATAGGAATACTTTTTCTTGTTATCGTTTTCCATCGCGACAAATCAAATATGAGGCTTGTAGAAGAGGAGTCTTAAAGGTGCTATAATTTCAAAAAACCTCCAAGATTGATTGGCCTTTCCCGTTAAAAACAAAGTTTTCACCCTTCTCTTTTCCAATAAGCAATTTAGCAATGGGCGCATTGGCCGAAATACAGTAAACAATCCCTTGGTCATGCTTAAACGCTCCTGTTGATATAGCGATAAAATAATCGGCCATACTGGTTTTTACCAAAGATCCCAAACGAATTTTGTTCGATCGTTTATCAATTTTGATTTTATTGAGAATGCTTCGGGTTGCATCGAGTTCCTGTAATTGTTGGCCCAGTTTTTCCTGTTCCAATTGCACCATGGCCCGTCCTGTTTCGTGCTTGTCACCTGCAGAACTTTTAGTTTCGGAATTCAGGGATTCCCAGAGTTCATCACCCTGTTTTTTGAGACGGGTGGTTCTTTCGTCCACATAGCTCCAGCAGAAATCTAAAAGCGCTTGTTTCATAGTTTGATTAGGCAAAGGTAAGCCGGAAAAAAGTTTCCTTGTGGGGTACGGAACGCACTTGTATGCTTCCGCCGTGAAGCTGCATTACTCTTTTGGAAAGACTAAGCCCAATGCCTGTCCCTTCACTTTTTGTGGTGAAAAAGGGCACAAAAATTTCGTCCATCACCTCGGGCGGTATACCCGGTCCATTGTCTCGGATTTCAATGTATTTTGAGTCATTTTCATCGATTCCCGCAACCATTTGTACTTTTCCACCTTTGATGGACTCCACAGATTGCAAACCATTTTTGGCCAAGTTGATCAACACTTGGGAAATTTGTTTTTCATCAATATAAAACTCCAGGTTTTCGGGCTTGCAAAGTATAGAGAACTCACTTTCCCCCTCAATAAGCCTTGCAGACATCAGCACTTCAATTTTTTCCAGTAAATCTTTACCTTTCACAAGGGTTTTGTTGGGTTCGGGCACATGCAGCAAACTGCGGTAAGATTGCACAAAATCCATAAGGTCGCCGCCTTGATCTTTGATTACCTCCAAACCTTTCAGCGTGTTTTTTATCTGGCTTTCCTCCAACTCTTCCATCGGAGTGATCTTATCCCCTTTTCGGTAATATTTGATAATCGAGTCCGATATGGAAGCAATCGGCGTGATGGTGTTCATAATTTCATGGGTGAGCACGCGGATAAGACGGACCCAAGACTCTGTTTCTTTTTCATCAAGCTCTTTATGAATATCCTGGACCACCACCAATTGCAAAGACTGGCCATCCAATGACAACGGAGTTGATTTTAAGGCCAATTGTATTTGCTCACGCTCGTTGGACAACTGGAACAGTTTGCGCTGAAAAGGTTTAAAGTTTTTGAAGATTTCATACAAATTTTCATCAACCTGCTTTAGTTGTTTGATGTGGTTAAGGGGAGTATAATCCAACAACTTCTCCAAGGTTGGATTGGCAAAAAGAATATGCCCTTTTTCGTTATAGGTCATGATGCCAATACTGGCCTGTTTCAGAATTTCTTGATAGTACTGCTCCCTAATTTGAAGCTGCAGATGTACTTCTTGGATAAGCCCGTTAACGCGGTTTAGACTTTTATTTAATTCTTTAAATGATTCAATAGTGACGCCCTCCGGGAAACGCAGTGTAAAATCCTCGTTTTTAATGGCATCGAAAAAATAGGCGATTTTTCTGTTGGTGCGATTTATAAAAGTAATCAGAGAAAATATTTGTGCTACTAAAATCAGTGCACAAAGACCCATTGTGAAATACCATTTGTAGGACAATGAAAAGGCCATGGCAATGGCTGTCAAGGTGAGAAAGATTACTCGAAGAATAAGCTGAATATAAAAGTTTCTACTTGCCATCCGTGGATCTTTTTTTCAACTTGTTATAAAGGGTTTGGCGCGATATTCCCAATTGTTCAGCGGCCGCACTGTAATTTCCCTCATTCTGCTCCAATGCCCTAAAGATCATTTGCTGTTCCATTTCGTTCAGGGTCATGGGTTCGTTGTCGATAGACTGCATGGGTTTGGCATGCAATAGAAAATCGGAGGGTTTTAAAACAGTACCATCAGAAAGAATAACGGCACGCTCCATGGTGTGCTGAAGCTCTCTTATGTTGCCCGGCCATGGATAGTCCATTAGCCTTTCTTGTGCCAATTGATTGATGCGCAGTCCACTTTTATCATATTTATGGGCAAACTTTTTCAGAAAAAAATCAGCTAGCACCAAAATATCATCATCGCGGTCCCGTAATGGAGGCACTTCTATATGTATGGTGTTGATTCGGTACAACAAATCTTCACGGAACAATCCATCTGCGACCATTTGCTCCAAGTTGCAGTTCGTGGCACAAATGAGCCGAATATCCACATCAATGGATTTATTGGAACCTACCCGCACAATGGATTTATTTTGGATGGAGGACAATAGTTTGGCCTGCATCTGTAACGAAAGGTTTCCTATTTCATCCAAAAATAGACTTCCTTGGTGCGCAGCTTCAAACTTACCTGCCCTATCTTCTTTGGCATCGGTAAAAGACCCTTTGGTGTGTCCAAAAAGTTCACTTTCAAAAAGGTTCTCGGCTATCGACCCCATATCCACGGGAATAAAAACTTCTTCTTTTCGCTTGGATAAGCGATGTAATTCCCTTGCGATTAGTTCTTTTCCGGTACCATTTTCGCCTGTGATAAGGACGTTAACATCGGTTTTGGCCACTTTGGCCACTAGATTCAATACCGATGTCAGAGCTTTGGATTGACCAATGATATAATTTCTCCCATCATTGATGAGCTGTTTTAGGTTGTTCTCCTTTTTCTTGAGGCTGTGTATTTCCTGTTTGGATTTTCTAAGTTCGTAGGCCGACTTTACCGTGGTCATCAAACGTTCGTTGTTCCATGGTTTCAACACAAAATCTGAAGCTCCCTGTTTCAGGGCCCTAACGGCTAAATCTACGGCACCGTAGGCCGTCATCAAAATTACAGACGTATTGGGAGACCTTTTTTTTATCTCGTTGAGCCAATATAATCCCTCATTTCCGGTATTCACCCCGGCGGAGAAATTCATGTCCAAAAGTACAATATCGATATCTTCCAAATTGGGAAAAGAGGAAATCTGGTTGGGATTAAAAATGGTTTGGACGCTTTTGTACTCAAACTGTAATAGAATTTCCAAAGCACTTAACACGCTCTTATTATCGTCAACAACTAAAATTTTGGCATCAACCATGGGGCGCTGGATTAATTTTCTTAGTTAAAACTAGTAATTGCTTTGATATGTTTTAACCTGATGTAAAATATTTTGACATTTTTTGTATAAAAGTTTTACACCTAATGAGTGCTTGTTGTTGATTTAATATCATAATTAACTGATAATCAATATATAATAAATTTGGCACAAGAATGGACAGTAGTTTGGCACAGGATAAAATTATGAGTCTAAAAACATACATAACAACCTTATTATTATTTACTGCATTCATTGGGGTTTCCCAAGAGGTGTGGACCTTAGAAGAATGTGTGGACTATGCCATTGAGCACAACCTTCAGGTAAAGAATACTTCTTATAACAACGAATCTAGCAGGGAATCTTATAGACAGTCTGTCAGGGATTTGTTGCCTTCGGTAAATGGTTCCACCGATTATAGTATTAGATACGGTAGATCTGCAGATCCACAGACCAACGATTTTGTGAATACGCAGTTCTTCAGTAATAATTATTCCCTTAACGCCAATTTGGACTTGTTTCGTGGATTTCAAAAATTAAACACCATCAGAGCCTCCAAGTTCATTTACAAGGCTACCCAAGAAGATATTCTACAAGAAAAGTTTTTGTTGGCTTTTAGGGTAATGAGTGCCTATTACGATATCAAGTTTTTCGAAGGTTTGGTGGCCAATTCCTTGGAACAACTGGAAATTTCACAAGGAAATTATGATTTGGTCAAAAAACAAGTGGAACTTGGGCTAATGGCCGGTGCCGACCTTTATGAAGCAGAGTCCAATCTTTTGGGAGATAAATTGTTGTTGACACAGAATAGAAACCAACTTACAAATGCCAAGCTGGTCTTGATTCAAGAAATGAATTTGACCGAAGTGTCTGATATAAAACTAAAAGAAAGCTTGGAAGAAACTTTGTTGAATGAAGATGTTACTTTGGATTCCCTGTACCAATCCGCCAGAGGATTTGTGCCCTTGGTAAAATCGCAAGAATATAGGGTAACAGCAGCCAAAAAACAATTGCAGGCCACAAGAGGGGGGTTGTTTCCTTCTTTATCACTTTTTGCGGGTTACGGAACCAGCTATTTTGAGACCAATGTGGATGAAAATGGCAATGTTATACCTTTTAGAACACAGTTTAGTGATAACACGTCCAAGTTTGTTGGGGCACAATTGAATATTCCCATAAGTAATGGATGGTCCAACCATTCCAGAGTTAAGCAGCAGAAGATAGCGTATATGCAGGCCAAGAATAATTTGGAGATTCAGGAGCAGGAACTTTTTCAGTTGTTGCAACAACTTGTTCAAGATAACAGGGCTCTAATTGCAGAATACGAACAGAGTGCAAAACAAGTAGAATCACAGCAAATCGCTTTTACCATAGCGCAAAAGAGATATGAAAAAGGACTGATCAATGCCTTGGAACTTTTTCAGGCAAAGAACCTTTACGGTGTTGCGCAGAACCAAAACCTACAAGTAAGCCTAAGGTTAAAAGTCAACCAAAGTACCATTGACTTTTATAACGGGCTACCAATTTTTAATATCAACTAAAAAATACGATGGATATACAATTAGAGAAAAAGAAAGGACTTAAGCTTAAGCACTACGGCTATATCGCATTGGGGATATTGCTCTTGTTTTTTGGCTATAAATTGATTTTCGCCAGTTCCATGTCCACTTTTAGAACGGAAAAGGAGCGTTTGTCCCTTTCCACAGTAACCGATGGCAAGTTTGATGATTATATTACCATAAATGGGAATGTAGCCCCAATTGCCACCATTTATATGGATGCCTATGAAGGAGGGCGTGTTTCCGAAAAATTGATAGAAGAAGGTTCCATGGTAAATAAAGGAGACATTATTCTAAAACTGGAAAACATGGCCCTTTATGAGCAGATTTTGGCCAGCGAAAGTAATCTGGCACTAAAGCAGAACGACCTGCGCTCTACCAAACTAACTTTTGATTCGAGACAGGTTGAAGGTAGAAAATCCTTGGCCACAGCTCAATACGATGTCCAAAGGCTAAAACGAGCCTATGAGCAGAACCAAGAGTTGTATGAAGAAGAATTGATTTCCAAGGAAACTTATTTAAAGTCTAAGGAAGACTACGAATTGGCGCAAAAGCAATACGAAATCGTAAAGCTACAGACCGAGCAGGATGATGAATTGAGGGAAACCTCCTTAAAAGGATTGGATACCGACTTGGCGCGTATGCAAAAAACGTTGTCCATGGTCTACGAACGTTTGGATCATTTAAATGTTCGCGCGCCCGCTGATGGGCAGCTTGGGTTTTTGGATGCCGAAATCGGTCAAAATATTTCGCAGGGACAACGTATTGGACAAATTAACGTGCTTACGGACTTTAAAATTGAAGCCGATATTGACGAGCACTACATTGATCGTGTAAAAAGAGACCTTTCCGCCACTTTGGAACGTAATGGCAACGAATTCAAATTGCGCTTGCGAAAAGTATACCCTGAGGTAAGGAACGGCAGGTTCCGCGTAGACTTGGTTTTTGTGGACGAAAAACCTGAAACCATTCGCGCAGGGCAGAGCTACAACATACGATTGCAATTGGGCGAATCCAACAATGCCCTTTTGTTGCCCAAGGGAGGCTTTTTCCAAAGTACAGGAGGCCAATGGGTATTTGTAGTTAATCCTGATGGCAACGAAGCCATTAAACGTAATGTACGATTGGGAAAACAAAATTCAAGATATTATGAAGTCCTCGAAGGACTTCAACCAGGAGAACAGGTCATTACCAGTAACTACGATAGTTTCGGTGATGCGGAACGGATTGTGCTGAAATAATTCGTAAAAATGTAACATCAATCAAAAGAGCGTAGTCTTTAAATAAAACATAAAACAACCATCAAAAAATGATACAGATAACAGATCTTAAAAAAAGTTTCCGAACGGAGGAAGTAGAAACCTTGGCTTTGAACGGTGTAAACCTAAAAGTGGAAGAGGGTGAATTCGTGGCAATCATGGGCCCATCCGGGTGTGGAAAGTCCACTTTGCTGAATATTATTGGCATGCTGGACAACCCTACGGAGGGCAGCTACAATTTTGCAGGGCACGAAGTGGGCGGATTAAAAGAAAGCCAGCGAACCCAACTTAGAAAAGGTAATCTTGGCTTTGTGTTCCAAAGCTTTAACCTTATTGATGAGCTTACTGTTTTTGAAAACGTGGAACTTCCCTTGATTTACCTTAAAATGAACAAGGCCGAACGCAAGGAAAAGGTGATGAAGGTGTTGGAGCGCATGAAGATTGCACATAGGGAAAAGCATTTTCCACAGCAACTTTCGGGAGGACAGCAACAAAGGGTCGCCATTGCCCGTGCGGTAGTCACCAATCCAAAACTAATTTTGGCGGATGAGCCAACAGGTAATTTGGATTCCAAAAACGGTATCGAGGTAATGAACTTGTTGACAGAACTAAACCAAGAAGGTACCACCATTGTGATGGTAACACATTCCGATCGCGATTCGCATTATGCACACAGGGTCATCAACCTATTCGACGGTCAAATTGTGACAGAAAGCCAAAACAAACCTATGGGAGCAATGGTATAGTAGTTTATTCATCAATCAAAAGCGAACATTATGTTCAGGAACTATCTTAAAATCGCTTGGCGAAATCTTTGGAAAAACAAGGGGTATACCGCGTTAAATATTTTTGGGCTGGCCATAGGGATTACCTGTGCTAGCCTAATATTGCTTTGGGTAGAGGATGAAGTGAACTATGACAAAGTTTTTCCCAAAAGAGACCAAGTATATTATGTGCCCACAAATAACCTTTTTGAAGGTGAATGGCGTACATTCTATGAATCTGCACCAGGACCTCTGGCAAAAGCAATAAAAGATGAAATTCCTGGCGTAATTGGTAGTGCAAGAACAGTAGGGGAAAATCTTTTGTTTACTGTTAACGACAATGGCATTAACAAAAATGGCCGATATGTCGACCCAGATTTTATAAGCATGTTCAGCCTTTCTTTTGTTGAGGGAGACATGGCAAATGCCTTTAAGGATTTTGATGCCATTGTAATTTCAAAAAAGTTGGCGACCCAATTATTCGGTCAAGGCACAAAGGCCTTGGGCAAAGTGATCAAGATCAATAATGAGTCAAATTATAGGGTCACTGGTGTTTTTGAAGACCTGCCCAACAACGTAACCATTAAATTCGATTGGGTTGCTCCCTTTGAAAGGTTCGCCGTTGGAAAAGATTGGATGAATGATTACCAAAACGGATTTGCCGACACATTTGTTGAGCTTACTCCAGAAGCCGATTTTGAGACCGTGAACGCAAAAGTGGAGAAGCTTATTCCTTCAAAAACTGGAAAAGAAGGTAAATATGCCTTTCTGCACCCAATGAAAGATTGGCATTTACGCTCTGGTTTTGAGAACGGAAAAAAAGTTGGCGGTCAGATAACCTATGTGCGTTTATTTTCCCTGATAGCAATAATAATTTTGCTGATTGCCTGTATTAATTTCATGAACCTTTCCACAGCCAGCAGTGAAAAAAGGGCAAAAGAAGTAGGGGTACGTAAAGTGTTGGGTTCCAACAAAAACAGATTGATCATACAATTCATGGCAGAAGCTTTGCTTACAGCAACCATGGCTACAATAGTAAGTGTTCTACTGTTGGTTCTTCTTCTACCCATGTTCAACACGCTGGTTCAAAAACAAATTGAGCTAAACTTTTTCAGTTATATCCATCTGTTCTCTCTTTTGGGGATTAATCTTATTTGTGGTGTTCTTGCTGGATGGTACCCGGCCTTCTATTTATCCTCTTTCAAGCCAATAAAAATAATTAAGGGAGTAAAGGTCAAAGAGGGCAGTGCCCCTATAATTCGAAAGAGCCTGGTCGTTGCACAATTCACGGTTTCCATTGTATTTATAATCAGTACCATTATTGTATACCAGCAGATTGAGCATGTAAAAAGCCGCGATATGGGATATGACAGAGAAAATCTTATACAACTTCCGGTAAACGGCAATGTATTAAAGGATTTTACACCCATAAAACAGGAAATGATTGCTTCTGGCACTGTTGAAAATGTTGCCCTTTTAAATACTTCCATTCTTTCAGGAGGGAGCAATAGTTCTGGTTGGGAATGGCAAGGAGGTAAAGACACCAAGGGTGTGCTCATTTCCCATAGATTTATTAGTTCTGACTTTTTTGATACAACAGGCCTGGAAATTATTGAAGGTCATGGTTTCAGTGATAAGGTTGCATTGGACAGCACAAATGTGTTGATAACACAATCTCTCGCCAAATTAATGGGTGACGAAAGTGCTGTTGGTAAAATAATACACCGAGATGAAGACGCGTATACGGTGATAGGTGTGGTCAAAGATTTTTTATATGGCAACATGTATAAAACAAGTGATCCGGTAATGTTCTTTAACTACCCCCAGTATACCTATAACATGTATGTAAGGGCAAAGTCTGGCTATACTATGACATCCATTCTTGCCTCAATGGAAAAAGTAATGAAAAAATACAACCCCGCTTTTCCTTTTGAGTACGAGTTTGTTGATGAAGCTTTTAGTTCAAAATTCAAAAGCGAAAAACTTGTGGGCAGCCTTTCGAAGATTTTTGCACTACTTGCTATTGTTATTTCTTGTTTAGGGCTATTTGGCCTTTCCACATTTACAGCAGAGCAACGAAGAAAGGAGATAGGCATACGAAAGGTCCTTGGGGCATCCGTGGCCAAAATCAGCCAAATGCTTTCCATGGATTTTGCCAAGTTGGTGCTATTGGGTTTGCTAATAGGTTTTCCACTGGCATATTTTTCAATGGAAAATTGGCTTGAAGGGTTTGCCTATAGAATTGAAATCCAATGGTGGGTATTTGCCCTTGCCGGCATTATTGCTCTCGGTATTGCCCTTTTAACGGTAAGTTTTCAATCCATAAGGGCTGCATTAACAAATCCCGTCAAAAGCCTAAGAACAGAATAAATCAATCAATCAAAAAACGAATCATATGTTCAAAAACCACCTAAATATCGCTTGGAGAACCATCAAAAAAGATAGGCTCTTCACTTTTATCAAAATAGGAGGTTTTGCAGTGGGCATTGCTGCCTGTCTATTGATCGCCTTATTTATTCGAAACGAACTCAGTTACGATCAGCATTATGCCAACAAGGATCAAATGTACAGAGTGGTTTTTCAAGGGGTGCTACAGGGAGAAGTAATGAAAAGCACACATTTTCAATTACCGTTCGCCGATGCACTTCAGTCCGATTTTCCGGAAATTGTTAAAGCAGGAAAGGTCAATACCATCGAAATTTTTGGAGCAGGGAAGCGCGGCTTTAGAATCAATGGGGAACGGGAGAGTACATTTGAGGAGAACTTTATTATTGCGGACCAGGAGGCTTTTGATATTTTGGAAATCAACTTGGAGCAGGGCGACGCAACAACGGCCTTGACCAATCCCAAGAGCCTTGTAATCTCCAAATCCAAAGCAGACAAGTATTTTCCCAACGGAAATGCCTTGCAGCAGACCGTATTTTTGGATAACGATACGTCCAATCCCTATACGGTAACGGGAGTGATGCAAGATGTGCCAAAAAACTCACATTTGGATTTTGATTTTATGCTTCCTGTAGAAGATAACTATGGAGGTTGGACCAATCAGAATTACTTTACCTATGTGCTTGTAAACCCCAATACCAATATTCAGGAGTTGGAACAAAAAATGTCCTTGATCGTTGAAAAATATATCATTCCAGCACAGATAAAACGAGGGCGCTCCGAATCTTTTCTCGATGTGCTGAGAACAGCTGAATATAAACTACAGCCGGTATCTGATATCTATTTAAAGTCCGATCTTAAAATGCAGGATGGCCTTAAGCATGGAGACATCAAATTTGTATGGCTTTTCGCGGCCATAGCCATTTTTGTGTTACTGTTGGCCATTATAAACTTCATTAATCTTTCCACGGCCAAATCGGCCAATAGGGCCAAAGAGGTTGGTCTCAGAAAAACAATTGGTGCCTTCAGGAACAACTTGGTCAACCAGTTTCTTACGGAGTCCGTGATCTTCAGTATCATTTCCTTTGTGTTGGGCATTGTGCTTGCATGGGCCTTACTACCCACCTTTAATGAGATTGCCGACAAGAACATGGTGCTGCCTTGGTCGAATTGGTGGTTTGCCGCGGTATTGTTGATCTCTGCATTACTAGTTGGAGTTTTGGCAGGACTGTACCCTGCGTTTTATTTATCCGCATTTAGGCCGGCAAGTGTACTAAAGGGAAAATTGAGCATCGGCAGCAAGAGCGGAAAGTTGAGGAGCGGGTTGGTGGTTTTTCAGTTTACCACTTCGGTCATTTTGATCATTGGGACCTTGATCATATACCGCCAGATGGATTTTATTGTAAGCAAAGAATTGGGGTATGACAAGGAAAAGGTAGTAGTACTTGAGGGAACCAATGTCCTTGCCGGAAAAATGGAATCGTTTAAAGAACAACTATCCGCCTTGTCACAGGTAAAAAGCGTAACAGCGTCCAATTATTTGCCCGTTGATGGCGGCAGTAGAAATGGAAATACATTTATGGTTGATGGCCAAGATGATGGTGGTAGGGGAATCCCTGCCCAAATTTGGAAGGTGGACTACGATTATATAAAAACCCTGGGCATTCAACTACAGAAAGGGAGAAGTTTCTCCAAAGAATTTGCATTTGATTCTATTAATTCCATAGTCATCAATACCAAAATGGCGTCAGAATTGGGTCTTCTGGACCCCATTGGCAAAAAATTGAACAACAACAGTGAGGTCTTCACCATTATTGGGGTTATCGAGGACTTCCATTTTAAATCCTTGAAAGAAGATATTTCTGCCTTGTCCTTGGTAATCGGTAAGGATATAGGGTCCATTTCGCTAAAATTGGAAAAGGGAAATCCAGCCGATGCCCTGGCATCCATCGAAAAAGTTTGGAACAAAAACATACCCAATCAGGCGCTCAACTATACCTTTTTGGAGCAGGAGTTTGCTCAAATGCACAATGATGTGCGGCGTATGGGAAAAATATTCAACAGTTTTGCACTTTTTGCCATTCTTGTAGCTTGTTTGGGATTGTTTGCACTCTCTGCCTTTATGGTGGAACAACGAAGAAAAGAAATCAGTATTCGAAGAGTACTGGGTGCTCCTTTCAAGAACATCTATCAATTGCTTACCATCGATTTCTTAAAGTTGATATTGATATCCATCTGTATTGCCATACCAATAGGTTGGTATTTAATGAATCGTTGGCTGGAGGATTTTGCATACAGAATTTCCATAGGTTGGGAAATCTTTTTAACAGCGGCGTTTATTGCATTAGGTATTGCCGTACTCACTATAAGTTACCAATCCGTCGGGGCAGCTTTGCTGAAACCAACCAAGGGCTTGCGCACGGAATAAATCAATTAAAAAACCATCAATCATGTTTAAGAATTATCTAAAAATAGCCTGGAGAAACCTTACCAAGAACATGGGCTACACCATCATTAATGTTGGCGGATTGGCCCTGGGAATGGCCGTAACCTTGATTATTGGTCTTTGGATCAATGATGAGTTGAGCCATAACAACTATTTTACCCATAAGGATAAAATTGCCCAAATGTATCAATCCCAGACTTTTAATGGGGAAACCGGGACTGGACCTGCCATGCCCCGCCCATTGGAAAAAGCATTGAGGGAAAGCTATATGGATAATTTTAAGCATTTGGTCATGTCTTCCTGGACTACCTCACAGTACCTTAAGTACAAGGAAACGAGTCTTTCAAGGGATGGAAATTTTATGCAACGAGAAGCTCCTGAAATGTTCGACCTCAATATTTTGAAAGGGGAAAAAGATGGAATTCGGGAAATCAACTCCATAATGCTTTCGGAGTCGACCGCCGATGCTTTGTTCGGGAACGAAGACCCTATTGGAAAAACCATAGAGGTCAATAGCCAATATGATATGATGGTTACTGCGGTGTTCGAAGATATTCCGTTCAACACCTCTTTTAATGACACCGATTTTTTGATGCCTTGGGACAAATATGTTTCCATTAATGAATGGGTCAACAATGCGGAGGACCAATGGGGCAACAACTCGTTCCAAATGTTTGTACAAATTGCCGACAACACATCAATGGAGAGTGTTACCGCCAAGATAAGGAATGTAAAAAAAGACCTTAATGAGGAGACTGTAGAATTTAACCCTCAATTGTTTTTGCTTCCTATGGAAGATTGGTATTTAAGGTCACGATTCGAGAATGGAAAACAAGCAGGGGGCAGAATCAAATATGTTTGGTTGTTCGGGATTATCGGTGTTTTTGTATTGCTTTTGGCCTGTATCAATTTTATGAACTTGAGTACCGCCAGGTCAGAGAAGCGAGCGAAAGAGGTTGGTATTAGAAAATCCATTGGGTCGCAGCGCGGACAATTGATCAATCAATTTTTGGGAGAGTCTTTTTTGGTGGTGCTACTTGCATTTGTTATCGCTGCCGCCATTGTGGTTTTGTCGATTAACGGGTTTAATGATTTGGCCAGGAAAGAGTTGGTGTTTCCATGGGGGTCTATTGGTTTTTGGTCGTCGTCTTTGGTCTTCATTCTGTTTACCGCATTATTGGCAGGAAGTTATCCAGCACTGTACTTATCTTCTTTTAAACCAGTGGATGTTTTAAAAGGCACTTTCAAAACAGGAAAGCATTCAGGATTGCCCCGAAAAATTTTGGTAGTGGTACAGTTTACCGTTTCAGTTGCCTTTATCATTGGAACCGTAATCGTTATGCAACAAATCAACTATGCCAAAAACAGACCTGTTGGTTACGAAAAAGAAGGACTGGTGCAGATTCCAACCATGAGCGAAGATTTTACAGGAAAGTTTGATTTGATGCGAGAGGAATTTATCAATTCCGGGGCGATTACCGAAATGTCGACCTCCAGTGCCCCCACAACCCGAATTTGGTCCAATCGCAGTGGATTTGATTGGGAAGGAAAACCCGAAGGTTTTCAAGAAGATCTGGCCTGGACCGAAGTGTCGCCCGAATATGCCAACAGCCTAAACTTAAAAATTGTAGAAGGAAGGGATTTTTCACGAGAGTTCGCCTCCGACTCCACCGCAGTACTCCTAAACGAAACTGCAGTAAAATACATGGGCTTGGAAAACCCGGTAGGCAAGTTCATCACAGATTCTGATGTGGAAGACCCTTTTGAGCCAATGAAAATTATAGGCGTAGTACAAGACATGATTGCCCAATCCCCATATGAACCTGTAAAACAAGGAATGTACGTGTTCGATAGACATGGCAATGGATCCTACTATAATATGAGATTGAACCCGAACCAAAGCGCAAGTCAAAATATAGCGATAATCGAAAGGGTTTTTAAAGAACATTTTCCCAACATCCCATTTCAATATGATTTTGTGGATGAGGAGTACGGCGAAAAGTTTGCTGCGGAAGAACGTATAGGCAGCCTTTCAGGAATTTTCACCGGTCTTGCCATTTTAATCAGTTGTTTGGGTCTATTTGGGCTGACCTCCTTTGTGGCGGAGCAACGCACCAAGGAAATTGGGGTGCGAAAAGTATTGGGTGCCTCTGTGTTCAATGTATGGAACATGTTGTCCAAAGACTTTTTGAAACTGGTAATTATCTCCTGCTTTATTGCAGTCCCTATAGCCTATTATGTAATGAACGGATGGTTACAAGAGTATCCATATCGTGTGATCTTGAAATGGTGGATTTTTGCTCTGGCCATGATCGGTGCTTTTGCGGTTACCATTATAACGGTAAGCTTTCAGGCCATTAAAGCAGCAAAATCAAATCCAGCACGAAGCCTAAGGACAGAATAACTATCATCATCAAAAAACAAGAATCATGTTTAAGAACAATATTAAAATAGCATGGAGGAGCCTTAAAAAACAGCCATTCTTCACTTTCCTCAACATATTTGGATTAGCTATTGGAATGGCTGGCGGGCTTTTGCTCGGCCTTTACATTCATGATGAGCTTACCCACGATACCATGTTTGCGGACGCAGATCGAATTTATAGATTGAACGCAGATATGAAATTTGGAGGGAAAGAAGAAAAAATGGCCGAGGTATCAGCACCAATGGCAGGAGCCATGATGAATGATTTTCCAGAGGTTGAACTAACCACTCGTTTTAGAAGTCTCGGGAGTGTTTTCATCAAGGAAGAGGGAAAACGAAGTAACGTACGCGAACCCGGAGTAACCTATGCTGACTCTACATTTTTTAAAATGCTGGGGATAAAGCTACTCTATGGTGATGAGAACACCGCCCTGAAAGAGCCCAATACATTGGTAATGACCAAATCCGCAGCAGAAAAACATTTCCCTGTAAATCAAGCTATTGGAAAGACCGTTCAGTTGAACGATAGGGATATCTTTACTGTTTCAGGTATTGTAGATGATATGCCGGACAATTCCTTTTTGCGAGACAGGGATTTGTTCTTGGCCATGTCTGGATACGAAGACTCTCGTATGGCTGAATGGGGAAGCCATAATTATTACACGCTTATCAAATTGATTCCTGGGGCTTCCGCAGCAGATCTGCAAGAAGAAATGAAGACAATGGTAGGGAAATACCTAATTCCATACGCCCAAAGATTTTTCCCCGGAATAACCGAACAACAGTTCTTGGATTCGGGAAATTACATGAAATACTCCACCATTGCCCTTGCCGATATACACCTACATTCTGGTAGAGGCCCCGAATTTAGCCCGGTTAGCGACATTAAAAATGTTTATATACTAGGGGCTATAGCATTAATTCTTCTCGTATTGGCCAGTGTAAACTTTATGAACCTTACCACGGCCCATTCCTTGAAAAGATCAAAAGAAGTGGGCATAAGAAAAACATTGGGCTCACAAAGAAAAAGTTTGATCGGACAATTTCTAACGGAATCCGGATTGATTGCATTGGGGTCATTGGTTTTTGCCATAATCATAGCTGCAGTGGTTATGCCATTTTATAACGATTTAAGCGGTAAAGAACTATCCATTCCATTTTCCAGTCCATCGTTCTGGTTGATTTTGTTGATTGCAACTTTGGCCTTGGGTATACTATCAGGAAGTTATCCAGCCTTTTTTATGTCCCGTTTTGTTGCTGCCAAAGTACTCAAAGGACAAGGGGACAATTCCATTGGTGGTGGAAGAGTAAGGAATGTTCTTGTGGTACTTCAGTTTTCCATTTCTGTATTCCTTATTATGGGAACTCTCACGGTTTTCCAACAATTAAGCTTTATACAAGGAAAGGACCTTGGCTATGCGAAGGATCAAGTTCTGATCATAAGAGGGGTTAATTCTTTGGAAGGAAACAAAAATGCCTTCAAAAATGAAGTAGAGCAACTAAGCCAGGTAAATACGGCCACATTGAGCAGTTATTTACCCACGCCTTCTTCTCGAAGTGATAGTTCGTTTATGAGAAAGGAAGATCGAAGTCAGGAAAAAGCCATTAATATGCAACAATGGCGAGTAGATCAGGATTATATCTCAACCATAGGATTATCTCTGGTCTCGGGTCGAAATTTTGATACTTCCCGTTATTCTAGCGATTCCACTGCGATTATCATAAATGAAAAAGCAGTATCCATATTGGGAAAAACTCCCGAAACCGTATTGGGACAACAGTTCTTGGACAATTTTAATGAAGAGACATTGATTACTGTTATAGGTGTTGTGAAAGACTTTAATTTTGAATCTCTTCGGGATGAGGTAGAGGCACTTTCTCTTTTCTATGGCAGTGAACAAGCTAGCAACTTGGCCATAAAACTTAATCAAGGAGATGTGACCCGAACCATTAGTGACATCGAAAACATTTGGATGGGAATTGCTCCAACACAGCCGTTTGAATATTATTTTATGGACGATTCCTTCAATACCAGTTATGAAGCGGAGCAGCGTTTGGGCAGAATTTTTATGATATTCACCATACTTTCCATCATCATTGCATGTCTAGGACTTTTGGGCCTGGCCACATTCAACGCGCAAAAACGCGTAAAGGAAATTGGAGTAAGAAAGGTTTTGGGCGCAGGTGTTGGGCAGATTGTGTATAGATTATCCGTTGATTTTTTAAAACTAGTAGGTATCTCGGTTCTCATCGCATTGCCCATTGGATGGTTTGCCATGGATAGGTGGCTAGAAGATTTTTCATACCACATCAATATTCCTTGGTGGACATTTGCGTTATCCGCATTTATTGCCGTGGGCATCGCTTTAATCACTGTGAGCTATCAAAGTATAAAAGCAGCCATTGTAAACCCGGTTAAAAGTTTGAGGAGCGAATAAACAATTTAAAACACCAACCATGTTTTTCAACAACTTAAAAATAGCCTGGCGCAGTATATTAAAGAATAAACTGTTTTCACTTATTAATGTATTGGGCCTGTCCATTGGGATTTGTGCTGCTATGGTGATTGGTACCATTGTTTATTACGATTTTTCATTTGACACTTTTCACAAGGATAAGGAGAAGATTTACAGGATAACCACAGAGTTTAAGTCCATGGGCAATACATTTTCTAATAGAGGTGTTGCCCTTCCCTTAATGCGTACTTTTCAAGAAGGAGTTCCAGGTGTTCAAATTGCAGCACCTTTCAGAAACACAAGTTTTTCAAAAGTGGAAAACAAAAGGCAAGATCTTAGTTTTAAAAATGTTGAAAATGCCATTATAGCAGACGATGCCTATTTTGAACTTTTTGATTACGATTGGTTGGCCGGAGACAGGGAATCTGCCCTTTCCGAAGTAGCACAGGTGGTTCTCTCCGAAAAGAAGGCGGAAAGATACTTTCCACATACCGAAATAGGTGATATTATTGGAAGAACGCTGATTTACAATGATTCCATTCCTGTAAAAGTAACAGGTGTTGTGGCCGACTTTAAACAAAACAGCGATCTAAAGTTTACCGAATTTATGTCCATGGCCTCGGCCAAAATGTTTGGTATATCGGATTTAAAAACGAGTGACGCTTGGAACAGTACCAATTCTGGAGATCAATTATTTTTTAAAATAAAGGACCAAGCTAGCGTTGCAGTAATCCAGTCCCGTTTGGATGCTTTAGCAGAAGAACACAAAAACAAGGCTCCTTGGGCCGAAAATCAAAAACGCTTATTCGTGATGCAACCGTTTACCGATATTCATTTTGGTGGGGAATATTCCGAATATCCGTTTAACAATTCCGACCATGTGGCCAGCATAAAAGTTTTAAAAAGCTTGACTTTTGTGGCCTTGTTCCTATTGTTATTGGGTTGTGCGAATTTTGTCAATCTAAATTCTGCCCAGGCACTTACGCGAGCTAAAGAAATAGGAATTCGAAAAACCCTGGGGAGTTCCAAAAAGCACGTTATACGTCAGTTTTTGGTAGAAACCTTGATTTTAACCTCTATTGCGGCTGTTTTGTCTCTTATATTGGCCCCATTGCTATTGCGCCAATTTGCGGATTTTTTGCCGGACGATATTTCACTTACCGTTCTCTACACCTTAAAAGGCGTATTGGGCATTTTCGCACTTATTATTTTGGTAAGCGTGCTGTCCGGTTTTTACCCAGCGTTTGTACTTTCCGGGTTCCGACCGGTATCCGTGCTTAAAGGTCAATTTTCCAAAGGCGACCGGGGGGTACGATTGCGTAAAACATTGACCGTTTTTCAATTTGTGGTGGCACAGGTTTTTGTAATTGGGACGCTTTTGGTGGCAAAACAGCTCAATTATGTAATGAACAAGGACATGGGGATTAAAACCACGGCAATAGCTTATGTTTCTGCTCCATGGAACGATAATTCTAAGATTAAAAAAGAAAGGCTCTTCAACCAAATAAAAGAAATAAAGGAGCTGTCCAATGTCAGTTTTGGTGATGGTCCTCCTGCATCCAACAATTATACATCGACAGTACTGACTTATTACAAGGATAATGTTGAGATGCACCAACAAACCCAATTGTTGTGGGGAGATGTAAACTATCTGGATACTTATAATATTCCAATTATTTCCGGGCGGGAACGACTTAATGACAGCATAGAAGAGTATGTCGTAAATGAAGCTTTTGCCAAGGAAATTGGATTTGAAAACCCTGAGGATGTGGTTGGCGAATTCATTAAAATGGATACCATGAACATTCAAATTGTAGGCTTGATGCGGGATTTTAATCAGCAATCATTAAAATCAACCATTGGTCCAATGGCGATTACGGGTGATTGGGGCCGTGGCAATTTTTCAAGCTTTAGAAGCATCCATTTTGATTTAGGTGAAAATTCTGAGCAGTGGACCAACTACATTAAACAAATAGAGAAAACTTGGGCTTCGATTTATCCCGATGAAGAAATAAACCTTCAATTTATGGATGAGGTCGTTGAAAGCTTCTATCGTACTGAAAGAAGCACTGTACAGCTCCTAAAGTGGGCCACAGGCCTGGCCATTTTGATAAGCTGCATGGGGCTCATGGGATTAGTGGTCTATACTACAGAACGTAGAATAAAGGAAATTGGAGTCCGCAAAGTCTTGGGAGCAAATCTGGCCCAATTGAATCTATTGCTTTGCAAGGAGTTTTTGATTTTGGTAGGTGTAGCTTTTGTGATTTCTGTTCCCATTTCATGGTACCTTATTCAAGAATGGATTCAGGAGTTTGCCTACAAAACAAGCTTGAGCTGGTGGGTCTTTATGGCCAGTGGCCTGGGAATGGTACTGGTGGCCGTGGCCGTAATTGGTACAAGAACCTATAGAACGGCAAATATTAATCCCGTTGAAAGTTTGCGAAACGAATAAACTTTAAGTTATGATGAACTTTTTAAAACTGGCATTTCGCAGATTGTTCCGAAAAGGCGAACATGCCCTTACCAGAATCATATCATTAACAGCAGGTTTGGCTTTCGGAATACTGCTACTTTCCGAAGTGCTCTACTACTTTAGTTACGATAGTTTTTATCCAGATGCCGATCGTATCCATGTAGTTCACGAAAATTTTAAAATGGATAAGTCTTCCGATCAATTGGAAAGCTATCCAAGAGTCAGTGGGGCCATTGCGCCGGGTTTAAAGGCAGAAGTACCTGGCATTGAGGCAGCCACCCGCCTCAATGCCTTGGGAGATCATATGATCTATACAAATGACTTCAACAGCTATAGTGCCACCATTTCATTGGCAGACGAACATCTGTTTGATGTGCTTCCTGTTCCTATGGTTAGTGGCAATCCCCGGGAAATTTTAAAAAGCCCCATGACCTGTATGGTCTCTCAGGAAATTGCGGATAATATAGGGGGCAATGTTATTGGAAAGGTTGTTGAAATAAAGAATTATCCGGGCAAAAAGCTCACCATAGGCGGTGTATTCGAAACCTTACCAGAGAACACCAACTATACATATGATGTTTTGATTTCCATGGTGTCCACCGAACAGTTTACTTGGGATGGCACTGAAAACTGGATGGGCAATGACCGGTATTATGCCTGTGTAAAGTTGAGTCCGGGCGTTAGTCCTGCAGACTTGGCTCCAGGTGTTCGGGCCATGCAGGTAAAACATCAAGATATTGAAAAGCTGGAAGAAGAACATCAAGGAGTCGTGTTACAATATTCATTTATGCCCATTACAGAAATGCATGTGGACAATGTAAAGGATATGATCATTATTCTGGTCACCATTGCCCTTTCGGTATTGTTCGTTTCCTTGATGAACTACATTCTCTTGACCATGGGAACACTGATTACAAGAGCAAAGAGCTCTGCCATTCACAAAACCTGTGGGGCGGAGAGCAAGAACTTACAACAGATGATCTTTTCCGAGACTGTGGTCATTTTCTCTGTTTCAATATTGGGCGCATTGCTTTTGATCTGGGGATTGAAGCCCGTGGCAGAGGCACAATGGGGACATAATCTAACCTCTGTACTGAACCCATACGTTATTATCCCTTTGACCTTGTTAATGGTACTTTTAGTGCTTATTACCAGTTATTTCCCCGGACGTTTTTTTTCGCGTATCCCTGTGGCAACAGCTTTTCGCGATTATCAACAGAAAAAAGGCAAATGGAAACTGTTCCTGCTATCCTTTCAATTTATAGGAGCAACATTTATACTCACCGTTTTGGTGATTGTGACCCTTCAATATAATAGCATGAAAAATGCTGACCACGGTTATCTTACTGAAGGGGTCTATTACGGCTCTACCGAAGGTATGGACGGGAACAAAGTTGATATGGTCTTGAACGAGCTAAGGGCCATGCCCGAAATAGAGACTGTCGGTTTAGGGTATGACGTCCCTATAAATGGCGCAGCGGGAAATAATATTCTTTCGCCCGACGGTAAACAGGAGTTGTTCAATATAGCTGATTTTTATGAGGCTGATGGCAATTATTTATCCATATTGGGCATTAAAGTATCTGAAGGCGAGAACTTTATAAGTGGCCAAACAGCGGCCAACGATGTCATTATTAGTAAAAAAGGCGCGGAATTGCTTAAACTGAACAATGGTTGGACAGATGGTGTCGTGGGAAAACAGATTACCGTCACTGAACATGGAAATACAACAATACAGGGCGTTTACCCAGATTTTGTAGTACAATCAATTTCAAACCCAGATGTTCGTCCATCCGCATTTTTTTATCAGCCAGAAGAAAAGTTTGAACAACTCAAAATAGAAGACCCTTCCACGTCATTCAATATCATGGTAAAGGTTCATGAAGGTGCCCAAGATGGAATTATCGATAAAATCACCGATATTTTTAACTTAGGTTTCCCTCGCGAAGATGCGGAGATAAAAAGTCTCGAAGCAGAACAATTGAATGCCTACAAAGGTCAAAAAGGATTCCGAAATGCCATGCTGATAGGAAACATCATTATTCTTTTGGTTACCATAATCGGGTTGCTCGGTTATACCTTCAACGAATCTGCCCGACGAAGAAAAGAACTGGCCATTAGAAGAATAAGCGGAGCGACGCTTTCAGATATATTAAAATCGTTCATTTCCGATTTGGAATTTGTCGCCGTTCCTGCTGTGTTGCTGGGGTTGATAGGTGCTTGGCTTACGGTGGACAAATGGATGCAAAACTTTGCTTTTAAAGTGCCGCTGCATTGGGGGATATTTGCCGTATGTAGCCTCTCCATCTTATTACTGGTGGCATTGATCGCTGCTATAAACTATACACGGACCGCCAATCAAAACCCTGTAGATTCATTGCGTCAGGAATAAGTATAACCCATCAAAAAACAAAAACAATGCTAAAGAACTATCTAAAAATTGCTTGGAGAAATTTGATAAAGAACAAGGTGTTTACATTGGCAAACATCATAGGTCTTTCCAGTGCCTTTGCTGTGGCCATACTTCTTGTGATGACGGCACTATTTGAGCTGTCGTTCGACTCTTTCCATGAAAACAAAGCCTCGGTTTATCAATTGTACCTCAGCAACCAAACACCAAGGGGTACAGAGATCGGCACTTCCAACCCGGTACCACTTGCCCCGGCCCTTATGGATGAAGTTTCGGGTATAAAAAGGGCTGTTAGAAGAGTCAGTGAAGATGCTTTGGTCACTTTTAACAACAAAGAACTCAACTTGGATGCCGAGTATGTGGACCCTTCATTTTTTGAAATCTTCACCTTTCCGGCGCTATTGGGCAATACCGAGAGCCCTTTGCCCGATAAAAACAGTGTGTCCCTTTCGGAAGAATCGGCCCAGAAAATTTTTGGCAGCACGGACAATGTCATCGGTAAAACACTCTCCTTGAAGATCGGCAAGGAAGAAAGGCCTTTTACCGTTGCATCGATTTTGCAAAACTCCCCTGCTAATTCCAGTATTGACTTCGATATCGTAATCCCGTTCGAAAACCATCCAGAATATGAAACCGACAAGGATCGTTGGGACTCTCAATTCCTCCCAATTTTTATCCAGTTGGACAAGGGTGTTTCTGTAGCTCAATTCGAGGAAAACACCGTTCCCTTTACCGAACTTCATTACCAGGGGGGTATTGAAAGTGATATCCGCGATGGGGCGGTCCCTGATGCCAATGGGAAATATAAACAATTTCATTTGATGCCTATTTCCAATATGCACTTTGCGACTTATAAATCTGGGGTTGCCATAGTAAACCGTACATTTCCCTATATGATTTTGGGCATCGCATTCGTGATTATTTTTATCGTGAGTGCCAATTTCATTAATATGAGCATTGCGCTCAGTGAAAAACGGTTGAAGGAAATAGGGATGCGAAAAACCCTGGGGGCCGTTAAAAAGCAGCTGTTTATTCAATTTTGGATGGAAAGCCTCTTTGTTTTTGGTATTTCCCTTGTTCTTGGATTGGTGGCGAGCAACATGCTGTTGCAGCCTTTTAAAACCCTTTTCAATACAAAAGCCTCCTTTGCCGATGTCGCACAACCCAACGTAATTTTTTTCTTTGGCATAGCCATTTTCTGTATAACTCTTGTCGCAGGAGGATATCCTGCTCTTTTGATGTCCAAATTGAGTACACTTCGGGCCCTAAAAGGGAAATTGGATTTGGGCAAAAACCGATTGCGGAACAGCTTGATCGTGCTTCAATTTACGATTGCCATTATTTTGATCAGTGGAACTTTGGTCCTTCATGGCCAAATTGAATTTATGCGGAACAAAGATCTTGGGTATAATAAAGAGCAGGTTGTCTCCATTCCCTTAAATGGTAAAAAGGACAGCTATCGAGTAGTGGAACTCTTACGCAATGAACTTAAGGGGAATCCGGATATCTTGAACGTTTCCGGGGCAGACAATAATTTGGGGAAGGGTCGCGATGGTAGCCTTTCCAGCAGTATGATGGGCTTCGATTTTGAAGGACGGGGCGTGGTCACCAACACCATTACCGTAGATTATGATTACGCCAAGACCCTTGATCTGGAATTGGTTGCCGGGCGTATGTTCGACCGGAATTATGCCGCTGATAGTCTGTCACTGGTAATCAATGAGAGCATGGCCAAACAATTGGGAAAAGAAGACCCGCTAGCGGTTAGCATTCCAATGGACGATAGCACTGCGTATTCGGTTGTTGGAGTGGTAAAAGACTATAATTTTCAGGAAATGAGCAGGGAAATTAAGCCTCTTACCCTGTTCATGAACAAAGATTGGGACCTCTACTATGCCTACGTCAAAATTGCGCCAAAGAATGTAGCAAAATCATTTGAGGCCATTGAGACAGCTTGGGAAAAAGTGGAGCCACAAGCTGAGTTTTTAGGCTCTTTTTTGGATGAAAATGTCGACCGCACTTTTAGGCGCGAAAAAACAATGACGACTATTGTGACCAGTGGAAGTATTCTTGGTATTTTGTTAAGTTGCATTGGACTCTTTGCCATTTCTATGTTGGTGGTGGCACAACGGACCAAAGAAATAGGAGTGCGAAAAGTGGTCGGCGCCAGTGTATCCTCAGTGGCACTTTTACTGACCAAGGATTTTTTAAAGTTGGTGGGTCTTGCCTTTATCATTGCAACACCGATAGCTTGGTATTTTTTAAACGAATGGCTCCAGAACTATGCTTCGCATGTTGCCCTCAGCCCTTTGTTTTTTGTGGCTGCAGGCCTTACAGCTTGTTGGATTGCTTTTATTACTGTGGGCTCTCGGACCCTTAAAGCAGCATCTGCCAATCCTGTTAGAAGTTTAAGAGACGAATAAATTCATTCCGTAATAAATGAAAACTAAATTTTTGAAGGTCTTATTTCTGGTGTTGACTGTCGGATATACCGTTCTTGCCCAAGAAGATATAAATAACAATAACCTCGAATTTAAAATAGACAATTACTTGAGCAAAAGTGTGGCCAATGGCTATTCTGGAAGTGTTCTAGTGGCCAAAGAAGGTGAAATTGTTTTTTCTAAAGGTTATGGTTGGGCCGATAGATCGTTGAAAATAAGGAATACACCAGCCACTGTGTTTAATATTGGCTCGGTGACGAAGCAATTCACTGCAGCTGCCATATTAAAACTCATGGAAGACCAAAAGCTGGATGTTTCTGATAACATTGAAAAGTATTTTCCACAAGCACCTTTAGATAAAAAGGATATCACAATACATCAATTGCTTACCCATACATCTGGAGTATCACCCAGTACGGGAGGTTTCAGGTATGATAAAGCGAGCAAAGAAACATTCCTGAACGATTTTTTCGAATCAGAATTAATGTATTTGCCTGGCACAAAACATACGTATGCCAATGCCAACTATATCTTGTTGACAGCTATTGTTGAACAAGTTGCTCAACAAGATTACGAGACCTTTTTAAGGAATAACTTTTGGACGCCATTGCAAATGAACCATACGGGATACAAAGGGATTACCTTTGATAGCGAGCAACTTGCCCACGGATACTATTTTCATTACACGGATGGTGAGTGGAGGGACTGGGGAACCACACAAGAACATCTCCCTTATAATAATGAGCATTGGTACAGTATAGGTAAAGGTGACATATATTCCACCGTAGAGGATTTGTATACGTGGCACCGAGCACTCGAAAACAATAAAGTGCTGTCTTCGGAAACAATAAAGTTGATGGAAGAAGACCATGTTCCGGAAAATGAAACACAAACATCTTTTTATGGTTATGGTTGGGCGATATTCAATTCAAAGAACAATTCAAAAATTGTAGCACATAATGGAAGTAATGGGATTTACTTTGCCGATTTTCTCCGGTTCGTGGAAGATGATCTTGTTATCATTGCTTTGTCCAATGTTATTTTAAACCAAAAATCAGAGAATGTGGCATGGGAAATAGCTTCAATGGTGCTGGATGAAGAATATCGCCCCAAAACAATCCCAAAAAACAAGTATGAACTGGTTTTTGACTTTATTAGATCAAACACTCCCGATAAAGCAAATCAATTGCCTCAATTTATTGAGACCAAATCGGGCAGCACAATAAACGACAAGGCACTATTGAACCGAATCGGATTTAAGCAAGTGTCCGAAAACAGGGATACAGATTGGGGCATCTCACTTTTAAAGCTCAATACCCGTCTTTTTCCTGGCGATGGTAACCTTTGGGATTCACTTGGAGAAGGATATTATATAATCAACGACAGGGCAAAAGCAGTTGAAAGTTTTGAGAGAGCTATGGAGTTAGGCCCGGAAACCAATTGCTATTGGTGCGAAAATGCAACAAAAAGATTAGAGGAATTAAACAACAAATAAGATGCTATTACAACTAAACAACATATTTAAATGGGTGCATTCAGGAGGTCAACGCTTCTTTTTGCTCAAGGACATTAACCTGGAAGTGGAAGAAGGAGAATTTATCTCTGTAATGGGACCATCGGGCTCGGGAAAATCGACATTGCTCAACGTTATCGGCATGTTGGACACCTTTGACGAGGGAGAGTATAATTTCTTGGATGAATCCGTTCATTCTTTAAAGGAGAAACACCGATCCAATCTATATAAACAATACATTGGCTTTGTGTTTCAATCCTATCATCTGTTGGATGATCTTACGGTTAAGGAAAACCTGGAGATGCCGTTGATCTATAAAAAAATAAAGGGTTCCGAGAGAAAAGCCATGGTTGCCGATATGCTGGACAGGTTCAACATTGTTGGCAAAAAAGATTTGTTTCCTGCTCAACTAAGTGGAGGCCAACAACAATTGGTCGGGGTGGCGAGAGCCTTGATTGCCAATCCAAAATTGATTTTGGCAGATGAGCCAACGGGTAACCTGAACTCTAAACAAGGTGAGGAGATCATGGAACTGTTTAAACAATTGAACAGTGAGGGCGTAACCATAATTCAGGTGACGCACTCCGAGAAAAATGCCGAGTACGGCTCAAGAGTCATTAATTTATTGGACGGGAGAATGGTTTGACCTCAGGGATTAGTTGTTAGTCTGTGATTCTTGAGCCTGCCGAAGAATCTAAATAAAGCCAGATGGTTGCTAATCTGCAAGTTCAGCCAATTCTTTACCAACAAGGCTACCAAGAGCCACGCCCATACCCCCTAAGCGGACACCACAAAATATGGAATCGGAAACTTGTTTTACTATAGGTGATTTTTGTTTGCCAACACCCATAATACCACTCCATCTTCGTTCAATTTTGACAGGATGATTTGGTAAAATCATATTCCGGAGTATGGCTTCCAGTTTGTCTTGAATAATTTTAGTCTCTCCGAATTCTATGGTTTCCTCAGTTTTAAAATCAAGGTTTCTACCGCCTCCAAACAAGATTCTGTTATCAATGTTTCGGAAATAATAATATCCTTCATCAAAATGAAAGGTGCCTTTTATTTCCAAATTTTTGATGGGTTCCGTAACCAAAACCTGTGCTCGTGCAGGTTTTACGGTTTCTGATTTTAATAGTTTAGAAGCAAAACCATTGGTGGCCACAAATACTTTTTTGGATGAAAACTCAAACCCATCGGTTACGATTGTCGCTCCATTATTCGATTCAACCACATCATTGACCATAACCCCATTTAATATGGGGATTTCCATGGACAAACATTTTTGAATCAAGGAACGCATCATTATACCTGTGTCCAGTTGGCCTTCTAGACGGTGTGTAATGTATTTTTCTTGAATACTGCCAAAACCGAACAGATTGCTACTGGTAACAAATGGTTTTTTGTCAAACACGGGTTCCATCAGTTCATTTAGATATGGAATGGATTCCAAACAGTTTTCATAGAATTGCGGTTTTTCCAAGGGGAAAAGTTCGTGACTGCCGTGCAATTGAAAACCTGTGGCTTCATCGCCTAACAGACTTCGAAGTCGTTGAATGCCATCCCAACGTTTTTGAACCAATCGCACCACTTCTTCCTCGGTATGATGCTCTAGGTCCGATAAAATTTCAGATGCGCTTCCAAAACATGCAAAGCCCGCATTTTTGGTGCTTGCCCCTTGTGGCAAACTACCTTTTTCGAGGATTAAAATATTTGTGTGTGGATATTTTTCCTTCAGTTGAATGGCACAATTTATTCCGACGATGCCGCTGCCGATAACGGTAAAGTCAACATTTGAAAACCAACTTTTATGCTCCCAATAACTTAATTCCATAAAAGAAAAACCCCGATAAAATCGGGGCTATGTTTAATGTTCTTCCTTATATTTTGGGTCCATTTTAAAATCTTCCATGAATTTGGTAGTGTAGTTACCTGCCAAATAATCTGGATGGTCCATTAATTGACGGTGGAATGGAATAGTAGTTTTAACCCCCTCGATTACAAATTCGTCCAAGGCCCTTCTCATTTTATTGATGGCCTCTTCCCTTGTTTGGGCAGTGGTTATCAACTTTGCAATCATGGAATCATAATTTGGAGGAATCATATACCCGCTATACACATGTGTGTCCAATCGTACTCCATGTCCACCGGGCATGTGCAAAGTGGTAATTTTTCCGGGTGAAGGCCTAAAGCCATTATAAGGGTCTTCCGCATTGATTCGGCACTCAATGGAATGTAATTTTGGGAAGTAGTTTTTTCCAGAGATTGGCACACCACCTGCAACCAAAATTTGCTCACGAATCAAGTCGTAGTCCACAACTTGTTCTGTAATAGGATGCTCTACTTGGATACGGGTGTTCATCTCCATAAAGTAGAAGTTTCGGTGTTTGTCCACCAAAAACTCAATGGTTCCCGCACCTTCGTATTTAATATATTCGGCAGCTTTAACGGCAGCTTTACCCATATCTTCACGGAGTTTGTCCGTCATAAACGGTGAAGGGGTCTCCTCGGTAAGCTTCTGGTGTCTTCGCTGAATGGAGCAATCTCTTTCGGACAAGTGACAAGCTTTTCCATACTGGTCTCCCACGATCTGGATTTCGATATGTCGAGGTTCCTCAATCAACTTTTCCATGTACATGCCTCCGTTGCCAAAGGCTGCGGTAGCTTCGGTTACAGCACTGTTGAAGTTTTTCTCCATTTCACCCTCGGACCAAATGGCGCGCATTCCTTTACCTCCACCACCAGCAGTAGCTTTGATCATTACAGGATAGCCCATTTTTTTGGCTTCTTTTCTTGCGTGGTCAACATTTTTCAACAGGCCTTCGGAGCCGGGAACGGTGGGAACGCCCGCTTTTTTCATGGTTAACTTGGCGGTTGCCTTGTCTCCCATTTTATCAATCTGTTCACCCGATGCACCAATAAATTTGATATCGTGCTCAGCACAGATTTTTGAGAATTTGGAGTTTTCGGAAAGAAATCCGTATCCTGGGTGAATGGCATCGGCATTGGTGATTTCCGCTGCTGCTATAATATTTGGAATCTTTAAATAAGATTCACTGCTGGGTGCTGGACCTATACAAACGGCTTCGTCTGCAAAGCGCACATGAAGACTTTCTTCATCCGCTTTAGAGTAAACGGCCACAGTTTTGATGCCCATTTCCTTGCAAGTTCTTATAATTCGCAAGGCAATTTCACCCCTATTTGCAATCAATACTTTTTTAAACATAGAGCACAATCTTAAATTCTGAATTCTAAATTTTAAATGGTTCTAAGCAATAAAACTTGTTACTTAGAATTTATCATTTAAAATTCACTACGATGGGTCTACCAAGAATAAAGGTTGGTCAAACTCAACAGGAGAGGAATCATCAACCAATATCTTAACTATCTTACCTGAAACTTCTGACTCGATATCATTGAAAAGTTTCATTGCCTCGATCACACAAAGAACATCACCTTGGTTAATGGTGCTTCCAACTTCCACAAATGGTGGTTTGTCAGGAGATGGTTTTCTATAGAATGTTCCTATGATGGGGGATTTGATGGTAATATATTTTGAATCTTCATCTGATTTCTTGGAATCAGATGTTGCTGCAGCTTCTTGTGCTGCGGCTGGAGCTTGGGCCGCCGGAGCTGCTGCGGAAGGAGCCTGAGCCACAGGGATCTGTTGCACAATGGTTGTTTCTGGTGTACTGGAACCTGAACTTCCCGTTCGAATGGTGATTTTAATATCCTCCATTTCCAACTTCACCTCGCTGGCACCCGATTTGGCTACAAACTTGATTAAACTTTGAATTTCCTTAATGTCCATGGAATATAATTTAGTTAGTTGTGTGATTAAGAATTATAGGCCCATTTTAAATAAATGGAACCCCATGTAAAACCTCCTCCAAAGGCGGCAAAAATTATGTTGTCTCCCTTTTTCAACTGCTTCTCATAATCGTAAAGCAATAAGGGCAATGTTGCAGAGGTGGTGTTTCCGTACCGGTCAATATTGATCATAACCTTTTCGGGTTCGACACCCATTCTATTGGCAGTGGCATCGATTATTCGTTTGTTGGCCTGATGAGGCGCCAACCATTGCACATCGTCTTTGGTTAGGTTGTTTCGCTCCATAATCAAAGCCGATACATCGGCCATATTGGACACTGCAAATTTAAAAACGGACTTTCCGTCTTGAAAGACGTAATGTTGTTTGTTCTTTACAGTTTCTTCGGATGGGGGCAAAATAGAACCTCCAGCATCAATTTTTAAAAATTGACGACCAATTCCATCCGAACGCAAATATTCATCCTGTAATCCAAGACCTTCTTCATTGGGTTCAAAAAGAACCGCTCCGGCACCATCTCCAAAAATAATACAAGTGGTTCTATCGGTATAGTCTATAATGGACGACATTTTATCGGCACCTATTAGCAATACCTTTTTGTACCTGCCGGATTCAATATAACTAGCTGCGGTCGACATTCCGTATAAAAAACTGGAACAAGCGGCCTGCAGGTCGTAAGCAAAAGCATTGGACGCGCCAATTTCCGAAGCAACATAAGCTGCTGTAGCTGCAACTGGCATATCTGGAGTTGCGGTGGCAACTAGCACAAAATCTATCTGGGAAGCATCAATGCCTCTTTTTTGAAGCAAATCTTCCGCAGCTTTGATTGCCATGTAAGATGTTCCTGCGTTCTCTTCTTTTAAGATTCTTCGTTCCTTGATCCCAGTTCTTGTGGTGATCCACTCGTCGTTGGTATCCACCATGGTTTCCAATACTTTATTGGAAAGAACAAAATCTGGAACGTACCCTCCTACAGCTGTTATTGCTGCTGTTGTTTTCTTCATTTTTAGCCTCTCTTTATTGTCAAAAACCTTGAAATTTGACCCAAAAGCGGTGAAAATTAGTCATTTTATATGACTTTATAGTCAAAATCGAACCGATTTTGGGTGTTAACAGGGGTCCATAAAAAAACTCCCGTTAAAATTGAACGGGAGTTGCTTTATTTTAAGGGATTTGCGGTTATGCCGCAGTTTCCTCTTCTGTTTTGTCAATCAATACCTGACCTCTATAGTACAATTTGCCTTCGTGCCAGTGAGCTCTGTGGAACAAGTGCATTTCACCTGTAGTTGAGTCCTTGGCAATTGTTGGCGCAACTGCTTTGTAGTGGGTTCTTCTTTTGTCCCTTCTGGTTTTTGATGTTTTTCTTTTAGGATGTGCCATTATAAACCTATTTATCCGTTAGTAACTTTTTTAAATCGTCCCATCTGGGATCTGTTTCTTCTGTTGATTTTGTATTCTCTTTTGGCTGTAACTCTTCGAGTTTGTCCAAGATTTCCGATTGTAACGTTCCGTCCTCAACTCCGGGATGAACCCTTTTTTGTGGAACGGCCAGCACTAACATTTCATAAATGTACTGTGCTATATTGAATTGGTACTCTCCATGTGGAATAATCAAGATTTCATCATCTTCATCATTGTACTCCTCGCCAAACTTGACGACTAGCTTTAAATTGGAATCGATGGGCTGGTCGTAAGGCTCACCCGTTAAATCACAATCCACATTTATGGTACCCTTCGCTTGAATCTGAAGTTCCATCATAGTGCTCATTTTTTCCAAAACGGCATCAATGTGCACGGAAGCTCCGTTAAATTCTTGGTAGTCAAAAGATTCAAAGAACGCATCATCAATTTCGTACACAAATTTATGTTTTCCCAACTTCAGACCTGAAAAAGGGATAAAATACTCTTTCAGCTTCATCATTTCTACACTTAAGGTTTGTGTACCAGCCTTTAAAGGCGGGTGCAAAGATACTACTAATTTACAAAACTGCAATTCTTGCTACAACAAATATCGAAATTGCAGTTAACTTTTTATCACCCACGTTTAATTTTCTGCTTTTGTAGGGGGTTTTTGGTCAGTTCCAGATACTCGCTTCTGTTGTTGAACACATGCATTGCGGTAAACACAGCTTCTTTAAAAGAACTCTCATCTGCCTTGCCCTTGCCCGCAATTTCATAAGCGGTTCCATGGTCTGGGGATGTCCGGACCTTGTCCAATCCTGCCGTATAGTTCACCCCTTTGCCAAAAGAAAGGGTCTTAAAGGGTATCAATCCCTGATCGTGATATGCTGCTAAAACAGCATCAAAGTTTTGATGGCTGTTGGAGCCAAAAAAACTATCTGCTGAGTAAGGTCCGTATACCAGTGTGCCTTGGTTGAATAATTCTTTTATGGTTGGTTTTAGGATTTTATCGTCTTCTTCACCAATAGTTCCGCTATCTCCACTATGCGGATTAATGCCAAGGATGGCAATTTTGGGTCTGCGAATACCAAAATCCGTTTTCAGGGATTTCTCCATGATGGCAACCTTGTTCCGAATCAAGGCGGGGGTAATGGCCTTCGCCACATCTTTAACGGCTATATGATCGGTGAGCAAACCAACACGTAAAGAATTCGTAACCATAAACATCAGACTTTCACCATCGAGTTCTTGGGCAAGAAAGTCGGTATGACCTGGAAATTTAAAATCTTCGGACTGGATATTGTTTTTGTTGATGGGTGCCGTGACCAGCACATCAATTTTATCTTCTTTTAGCGCCGCAACTGCAGCTCTCAAGGAGCGAATAGCAAAATCACCCCCCTCTTTGGTGGCTTGGCCGTATTCTATTTTAGGAACTTCCTTCCAAACATTTACAATATTTACCTTGCCCTCGATGGCCTGTTCGGCATCCCTGACACCATTAAACTTTAGGTTAATCTCCAGATCCTTTAACTGTTGGGAGATGGTTTTATTGGATGCAAATATGATTGGAGTACAAAACTCCAACATTCTTGGATCTTCAAATGTTTTGAGCGCTACCTCGCACCCAATACCGTTAATATCCCCTATGGAGATCCCTAACTTTATTTTTTGCTTTTCCTTCATAAAATGAATGCCGATATGGCTACTTTTGCATTACAAAACTAGTCAATTAATAAGACACATGTTCACAGGGATCATAGAGACTTTGGGTAAAGTCGAAAAGCTGGAAAAAGATGGTGGAAATCTGAACATTACCATCGCTTCGGATATTACTTCGGAATTGAAAATAGATCAGAGTGTGGCCCACAATGGGGTATGCCTTACAGCGGTTGCCATTGATGGTGATAGTTATACCGTGACGGCCATTGAAGAGACCCTAAATAAAACCAATTTGGATGATTTAGAGCTGGGTGATACGGTGAACTTGGAGCGGGCCATGGTACTAGGAGCCCGTTTAGATGGACATATTGTTCAAGGGCATGTGGACCAAACAGCGGTTTGTTTATCTGTTGAGGAGAAAGATGGAAGCTGGATCTATAGTTTTGAATATGACCCCAAACTTAATAATGTGACCATTGAAAAAGGTTCCATCACCGTAGATGGAGTGAGTTTAACCGTGGTTGACTCCCAAAAAACCAGTTTTAGCGTAGCGATTATTCCCTACACCCACGCACACACCCGTTTCCATACTTACAAAGCAGGTACAAAGGTGAATTTGGAGTTTGATGTGATTGGGAAATATGTTGCCCGCTTATTGGAGTTGAGAGGGTAAAGACCCGCTAAAATACATTCCGCATTCCGCGCCATACCTTTAACAAAACAAAGGCGGATACGGCTACCACAATAGTAAGAATTATGGCCAGTTGATATTCTCCATAAATCCAATATCCTGTTGCGAACATAATGGAGTAAATCAATACAACACCAGATAACATAGCTTTTATTCCTGATGGCACACCCCACTTTTCATTGGTCTTGACTATTTCCACATGGTCTGCTTTAGCTTCATCTACAACTTTTGACCAACCCGGGCCTCCTGGCTGAATTTTTAAATAAAAGCTTCGAAGCACCTGTTTACTTTCGGGCTGCGTAACAAATGTCGCCGTTAACCATATAATTGTAGTGACCAACATTATAAATGGCAAATCGGCCCATTCTGGAAAAATTCCCGTTTCGGGGGCAAACAAATATTCTCTCAAAGCAGTGGTCTCCAATAAGACCGCCAAGATTCCAGAAGAAAACATTGCCGTAATTTCGCTCCATGCATTGATACGCCACCAAAACCACCTTAAAATAAAGATAAGCCCTGTTCCTGCTCCGAAGGATAAAAGCAAATTGAAGACTCCCATGGCATCCTGCAGGGCCAAGGCCAAAAATGCACTCAAAACCATTAATAGTACAGTAGAGATCCTACCCACATTTACCATTTGTTTTTCTGTGGCCTCTGGATTTATTTGTTGTTTATAAAAATCATACACTATATAGGATGAACCCCAGTTCAATTGGGTAGAAATGGTCGACATATAGGCTGCGACCAGAGAGGCCAGAACTACCCCCAAAAGTCCTGTTGGCAGTTTTGTCATCATAGCGGAATACGCCAAATCATGACCTAGCTTATCTTCCGTTACATTCGGAAAAGCTTCGTGGATACTTGCAATATCGGGATACAGCACCAAGGATGCCAAAGCTACCAGAATCCATGGCCAAGGCCTTAGTGCATAGTGCATTATGTTAAAGAAAAAGGTGGCGCCAATAGCATGATTCTCATTTTTCGCCGCCAACATTCGTTGTGCGATATAGCCGCCTCCACCTGGTTCCCCGCCCGGGTACCACGAACTCCACCATTGCACGGCCAAGGGTATGATAAGGGCAGTGATCAAGGCTTTTTTGTCATTAAAATCGGGAAGTATACTCAACTTATCTTTTACATTTTCGTTCTCCAAAACTGCTTGGAGCCCGCCCACTTCGGGCAAATTAACGAGATAATAGGCAGCTCCTATTGCACCTGCCATTGCCATAAAAAACAGAAAAAAGTCGCTGTAAACAACACCTTTAAATCCACCGAGAGCACTAAAAATTACAGTGATAAGGCCTGCGCTCACAACCGTAACCCAAGGTTCCAGACCCAACATTACGCCACCTATTTTTATGGCTGCCAAAGTCACAGAGGCCATGGTGATCACATTAAACAGTACTCCTAGATATATGGCCCTGAATTTTCTTAGAAAACTTGCAGCCTTTCCTCCATACCTTAATTCGTAAAATTCTAAATCTGTTTTTACATTGGACTTTCTCCAAAGTTTCGCATAGACAAAAACCGTCAACATTCCTGTCAATAAAAAACACCACCAGCCCCAATTTCCGGAAACTCCATTGGAACGAACCAAATTGGTCACCAAGTTGGGTGTATCTGTCGAAAAAGTGGTCGCAACCATGGACAATCCCAAAAGCCACCAGGGCATACTTCGGCCAGATAAAAAATATTCTGTTGAATCTTTACCGGATTTTTTGGAGACATATATCCCTATGAAAAGGACCAAGGCAAAAAATCCAAAGATGATGGTGTAATCTAAAAGTTCTAGTTTCATTTGTTTAGTTTGGCTGGAGCTAAAGATAGCTTTTTTGGGTTACTTTTGTGAACCAGTAAAAAGTCTTCATGTTTCTTTCCACTTTCTCAGATATTTCTGTTGCCGCATGGACGATGGCAGCTACCGCTGTCTTTTTAATGGGGGTTTCCAAAGCGGGGCTGAAAGGAATGTCCATTTTTAATGTGACCCTAATGGCATTGGCTTTTGGCTCTAGAGCTTCTACCGGTCTTTTTATTCCCTTGCTGATTGTGGGCGATATTTTTGCGGTGGTCTATTATAACCGACATACCCAATGGAAGTACATTATTAAGTTTCTTCCTTGGATGATTCTAGGGATTCTTGTGGGAGTTTTAATCGGAAAGGATCTTCCAGAGCGTGAGTTTAAATGGGGCATGGTGGTCGTGATATTCATTAGTTTGGGAATGCTGATTTGGTGGGACCGTAGAAAATCCAAAAAAGTACCGACCCATTGGCTGTTTTCTGGTTCTATGGGAATTTTGGCAGGTATATGCACTATGATTGGAAATTTGGCCGGAGCATTTACCAATATTTTCTTTTTGGCCATGCGGTTGCCCAAAAACGAGTTTGTAGGCACAGCAGCCTGGTTGTTTTTTATCACCAATCTGTTTAAACTCCCCTTCCATGTTTTTGTTTGGAAGACAATTTCTGTGGAAAGCCTTCTAATCAATCTACGATTGTTGCCAGCTATTTTTATTGGTTTGGTTTTAGGTGTTTTCTTGGTGAAGAAAATCAACGAAAAAAATTACAAACGCTTTATTTTGATTGTGACGGCTATTGGTGCAGTGGCGATTCTTTTTAGGTAGGATAAAGTAATTTCCATAAAAAAGAGGATATCCAAAATGTCGATTTTCGACAAACTCTTCCTATAGTTGTGGGGGTTGATTCAGGTTCTCATTACGATATGCATACCATCATTATGAGATTCTGAAATAAATTCAGAATGACGTGTTTAAATTCTTTATAGATGAAAAAGAGATTTTAAAAGGTGCCACAAACAAAAAAGCCGCATCAAGTTGATGCGGCTTTCCTTATACATTAATTATACTTTCTGCTATTCCGAAGCACCGTCGTAAATTGCATTAAAAATCAATTTATAGGTGCCACGAGGCTGTGCTCTAAACTGTGGGCGGAACGCGAACAGGATAGCTGAACCTTTTCCGTATTTGGCTTTTACCATTGCAGGCTTTTTGGCGATAAACTTGTCTTCGCCCATGGCCCAACCACTCATTAAGAGATCTTTTTCAGCATAGGTTACGATTACTTCGACGTCCGGTGCAGGGGCATCCTTTATATCCTCTTCTCCACCTTCACCTGTTTTTCTTTGCTTGTCAATCGTGAAAGCTCTACTTCTATTAAAGGAAACCGCAACGGTATCTTTCATACCAAAAGCCAATGGGTTGGACGTGTCCACTCCCGCTTTTATCAAAGAACCAGGGATAAAGAAATCATTGCTGCTGGCACCTTCTACGGCATCACGCAATGGTAATCCAAACTGCTCAATGACAAAATCACTAGCGGCATCAAAAGCGATCAATGTTCCGCCTTCTTCCACATAATCGCTTAATGCCATAGAACCTTTTAGGCCAATACCACCAGTAAATTTTTCGGGCATGCTCAAGTTGCTGTGTCCGTGTAAAATAGAACTTGGTCTCTGTGATGGAATAATAATCGCATCATACTGGGACAAATCTTTGGTTTTGATATCGGCATCATGCAAGGTATCCATATCAAATTCGTATTCGTCCATTACAAAACGGGTCCACCCTTCATCCATGTTCGCCACCCAAGATTTGTATAGTCCAACTTTGGGCAAATGGATTTTTTTCAATTGAACTTCTGGTTTGGCAGACAAACCGGTGAACTCAAGTCCGAATTCATCGGCCAAGGACTCCATCATTTCTTTATCTCCGGAAACAATGTAAGACCCTGCAGGAAAAGTTACTTTTCCAGCTTTGAATTCACCCATACTTTTGTGTGCAGTTCCTCCAGCTTTCAAAATTTTGTTTGTGGCTACTACAGAGGCGTTGGTGTTTACACTTAGGGCATATCCAAATGAACCGTTTCTGTTTATATCGCCTTCGTAGTATTTTGCCTGGCCTGTAACTTTTTCGGTTGAAGCTTTAAAAGGTTCTGCTATTTTATCTACCTCAATCCCCATTTGCATTGGCAATGTCCATCCAGCTAAATCGTATGGTGTATCCGGAGGACCACCTGGATATTGGAAACGTGTTGGATAGTTTTGTTTTTCCATAAGGTCCAACAAGTATGGCCTAAAGGCCTGTGCAGTATAAATTACATAGGAACCTTCTTCATACTCTTTTCCATTGACCGTGAAGTCTTTGGTAGCTTTTTCAACTTCAATTCCACCTTGGAGCAATACGTTCACCAAGTTTACGGACTCAAAAGCATCCCATTGTTTTTTGCTGATAATGTAGGCGAACAAATCTTCGGTTGTACCTTTTTCAACAGCAGATTTACCCATTTTGTAAATATTGAGCAAGTAATTGCTCTTGCGGTCGGCAGCAAGGTCCAAGGTGGCCCAAGTGGCTGTCAACATATAATCTACAGCATCCCTAAAGTGGGATTCGCCCCCTTTCCAAGGGTCTGGGTACATAATATCCGTACCATCTGTTGGAGTACCACCAGCAACGGTTTTGGGTAATTTTTCGGGGTCGTAGAACCTTGGCGTAGGGGTTGTATGGCCTGTTTCGGTAAGGATTCCGATCATGTTATGGTAGTAAGGCACTGTGCGTCCTCCGCCGTTCCAGAACATGGTGTAAAAGTTGTCGGCAATGGCACCGGGCATATTTTCCAAAGAAAAACGCTTGGACATGGCAGAACCTACTTCACTAACGCCTGCAGTAATTGCTGGGTGAATTTTTGGGTTTACCGGATCGGCATATGGAGGTATTGAAATTTTGGTCCAAGATGGGGATGATTGATGGTGATTGTAAACAATCTGTGGGTACCATTCGTTATACAATATATTGGTAACATTATACGTCTCGGGCATGTTGTTCATAAACCAATCCCTGTTGTTATCGTGCCCCATGTAATAATGGTAAAGAATCGGAGGGCGAGAAGTCTCATAAGGAGTGCCTAGATTTTTTCGGTACCAGTCCACAACAATGTCCAAGCCATCAGGGTTCATTACGGGCATTAAAAGGGTAATTACGTTTTCCCTGATTTTTTGCATTTCTGCAGTTTCGGATGTGGCAAGGGTATATGCAAGCTCCGAGGTCATCTGCCCATGGGCCAGCTCCGTGGAGTGCATTCCGCCATCCACCCAAACAATGGCTTTTCCTTCTTGGGAAAGTTTAACGGCTTCTTCGTCACTTACTTGAACACGAGCCAGTTTGGTACTAATGTCCTTCCATTTATCAAGTTGTGCCAAGTTTTCTTCTGTGGAGATAAACAATAGGTACATTTTGCGACCCAATACGGTTTCTCCAATTTCAATTTTTTTAACCCTATTGGAGGCTGCATCCAGTTTGGACAAGTAGTCTTCAATTTGGGAATAATCGGCTAGTTTGTAATCGTCTCCCACCCTAAATCCATAAACATCCTTAGGAGAAGGAACTGTTTGTGCTACGGAAACCGTAGCGCAAGACAAAGACATCACTGCGGAGAACAGCAATGTTTTGAGATTTGCAATTTTAGTAATCATTGTTTTGAATTAGTTATAATTTGACTGAAAATTAAGCATTTGTGGGGAGGTAATTAAACCCATAGGTGTTAATTGCACATCTTTTCCTTCTTTTTGAAAAGTTTTAGATAAAACCATCCAATAATCATCAATATACCAATGGTGTCCATGTGTTTTTTCCATTTGGACGTTTTGGTCAATTTGTTGACCCTTACAGACCACCCCGTGCTTTCTTTCCGCTATTTCTTTGCATCATTATTAATCAACAAGTAAAAAACATGAGTACAAAAAAGAAAGTAGTGGTGTTGATCACCAAAGGGTTGGATGACGAAAGGGCATCTGTAGCATGGAGCATTGCCAACGGAGGTATTAAAACAGGACTTGATGTAAGCATCTTCCTTGTTAGTTCGGGTGTGGACTGGGTAAGAAAAGGGGCATTTGAATATGCGCACTTGAACCCCAAGGATCCTACAATGAAGGATATGATCGAAACCGTCTTACTGAACAAAAGCAGAATTATGGTGTGCCCACCTTGTTCGGCCGTAAGGGGATATACGCCGGAAGATCTTATCGAGGGAATTGAATTGGTCGGCTCTCCGGCATTGCACCAATTGATTCTTGAAGGAGCGGAAACCATTTCCATTTAATCTATTAATTAAAAAATGATTCAATCATGAGCAATACAGTATCAAAAGTTCATTTCTCCAAAGAAGTTATTGAACAGATCAAGGTTGATAAACTCGATGGAATCCTCGCTGAGGACAACTTTACTATAATCGATGTAAGGTCTCCGCAAGGCATAGAAAGTCAAGGGAGTATTCCAGGGGCCATAAACATTCCTTTGGAAGAGGTTAAAACACAAATAGACAATAGAAGCGAAAATCCAGCTTCCATTTTGAACAGTGGTGGTCCTTTCCTGTTTTGCTGCACAGGTGGTGTAATGTCCTACATGGCAGCAATCCATGCACAAGAAAACGGTATCCCCAATGTTTACAATTTGGAAGGGGGGCATTCTGCTTGGAAAAACTTAAAAACAGCTTAGCCAATCCAGTATATTCGGGAAGTAAATATCCATCAACAGTGAAAACATTGTTGGTGGATTTTACTGTTCTAGCTTATCCTACGGCTTGAGATTTGCTGCTTCGCCAGTTGTTGGGTGTTATGCCGTATGCCGATTTAAAACTGCGGATAAAATGGGAATCACTTTCAAACCCACAATCGTAACAGATCTGCTGAATGGTAAAATCGGTATTGAGCATGAGTTTACGTGCTAAATTGAGCCGTTTTGCCATCAACCATTTAGCGGGGGTGGTGTCGTATTCCTTTTTAAAATATCTTTTAAAGGTTGAAATACTTTGGCCGCACAATCGGGCATATTCTTCAACTTTTAAGTTATAAATGTACTGCTCCTCCATAATCTGCTCAACTGTAAACCCAGAATTTTGTGCCAACGTATAAAGAACATTTTTAATGCTGGAGTTTTTTGGGTTCATGCAGATGTTCATTAACATTTCCCTGAACTTTAACTCTATGATTTTCTGAGGGGTTTTCTCTGGTTGTTTTAGGTAAGAAAAAAATGATTGGTAGAGTACGCGTAAACTTTCAGAAACGTCAATACGATACACAAAATTGGGATGTTCCAATTTTTGCATGTGCATAGTTTCTTGACCAATATCATTTTCCATACACCGCTTGATGAAATCATCTTTCATAAAAAACATGAGCACGCAAAAGCTTTCCTCAAAATATTGCTGATTCTTAAAAGCACCCTTGCGAACAAAAATGGACTGATTTTCTTTGACCAAATATTCATTGGAGGGCATAATCCATTTTTTCTGACCATTCAAAACATACACAATGCTATGACACTCGGACCAAGCATCAAAAAGCTCTTCTTTTATAGGGCACTTAAACTCAACGATAAGATAGTCCTCACCGATAATTTTATGGTAACCCGGGGTTTCCAGAAAGTGTTTATAAGAATCAAACATTTGTTGTTCAGCATGTTATCACCTTTCAAGGTACGAAAAAATATGATTTGTTTTTGTGTCATAACCTCTATTTAGTGTCCCTATCTGAAGATTAAGGGATCATGCCTTTTTTCTGGCTGCAATATGGGGTGGTCTGAACATTCAATATCTAACCTAGATTTGGTTTTTTGCGGGATGCTTTCTTCTCGGCGGTTATTTTTTTGGACTTCAACCGCTTTTCTTTGGAAGATTTGGTCGGTTTGGTCGGTTTTCGCTTTTTGGGAATAGTAACGGCTTTTTTGAGTATCTCAAAAAAACGTTTTACTACCAAGTCTTTATTTCGATGCTGACTTCGGGCTTCATCACATTGAAGAACTAAAGCACCTTCATTGGTAAGTCGGGATTTTAGCTTTAATTGAATCCGATGCTTTTCCCTATCCGAAAGGCCTTCCGAGGCTGGGATGTTAAACGTGAGCTCTACTTTGGAGGAAACCTTGTTCACGTGCTGACCTCCAGCCCCGCTGCTGCGCATGGCCTTAAACTTTAGCTCGCTATGTATCTGTTTCTTGTCCAACTTGGAGCCTTCTATTTATGGTTTCCAAAGATACATTAAGAAATATGGTTACTCCTTTTTCCTGCTTTTTCTCAGAATTAAAAAAGATAATGGTTCCATCATCTGCAACTCCTTCATTTAAGTGATGGCTGCCTTTAAAAAAAGAGTTGGCCACCTCAACTTTTAGACCAGAGGAATCGGAAAATTTGAACTCATGCGGATATACCAATACCAACTTATCAATTTCGGAATAGGATTTTAAAAGTTTCATAGGAACCTTGTTCACCTGTCCAAACAACGAAGCAGTGTAGTAATTGGGGGGATTGTTATAGAGTTCTTGTGTGTTCTGATTGGCGATTATATGTCCCTTTTCCAAAATCAAAGTGCGTTCTGCAAAAGGCAGTACATCACTCGGGTCATGGCTTGCTGTAAGTACCGTAACCCCTTGTTTTTTAAGGTATAAAAATAGATTCCGACGGAGAGCGTTACGTTTAAAATTATCGATATGGCCAAAGGGTTCGTCCAAGAGTAAAATTTCGGGCTCTTGGGCCAACACACGGGCAAGGGCCACACGTTGTTGCTGTCCACCGCTGAGGTACTTTACCTTGGTCTTTGCGTATGCTTTCATCTCGATCAATTCCAGCAGTTCGTTGATTCGTTCTTCGTGTGTATCACGTTCAAAAACGGAAAGGAACTGACCTATGTTCTCTTCCACGGTAATGAAGGGCATCAAATCAAAATCCTGAGCCAAATATTTCATGTAGGGCTCACCTGGAACTAGATTGAAATTGGGCCCCAGTGCTTCAATGTCTCCCCAAAAAACAGAACCCTCTTCCACATGGAGCAGTCCGTAAATAATTTTGAGCAAGGTGCTTTTTCCCGAGCCACTTTCGCCCATCAAAGCCACGTGCTCCCCTGGGGCCACTTCAAAAGAAATGTCCTTTAAAATAGTCTGGTTACGATAACCAAAAGAATCTACTTGGACTTTTAGCATAGAAAAGAAAGGCTACTAAAATCAGTAGCCCTTTATATTATTAATCTTTAAATTCCTTCAACACGGCTTGATTGGGCAGTTCATCATATCCCATATTAAAAAAGGTAAACCCAAAAATATCGGCATATTGCTCAATGGTCTTGCTTACAGGAGTCCCTGCACCGTGACCGGCATTGGTCTCGATTCTAATCAATGTGGGCTGTTCTCCAGCTTGTTTTTCTTGTAGTTCCGCAGCAAACTTAAAGCTGTGTGCAGGAACCACACGGTCATCGTGATCTCCCGTAGTTACCAATGTAGCAGGATATTCTGTGCCTTCTTTTACGTTGTGTACTGGGGAATATCCCTTGATATAATTGAACATTTCCTCACTGTCTTCGGAAGTTCCATAGTCGTAGGCCCATCCTGCTCCAGCGGTAAAGGTATGGTAGCGCAGCATGTCCATCACTCCAACAGCGGGCAAAGCTACTTGCATTAAATCAGGACGCTGGGTCATGGTGGCACCGACCAATAATCCTCCGTTGGAACCACCGCGGATGGCGAGATATTCTTTGGAGGTGTACTTGTTGTCAATCAAGTATTCGGCAGCAGCGATAAAGTCATCAAATACATTCTGCTTTTGAAGCTTGGTACCCGCTAGGTGCCATTTTTTACCGTATTCACCGCCACCTCTTAGGTTGGGAACGGCATACACACCGCCTTGCTCCATCCAGACTGCATTTACAATGCTGAAAGAGGGCGTTAAACTAATATTGAATCCTCCATAACCATACAGGATGGTCGGGTTTTTTCCGTTGAGCTCTGTTCCTTTTTTATAGGTAATGATCATAGGCACCTTTGTGCCATCTTTTGAATTGTAAAACACCTGTTTTGATTCGTAATCATCGGGATTGAAATCAATTTGAGGTTTCCAGTATTGTTCGTACTCGCCAGTCTCCACATTATATTTGTACAACGAACCGGGCGTGTTGTAATTGGTAAAGGAAAAATAGAATTCCTTGTCCTCTTTTTTGCCGCCAAAACCTCCAGCGCTTCCAACGCCAGGCAGTTCCACTTCACGGATCAAGTTGCCTTCATAATCATATTGAAGTACTTTGGAAATGGCGTCCACCATGTATTCGGTAAAGAAATAACCTCCACCTGTTCCCGCGGTCAATACGTTTTCGGTCTCAGGAATAAGGTCTTCCCAATTTTCAGGAGTCGGGTTGGATGCATCCACAACCACCACCTTTTTATTGGGAGCTTCTCGGTCGGTCACCAAAAAGAGTTTTGAACCTTCGTTGTCGATAACGTAGGTGTCAGAGTCGGTATCATCCAAAATCGTGATTAGCTCAGGATTATCTTGGGAAAGGTCCATCATAAACAATTTGTTGCCCGATGTGGAAACCGATGCCGAAATAAAAAGATACTTCTGGTCTTCGGAAACGGAACCGCCTACATAACGATGCTTTTCTTCGGGTGTTCCACCAAAGATGATCTTGTCCTCGGATTGGGGCGTTCCCAACTTATGATAGTATAGTTTGTGCTGGTCGGTTTTTGCGGAAAGTTCGCTTCCCTCGGGCTTATCATAGCTAGAGTAGAAAAAACCATCATTTCCTTTCCAAGAAACGCCACTGAATTTAATATCGACCAAGGTGTCCTCTACAATTTCTTTGGACTCCGCATCAATGGTAATGGCTTTTCTCCAATCGCTACCTCCTTCTGAAATAAGGTAGGCGGCTTTGGAGCCATCTTTGGTAAAGCTGAGTCCCATTAAGGATGTAGTGCCATCTTCGGAAAATGTGTTGGGGTCCAAAAAGACCTCTTCTTCGCCATCATTCTTTTTACGGTAAACCACATATTGGTTTTGTAGCCCATTGTTTTTGTAATAATAGGTGTAGTCACCTTCCTTGAAAGGGGAGCCTACTTTTTCATAGTTCCAAAGTTTTTCCAATCGGTTTTTTAGGTCCTCACGGAACGGAATCTTGTCCAAATACCCAAAAGTGACCGCGTTTTGTTTTTTTACCCAAGCTTCGGTCTCTTCGCTACGGTCGTCTTCCAACCAGCGATAGGGGTCCGGGACCTCATTTCCAAAATAATTATCTACGGTATCGACTTTTTTGGTAATGGGATAGTTCACAGTTATAGGTTCTCTTTGTTTAGTGTTTTCTTGGCAGGCTGCAAATAAAACCACGGCAGCCAACAGACTTATGTTTTTCATGTTTTCTCGGATTGATTCGGATAAAAATACCACAAAAGGAATGATATTAAAGACTGACATATGGGCTTTAACGATTTTTTTGAAATTGGCGATGTCGCGATGAATATTGCATAACTTTTTTAAAGGTTCTCATGCAAACGGAAATGACAATCCCATAAATGCTAGTCGGATGGAGTTTGTCGAAAAAGTTAATATTGTGTTAAGAAAATTCAACTAAATAACATTATATTATGAGGAAAAGTATTACATTCATCCGGATTAAAATTAAAAACTAATAGAATTATGAAAAAAACTCTTTTAAAAAGTATGGTCCTTTTGGCCAGTACTGGGTTGCTTTTATTCTCCTGTTCGGATGAGAGTCAAACTGAAATCGACAACCTTGAAAATTCAATTGCAGTTCCTGAAAGTGAAGAATCGGTACTGTTTAATCAAGGCAGTTACGTAATTGATGGATCGTATATCATTGTCTTTGACCAAAAGGTGACCGGTGACGTTGGCGCTAAGTTTGGAAGTGACTATAAATCGGCCAAAGGAGCGGTAAAACAATTAGCCACTGAAATTTTGGGTACTCTACAAATGAAGGGAGATATAATTGATCATGTGTATAGCAAAACCCTAATGGGAGTGTCTGCTAGAATGAGTCCTTCGGATGTGGCCAAGCTTTCAGGTGATGATCGCATAGCCTACATAGAAAAAGATCAAATGTTCACATTGGCACCACCTCCAGGCAAAGGTCCAGGTGGAGGAGGAGGTGGATCGACCGCCCAAGAAACTCCTTGGGGAATTGCCAGAGTTAATGGTGGAGCTTCTTATACAGGCAATAATGTAGCTTGGATCATTGATTCAGGTATTGAGTCCACTCACGAAGATTTGAATGTGGATGTAAGTCGAGGGTACAATGCCTTTACCAATGGTCCCGATTCTGATTTGACCGTGGATAACAATGGTCACGGGACACATGTTGCAGGAACGGTAGCAGCCATCAATAATGAAATCGGTGTAGTTGGTGTTGCTGCAGGAGCAACCGTTATTCCAGTGAAGGTTTTGGACCGTCGTGGTAGTGGTTCCTACTCTGGAGTTATTGCGGGAATTGATTTTGTTGCCGCCAATGCTTCCAATGGAGATGTTGCCAATATGAGTTTGGGAGGTGGATTCTCACAAGCCGTTAACGATGCGGTGATCAATGCTTCTTCAGTGGTAAAATTTGCCATTGCAGCAGGTAATGAAAGCTCCGATGCGAATGGGTCTTCGCCAGCTTCTGCAAATGGAAATAATATCTACACTATTTCTGCTATGTCGGAAGGAGATATTTGGGCTTCGTTCTCTAATTACGGAAACCCTCCAGTTGATTATTGTGAGCCCGGTGTAGCCATTAAATCTACATGGCCAGGAGGATACAACACAATCAGCGGAACTTCAATGGCTTCTCCACATGCATGTGGACTGTTGCTTTTGGGTAACATTAGCAATGGTGGTACAGTAAGCGGTGATCCAGACGGAAATGCGGATACTATTGGAGTAAACTAACCCTATCACTATAAAAAGAAGAGGGCCCAATTGGGCCCTTTTTTATTATTAACAAGCAATGACTATTTAAGAGATTGCTTCTGAAGTATTCGAAACCAAATTGTTTTCTACCAAATATTCTGCAATCTGTACGGCATTGGTAGCTGCACCTTTTCTTAAATTGTCCGCAACTATCCACATGTTCAATGTATTGGGTTGTGTTTCATCTCTACGGATTCTCCCCACAAAAACATCGTCCTTGCCATTGGCAAAAGCTGGCATAGGGTAGGTGTTGGTATCTGGGTTGTCCTGCACCACAATTCCAGGAGTTTCACTAAGGAGTTGTCTTACTTCTGACAAATCAAAGTCGTTATGGAACTCTACGTTGACCGATTCCGAGTGTCCACCAGCTGTAGGAATGCGAACGGCCGTAGCGGTAACGGAAAAGGTACGATCATCCAATATTTTTTGTGGCTCACGGGCCAATTTCATTTCTTCTTTGGTATACCCATTTTCCAAGAACACATCGCAATGGGGCAATGCATTTCGGTTAATGGGGTATGGATATGCCATTTCACCCTCTATACCAGCTGCTTCATTTTCCATTTGTTCAACAGCTTTTACCCCAGTTCCAGAAACGGACTGGTAGGTAGAAACTACCACACGTTTCATCTGATATTTTTTGTGCAACGGGTCCAAGGCCAATACCATTTGAATAGTGGAACAGTTTGGGTTTGCTATAATCTTATCTTCAGCAGTCAATTCTGAAGCGTTGATTTCTGGAACCACCAATTTTTTGGTCGGGTCCATACGCCAAGCGGAGGAGTTGTCGATTACCGTGGTTCCCACTTCGGCAAATTTGGGAGCCCACTCCAAAGAAGTATCGCCACCAGCGGAAAAAATAGCGATATCCGGTTGAGCGGCTACAGCATCATCCAAACCGATTACGGTGTATTCTTCATTTTTATATTTGAGTTTTTTGCCTACAGAACGCTCCGAGGCAACCAACAACAATTCTGAAATAGGGAAGTTACGTTCTTCCAACACTTTCAACATAACTTCGCCTACCATTCCGGTGGCTCCAACAACTGCTACTTTCATTATTAAATTTATTTCTTGTCGCAAAGGTACTTTAGTCAATGGGTTATACAAGCTTTTTGCTCACCAATCATTAAAAAATAACAAAATGTTATAAATAAAACAACCATCAACATGTTAGCGAAACACATTGATGGTTTTGAAGGTTATTGTGATGTAGCGGCAGTGTCGAATTTTTTTCGACACTTACGATTTTTATTTCTTCAACAAATCGCGGATCTCTGCCAACAGTTCCTCTTGGGACGGACCCTTTGGAGGTTCTGGTGCAGGCTCCTCTTTTTTCTTGAGCTTGTTCACTCCTTTAACAATAAGGAACATCACAAAGGCCACGATGATAAAGTCGATGACATTGGTAAGGAATGCACCGTACATTACAGCTATTTCCCCGACAATTTCCCCGGCATCATTTGGTGTTCCTTCGGTAATTACATATTTCAAATCGTTGAAATCTGCATTGAACAGCAATCCGATCAAAGGAGAAACAATGCCTCCCGTGAACGATGAAACCACTTCTTTAAAAGCGGCACCCATGACAAAACCTACGGCGATATCCACCAGGTTTCCTTTCATGGCAAACTCTTTAAATTCTTTTAAAAATCCCATTTTTATAGTTGAGTATTGGTTAATCAGAGACAAATTAAGCAAAAAAGTGGTTTGCTCACTTAATAAATGCAGAAATTCAATTGTTTTTCAGCTCTCTTTTAACCCGTTGAGATATGGCTGTTAAGATTTCATAAGAAATGGTATTAGCGGTGGCTGCAAAATTTTCAGCTGATTTTTTAGGGCCAAATACAATTGCCTCATCTCCTTCTTTACAATCAATATCGGTAACGTCCACCATGATCATGTCCATACAAACGTTGCCCAAAATAGGTGCTTTTTTATTGTTGATGGTCACAAATCCTTTGCCCTTCCCATATTGTCTACCTATGCCATCGGCATGTCCGATAGGCAGCGTGGCACTTTTTAGAGGTTTGTTTGATTTAAAAGCTCTATTATAGCCAACGGATTCGTTGATATCTATTTGATGGATTTGGGAGATAATGGTTTTTAATGTTGCAACAGGTCTTAATTGTGCATCCACATTAGCCTGATTGCCATAACCGTAGAGCCCTATTCCACTGCGGACCATCTCGAACTGAGCTTCTGGATAATTGATGATACCCGAAGTGTTAAGCATATGCCGCATGGGTGCATAGTCTAGCTTTTCCGTGAGCTTGTTGCTCAAATTTTCGAAGGAACTGATTTGTTTCAAGCTAAATTCACGCTCATTGACATCTTCGGACGCCGCCAAATGTGAAAGGGCAGAAACTATTATGATGGAACCGTTATTCTTTGTTTTCTTGGCGATATAATCAATATCGGCCTCCGAGAAACCCAAACGATTTAATCCTGTATTGAATTTTATATGAACAGGGTATGCTGTCTTTTTAGTAAGCTTCGCTGTCTCAAGAAATTGGTTAAGAATATTCCGGGAATATATACTGGGCTCCAAATAGTACTCGATCAAATCATCAAAATTGGAAGCCAAGGGATGCAGGACCAAAATGGGAAGCTGAATCCCTGCTTCCCGCAATAAAACCCCTTCACTTACATAGGCAACGGCCAAATAATCGGCACCTAATTGTTCAAGTTTACGGGCAATTACAATCATATCACTTCCATAAGCAAAGGCTTTTACCACTCCTAAAAACTTGGTTTCAGGTCTAATTTGGGACCGCAAATAGTTATAATTGTGCTCCAAGGCCGAAAGGTCCAAGACCAAAGTAGTTTCCCCGACCTTACTCATTGGACTTCTCTTTTTTTGTGCTTACTTCTTCGGAGTCCACATCCATTCCCCTTATTTTTTCTCGCAGCATGGCCTTGTAAAATGCGGCTCTGCTCAGGGGTTCATATTCTTCTGTTTCACCTAAAAGCACCAAATTGTCGTTGAGGGATTTTCTAAAACTATAGTTGGCCAAATTACCGGTTCGGGTACATACGGCATGTACTTTGGTCACATACTCCGCAGTGGCCATTAAAGAGGGCATGGGTCCAAACGGATTTCCCTTAAAGTCCATATCCAGACCAGCGACCACTACACGAACCCCTCGGTTGGCCAAATCGTTGCAGACGGTCACAATTTCATCATCAAAAAATTGGGCCTCGTCGATCCCTACAACATCACAATCATCTGCCAAGAGGCGAATATTGGCTGCGGCAGGCACTGGAGTGGATCTAATTTCGTTGGAGTCGTGGGAGACGACCATTTCCTCATGATAGCGTGTATCCACAATGGGTTTAAAGATTTCCACCTTTTGCTTGGCAAATTGAGCCCGTTTTAGTCGTCGGATGAGCTCTTCGGTCTTTCCAGAAAACATGGAGCCGCAGATAACTTCGATCCATCCGAACTGTTCCTTGGGGTTGACTGTGTTTTCGAGAAACATACCGTATTTTTGAAAGAAATTGTTTGTTTTCCCGTTATATTGGGACAAGCACAAAGCTACTAAAAAATTGCACCCCTGTTTTCAATAAGATTTTAACCTTTTATTGATAGGGTATTAGCAAAATCATTATATTTTTATAACAAAGAAGAAAAGCTATGATACGGAAATTGAGGGAAGAGTTGATCAAGTTGTCCACCGAAATAATTACGGCAAGGGAGGATACCGATCTTGCGGCACTTTATGAGAAGTCCAAGGAGATTTATGAAAAGTTGGCTGTATTGAAATTCATAGATGAAAAATTGAGCGATGTTGAGGTTGATACAAGCAAAAATGTGATTGCCACAAGATTTGAGAAAATCGCAAACGCGGTTTTGAGCGGAAACATTTCCGTACCTGAAAGCAATCCGCACCAAGAAGATATTATGACCCCGGGTATGGACACGATTAAGGACATGGTTTCCGAAATGCCCTCCAATGCTGATTTGGAACAGGTGTTTGCCGAATTTGTGGCCAAGCCAGATTTTATGAAGAACGATAAGGAAAACTTGGCCCCGATGGATGATAGCGCTGTTTCCACTCAACAGAAAAAAGCAAAATCTTTGAACGACACATTGGCCAAGGACCTTCAGGTAGGGCTCAACGATAAACTTGCCTTTGTAAAGCACCTTTTTAACAATAGCATGGAAGATTACACAAGGGTACTTTCCCAACTCAACACTATTGACACCGAGGAACGTTCCATTGCATTTATCAACAATATGGTAAAACCGGAATACAACAATTGGGAGGGTAAAGAAGAATACGAAGCTCGCTTTACCGCTTTAATTGAACGTAGGTTCGCATAAATCCATTTTTCCAATTTTATTTTAGCAGGAAGACCTTAACTTTGGTTTATGGGAAAGCTATATTTGGTTCCAACCCCAATCGGAAATTTGGAGGACATGACCCTCCGTGCCATCAAGGTCCTTAAGGATGTGGATGTGGTCTTGGCTGAAGATACCCGCACCAGTGGCAAACTCCTAAAACATTTCGACATCAACACTCCCTTGCAGAGTCATCATATGCACAACGAGCACAAGCAGGTTGACACCCTAGTGCAAAAAATGAAGGATGGTGCCACCTATGCCCTTATCTCCGATGCGGGCACCCCAGCTATTTCCGATCCGGGATTTTTATTGACCCGGGCCTGTGTGGAAAACGATATTGAAGTGGAATGTTTGCCTGGAGCCACGGCATTTGTTCCTGCTTTGGTAAATAGCGGATTACCCAACGACCGATTTGTTTTTGAAGGATTTTTACCCGTAAAAAAAGGACGCCAGACCCGACTTTTGGAACTTTCCGAAGAGACAAGAACCATGGTTTTTTACGAATCTCCCCATAAGCTCCTTAAAACCTTAACGCATTTCGCCGAGTATTTTGGGGAAGATAGACCCGTTTCCGTATCCAGGGAACTGACCAAATTATATGAAGAGACCATTCGCGGAACTGTTGCGGAGGTATTGGAACATTTCAATAATAAAGCGCCGAAGGGAGAATTTGTAATTGTAGTTGCCGGGAAGAAATAAAGAGTATATTTATTTCTTAAATCCAACCAAATGAAAACCAAGGTCTTCTTTTGTTTCCTGCTAATCTGTGCTACACTTTTAGGTCAGAACAAATCCATTCCGGTTGTTGATCACATTATATTGGAAGATTATGCAATAGGGAAACTCCATAAGGTTTGGCTTACTTTAGGAGAGGACGGGTTCAATGAACCCATAAAAATCCCCGTAATCATTGCGAAAGGAAAAGATAATGGCAAAGTACTTGGGCTTACAGCGGCCATTCACGGCAACGAGTTGAATGGAATTAGGATTATTCAACAAGTGATGAATTCCTTAAACGTCTCCAAGTTAAACGGTACCGTCGTCGCCATACCAGGATTAAACCCCCTTGCCATTGCCAGCAATCAGCGAGAGTATTTAGATCTTCAAGATTTAAACCGATTGTTCCCGGGAAAGGAAAACGGTAATCGCTCGCAACAAATGGCGTATCAAATTGCCCAAAAAGTGATTCCCCTTTTCGACTATCATGTGGATTTTCACACGGCCAGTTTTGGTAGAATCAACAGTTTGTACGGAAGGGGGAATATGGATGATGAGGTATTGGCGAACATGCTACGTGCCCTGGAACCGGATATTATTGTGTCCAACAAGGGGAAGGCCAGTTTTGGGGAGGCAAGTGGTTTAACAATGCGGGCCTTTGCCATTGGTATGGGTGTTAAAAGCATTACCGTGGAGTTTGGAAATCCTCAAGTTTATCAAGAAGAAATGATTGATCGCGGCATTGTTGGAGTTCAGAACCTTTTAAAATGGCTTCAATTTACAGCGGGAGCAATAGAATTGGCAGAAGCTCAAAATGTTTGTTCTAAATCCTATTGGCTTTTCACCAAAAAGGGAGGGTATTTGGAAGTTTTTGTGGAGTTAAAAGAAAAGGTGACCAAAGGTCAGGCCATAGGAGTGCTACGTGATTCTTTTGGAGATATTATCGAGGAGTATATTGCTCCCGAAGCAGGTATCGTTATTGGTAAAAGTACCAATCCTGTGAATATTTCGGGAGGTCGAATTATTCATTTGGGAATTTTGGAGTAACGATATGGAATGGATTCCTTGGCTTATAACTTGTTTCACTGTGGTCTGTGTATATTTTTTAGACCGCTGGGAACAGAAATGGGTAAGGTCTATTTTTGATTGGGTTCCTGCCATTTTACTTTCCTACATAATTCCTGCAATCATAAGTTTTGCTTTTGGGCTCGATTTATCCCAATCCGATATCCATGGGCTGAGTAAGGACTTTTTTATTCCATTGACCATTGTGGCCGTAATGGCAAGTCTGTCGCTCCACCAACTTAAATCGATAGGTTACAAACCTATCGTAGTTTTTTTGACGGGATCATTTTTTATCGCTCTTTTCCCAGTAGTTTTTATAATCCTTTTTGATAGTACGGACTTGGTGTCCAATACCTTCTCTTCGAATGGATATTGGAAAGGCGTTCCACCTATTGTAGGTAGTTGGATTGGTGGTAGTACCAGTCAGTTGGTCTTGAAAGAGCTGGTCGATTGCCCCGAAAATATATTTCTCTCTGTATTGATCATGGACAACATTTTGGTCAATATTTGGACAATTCTCATGTTTCAGACCATAAAAAGGAGCAATGTCCTGAATAAATCATTGAGGATTACCGATCAAGAAATTCCGGAACGTATCAATGTCCGAAATGGGAAGTTGCTATCGCCCTGGGTAACCTTGGTCGTTATGCTAATTATGGTTTTTATCACAGATTCATTATTGGATGCTTTTGTAGTAAAAGTTGTGGTCCTATCATTCGTTGGCTTGGCTTTTGGGAATTTTATTCCAAGATGGAACTTTCGATTTACCCTAAAGCTTGGAGGTATTTTGATTTTAGTGGTAATGTCAATTTTAGGGCTAAAACTGCAGTTTCATATGTTTGGCTTTGATTCGGCTTTTTTTGGCTTTTTACTGATATGGTTGGGCGGTCATTTTGTTTTTATGCTTCTTATAGCCAAACTTTTGAACGTGAACATGGCTTGGGTTCCCATAGCCAGTATGGCCAATGTAGGGGGGATTGCCACGGCACCGGCAGTTACGGCTGCCTATCGTGGAAGCTGGATGCCTCATGCCATAATCCTTGCAATTTTAAGTATGGCAACAGGGACATTTTGGGGCATGTTGACCATTTATCTGTTGGAAAAATTAATGGTTTGATTAATAACGGGAACCATCATGCTTCCCTTTTTCCCAGCCCACTTCAGCCAAATATTTTTCCGCACTTTCCACAGCGCCATCTTCAATGTTGGTCCCCATGGAGTCGTTCCAGCGGTTCAGGTAGCCAAAAAGTGAGATTACCCCCATCATTTCTACAATTTCACCATCGTTCCAATGTTCGTGCAACCGCTTTTTAATATCAGCATTTACGGTATTTGGAACTTGCGAAGCGGCCAAAGCAAAATCCAACGCGGCCTTTTCAGCTTCGGAAAAAGCTTCATGTGTTCTGTACTCCCAAATATTGTCCAATTGTTCCTGTTCGGCACCATATCGCTCTGCGGCCCTTATGGCATGTGCTTGGCAATACCGGCACCCAGTAGCATTACTGCTCACCCAGGCAATCATCCGTTTCAAGGCAGAAGTCACTCTGCCCTCATTGGCCATTACCGCTTTGTTGAGGTTGATGAATGCTTTGGAAATTGCAGGTCTGTGCTGCATGGTCAATACGGAATTGGGACAAAACCCAAGTGTTTCGTTAAAGAACTCCGCGAGTTCTTTTGTTTCTTGGTCATGATTGGGGGAAAGGGGGTTTACTAAGGCCATGTATGAGATTTTATATTGTATTTTTGATATACTTACAAGAAACAAAAATTATATTTCATGACAAATCACGTCACTACTACATGGTTGGGTGGAACCACATTTGAAAGCACGAATCCTTCTGGACACACGATTAAAATTGACACATCTCCGGAGCATGGAGGGGGAAACGAAGGACTACGTCCAAAGGCATTGATGCTTACTTCATTGGCGGGATGTTCAGGGTTGGATGTGGCATCATTAATGAAAAAAATGAAACTTGAAGTGGAAGAATTCAAGATTGAGACCATCGCCAACCTTACAGATGAACATCCCAAATACTACGATTCCGCAGTAATTGAGTATCATTTTACGGGAGCCAATCTAAAGGAGGAGAAACTTAAAAAAGCAGTAGACCTTTCTGTGGAAAAATATTGCGGAGTGATGGAAATGTTCAGAAAATTTGCCAAATTGGACATTAAGATTTTCTATCATAACAAATAGACCGAACACAAAGGACAATAACCTCTAGTTCCTTTTTGATGATATAGGTTTTCTTTTTGGAGCCTATGTTGTTCGCTGTCAACATTAAAACTGAAACAAAATGTGGCTAAAAAAGAATGGGTTATATGTATTATTGGGTGTTTCTGTCATCCTTGCGATTTTAGGGGTTTCCACTGCAAATTTTATTTTTAAGTCCGGCACGGCCGGGATGGGAATTCTCATTATTCTAATAATCAATGCGCAAGCAAAGAAAAGTGTCAAGGATACCTGGTGGATTCTCGCAGCATTTTTGTTTTCCATTATCGGAGATTGGTTTTTATCCAACATGAATGGGGACAGCCTTATGTTCGTAAAGGGAATTGCCCTCTTCTTTTTGGCACACGTAGGGTATTTGCTCTATGCGCTTTTCAATGGTCGTATTAAAGGAATGTTCACAGGCATTTTATTGGCCGTTTATCTCGTGTTTTTCTTTTTGGTACTTTATCCCACCTTTACCGATGTGTCCTTAATGGTAGCTTCTTTGATTTATTTGCTTATCTCCTGTTTTTCATTGGGTGCTGCTATGGGTATGGAAAGAAATACTAAAGAAAAATGGAGCTATATTTTTGGTATCGTTCTCATTATTTTCTCTGATACGATTATTGCGTTCAAAGAGTTTGTGGATTATCATATGTTTGATTTTCTGATTACACCTACCTATTACCTCGCCCATATTTTCATCACATTTTCACTCATTAAAAGATTTGAAAGTATCGCCCCAACATCTAACTAACACCTAAATATGCGCTGGACCGTAAAACCAAAACCTTCACAAGAAAACATCGATAATCTTTCTAAAGCATTGGGTGTTGATGATTTGATAGCCCAATTATTGATTCAAAGAGGAATTACCAATTATGATGAGGCCAAAGCATTCTTTCGCCCCGAATTGAACCAGTTGCACGATCCTTTTTTGATGAAGGATATGCATAAGGCGGTTGAACGGATAGGACAAGCCATGACGAATCATGAAAACATTTTGGTGTATGGGGATTATGATGTGGATGGAACAACTTCCGTGGCTTTGATGAGCTCCTACTTGATGGAAACCTATCCTCAAGTGGCTACCTATATTCCCGATCGTTATTTGGAAGGCTATGGAATATCCTTTCAAGGAATTGATTTTGCAGCGGACAATGATATTAGTTTGATTATTGCCTTGGATTGTGGGATAAAAGCCATTGACCAGATAAAATATGCAAAGGAGAAAGGAATCAAAGTTATTGTATGCGACCACCACAGGCCAGGGAATATTTTGCCAGATGCGGTGGCCATTTTGGACCCTAAACAAAAAGATTGCGAATACCCATATAAAGAACTTTGCGGATGTGGGGTCGGTTTTAAATTGATACAGGCTCTCGCTTCAAAACGAGGCAAAACCATAGATGATTTAATTCTTTATCTGGATTTAGTGGCCACCGCAATTGCTGCTGACATAGTTCCTATCACGGGCGAAAACCGGGCGCTTGCCTATTATGGGTTAATGGTCATCAATGAAAATCCACGAACAGGAATCAAAGCATTGATCGATCAGACCAAAAAACGAGAACTCACCATTACGGATGTGGTTTTTTTCATAGCACCTCGGATCAATGCTGCCGGTAGGATGAAACACGGGCAGCATGCCGTTAACTTGCTTACCGAGATCGACTTTAACCAAGCACAGCAGTTTGCTTCTGAAATCGAGCTGTTCAATACCGAACGGAGAAGCTTGGACCAAGAAATCACTCAAGAAGCCTTGGTGCAGATCCAAGAAAACCAAGAAGAGGATAAATTCACCTCGGTGGTCTACAATGAAAATTGGCACAAGGGTGTTATTGGCATTGTGGCATCACGATTAACGGAGACCTACTATAGGCCCACATTGGTGTTTACCAAAAGCGGGGATAAATTGGCCGCATCGGCACGCTCGGTAAAAGGGTTTGATATTTATAATGCCCTCGAGGGATGTTCCGATTGTTTGGAGCAGTTCGGGGGACACATGTATGCTGCAGGACTTACCTTATTGGAAGAGCAGTACGAAGCCTTCAAAACACAGTTCGAAAAAGTAGTATCGGAAACCATCGACCCCAAATTATTGCAACCGGAAATTTCTGTAGATGCCAAAATCTCTATGTATCAGATCACACCAAAATTAATGCGGATTTTGAAGCAATTTGCCCCCTTTGGCCCGGGAAACATGACTCCTATTTTTATGGCAGAAGGATTAAAGGATACAGGGTATGCCCGTGGTGTAGGTGAGGGTGAAAAACATTTAAAATGTAGTCTCTATCAACCAGGTTGCAATCCTATCGGAGGTATTGGGTTTAATTTGGGTGATAAATTGGATATAGTTAAGGGTATAAAACCATTCGATGCCGTATTTTCGTTGGATGAAAATGAATGGAACGGAACGGTAAGCCTTCAACTAAAACTGAGAGATATTCGCTAGCTATTTATGGACCCCTACGCAGCACTTCGCTATAAAGAATTCAATATATTTTTGATTGTACGTTTTGCCATGGTTTTTGCATGGTCCATGCAATTTATTGTGATTGAATGGCAAGTATATTCATTGACCAAAGACCCGCTTTCATTGGGTATTATCGGATTAATGGAGGTGATTCCAGCGGTGAGCATGGCCCTTTTTGCTGGACATATTGTTGATCAGCGGGAAAAGCGAAACCTTTTGATTACCTGTATTGCGGGATTCTCCGTGATCAGTCTTGGGTTGTTCTTGTTGAGCTGGCCCGGGCTTGAAGATTCGTGGGAATCCAAAACGATATTGTATTCCATTTATGCTTTAGTGTTTTTGGGTGGTTTTGTACGGTCGTTTTTGGGCCCGACCATATTTTCTTTGATTGCGTTGATCGTTCCCAAAAAAATATATCCAAATGCTGCTACGTGGAGTAGTTCCACATGGCAATTGGCATCAGTTTTGGGTCCGGCACTGGCTGGTTTTTCCATTAGCTGGATTGGAGTGCATTGGAGTATGTGCGTTATTTTCGGTTTCTCTTTGTTCGCCTTGATTTTCCTCTTCCAGATTCCCAGAAAACCCATTATGAACCCAAAAATCGGGGAGCCTGTTTTTCAAAGTTTGAAGGATGGACTCAAGTTTGTTTTTGGTAACAAGGCCATTTTTGGGGCATTGACTTTGGATATGATTGCGGTACTTTTTGGTGGCGCCGTGGCACTTTTGCCCGTGTATGCCCAAGACATTCTGCATGTGGGTTCCGAAGGTTTCGGAATTTTAAGGGCAGCCCCGGCCGTGGGAGCGTCCATTACCATGTTGGGCTCCACTAGGTTTCCATTGCATAGGAAAGCTGGCAAAAAATTATTGATGGCAGTATTTGCCTTTGGCGTCTGTATTATCGTGTTTGGATTGTCGGAACTGTTTTGGCTTTCCGTAATTGCCTTGTTCTTGAGTGGTGCCGTTGATGGGGTTTCCATGATCATACGCCAGACTATTTTACAATTAAAGACCCCGGACAATATGCGCGGCAGGGTAGCTTCGGTAAATTCCATGTTCGTGGGGTCGTCCAACGAACTGGGTGCTTTTGAAAGTGGATTGGCAGCCAAATTGTTGGGAACGGTAACCGCCGTGGTTTTCGGTGGATGCATGACGCTCTTGACTGCGGGAACAACGGCTCTAGTTTCTCCTACGTTTAGACGATTGGACCTTCAGGATGATATTGATGAACATGAGAAGGAAGATTAATTTTCGAGTTTCTCTAAGCTCAACTTCTCTCCATCAAAAACGGCATAAGTAAAATAGGAAATCCAATCCCCAAGATTGGTGTAGGTCGATTTTTCATTGAGTTTAATTTCCATGGGGAGGTGTCGATGACCAAAAATAAAATGGTCATAGTGTTGTTGTTCCAGCTTGCGCTTGGCATATAAAATAAGCCACTCTTTGTCTTCTCCTAGGAATTTGGCATCTGCCTCGCCTGAAATAATTTTGTTATTTACGGATAGGTGTTGCCCTAAACGCACCCCTAAATCGGGGTGCAACCATTTAAAGAACCATTTGGCCAAGGGGTTAGTAAATACCTTTTTCATTCTTTTGAAACCTTTGTCGTGCGGGCCTAATCCATCACCATGACCAATAAAAAAGGAAGTGTCATTGATGAGATACTGCTGGGGTTTGTGGTATACGGGAATATTGAGTTCTTCTTCAAAATACCCGTTCATCCAAAGATCGTGGTTGCCCACAAAATAGGTAATGGGAATGCCCATGTCCGATAGTTCAGCAAGTTTCCCCAAGGTGCGTGTAAAACCTTTGGGAACCACTGTTTTGTACTCGAACCAAAAGTCAAAAAGGTCGCCCATTAAAAAAATGGCCGCGGCATCGTCCTTGATGGAATCGAGCCAAGCCACAAATTTTTTCTCACGGGGCAAACTATCCTTTCGGGTCGGTGCCCCAAGGTGGTTATCGCTCGCGAAATAGACTTTTTTGCCTTTAGGCAGGGCAATGTTCTTCATTTATCTTTTAAAACGTCTGTTGCTTCGTATTCTGTTGACCACATAAACCACGACAACGAAAAGGGCTAATATGGGGAATAATAGATTTGTCATAATCACGTTTATTTTTTAAACTTTTCCAATGCATTTTTAGTATTCGGGGACAGTGCCAATCTACCAGATGCTTCGGCACGTTCCAATAATAAGTCGTCCCAATGCTCTGTTCCTTCCCAAAGTACTTTTTTCATTTCGGCCAAGGCTTCGGGATTATAGGTCGCTAATTTTTGAATGTGAATGTCCAATTCTTTGTCCATTTCGGAAATGGAATCGTACACCTTGGCGTACAAACCCTGTTCTTTGGCCCAATACGCATTTTTCCACTCTGTGGGATATAGCGTAAGCTCGGCCAAGGCCGCTTTTCCCATTTTGCGTTCCATGGCGGGAGCAATCACAAACGGACCAATTCCTATAGAAATCTCGGAGAGTTTGATGGCAGCCTCCACCGTTGCGTGCACATAGTCACAAGCTGAAGCCAATCCGACGCCACCACCAACAGTTTTACCCTGAACCCGACCGATAATCGGCTTGGGACATTTACGCATAGCATTGATCACATTAGCGAAGCCGCTAAAAAACTGTTTGCCTTCTTCCAAGTTGGAAACGGCCACCAATTCATCAAAAGAAGCACCTGCACAGAAGGCTCTTTCCCCTTCGGACTTTAAAACAATAACGGAAACCTCGCTATTTTCGCCAAGTTTGTCAAACTCCTTGGTGAGTCGGGCCAAGAGTTCGGACACGAAGGAATTACTGGCCGGATGGCCAAATTCGACCGTGGCAATCCTGTTTTCTATTTGGGTATATAAACTTCCGTTGGTTCTATCTGTTGTCATTAAAATTGATTATCAGATGTCTGTGGGCACTAAATTAAGGGTTTTGCACCAAGGGTCTGAACTTTCTTCTAAATTTCCAAACAAGGGAGAATCCTCGAATCATCATCCAGAACACGAAAGCAATCCAAATGGAATAAAAACCGAGCCCCAAATAGATGCCCAAATACAGACATGGGATAAATCCTAAAAAAGTGGCGGCCAATAGTACATTTCTTAGGTATTTCATTTCGCCCATTCCCTTGAATATTCCATCAAATATAAAGGCCAAGGTATTCATGGGCAGTCCTAAAATTACGATATAGAAAATGCTGTAGAAGGTGTTGAGCACAATTTCTTCGTTCGAAAAAAGATGGCCAATGGGTCGGTAAAAAACAAACCCCAGGCACATGAGGGCGAGACTTACGATCATCCCATATTTGAATATCGTTTTAGCTAGTTTCCATAACCCATCGTAATCGGATGCCCCCAAAAGTTTTCCTCCCATACTATTGCCTGCAGCAGCATACCCATCTATAAAGAATGCGGCGAACAACCAAAGGTTTACAGCGATGGTATGTGCCCCGATAAAACGGTCCCCCAATGTGGTGGCCTCACGAACGGCCAGCATTAAGGCGGCATTGAGTGCCAATGTTCTTACAAAAAGGTTCAGGCTCATAAAAATCAACCGTTTGATTTCTTTGTTCAGCGGAAGGGTCAATTTCATACTGATATCCGTCTTTTTCACCAATAAAATAAGGGATAGGATGGCCATGATGGCCTGTGAAATTAAACTGGCCCAAGCTGCCCCTTCCAAATAGAGCGCTGGAATGAATCCATCAATTCCATAAACCAGAACAAAATCCAGCAAAATGTTCAGACCTGCACCCAGCATGGCAATCACCATGGGATAGAAGGTGTTCTGAAGTCCACGGAAGATACCAAAAACAGCAAAAGTGAAAAGGGTCAAAGGAAATCCCCATACCCGAATCGAATAGTATGAAACACAATATTCCAAGATTTTTCCAGATGCATTGAAGAGCTCAAAAATTTCTTCAATTACAAAGATGGTAGTGAGCAGTACCACAATGCTCAATAGTATGTTGAGGAAAATAGCCTGCGCGGGAAGATTTTTTACTTCGTCCAGCCTTCCAGCTCCTAGATACTGGGAAATGATGGCGGAAATGGAACTTCGGGTTTGGCCGAGCACCCAAATTAGCATGGACAAAAACGACCCCACGATTCCCGCAGCAGCCAAGGATTCCAATCCATCCACAGGAATATTGCCCACAATAGCTGTATCCGTAATGGAAAGGATAGGTTCCGCAATACCCGAAATGGTAGCGGGAATTGCCAATTTGTTGATACTCTTAAAGTTCACCTGTGTGCTCAAATCGGGCGCAAGTTACAGTACTAATTCATAACAATGAAAAGGATGGTCGCTTTGTTTGGGAAAGAAGATATCTCCCAGTTTTTGGTAGCCTCGTTGTTCGTAAAAACGCTGATTCCTTTTGTTCTGTGAAAAAGTGTCCAAACGTACGGAGACAAATCCGTTTTCCCTGGAATAGGCTTCGGCAAAATCCATCATTTGTTGGGCAAAACCCTTTCCTTGAACGTTTGGATGAACGGAAAGACGATGGATATAGGTGCTGTTTCCATTTTGGGTCAACCATGTAATAGGTTTGTACTCATCATCCATCAAAGTTGATATCACAATAGTGCCCTGAACGGTGATGTTTTCTTCAATCACAAAAAGCTCTTCGCGTTCAATGTCTTTTATAAAAGCTTCTTTGGAAGGGTAATGCTCATTCCATTGGAAAATACCATTTTCTTCCATTTTTTTGGCACAGGCCCGGGTTATGGTCAAGATATCGGGGATTTCAGATATCTTTGCGCGTCTTATCATTGATTCGTTTTAATTTAATTGTAAATTTAAGGTTTAATCGTAATCACCAAACCATGAACAACATACTTGTACCCATTGGAACTTCTCCAGATTCTTCTAAAACATTGCAATACGCTGTTGACTTTGCCTCAAATTTTGGAGCTCAGGTCTATGTAATGGACGTATTTAATGTAACCACTGCCGTAGGCAGCTTGGCCAATGTGGAAGAAAAGGTGGCTAAGAGCAGCAAGGAACACTTAAAAGAGGTGATAGACCAAGTGGACACCAAAGGTGTTGAGATAAAAATGGCCACTTATAATGGTGACATTATTGATGGCTTAAAAAGCATCCATAAGGAACTTGGAATCGACTTGATCATTATTGCGCCAAGAAGTAACGATATCCAAGAGGAACTGTACTTAGGGAATACTTCTGGTAGAATCATTAAACAAACAGAGATACCTACACTGATTGTTCCAAAAGGGACCACATTTAAACCTGCTAAAAAGATATTAACGGCTTTTGGATCCGGGATTTTAAAGAGAAACAGTATTCTGACCCCATTGATTATGATCAAGAATAAATTTAGGTCGGAAGTAAGCCTTTTATTGGTAAAAAGACCTGGGTATACCGAAGACGACCTAAAGGTGAATACGGCCTTAATGGACCTTAGCTCCCAATTGACGATTACAGAAAATGGCACCACATATTTAGGGGTAACGGAGTATTTCCAGAAGGAGCACCCAGATATGTTATGCGTGTTTAGAAGAAAACGTGGGTTCTTTAAAAAACTATGGGAAAAGAACACGATTCAAAAATCGGAGTTCTTTGTTAAGATACCCGTGCTTGTACTCAGCGTTAAAAAAGATTAAGGAAGCGATGCAATTTTTGATACTTTCGGAAAAAAGTAGTTCCTTTGCGCTCTCTTTGGGGGATTAGCTCAGTTGGCTAGAGCGCTTGCCTGGCAGGCAAGAGGTCACCGGTTCGAATCCGGTATTCTCCACAAAGATTGNAANAGCACCTCGNNCGAGGTGCTTTTTTTNTGANTTGANTTTATGAAAAAATCTTCCCGAACTTCTTTGGCAGATCATCAATTATTTTTATAGACCGATGGGTGAACGGATGCTCAAATNCCAAGGCGTAGGCNTGCAAGTACAAGCCCTTTCCTTTTAAAATTAAGTTTTCCAATGCGTATTCTTTNTCNCCNAGTATGGGATGGCCCAAACCAAACAAATGCTTGCGTAATTGGTGTCTTCTGCCCGTTTTAGGATGCAATTGCACCAAATTAAGGGTGCTGAACCGTTCTGAGGGCACGGACTCCATTACTTGATAAGCTGTTTCTGATGGTTTACCATCTATTTTGGATGTTATGGTTCCACCTTGTTCCATTTTGCCAATGGCAATTGCGTAATAGGTTTTTGCAATGGTTTTGTCTTTGAACATTTTGTTCAAGGCTCGGATACTGCCACTTGTTTTTCCAACCAAAACAATACCCGTAGTGGCATAATCCAATCGGTGGACTGGTTGGGGCGTGGTAGCATCCGACAGCTTGCTGGGTTGTAGGTTTTGCGGTAAGGCATAGGCGATGGTTTTGAACTTGTTGCCACTCACTTCAATGCCCGCTGGTTTGTGAATGGCAGCCAAATGCTCATCTTCAAACAATACCTTGAGAGGGAATATGAGTTGCCTTTTAGGTGGAATTTTTTCTGGAACAGTCAAGACAATACGTTCTCCACCTGTAATCATTGTTGCCGTAGTCGCTATGGTCCCATTTACGGTAATGTGCTTTTTCTTGAGGGCTTTTTTAAGCGCTGATTTGGTAGGGATTGCTTCAAAGATTCCTAAACCATACTCCTGTAGTCGCTGGGGTTTGGTGATATCGGGGACGGTATGGGTTTCGGTAGCTTCGATTTATTGGAGAATTGTCTAAAAGTACTATTTTTCAAGAAAGGCCTATTATTTTTCATTCAAACATTAACCATCCTTTAGGATGGAATTTTTGTATTTGGCCTATGCTTTTTTGAACTTTACTTCAAAACAAAATCAACATGAAATTAGAAGGAAAAGTAGCATACATCACAGGAGGAACAAAAGGTATTGGATATGGTATTGCCGAAAGCTTATTGGAGCAGGGCATGAAGGTTGCCGTGAGTGGACGTAGCCAAGAAAGTGCGGACGCCGCGATAAAGGGCTTGAACAACCCTGAGAATGTACTGGGGTTGGTGTCGGATGTATCCAAATTGGAAGATGAGAAAAAGGCCGTAGCCGCCATTCTCGATAAATGGGGGCAATTGGATGTGGTAATGGCCAACGCAGGTGTGGGACATTTTGCTCCGATAGATGAAATGGAAGATGAGAAATGGCACCAAATGATTGATACTAACCTTAATGGAGTATATCACACGCTAAAGGCATCCGTGGATGCACTGAAAAAATCCGAAGGTTATTATATGACCTTGGCAAGTTTGGCGGGTACCAACTTTTTCCCAACGGCAGCGGGTTACAACGCCACAAAATTTGGGGTCGTCGGTTTTACACAGGCAGCTATGCTGGATTTGAGAAAGTACAACATCAAAGTAACCACCATTATGCCCGGTTCCGTGGCCAGTCACTTTAACAACAACGAACCATCGGATAAGGATGCTTGGAAAATACAGCCTGAGGACATTGGTAAGTTGGTCATCGATTTACTTACCATGCACCCACGAACCTTGCCTAGTAAAATTGAGGTGCGTCCTACCCGGCCCGATTTAAAATAATCAATCTATTTTCTCAGTAAGTGGGACCGCTGCATTGCAAATTTCACTTATCAATTCGAATAAATAATTTTCAAAGGTTGCAAGGGTATCCGAATGTATTTGGGTATCCTTGTCTTCTGAAAAGGGGAACAATCCTTGACTCAATTTTTTAAAGGAGATGATTCCCGCCTGTACGTCACTTATGCCATGTTTTTTGGAATAGAGGTAGGCATAGCAAAGCAATTGGAAGGCCTTGCTCTTGTCATAATCCGTAATTAGCGTTTCCCAATCTGTTATTTTCACATTCTTGGCCTCTACTTTGCCGGTTTTGTAATCTATGATTCTGATGGTACCGTCGAACTCATCCACACGGTCCAAAGTTCCTTTTAGTTTGATGGGAAAATCAAGCCCAGGAATGGTGATAAATTCTTCGTAGCGTTCTTCGAGTGCCAATATTTTGATTTGGTGTCGTTTGAGCTGTTTGAGTTCATCTTCCAAGAAGTTGTGCAAATATTTTATGATGACATTGTACACTAACAAAAATTTTCCTTTCGATAAATCCACTCCAGAAAGGTTCATTTCAAAATGATGCTGCACCACTTTGGGAACCTGGGTTTTTAAGGCGATTACATTTTCTTCTGTCAATAGCTGATTGATGAGCGGCTTATAAAGTTGCTCCAAACTATCGTGAATAATGGTTCCGAAGGTATTGGCTGCAATATTTTCTTCCACTTCTTCCAGATCATTGATTTTTAATATGTTTCTGGTGTAAAAATCAATCGGGTTCCGAATGTAGTTGGTTAATGAGGTCGGTGAAAATCCATTTTGGGCAAATGTTTTTAGATCTTCCATAAACTGACCATCCTTTTCAATTTGGATGATTTGCTTCGACTCAATGCTGATTTTAGGTGTAGCAATGGTATGGGTAGTGTGTGATTTTAGATTTTCATCCGTCAGCAATTGCTTTATGAGGCGACTCTTTTCTCCGCCTTCCAACACATCGGGTTCGGTGTTGTAGATGATGTAAATGTTCTTCGCCCGTTGAATCAACCGGTAAAAGTGATACACGTAGATGGCGTCCTTTTCTTTGTAGGTGGGCAGGCCATAATCCCGCTTTACATCAAAAGGAATAAAAGAATTGTTCGATTTACCCGAAGGTAGAATACCCTCGTTCACTGAAGTGATGATGACTGTTTCAAAATCGAGGTTTCGGCTCTCCAACATCCCCATAATTTGAAAACCTGTCAATGGCTGACCTATAAAATCCAAGGTTTCCATATTGGCCAATTGCTTAAAGAGATTTTTGATGGATTTGAGATTTCCCATAAAATCCACTTTGTCCAAATATTGCCCTAATTGGTTAAAAAGGGCATAGAACCTATACAGATATTCCAGTTCCAAGGCATTTTTCTCGTCTTGATAAATATTTTTCAATCGCCCGATAAGAAGCAAACAGTTGTTGATCCAATCCATTGGTGAGATTTCACCCGATGGAAATATGATGGATAACAAATCTTTTGCCTTGGGATATTTTGAAAGTGCCTCTGCGTTTAGGTATAACAGGTTTCCTTCCTTGATATCCTTGGACATCCGTTGCGCAAAACTACCTTGATCTTCCGAGGATAGGGTTAAAGCGTATGGATTGGAGATAAATTCTAAAACTCGTTTAAAAAACCAACCTCTATCGGATACATTGAGATGCAGTTCCAGATAGTTTACAAAAAAAGAATACAGCACCGTTTTGTTCAATGGCATTCCCATGGTAATGTTTACCTCTGGAATGTTTTTAGGAACAGCATTGAGCATTGGATTCAGCAAGGTTTCGTCCGCAAGCACCAAAGCCGTTTTGGTAAGGTCAATATTTTCTTGCTGACCTATTTCCCCCAACAATTGACCTACATATTTCGTTTGTGATATGCTTTTGGGCACTCCTGCTATAGTGATGTTCTTTTTCGTCAGAAAGTTGTTTTGCGGTGCTATTTTATGACCATGCTTGTAGTACGGCCAATTGTTTTGATAATCTCGTATAAATAATCCCGCATCGTGTATGGGATCCTTTAAAAAGTAAGCATCGATGTCCCAATAGATATACGCATTGCCCTGTTCCAGATAGTGTTGGATGATGGTAGATTCTGCGGAGTTCAACGCATTAAAACCCACAAATATGATGGGATTGGTATTGGTTTTTTGGTATTTTCCAGTTTGAATGGCCTTTACTGCTTCACGTTGAATCAAGCCTTGATACCCTCTTTTTTGCTTTAGCAAGGCATCATAAAAGTCTTTGTAGATGGTTTCCAGGTTCTTCCAAAGCTGCAGGTAATTCTCAACGAGTTCCGTTTTTTCCTTACTCGCTGACCAATGGTTGATTTCCTTAATGGCAGAGAGGTAATTCAAAATGTCCCCGGCAGGAATTAGATACCCGTCAATCTCGTTAAAATCCTGTAAAAGTGTTTGCCCCCAATTAATAAATGAAGCAAAATCATCCAATTCCTCAATCTGCGATGCCTTGTAAACTTTAAAAAGAAGAAGGAGCAAATCTATATTCGATGCTTGGTTTAAATCTGATAGGTTACCGATAAACTCTTGAATGGATACTACGTCCGGACTGAATATGTTTTTTTTCAGTCGGTTGGAGATGTGTTTTTTTAAAAAGGTGCCTGATCTTTTACTGGGCAGTACAAAGGTACACTTGGTAATATCCAACTGTTTGCTATGGAGGTCATTCAGCACATATTCTAGGAAAGTGTCATGCATGGATTAAAAATAAAAAAGGCCCCGCATTTGCGGAGCCTTTTTCAAGAAAACTTTGTTTCTTATTATTTTACCAAGTTGATTTCAACTCGTCTGTTTTGTGCTCTACCAGCTCTTGTATTGTTAGTGGCGATTGGTTTATCCTCACCATAACCGATAGCAGTCAATCTATCAGAACCGATTCCTTTGTCAATCAAGAAGTCTCTAACAGAGTTAGCTCTTGACTCAGAAAGTTTTTGGTTCAAGCTTGCACTACCTACGCTATCAGTGTGTCCTTCTACAGTAAACTTAGCAGTAGGATACTCGTTCAAGATTTGGATAATGTCAACCATCACAGAAGTAGATTCAGCTTTGATAGAAGATTTACCAGTATCGAACAAGATAGTTCTAGCGTAATCGTTCAATTGCTTCTGAACTTCTTCAGTCACTTCAGGACATCCGTTGTTTGCAACAGTACCAGCAACGTCTGGACACTGATCGTCTTTGTCAAGAACTCCGTCACCGTCAGCATCAGGCCAAGGGCATCCGTTGTTTTCAGCAGGACCAGCTTCGTTAGGACACTCATCATCTTTGTCAGCAACACCGTCACCATCAGCATCAGGACAACCAGCTAGTGCAGGAAGACCAGGAGTGCTAGGACAAGCATCATCTTTATCGGCAACACCATCACCGTCAGAATCAGGACATCCGTTCATTTCTTTAGAACCTGCTTCGTTAGGACATGAATCCTTAGCATCTTCGATACCATCACCGTCAGAGTCAGGACATCCGTTGAAAGCTTCAAGACCGGCAACTTCTGGACAAGCATCGTCTTTGTCGTAGATACCATCACCATCAGTGTCAGTACCACCAAACTTAATGCTTATACCTGCCATGTGTTGGAAATGCTTAACCAAGTAATCTTCGAAAGCATGCTTGTATTGTGTTTGAAGTGTAAAACCTAGGTTGTCTGAAAACCAAAAGTTAACACCTACACCACCATTAACAGTACCGGCTCCGATTTCATCGACCCAAGTGTAACCACCACCTACTTCAACGAAAGGATCAACAGTAGTGTTTTTAAGGAAGTTGTACTTAATAGTACCATCAATAGCATAGTGAGAAAGATCATCAACGTCCAAATCTCCTAATTTTTCAATTCTGTTCAAAGAACCTCTTGCTCCTACAGAAAAACCATCACCGATATACTTGGAAACGGCTACATAAGATACAGAAGGTAAAATGTTCCAGTGATCGGATACATTAAAATACTCATCGAACAACGTAGTACTTGAAAAAGGATTGTTACTATCGTTAGTTGGATAAGTATCTATTGCATTCACCCCTATGCTAACCTGCCAGGGATTATTTTCGTCCTGCGCTTGTATGCTGTTGAACCCTACAAATACAAGAGCAACAACTAATAATTTGCTAAGATGTTTCATGCTCAAAATTTTAAGTTTAAGTGTTTATCAGCAGCAAATGTAAGTTGTTAAGAATTATTAACAAAATCTAAATTTCTTTTTTTTGACTCATTTGCCTGAAGATTTGTCGTATTTCATCGAATTTAGATGACATTTAACGACTTTCCTACCTTAATAAATGCATTAATTGCATGGTCCAAGTGTTGTTTGTCGTGGGCTGCGGATAGTTGCACGCGTATTCTCGCCTTATTTTTTGGAACTACAGGATAGAAGAAACCAATCACATAAATTCCTTCTTCCAATAGCATATCGGCCATATTTTGTGAAAGTTTGGCATCGTATAGCATTACCGGGACAATGGCGGAATCACCATCAATAATATCAAAACCGGCTTCTTTCATACCTTTTTTGAAGTATTCCGTGTTACTTTGGAGCTTATCTCGCAACGATGTGTCTGTATCAAGCATTTCAAACACCTTAATCGAAGCCCCGACAATGGCTGGTGCCAATGAATTGGAGAATAAATATGGTCTAGAGCGTTGGCGGAGCATTTCAATAATCTCTTTTTTACCTGTGGTGTAACCGCCCATGGCACCACCCAAAGCCTTACCGAGTGTACCTGTAATAATATCAATTCGGTCCATTACGCCTTTTTCCTCAAGTGTACCGCGACCTGTTTCGCCAATAAAACCGGCTGCGTGGCATTCATCAATCATTACCATTGCATCATACTTATCTGCCAAATCACAGATTTTGTCCAAGGGAGCCAAAAGCCCATCCATGGAGAACACCCCGTCGGTAACTATAATCTTAAAGCGAGCTCCATCAGTGTTACTTTGCTTTAGCTTTTCCTCAAGATCGGCCATATCATTATTGGTGTAGCGATATCGCTTGGCTTTGCATAAACGAACCCCATCAATAATAGAGGCGTGGTTCAAGGAATCTGAAATAATCGCATCTTCCGCTGTGAGCAAGGGTTCAAAAACGCCACCATTCGCATCAAAGGCAGCCGCATATAATATGGTATCCTCGGTGCCGTAGAAATCTGCAATTTTTTGTTCCAGCTCTTTGTGAATATCCTGCGTTCCACAAATAAATCGAACTGAAGACATTCCAAAGCCGTGTGTGTCCATCGTATCTTTTGCGGCTTGGATCACATCAGGATGGGAGGAGAGACCTAAATAGTTGTTCGCACAAAAATTGATGACTTCTTCCCCTGTGGAGATTTTTATGACAGCTCCCTGTGGAGAAGTAATGATTCGTTCTTTTTTAAATAGGCCAGCTTCTTCTATTTCTTTCAACTCTTTGGCCAAATGATCTTTTATTTTTCCGTACATATCTTTAATTAACTTTATACAAAAATAGGGTCTATTTCTTGGTCTATATAAACAATAATGGATTGTTTGATTTTATAATCCATTGCTTTTAAAATATTGGCATAGTTTGCGATTTGCTCCTTGTGCTTGGGCGAAGGTTTACCTGTTTTGTAGTCTATAATAGTGGCTTTGTTTCCATCTATAATAATTCTGTCGGGGCGAAGGGAATGCCCGTCAGTAGTCAGGATTTCCTTTTCATTCAAAATATCTAGGTTTTCCAAGAATAAGTCTTTCAACTTTGGATGGTTCACAACGGCCATTATTTTTTGTTTGATGTTGCTCGCGGCCTCTTTGGGAAAATGTCCCTCAATTTCCAACCGCTCCAATATACCATCAACATCTTGCGCGGTATCAATTTGGCTCAATGCAAAGTGAATCAAGTTTCCCATTTCGATGGCTTCCATTCGTTCATCGTCCCACATACGGCCCGATTTGGTGGAAATGGTGAATCCAGTATCCAGTTTGGGTCGGGTGACGTAGGAAATATAATTTCCGGTGGATTTCGAAAGTGAAGCCCCTATTTCTTTTGATGGAAAGGTTCCTAAGGTATAGATACCACTTTCATTATCAGGAATATTCTTCTGCTGCACGTACAATTGAAACAGGTCTGAGTAAGAAGTAGCACTTTCAACCGAAGCAGCATCTCTTTTGTTGGTCTCGGTAATCACAAAGAGTCCTTTTACGGGGCGGGTCAGTGCAACGTAAAGGACATTCATGGAATCCAACAAGGTCTTTTGCTCTTCAGCCACATATTTTTGTTGGGCCACCTCATTGTATTCCAACATATCCTTAGTGTTGTTGATTAGGAATTCCTTCAAGCCTAAAGTTTCATCGCTGGCAGTGGCTGGCACCCAAGATTTCTTTTTCTTTCGTTTATCATCCAGAATCGCATTGGCGAACGGAAAAATCACAAATGGGAATTCAAGGCCTTTGGCCTTGTGGATGGTCATGATTTTTACGGCGTCCACACCATCGGGAGCTGCGATGGAAAGCGAATCTTTTTTTACTTCCCAATAATTAAGGAAAGCATATACGCTGGGTCCTTCCCTTTTTTCCATATCGAGCACTTCGTCCATCAAAAATGAGATGTGTGCCACGGAGCCATGATAAAGCTCAAATTGTACAATGGCGGTTTCCAAAATAGTGAGTACAGGTTCGCCTTTTAATTCATTAATATTGAAGTTGTATTCCGAGGCCAAGAAAGTTTCAATGTCATCCAAATGTTTGTTGATGAAGCTGTGCTTGCCATTTTCATCGGAGGATAGATACATTAATATATGGTATGCTGCCTCCCTGTCTTTTACATTTTCAAAAATCCGGAGGATCGATACCAAGAAGATGACTTTCTCATTCTTTGCCAATAAAAGTGCATCCGAAGAAATGATGGGAATGTTCTGCTGCCCCAAAAAATCTGCCAGTAACATTCCTTTTTTATTGTCGCGCACCAACACGCAGATGTCCGAATAAGCATGATTTTCCGAAACTATATGCTGGATGGATTTAAAGGTTTCTTCGCAATAAACATCATCCTTGTCCTCTTCATCAGCATCCAAAAAGGACATCTGAATATAACCTCCAGGTTTGTTGTTTGTTTTTTGATGGGAGTCGTTCAAAAAGAGATTGCGATAATCCTCGTTGTCGAGAACAGGGGCCATTTTGGTGAAAAAGCTGTTGTTGAAGTCCACGATTTCATCATAGCTTCTCCAGTTCGTGTCCAAGGAATATATGCTGGGCTCCACCACGAACGGATGCGATTTTTTATTGATCAAATTGAGGAATTGCTCCGCTCGTCCTCCACGCCAACGATAAATCGCTTGTTTTACATCGCCTACCAAAAAAAGAGATCCTCGTTCTTGCTTTTCGTCCTCGCTTTCCAGGGCGTTTCCAATAAGAGGCACCAGGTTCTCCCATTGCATTTTGGAGGTGTCCTGGAACTCATCAATAAAATAATGGCGGTATTTTTCGCCCATCCGTTCATAAATGAACGGTACGGGTTGGTTCTTGATTTCTTTGGACAGAATCGCATTTAGGGAGGAAATGGGAATGATGTCCCTATCCAGCTCAATATTCTTGATTTCCTTGGCGATTTCGTTCAAAACCGTCATCGGAACGATGTTGCCATAAATGTTTTGCAAATAACTATGCCGATAAATTAGTTGCTTTACAGCAAGATAATGTTGTAAAACGATGATGGCTAAACCGGTGACATCTCTTTTATCGTTTGCCTTGAGCAATTTGCCTTCCACCAGATTGGGCTCAAGAGTTTTGGCGGCGTACAGTTTTTTTGGGTCGAGTTCCCCGTCAATCATTTTTTTAAAATGATTGGGCAATGTTTGTCTGGGGAAATCAGAAAAATCAAACCCTTGACTTTCCATTTCCTGAAGTACATTTTGAGCGAGTTGCTTTACCTTTTCCTCAATGGCCTTGCTTTCTGATGCTATCCGTTTTTGAATGTCCTGAAAATCCCCAATTGATTTTTCACGCAGCGGATTTATATGCTCGGCATGGTTTTCTTGAAAAAGGAGTTTTCCGATTTCTACTAGGTCATAAGTGATGTTCCAACTTTTGTCGCCATCAATTTTTTCAAGGGAAAACGCAATTAGGGCTTCGGTAAGTTTTTCATCATTACCGGCACGCTCCAGCAACCTTCCCACTGCTTCTTCCAACAGTAAATCCAAATTGAGCTCCACTTCAAAATTTTGGGACAGGTGCAGATCGCGGGCAAAGGTTTTTATGATTTTATGGTTGAACTTGTCTATGGTGGAAATCTCAAAAAAGGAGTAGTTGTGGAGAATTCGCTTTAGAATAAGTCGAGACCTTTTTCGCAGTTGTTCCTCTGTCAAAGAAAGTTCATTGCAAAGTGATTGGAAAAGACCCTTCTGTTTTTCGGGAACCGTATCCTGTCCAAAAGCGTAAAGATTGTCCAAGATCCTGGTTTTCATTTCATCCACCGCTTTGTTGGTAAACGTAATGGCCAAAATCTGGCGAAATTTTACCGCGGCATCGTTGGAGAGCAATAATTTAAGGTATGCTTTGGCAAGGGCATAGGTCTTGCCCGAACCTGCAGATGCGCTATATATTTTAAAATTAGACCCCTCCAAGGATGTTTTTCCTGCAAAATAAGGATTCCTTACCTGATGTTAACATGGTTTTAGCGGAATATAAATGTTAAAACTTGTATTTTTACGTGAATAAATTAGTAACCTAAAAAAACAGAATATTATGGCTTTTGAATTACCTAAGTTACCGTATGCATACGATGCATTGGAACCACATATAGATGCAAGAACCATGGAAATCCACCATACCAAGCATCACAATGGCTACACCACTAAATTAAACGCTGCTATTGAAGGAACAGATTTGGCCGGAAAAGGAATTGAAGAAATCCTTACTGGTTTGGATATGTCCAACACCGCAGTTAGAAACAATGGAGGAGGATTTTTTAACCACAGCCTTTTTTGGGAAGTAATGTCACCAAACGGTGGTGGAACTCCATCTGGAGAATTGGCCTCCGCCATTGATGAAGCTTTTGGTTCTTTTGATGCGTTCAAAGAAAAATTCAGTGCCGCTGCGGGGTCAAGATTTGGGTCAGGTTGGGCTTGGTTGTGTGTGCACAAAGGAGGAAAAGTGGAAATTTGCTCCACTCCAAACCAAGACAATCCCATTATGCCAGGAGTAGGTTGTGGAGGTTATCCCATTTTGGGCTTGGATGTTTGGGAACATGCATACTATCTACATTATCAGAATAGAAGACCTGAATATATCTCAGAGTTTTTCAGTGTAATTAACTGGGATAAAGTTTCCGAGAATTACGCAGCAAGCAAATAAGAGTTGGCTTGCCTATAAAATCAAAGCCCTGCACGAAAGTGTGGGGCTTTTTTAGTTTTAGTTTTTTTAAATAGAAAAGGGCGAGGAAGTCCTCACCCTTTTCGTCCCAAATCTTACCATAAACTTAACCTACTTATGCTATGGCGAGACTAAAATACTGGTATTGTGAGAAATAACAAAGGTTTTTAAAAAATATTTTGCTTTTTGAAAGAAAAAGAAAACGTGTAGTTCATCGATAAAAATGTTAAAACCTTGGTAGTCAAATATAAAGAAGCCGGAGCACGCTCCGGCTTCTTTCCCCAAATCTTACCATGAACTTAACCTACTTATGCTATGGTTCTCCAAATGTAAGCTAAGCAGTGTTTTTGTACCTAAGCTTTTAGATGAAACTCCCTTAAATGGGTTGAAGTGTTCAGCGAGGCCTGCTTATTGATAAATGTCAAGAAAACTAGGTGGGCTTTTTTCTGATTGGGAAAAGTGCAGAAAATAAAAAAGGTGGAATAGCTTCCACCTTTTTTGCCCCAAATCTTACCATGAACTTAACCTACTTATGCTATGGCAGATACTAAAGTAGGATTGCGGGTTTCTGGTTGTATAAAAACCCGCTATACTGCTAGTTTCATCGATAAAGTGCACGCTTTGCACTCTTTTTCTATGTAACTGATTAATAAGCTCTTTGGTTCTTTCCCTCAAAAAAGTTGACAAAAGCCTTGTTGACTATTCTGTTTCCGCCGGGTGTTGGATAATTACCTGTGAAATACCAATCTCCCAAGTTGTGGGGGCAGGCACTGTGCAACCCTTCAATGGTCTGATAGATAATCTCAACCTCGGCATTGATACCTTCCGGACTTAAGATCTCACCAATCTTTTTTGAAATCTGTTTCGCCGAAAAAGGCGCATAAAATTCCTTAACATAATTTACCGCATCCTTGTTTGAAGGATCTGTCTGGGTCAAACACTTTTCATAGATTTCCTTGATCAAATGTGTAGTGCCATGATCTTCATGCAATGCCTTAGCGGCCTTAAAAGCAACAAAATCTTCCAGCTTAGCCATATCAATACCGTAGCAATCAGGGTAACGTATTTGCGGAGCTGAGGAAACAACAACAATCTTTTTCGGAGAAAGTCTATCCAATATTTTTAGAATACTTCGTTTTAATGTCGTTCCCCGAACAATACTATCATCGATAATAACAAGGTTGTCCGTGCTCTTTACAGAACCGTATGAAATATCATAAACATGGGTAACCAAATCATCTCTGCTACTATCTTGGGTAATAAAGGTTCTCAGCTTCGCATCTTTGATGGCCACTTTTTCTATGCGTGGCCTAACACTCAATATTTTATGAAGCTGTTCTCCCGTCATATTCGGCCCCAGGGCTAAAATTTGTTCCTCCTTTTTCTTGTTGAGGTAATTTTGAGCCTCTTTTACCATTCCAAAAAAGGAAGTCTCTGCTGTATTGGGGATATAGGAGAAAACCGCGTTCTCCAAATCGTTGTCTATGGACTTCAATATTTCTGGAAATACCAGTTTCCCCAATTTTTTTCTTTCCTGATAGATTTCTTTATCACTACCTCGGGAGAAATAGATGCGTTCAAAAGAACAAGCCTTACGTTCGGTCGGCTCCAAAATCTTTTTCAGGGCCGTGGAACCACTTTTCTTGATGATAACGGCATGTCCGGGATCTAGCTCTTTTACATCTTCAAAATTAACGTTGAATACGGTTTGTATTACAGGACGTTCCGATGCCACCACCACAACTTCATCATCTTGGTAGTAATATGCGGGTCGTATTCCCGCAGGATCCCTCATTACAAAGGCGTCACCATGGCCAATAAGTCCGCTCATGGCATAGCCGCCATCCCAGTTTTTAGAGGCCTTTCTCAAAATCTTTGCCACATTCAAACGTTCTGCAATAAGGGCAGAGGCTTCTCTTTTTGTATATCCTTCTTTTTTGATTTGTTTGTAGAGCTTGGCAACGGCATCATCCAGAAAGTGACCGATTTTTTCCATTACGGTTACCGTATCGGCTTTTTCCTTGGGGTGCTGCCCAAGTTCCACCAGGTTCCCAAAGAGCTCATCAACATTGGTCATGTTAAAGTTACCCGCAACAATAAGGTTACGGTGCATCCAGTTGTTCTGTCTCAAAAAGGGATGTACATTCTCAATACTGTTTTTGCCAAAGGTGCCATAGCGAACGTGCCCCATCAAAAGTTCTCCGATATAGGGAATGTTCTTTTTTTGCCAAGCCACGTCATCCTCATGTTCCGGATGCTCGGTCAAGGCAGTATTGATACGGTTGTTGATTTGGGCAAAAATATCCTGAATGGGCTGTTGTTGGGCCGACCTTACGCGGCTCATGTACCTTTCTCCTGGATCCATGTCCATTTTAATACTTGCAAAACCAGCTCCGTCTTGTCCACGGTTGTGCTGTTTCTCCATCATTAGGTACATCTTATTTACGCCGTAAAATGCAGTGCCGTACTTTTCTTTGTAGTACTCCAGGGGTTTAAGCAAACGGATCAACGATATTCCGCATTCGTGCTTAATGGGATCACTCATAACAAATCAAATAAAAAAGCCCCGAAATTTTCAGGGCAAACATTTACGTTAATTCAATATTGAACTGTGTCAGTTCTTTAAACTGTACCAAGCGGGCATCGACCTCGCTCTTTTCTAAATTTACCATACGTTCGGTTCCAAAGCGTTCCACACAGAACGATGCCAAATTGGAGCCGTGAATAATGGCGTTCTTCATACTTTCAAAAGATATGTTGCCTGCTTCGGTCAAATATCCTGCAAAACCGCCTGCAAAAGTGTCTCCTGCACCGGTTGGGTCAAAAACTTCTTCCAAAGGAAGAGCAGGGGCAAAGAAAATATTGTCTTTATGGAACAAGAGAGCGCCGTGCTCCCCTTTTTTAATCACCACATATTTAGGCCCCATGGCCTCAATCTTTGCAGCAGCTTTTACCAAGGAATATTCGTTGGTCATTTGTCTTGCCTCCTCATCATTAATGGTTATAACATCGATTTTGGAGATTACCGCCATCAATTCATCCCATGTATTGTCCATCCAAAAATTCATGGTATCCAAAACTATAAGTTTTGGTCGTTTTTTCATTTGATTAATTACACTCAACTGGATGTTTGGGTGAAGATTACCCAACATTACGATATCAGCATCGGCATAATCACTGGGTACAACGGGATTAAAATCGGCCAAAGTATTTAGTTCGGTGGCCAAGGTATCTCTTGAATTAAGGTCGTTGTGATATTTTCCTTCCCAAAAGAAGGTTTTGCCACCTTTTACCACTTCAACTCCTGAAAGGTCAATGTCTTTATTTTTAAAAATGTCCATGTAAGATTGTGGAAAATCATCTCCCACTACGGATACAATTGCGGAGTCTATCTTAAATTGTGAAGCTGCCAAGCCGATAAAGGTGCCAGCGCCACCCAAAATCCTTCCTGTTTTCCCGAACGGTGTTTCAATGGCATCAAAGGCCATGGTTCCCACGATCAGTAATTTACCCATTCCCTAATTTTTGCTGCAAATATACGGTTTGATATTCCATATTGGAATCATTGGCATAGGTTTTAAAAAAAAGAGTGGGTAAATACAAGTTCAAGCTATAGTTTTGGGCTTGAGTGCTTGTGCGAAAGGAGGGTGTTTTTCAAGTCTTACATCTAGCGTCTGATTTCCGATTTCTCAGATCTATTTTCTTCCAAAGTCTGCCGGAATTTCACCCCAGGCCTTGGTCTCCCACTTCACGATAGGAGTGTTGAACCTGTTTTTTTTCAGCCATTCCTCGGCCCGTTCAATAAGTTCGAACAATTGAGCATTTTTGGCTGTTTTTTGCAACTTGGTGCCACACTTTTTCTTTCGAACCCACCCAATGGCGATTCTGGAATCGGAATAAAGGATGCGTTCACTTTTTTGTTGCTTTAAAAAGGCAAGACCGTGGACCAAGGCCAAAAATTCCCCGACATTATTTGTTCCTTGCTGAAAAGGACCTTGGTGAAAAAGAACTCGCTTGGTTTTTGTGTCTACCCCGCGGTACTCCATTTTTCCGGGGTTTCCACTGGAAGCAGCATCTACCGCAATAGAATCGTAATTGGGGTCTCCAATTTTTAGTAATTCCTCTGGGGTGAGCTCTGTTTTACCCTTGGATTTGCCTTTATATTCCAAATAATTGCCATTGAAGGCTTTTTTAGCCTCTTCAAAAGTGGCAAAGGATTTGTATTGTGCACCCTTTATTCCATCAATTTGTGCTTTGCAATCGACCCAAGATTCAAAAATACCGGGGTGCTTGCCTTTCCAGACTACATAGAACTTTTTTTTCTTGGCCATTTAGGATAAAAGTTTTTCAATCACTTTCGGAAAATGTTCATATTCCAATTGATGCACTTTTTTGGCAATGGAATTTGCATCGTCTGAAGGAATCACATCTGTTTTTGCTTGAAAAATGATGGCGCCCTCATCATAATTTTCGTTTACATAATGAATGGTAATACCGGTTTCAGTCTCCTTATTGTCCTTTACAGCTTGATGAACTTTATCCCCGTACATCCCTTTTCCTCCATATTTAGGTAACAAAGCAGGGTGAATATTGATAATTTTATTCGGGAAAGCATCAATAAGGTTGGATGGAATCTTCCAAAGAAAACCGGCAAGTACAATTAAATCCGTGTTAAGTCCTTGTAAAAAATTTACGACCGCATCAGAATCCTTAAATGCGGGCTTATTAAAGTAGAAAGCAGGCACTCCAAGACGGTCGCAACGCTCCAAGACCTTTGCCGAGTTCTTGTTGGTAAGCACCGCAGCCACTGTCACCTCTGGGTTTTCACGAAAAAAGGAAATAATATTTTCTGCATTTGACCCACTGCCCGATGCAAAGATGACAATTCGTTTCATTCGTTAGGAATTCATGTGATTTTGGATTAAATTACGTCGGCTAAAATAATGTACATCATTTTAAGATCCTTAATTTAGAGCACATTTTATCGACAAATAGTGTATTTAATCCAAAGTTTTATATTTTTGCCAACGATTTAAATTTTTAAAACCACAATAATTATGTCAGACATTGCATCAAGAGTAAAGGCTATCATCGTTGATAAACTAGGTGTAGATGAAAATGAAGTAGTTGCAGAAGCTAGCTTTACCAACGACTTAGGAGCGGATTCCTTGGACACTGTTGAACTTATCATGGAGTTTGAGAAAGAATTTGATATTCAGATACCAGATGACCAAGCAGAGAACATTGCTACTGTAGGTCAAGCAATTAGCTATATAGAAGAAGCTAAGTAATTATATGATATATCGCTAGAGATTATAAATTATCCATGTGGTTATTATCACATGGATAATTTTTTTTATAATTTACGTCTAAAGGGTAAAAAAATAGTTCAATGCAGTTAAAGCGAGTTGTAGTTACCGGAATGGGAGCGTTAACACCCATAGGTAACAATTTGGAAGCTTATTGGGAAGGACTACGGACCGGCAAGAGCGGTTCTGCCCCCATTACTTATTTCGATACAGAAAAATTTAAAACAAAGTTTGCCTGCGAGCTCAAAGGGTACGATTCTTCCGATTTTTTTGATCGTAAGGAAGCCAGAAAACTCGACAGGTTTGCCCAATATGCTTTGGTATCCTCAGATGAAGCCATAGCAGATTCTGGAATCGACTTGGACGTTGTTGACAAGTTTAAGGTAGGTGTTATATGGGGTGCAGGAATAGGAGGATTGGAAACTTTTCAAAATGAGGTGATCAATTACGCCAATGGCGATGGAACACCCCGGTTCAATCCATTCTTCATTCCAAAAATGATTGCGGATATAGCACCAGGTAACATCTCCATTAAACATGGATTTATGGGACCAAACTATACTACTGTTTCTGCATGTGCCTCTTCTGCCAATGCCATGATAGACGCACTTAACTATATTAGGTTGGGACATTGCGATGTCGTTGTAACCGGAGGTAGTGAAGCTGCAGTAACTATGGCAGGTATGGGTGGATTTAATGCCATGCATGCGCTTTCCACAAGAAATGAAAGCCCAGAAACCGCTTCCAGACCATTCGATGCTACGCGCGACGGTTTTGTATTGGGAGAAGGAGGAGGAGCACTTATTTTGGAGGAATACGAACATGCGAAAGCAAGAGGTGCCAAGATATATGCTGAAGTTTTAGGTGGCGGACTGTCCAGTGACGCTTATCATATGACCGCACCGCATCCAGAAGGAATTGGAGTAGTACAGGTAATGAAAAATTGCTTGGAAAATGCCGGACTAAAACCCGAAGATGTCGATGCTATAAATACGCACGGAACCTCTACGCCACTTGGTGACGTAGCAGAACTGAAGGCTATTTCTAAAGTATTTGGCGACCATGCCAAAGATATCAACATCAATTCGACCAAATCCATGACCGGACACTTGTTGGGTGCTGCAGGAGCCATTGAGGCCATAGCATCCATTTTGGCCATGGAGCACAATCTAGTACCTCCTACCATTAACCATAGTGTTGTTGATGAACAAATAGATCCATCATTAAACTTGACCTTAAACAAGGCTCAAGAGCGAGAAGTGAAGGTTGCCATGAGCAATACGTTTGGCTTTGGAGGACACAATGCTTGTGTGTTATTCAAAAAATTAGGGTAGTTTTGTAACATGAAACTTACTTCCAAAATATTCAATTCCCATCCGAGCACGGATGGGGATTTTTTTTTGGGAATGAAAAGAATTCTTGGGTTTAAGCCCAAAAACTTGGAAATCTATAAAACAGCGTTCCTTCATAGGTCCATGAATAAAAAGGACGATAAGGGAAACCCGGTCAACTACGAACGTTTGGAATTTTTGGGTGACTCCATGCTTGGAACCATCATCTCTAAATATTTATATAACGAAGTTCCTGAAGGAGATGAAGGCTACTTAACCAAAATGCGCTCCAAAGTAGTTAGCAGAAAGCACCTTAACGAATTAGGGAAGGACTTGGGCTTATTGAAATATGTGGAGAGTAGGATTCCTAAATCACATTTTGGAGAAAACATACACGGAAATGTTTTTGAGGCACTTGTGGGAGCCATTTACTTGGATCGAGGCTATAACTATTGCGAAAAATTTATTGATGAGAGGGTTATAGAACCTTATGTGGACATTGAACAGCTGGAAGGAAAGGTAATCAGTTATAAGAGTTTAGTGATAGAATGGTGTCAAAAGGAAAAGAAACCCTTTAATTATCATGTGTACGAAGATACAGGTAATGATGAGCTCAAGCACTTTGCTGTAAAACTGACCATTGGAGATAGAATGTTGGCAAAAGCAAGGGCCACATCCAAGAAAAAAGCGGAGGAAAAAGCATCCAAACGAGCCTATTTTGCACTACAGAGCAAGATAGAAAATCAGTAACTTTAAATAACGATAAACTCAAACGTTTTCGCTTGTTTTATAAGTGTATTGTTTTGTATTAACTAGGCATTCATTAGGATTAAGCCTATATTTACCGTTCCGTGTTATGGGCATGTTAACAACACACAAGATATCGGCAGACTTATATGATGATTGTTTTTCTCTCATCGCAATTCACAGCAATTTGGAAGATCATGCCATTACTTATGCCATAAATTCCGGTTGTGGGCTATATTTAAAACGGATGAAAAAAGACCTTCATTTAGATGAAAACAAGTCTTTCTCCGTTTTCGATTGGGACGATGAGATTAACGATGTGTATTGGACGCTGATTTCAAACAAATGTGAAGTTGAGGAGGAGACACCATCGGTAGGATTATTTGGGAACAATATTTCCAGAAGAACTGACCATTTAGTAAAAGAACGAAAAGAGGTGGATTACTTTTTGAAAGTTGATACAGCGGATGAAGCTGTGTTTTCTCAAAAAATTAAAGCCATCAATAAGATTTCCAAAGTGATAACAGCATATCCATTGGACACACAAAACTTAAAATCAAAAAGAAATTTAATCTTTTAACAATGCCAACTAGAAAGAAGACTAAAATTGTAGCAACCCTCGGGCCAGCCACCAGTAAAAAGGAAGTCCTAAAGGAAATGATCTTGGCGGGAGTGGATGTTTTTAGAATAAACTTTTCCCACGCCGCTTACGAAGATGTTGCGGAACGAATTAAAATGATAAGGGAACTCAATGAAGAGTTGGATATCAACACCGCCATACTTGCCGATCTTCAAGGTCCTAAATTAAGAGTTGGAGTAATGGGAGGAGAGGCCATAGTTTCTCCAGGTGACGAAATTACCTTTGTTACAGGTGAACCTTTTGAAGGAACTGCAGAGAGGGTATATATGAACTACCAAACCTTTCCTAAGGATGTAAAAGCGGGAGAACGTATCCTTTTGGACGATGGCAAACTTATTTTTGAAGTAAAATCCACCAATGGGAAAGATGAGGTGGTGGCCACAGTTATACAAGGAGGTCCGTTGAAATCGAAAAAAGGGGTAAATCTGCCCAACACAGATATTTCTTTACCAGCCCTTACCGAAAAAGATATTAAGGATGCCATTTTTGCGATAGGGCAAAATGTTGATTGGATAGCCTTGTCCTTTGTGCGCCATGCACAAGACTTGTATGATCTTCATAATTTGATCAAGGAACATACTGAACATAAAATTCCGGTTATCTCTAAAATAGAAAAGCCAGAAGCACTTGAAAACATTGAGGAGATTGTGAAGGCTTCCGATGGACTTATGGTGGCCCGTGGAGATTTGGGTGTAGAGGTTCCAGCACAGGAGGTTCCATTGATTCAGAAAAAATTGGTGCTCAGTGCCAAAAAAGGAAGAATTCCGGTAATCATTGCCACCCAAATGATGGAAACTATGATTACCAGTTTAACCCCAACTCGTGCAGAAGTAAACGATGTGGCCAACTCCGTTATGGATGGTGCAGATGCCGTGATGCTATCAGGAGAAACATCAGTAGGTAATTATCCTGTTCAGGTTATTGAGAAAATGGCCAGTATCGTATCCAGTGTAGAAGGGTCAAGCTTGATTCAAGTACCACAGACTCCTCCACATATCAGAACAAATAGATACATTACAAAATCAGTTTGTTATCACGCAGCGCTTATGGCCAACGAAATTGAGGCAAGGGCTATTTCCACATTGACAAATAGTGGCTATACTGCATTTCAGATTTCTGCTTGGAGACCTGCTGCGCACATACTTGTGTTTACATCAAACAAAAGAATATTGACTCAGCTTAATCTTTTGTGGGGTGTAAAAGCATTTTACTACGATAAGTTTGTTTCTACCGACCAAACTATTGAAGATGTGAACCAAATAGCCTGTCAAAAAGGATTTTTGGATGTTGGCGATATGCTTGTCAGCTTAGCGGCAATGCCGATAAAAGAAAAAGGTATGGTTAACACTTTACGTGTTACCGAAATAGAGAGTTGTAATTTTTAAAAGCTCCAATAAATAATTTTATACAAAGGTGTGCATTGAAAAATGTGCACCTTTTTTGTTTGACTATTTCTTTCGTGATTTTAACTGGGTATGACAAGCTCACATTGTATGTAAGCATAAGCAAAGAAATTGGACTAATTGTTTTGTGACGGAACAATCAAACCAATGAAGCACGAATACAACGATTCCAAATTAGGGGCCATTTTAGGTTTTACGGACGACATCAAAAGAGACCAAGAACGATTTTCCGTTACCTCCAAGACCATTAAGTTTTTGTGGAACAGAAATAATTGTCCATTGGTGATTCAGATAGACGGAATGGATTTGGAATTGTTGCCCGATCAGATTATAACGGTTACTTATCTACAATATGTGTCCTATTCTGAAACAGAACTGCCCCTTTCGGCCATCCTTTTCAACAGGGAATTTTATTGTATTTCTGATCATGATAGCGAAGTTTCCTGCAACGGTATTTTGTTTTTTGGAACGCAGGATATCCCTATTATAACAATTCCCGAGGGTCAGTTGAACAAGTTCAATCTGCTGCACGATATGTTCATCGAGGAATTTTCTACCCCAGACAATATCCAAGGCGATATGCTACAAATGCTCCTAAAAAGGATGATTATTATGAGCACACGTTTGGCAAAGGAACAGCTCATCGTTAAAACACTTGGGAATGATCACATTGACACTATCCGAAAATTCAATTTTTTAGTGGACCTGCACTATAAGACTAAGAGGAAGGTGAGTGATTATGCCGAAATGTTGTACAAATCACCCAAAACACTTTCCAATCTTTTTTCCATTTACAACCAAAAATCACCCCAACAGATCATTCTGGAACGAATTGCGTTGGAGGCGAAGCGTCTCATCAATTTTACCGATAAGCAAAATCAGGAAATTGCCTTTGAACTTGGTTTCAACGACCCTGCCCATTTTAGTCGATTTTTCAAAAAAATGACCCAGATGACCCCATCGGAATACCGCGAAAACCTGCTGTTGACGGCCTAGGGAAAATTGGTCAAGCCATCGGGAAATCCTTCCTAACACCCACCCCTCTTTTCGAAGCATCTTTGCCCTGTAATTAAAAACACAAATAAAAGATGAAACCCACGGAAAAATCCATTTTCAATCTCATAGAGATTTTTAGAACATCACAGAAAACCGAAGTGCAAACCGTAAAGGTTTCCGAACACTGTGAGCAGAAATATCATCACGATTTTTACTGTGATGTGGAAAAACCATTTGTACAGACGTATTAATCCATTCATAAAGATTCAATAAAAAATTTACAATTATGAGCACAATCAATGTACCTAAAAGGGAAGAAGTAAGTGCAGCCAATCAGGCTATTTTTGACAATCTGGAGAAGGCAGTGGGTTTTGTGCCCAACCTTTTTGCCACCTATGCCCACTCAGAAAATGCGTTGGCTAACTATCTTAACTTTTCCAACGCGAAAACCTCATTAAAGGCTAAAGAAAAAGAAGTGGTTAATTTGGCCGTAAGCCAGGTGAACAACTGTATTTATTGTTTGTCCGCACATACTGCCATTGGTCTAATGAACGGATTTACCGATGAGCAGATTCTTGAATTAAGGGCCGGAAAAGCCTCTTTTGATCAAAAATTGGATGCTTTGGCACGCTTGGCCAAAAACATTACTGAAAACAGAGGAGCAACAGATACCCAAGTGTTGGATAATTTCTTTGCGGCCGGATGGACCAAAGAAAATTTGATTGACACAATTGCTTTGGTTGGAGATAAAACAATATCCAACTATATCCATAGCACTACGAAGGTTCCTGTTGATTTTCCTGTAGCGCAGCCTTTGGAAGCCTTAGAAGCCTAAACAAAATACAATTACAAGTTTAAAAGCCCTTTCAATTTTGGAAGGGCTTTTTTTATGCCAGTTCAGCATTAATAAAAAGAGAGGGTGCTATGCTTTTGGCCATAAAAATGGGCCAATCATTTTTAAACAAGTGACTCTCGGTAACGGCACTTTCGTACAAAAGATAGAGACCTCCCGATATTTTTTCAGTTTCTGCTTTTGAAAGGTTGGAAATAGTATCACCAACAATCTCCCCCAAATATAGTAGCAACTCTTTTTTTTGTTGCTGAATAACCGTTAGAATATTTGTTTGATCGGGTGAAAGCTCGCCAAGGGTTTTAAGGGCCCAACAACCCTGAAAATTTTCTTCAAGATACATGTCCCGTAAAAGGTCAAAAATGGCTAGTAATTTGGCCCTACTTCCTTTTCGGTTTTCTACATAACTTTTAAAGCTGTCCATAAAAACACTGTGCCGCTGATTTAGGTAAGCAATGCAGATATCCTCCTTGGATTTAAAATGACTATAAAGGGTAGCTTTGGCTATATCACATTTTTTTATGATTTCGTTTACCCCTGTTGAGTTATATCCTTGGGAATAGAAAAGCTCTCCCGCTGAGGATATAATGTGCTTGTGCAATTCATTTCGTTGCATAAAATGAGTAAGAATATAGTTAATGGTGGTCGATGGTATTACAAAGTAATAAAGAAAAATTGGGTCGAGCAATTAAACCGAGACCCTGGTGATGGTTAAACCAATTTTTTTACCCATAACAAGGTGTTTTCCATGGCGAATGAAATCCTTTTCCTAAGCTAACTGTTTAAAATAGCGTTTGTTGCCAACAATTTCCTATATTGTATTATTCAATTTTATCAATCAAATTAAAACACTATCTAAATGAAAAAGTTACTTCTGGCCGCCATTGTTGGCCTTTTGTCCAGCTCCATGGGTTTTGGACAAGAATTCCAGTTTAAAGCAGATGATATTAACATCGATTACAAAACGTACACCTTAAAAAATGGTCTTACGCTTTTGGTTTATGAAGACCATAAAGCACCCATTGCCGCTGTTAATGTTTGGTATCACGTTGGGTCCAAAAATGAGAAGCCAGGGAAAAGTGGATTTGCGCACTTGTTTGAGCATTTAATGTTCAATGGAAGTGAAAATTATAACACCGATTATTTCCAAGCTTTGGAAAGTATAGGGGGAACCGATTTAAATGGAACCACCAACACGGACCGGACCAACTATTTTCAAAATGTTCCTGTTTCCGCCCTAGATCAAGTTTTGTTTTTAGAGTCGGATCGGATGGGGCATTTGTTAGGCGCCATTGACCAAGAAAGGTTGGATGAGCAACGAGGTGTTGTGCAAAATGAGAAAAGGCAAGGAGAAAATCAACCTTATGGCATGCAATGGGATTACTTGACCAAGGCCATGTACCCTAAGGGACATCCCTATTCTTGGACCGTAATTGGTGAGATGGAAGATTTGAACGCCGCTTCTTTAGAAGATGTACAGGATTGGTTTAAATCCTATTATGGGGCCGCCAATGCCGTTGTTGCCATTGCAGGAGATGTGGATGCTGAGGAAGCACATCAAAAGGTAATCAAGTATTTTGGAGATATTCCTTCGGGCCCTACAGTGGAACGACAAGAGGTCAATATCCCCAATAAAATTTATGATTCCCGTCAAGAATACCAAGATCGTGTTCCTGAGACCAGAGTATTGTTTGCTTGGAATTCCCCTCCATTTGGATTTAAAGAGGATTTGCACTTTGACCTAATCTCGGCTATTCTCACCAGCGGTAAAAATTCAAGACTATATCAAAAATTTATATACCAAGATCAGTCGGCCAGTGCTGCCGTTTCTTTTCAAGCATCGAGTGAGATTGCGAGTCGATTTATTACCTATTTAAATGTAAAAGCGGGAGAAGACCCCGAAAAGTTAGAAAGGGAACTTGAGGCTGAGATAGATAAATTTATTAAAGAAGGCCCAACAGAAGAAGAGCTTAAAAGAGTAAAGGCAAATTACTTTGCCAATTTTATCAAAGGCATGGAACGAATAGGAGGCTTCGGTGGAGTTTCGGATATCCTTGCATCCAATCAGACATATCATGGAGATGCGTCTTACTACAAAACAAAATTGGAATACGTTGAAGAAGCCACTATAGCAGATCTACAGAAAACCGCTGCCAAATGGCTCACCAAAGGAAAACATATTTTGGTTTGCACACCGTTTCCGGAGTATGATATAGTAGAATCTTCCGTGGATAGAAGCAAGTTGCCTGAACTAGGGGCACCAAAAAGTTCCAAATTCCCAGAACTTCAGCGTACGCAATTGTCCAATGGACTTAATGTAGTTTTGGCCCAGCGGGAAGGAGTTCCCACGGTAGTTATCAATTTAGTTGCCGATGCCGGTTACAAAACCGATTATTTGTCCAGTCCTGGTACGGCGAATTTGGCCATGAACTTGATGGATGAAGGAACCAAAGACAAGACTTCCTTGGAAATCAATGAACAGCTTCAACTCCTAGGGGCATCTTTGAGCACCTTTTCAAGTCAAGATGAATCCAATGTGTATATGAGCACATTGAAGCCAAGTTTGGATGCCAGTCTGGATTTATTTATGGATGTTGTACTCAACCCTGTTTTCCCCGAAAAGGAATTCGAGAGACTTCAAAAAGAACAGATCAATAACATAAAACAGGAAAAATCACAGCCCATAACCATGGCTTTGCGGGTGATGAACAAGTACCTTTATGGAGAAGATCATCCTTACAGCAGTCCTTATACGGGAACTGGATATGAAGATACTGTTTCAAAATTGACCAGGGAAGATGTTGTGGAATTTTATAATACATGGTTCAAGCCCAACAATTCTACCTTAATTGTTACTGGTGATGTTGATATGGGTGAGTTGAAATCCAAATTGGAAAAAACACTCGGCAAATGGAAAAAGGGTGATGTGCCGAACATTGTATTCAACGAACCCAAAACAAACACTAAGAATACGCTGTATTTGATGAACAGACCAGAATCCCAACAATCCGTTATTTTAGCAGGACATTTGACGGAGAAGTATGGGGGTGTTTCAGAGATAGCTTTGGAGCAAATGGTGAATATTCTTGGGGGTGATTTTACTTCCCGAATCAATATGAATTTAAGGGAAGATAAACATTGGTCCTATGGGGCTGGAGGTTTTGTGCTTGGATCCAAAGAAGAGCGTCCGTTTATTGTTTATGCTCCTGTGCAAACGGATAAGACTGCTGAATCCGTTACCGAAATCAGAAAGGAAATATCCGAATTCACTTCTACCCGTCCTGCAACCAGTGAGGAGTTGGAAAAAGTGAAAACCAATCAAGTGTTGAAGCTTCCGGGCCAATGGGAGACCAACAGTTCTGTTAATAGTTCTGTTAGAAATTTGATCAGATATGATTTACCAGACGATTATTATCAAAAGTATGATCAAAACGTGCGAAATCTTTCTGTGGATGACATTAGAAAGGTAAGTAACCAAGTGGTGCAACCAGAAAAGGTAAATTGGTTTATGGTGGGCGATAGGGCCGAAATCATCACCAAATTGGACGAACTTGGTTTTGATAATATCATAGAAATTGATGCTGACGGTAATCCTAAAAAACCTGTGGTCAAACCTGTTGAAACCGATATCAAAAATTAAAACATGAAGCCTCCCAAAACGGGAGGCTTTTTCTTTAAAAATCAAATTTGAGCTGAACGAGCACCAACTCTTTTTCCTCACTCTTTTTTTCCTTTTCCGTGTTGAGGTTGGCTAAAGAAATCCCTAACAGCCTAACCGAATTTTCCAATGATGATTGGTACAACAGCTCCTTGGCAGTTTCCAATATCAAATCTTTGCTTGCTATAAAATAAGGTAACGTTTTGCTTCGGGTTTGCAAGGTAAAATCGCTGTATTTGATTTTTAACGTGATGGTTTTTCCTGCTATTTTAGATTTTTGAAGTCTTCTTTCCAGTTCTATGGCAATATTCTCTAATTTCTCCAACATAAAGATTTCACTGCTCAGGTTCTCAAAAAACGTACGTTCTGCACCCACAGATTTGGGAATTCGATGAGGTTTTACGCTGCTCAAGTGAATTCCTCGAACCACATGGAAATAGTAACTGCCACTTTTTCCAAAATGGTCCTCCAAAAATTCAAGGGATTTTTTCTTTAGGTCCAGCCCTGTAAAAATCCCCAAACGATACATTTTTTCGGCGGTCACTTTGCCCACACCATAAAACTTTCTAATATCCAAGTTTTCCAAAAATTCAATGACTTCCTCGGGGTTTACTGTTTTTTGTCCGTTGGGCTTGTTATAATCGCTGGCAACCTTGGCAATAAATTTGTTTATGGAGATTCCTGCGGAAGCCGTCATGCCCGTTTTATCAAAAATTTTCCCCCGGATTTCTTGGGCAATCAATGTAGCGGATGGGTTTCCTTTTTTGTTCTCGGTAACATCCAAATACGCCTCGTCCAAAGATAGTGGCTCTACTAAGTCAGTATATTCAAAGAAGATATTTCGAATCTGCATGGAAACCTCTTTGTAGCGATCAAAACGAGGTTTTACAAAAATGAGTTCGGGGCAATTTCTGCGGGCAATAGATCCAGCCATGGCGCTTCTCACCCCAAATTTTCGCGCTTCGTAGCTGGCAGCGGACACTACGCCCCGTTTGGAGCCTCCCCCCACGGCAATGGGTTTTCCTTTAAGTTCAGGATTATCATGCTGTTCTACAGAAGCGTAAAAGGCATCCATATCCACATGAATAATTTTTCTTAGGGGAAAATCAAAGTCCATTTTCAAATTTAGGGTATATTTAGTTTGATGGAACATTTAGAAATAGAACGAAAGTTTTTAGTTAAGTCTGATGGATTCAGGCAAAAGGCTACATCTCAAACTCGAATAGTTCAAGGATTTTTGAACACAGATCCGGACAGAACAGTCAGAGTTAGAATAAAAGGGGATAAAGGCTTTTTGACCGTAAAAGGGGCAAGTAATGAATCAGGAACCACTCGATTTGAATGGGAAACCGAAATTACGGCTTCCGAAGCGGCCAATCTTATTGATCTCTGTGAAGCAGGTATCTTGGAAAAAATAAGGTTTGAACTGCCTTTTGGCAATCATTTGTATGAAGTAGATGAGTTTTTAGGGGAGAATAAAGGTCTCGTTTTGGCAGAAATTGAATTGAACCATGAGGACGAGCGTTTTGAAAAACCTGATTGGTTGGGGGAGGAAGTAACAGGCCAAGTGCAATACTACAATTCTCAGTTAAGTAAAAAACCGTTTAAGCAATGGTAGCCGAGTCACCAAAAACTATACGAACAATCAATCTATTGATTATTATTAGCGCTCTTTTGGCTATATATATGGAGTTTTTGGGCAATAGGACAGTTTATATGGTCTTAAAGCCATTGACCACTATTCTGGTGACTTCTTTATTATTTTTTCTGCCCAAACAAGAGTCTTCCAAGTTTAAAATGTTAATAGTTGCCGCGTTATTATTCTGTTTGTTGGGGGATATACTTTTGTTGTTTCCAGCTTATTTTGTGTTTGGACTCGCCGCTTTTTTGGTAGCACATATACTATTTACAATTGGGTTTATAAACCTTAAAGGATTTCATCCACATTGGACTTCTTTTTTGATTCTTTATGCCATTGGGGCCTCACTGTTCTTTTGGTTGCAGTCAGGCTTGGGTGAATTTGCGGTGCCCGTCGGTGTTTACGTATTGGTTATTTGTTTTATGGCGTGGCAAGGTATTGGGCTTTTCCTAAAGGAAAAAAGAAAGGAATTTCTTTTTATAGCCATAGCTGTCTTGCTCTTCATGTTTTCCGATACCATGATTGCCATATCAAAATTCAAAACTGATTTTGACTATTCCAGTATTGTTATTTTAAGTACATACTGGATGAGCATTGGTTTGATTGCAAATGCTGCTAGAAAGATTACTTTGGCAGGTAACCCCGAATAATCAATCCAACTTCTTATCTAAAGCCAAAATGGAATGTAAAAGCACATTGGCGCCATTGGCCATATCTTCTGCAGAAGTAAACTCTTTGGGTGAATGACTTATTCCTCCTTTGCTCGGAACAAAAATCATTCCCACGGGTGTAAATCTAGATATATCCTGAGCGTCATGGCCAGCGCCGCTGGGCATATATTGATGGCTCAATCCAAGAGCCTGTGCAGATGTCTCTATTTCCTTTTGGATACTTGTATCCGTCAAGGCAGGTTCTGCCGTAGTATCCAACGGTAAGAATTCTACAGACACATTGGATGCTGCTGCGATTTCTTCTGTTTTTTTCTTGATGGCCTGATACACCTTTTTAATAACTTCCAAAGACAAATCACGAATTTCCAGACTAGCAGTTACCTTTCCTGGAATTACATTGGGTGCACCTGGTTGTGCCTTGATTCTACCCACAGTGCCTACTTGAGTTCCTTCAAAACTATTGGTAATCTCATTTACCGTAACAATATATTTGGCAGCAGCCAACAAGGCATCCTGTCTGGCGTTCATGGGAGTGGTACCTGCGTGGTTGGCAAACCCGGTAAAAACCACATCCCACCAATTTAGACCAACGATGCCTTCTACCACACCAATATCCAGATTTTCCTTTTCAAGCTTGCCTCCCTGTTCAATGTGAAGTTCCAAAAAAGCGGCCAAACTCCCTTTTTCGCGTTTGGCTTCATCAAGTTTTGTAGTATCTCCTCCAATTCGCATGATACCTTCACCCATGGAATAGCCTGTTGAATTTACCACCGAAAGCGCTGATTTACCCAAATTTCCTGCCATGGCCCTGCTTCCCATTACCCCACCTTCTTCATTCGGAAAAATGATTACTTCCAGGGGATGTTTGGTTTTAATATTGTTTTCGTTCAGGGTTTCAATCACTTCCAGGGCTGCCATGGAACCTACACAGCCATCATAATTTCCTCCATTGGGCACCCTATCGATATGGGAGCCAAAGGCAATTGGTTTTTTTGATGAATCTGTTCCTTGCCTTGTTCCAATAATGTTTCCTGCGGCATCAACCTTCACCTCCATGCCAAAACCTTTTAGGGTTTTAATCACCCAATTTCGGGCATCGATATCCGCATCACTAAAGGCAACACGCTCCGTTTCTCCATTTTCCTGAAGACCGAATTCGGCAAGATTAAATATCCGATCCTCAAGTCGGTCTTGATTGACTTTTGGTTGCTGAGCAGATAGCACTCCAATGAAGAAAAGGGTCAAAACAGTAGTGAGCAGTTGTTTCATGATTTCCTGGTTTTTTGAAAGTTAGGAATTTAAAAATAACTTTTCTTCGGAAACCTAGGCAGCTTTTTCTGCGGCAGCAGAATTTATTTCATGATCGATTAATTTTTGTCCTGACCACTTTTTTTTGCTGACACCACTGATCAATGGAATCCCAAAACCAACAGCTAAGAGGACAATGGCCATCATGAATATATTGAAAGGGTTCACAAAGAACGAACCGCTGTTCAAAGTTGCCAAGATCAAGATAGTGGACAATGGAAATGATAACGCCAATATGGCAACACCAAAATCACTGCTAAATGTTTTTTTCTTGGATTTTTTGTCCATCTCCATACTATCTACGGCCGCTATATGGGCGTAGGGCCAAAAACTACAGGCACTTAGACCGAAAGCCATGGTGAGCAATATTTCGTTTCGGGCCTCGATTCCTGCTATGGTCACGAAAATTCCTGAAATCAACAAAACCAATCCAGCACGGGTGCACAACAAGGAAAAAATCTGGAAGAATTGTTTCCTTTTAATTTTTACGGCCAAACCAATAAACAGCAATACCAAAGGAGTCATGATCAAGCTTAGCTTCTCAAGGGTTTCACTTAAAAAGAAAGGAAGAGAATTCATGCTAACGCCAAATGCCAAAAAAACCAGAGCTGCTCCGATAAACACGTTTACAGGCTCTGAAACCATCGCTTTGATCAATGGTTTTAATTTGGCCCCTCCATTTCTCTTTTCATTGGATTGCAGGCTGTAGTGCCAGTTCATGGCTACTAAATACAAAAAGAATAGCACAAATACCTTGTTTCCAAGGTCCGACATAGCCGCCTTTGCAAGATATTCGTCTCCCAAAAATTCCAATATAAAAGGGAAGGAAGATAATCCGGGAGCCAAGGAAGGCACCAATAACTTAGCGGTTCTATACTCCGAAGTTCCCTTGCCAATTCCCATTAAGGGCAAAATAAGGGGCATGGCGAAAAACAACAATAGGTTAAGCCCAAGGGCCAATAAGGGCAATATTAATAAATGTAACTCCACATTTATGCCCAACAACGCAATAAATATGGTTGCGGGCAATGCGAGGTTAAGAATTACTTTTTTTATTCCAGTAATCTCCTCCTTGGATTTAAACTTTACTTTAAGTAAAAACCCAATGAAGATGAAAAAAAGAAATACAATGGTTTTTTGAATGCCTACATCCACTATACCAACACTTTATTGAGTGCAGCGGTAAATGTTTTCATTTCGTCCATGGTTCCCATGCTTACACGGCACCAGTTTTGGTCCATAAATTCAAAAGCACGAACCCCCACCTTTAACTCAGTCATTTGCTCTAAGAACGCCTGGCCCTCCATTTCAATAGGGAAAATGATAAAACTTGTTGAAGAGGGAACATAAGAAGTGATGCCCATTTTTTCTAGACTCTTATAGACGTAATCTCGGCACTCGGCATTGAGGCTACGGGATTTTTCAATAAAAGCATTATCATCCATGGCGGCCATGGCAGCATACACGGACGGTAAAGATATTCCCATACCTCCTCTTGTGATTTTTTGTATTCTTCCCAAGGTTTCTTCTTGGGCGACAGCATATCCAACACGTAGTCCTGCCATTCCATGTATTTTGGAGAAGGTTCTGGCAATAATCACATCTTTGCCTTCATTTACTAAGGAAACCATGCTCTTTTTGGCTCCTTCGTCCAAGAACCATAGGTAGGCTTCATCCACAAATACGGGAACTTTCTCCGATACTCTAGAACAGAAATCAACCAACTCTTCGTGGTCCGTCATGGAACCTGTTGGGTTGTTGGGATTACATATGTATACCAATTTGGTTTCATCATCAATAGCTTCTTCCATGGCCTTAAGGTCATGCGACCAATCGTCTTTCAATGGAATAGGCTTCCATGAAGCACCAACAGATTCAGCCACTCTAATAAGAGACATATAAGCTGGATCAGCGGAAACTACATTGCCTCCGTTCATAAAGAATACCATCGCTGTTTTTTCCAACAAATCGGAAGAGCCGGGCCCCATCATAACATTTTTGCTTTCAACACCTTCAAAGTCGGCTATTTTGTCCACTAATTGGAACAATTCCTTCCATGCATATCTGTTTCCACCGGAAGCGGAACTTTTAAAAGCTTCCAAGGCCATTGGTGAAGGTCCGTAGGGATTTTCGTTAGCATTCAATTTTGCAGCCAGTTCTGGAAGGACTGCCTCAGGTTTCGGTAAATATTCTTTAAAGAAAGGACTGTACACTGCATTTCCTTCGGCGTCCAAGGTTAATGGAGCTTTTGGTGTTTCAGCTAATCCTATGTAAGGTAAGGCCATTGCACCGCCTGCGGTAAGCACACTTTTTCTTATCCAATCACGTCTGTTGATGTTAGTTGTAGTTCCCATTGGTTTTTTAGTTTTTTAGAAGATATTAAAAATATGCGATCATTTTGCTAAAAACAACACTAAAAACATAAAAATCAGCTATTTATAAAAGAATATATTAAAATTGAAAGGATTTTTTTAAAGAATTGTTAACCGGACCTGCTATTGAAGGGGGCTTTTTTGAAGATATTCCAACGTGAGAATACCTCTTAGATTATTGATAATGATATGATCTAGCAGTTCATGGATGCTGTATTCATCGAACAAATTGGCCTTGGAATAGACAATTTCTTCCATTCGGGACAAAAAAAGTGTACAAACCAATTCAATATTAACGTTGGTTCTGACTTGTCCCAAAACCTGTGCTTTTTTTAAAAGTGGACATACAACATTCCAAACAATGTCCTTTTTCAATTGGGAATAAATTTGATAGGCCTTTGGGTAATACTTATTGAGCCCATATAGAAAGGAAGGGTTGAGTTCCTGAAAGGAAATCAACCCTCGCTTATATATATAGATTATTGTGGTAAGTGGTTGCTCTTCATTTGGGTTTTGGAGTATGTACACGTCGATATCGTTGCGCACTTTATCCAAATAAAACTGAAAGCTCTCCTTAACCAGTTTTTCCTTGCTGTTAAAATGTTTGTATAGGGTTTTTTTGGAAATACCAAGATTGGTGGCCAATTCATCCATGGAGAACCGTTTGCTCCCAAATTTGGTGAAATTCTCTATGGCGTAGGCCAATATGTCGCTTTTACCCTCAGTCATTTTTATTTCCAGCCTCCGCCCAAAGCTCTGTACAATTCTACTATGGCACTTAATTGTGCATACTGCGAATCCACATAGTTAAGCTCGGAGTTCAAGGCGTTTTGCCTAGCAGTCAATACTTCCAAATAGTTGGCAAGACCATTGTTCAGTAGCTCTTCGGAATAACCTTCTGCTGTTGCATAGGCATCAAGCTCTTTGGAACGAGCTTCCAATTTTTTTGTTTCCGCATCGTAAGTATACAGGGCATCGCTCACTTCTCGTCCAGCGGTCAACAAAGCTTGTTTGTAATTCAATAAAGCTTGTTCTTGTTGGGCTTTGGCCACTTCCATTTGTGTACGCAACCGTCTACCGTTAAAAATGGGTTGAGTCAAGGATCCGATCAAAGATGAAAACAGTGAACTTGCATCCAACCAATTATCAAACTCCAAGCTCTGAAAACCTCCGGAAGCGGATAGACTCAAAGACGGGTATAGACTACTTTTGGCCACATTGGTCAGTTCAAAAGCATTGATAAGACTATATTCTGCTTGCATCACATCTGGACGATTTGCAAGAAGCAAATAAGGTACTCCTGTGCTCAGTTCGGTATCAATGGTTTGATTGTCTAGACTGCCACGTTCAATTTGCTGCGGTGTTTCACCCAAAAGAATGCTAAAGGTATTTTCCAAAAGTTTGATATTGTTCTCCAAGTCGATCACAATTATTTCTGTGGTGTGCACTTGGGCTTCCGTCTGTTTAACGGCAACTTCGGTTACCTGTCCTGCCTCTTTCAAGGCAACGGTAGTTTCTAAACTGTTTTTTCTGGCTTCCAAAGTTTGTTTGGAGACTTTCAACTGTTTGTCCAGCGCCAATAATTGATAGTATGTAGAAGCAATGCTGGCAATCAAGTTTGTTTTTACTGCTTGATGGGCGGAAACACTTTGTAAATAAACCGCACCAAACGCCCTTTTGTTACTTCTGATCTTTCCCCAAACATCAGCTTCCCACGAAAGGGCACCAGATAACTCATATTGCTCTAAGGGACGGGTGAAAAAACTACCAAACTGACTGTTTTGCGAGTTTTTTGTTCTTGTAAAACTAGCTGTTCCAGATAAGGTTGGATAATACCCTGCCTTTCCTTGTTTTACATAAGCTTCTGCGGCTATAACATTCTGAAGGGCAATCCTGATATCGATGTTGTTCTTCAAACCTTCTTGAATATAGGATGTCAATTGTTGGTCATTGAACAAGTCCCTCCATGATACATCTGCCATAGAAATACTGTCCTGTGGCAAATTATCTGTTCGGTAAAGGCTTTCGGTCTCTATTTCCGGTCTTGAATAGTTTTTGGCTACAAAGCAAGATTGCAACAATAACGGGGCCGTTAACACCAAGAGCAGTTTATATGTGGATTTAATTTTCATGGATGATATACTTTGTTTGGTCAAAGGATAATTAGGCATTGTTTTCATTTTGAATTACTTCGGGCTTTCCGGAAATACGTTCCTGTAATGCCTGGAATACTACAAATAGCACGGGTATAATGAATATCCCCAATATGGTACCTACAAGCATTCCCCCAACTGCGCTCACGCCTATAGATTGGTTTCCTATGGCTCCGATACCTGATGAAAGGGCCAAAGGCAACAAACCAAATATGAAGGCAAATGAGGTCATTAAAATAGGACGAAGTCTTGCACGGGCACCATCTGCGGCTGCATCGAAAAGGGATAAACCGGCTCGTCTACGTTGCAAGGCAAATTCCACGATCAAAATGGCATTTTTGGCCAAAAGACCTATCAACATGATCAGAGCGATCTGGAAATAAATATTGTTCTGTAAGCCCGCCAAATTGATGAAAAGAATTGCTCCAGCAATTCCAAAGGGCAATGACAGCAATATGGAAAGTGGCAGAATGTAGCTTTCGTATTGTGCGCTCAATAAGAAGTAAACGAATACCAAGCTCAGGATAAATATTAGGATGGTCTGTGATCCAGCATTGCTTTCCTCTCTTGTAAGGCCCGAGTAGTCGTATGTATACGAAGTTGGCAATACTTGGGCGGACACTTCTTCTATAGCAGCAATGGCATCACCTGTGCTATAACCTGGATTGGGCACCCCTGTTATTTTTACGGAACTCAAAAGGTTGAATCGTTGCACAACTTCTGGGCCATAAATCTTTTTGAGGGTCACAAATTGGCTTACGGCAACAGATTCCCCATTGTTGTTCCTAACAAAAATATGGTTCAAGGATTTTTCGTTGGCACGATCTTCTGGTTTGGCCTGAATCATAACTCGATACTGCTTACCAAACTTGTTAAAATCTGTAGCATAAATACCTCCATAATATCCCTGGAGCGCATTAAAGATGTCGGTTGCCGTGAACCCGGACATTTTTACTTTCTCCATGTCGATGTCCAAATTATACTGTGGAAAACCCGGGTCGAACTGGGAAATTGCGTATTGTATTTCTGGTCTGCCATTAAGTGCTCCCAAAAACTGGTTTTTCACGTCGTTAATGGAGTTCCAGTCCTCACCTGTTTTGCTCTGAAGTTGCACTTCAAAACCGGAGCTGGTTCCAAATCCTTGAATACTCGGAGGAGTAAAGTAAATGATTTCGGCATCATTAAAACCTGAGGTTATTCCGTACAGTTTCTGCATGGTTGCATTTACAGATAAAGAATCAGCCTCTCTATCGCTCCAGTCTTTCAACTTCATAATGGAAAAGGCATAAGATCCAGCACTAACACGACTCAACAAACTGAAACCTGCCACGCTCATCCTCACATCGATTATATCCATGGACTCATAAATGGAATCCAGTTTCATGATGGTTTCCTCGGTTTTTTCGATGGTTGTACCCGGAGGCATACTTACATTAACAAAGATCATTCCCCTATCCTCGTCCGGCACAAAGCCAGAGGGTGTTGATCTGAACAAGAATATGGCCAGAACACTGAAGCCCAATAGTAGTGCAAGGGTTATCCATTTTCTCTTTACCAATGTACCAATAGTATTGGTGTACTTATTGGTCATTACTGTAAACCCAATATTAAAAGCCTTAAAAAAACGGGCCATGAAATTGGATTTTTCGCCTTTTTCTGAACTATGGGGTTTTAAGAACAATGCCGCCAAAGCGGGGCTTAAAGTCAAAGCGTTTACTGCCGAGATTAAAATTGCCACAGCCAAGGTAATACCAAATTGTTGGTAGAAAACTCCCGAAGATCCTTGAATAAAGGATACAGGTATGAATACCGCGGACATTACCAAAGTTATGGAGATAATAGCCCCAGAAATTTCGCCCATGGCATTTCTGGTTGCAGTTTTTGCGGAATCCACTCCTTTTTCCAACTTCGCGTGCACTGCCTCTACCACCACAATGGCGTCATCCACCACAATACCAATAGCCAAAATCATGGCAAAAAGAGTAAGCATGTTTATGGAGTATCCAAACAATTGTAGGAAGAAAAAAGTACCTATAATAGCCACGGGAACGGCAATGGCTGGAATTAATGTGGATCTAAAATCCTGAAGGAAAAGGAACACCACAATGAATACCAAGATAAATGCCTCGATCAGTGTTTGTACAACATGATCAATGGAGGCATCCAAAAAATCCTTGGAGTTAAAAGGAATTACATAATCAAGTCCTGTAGGGAATTCTACTTTTGCTTCTTCTAGAATGGTTTCAATCTCATCGATGATTTCTTTTGCATTGGAACCGGAGGTTTGATACACACCTACGGCAACACCGGGGTTGCCCATACCAGAGTTCTTTCTTACATAGCTTAATGCTCCCAACTCAATTTCGGCGACATCTTTTAATCGAAGAAAGCCTCCATCATCAGTGGTTTTAAGAATAATGTTTTCATATTCTTTTACTTCTGCTAGACGGCCTTTGTATTTCATCACATACTCAAAAATACCATCGGCGTTTTCACCAATTTTACCTGTTGCAGCTTCTCTGTTTTGCTCCCTCAGAGCAGCTTGAATATCAGCGGGAACCAAATTGTAGGCTGCCATCTTATCTGGTGAAATCCAAATACGCATGGAGTAGTCCTTGGAACCAAATACGTTTACGTTTCCAACACCTTTAACCCTTTGTAGTTTCGGCACCAAGTTGATCTTGGCATAGTTTTCTACAAATGTGGCGTCGTAATCCTCATTTTCAGAGAAAATGGAGAAAAACAACAATGCACTGTTCTGGGCTTTTTGGGTAGTGACTCCAGTATTTATTACCTCTTGTGGCAACAAACTGTTCGCTCTGGCTACACGGTTCTGCACGTTTACAGCTGCAATGTCTGGATCAACACCAAGCTCGAAAAATACACTGATGTTGGCCGTACCGTCGTTACTTGCCGATGAGGTCATGTAGGTCATTCCCTCCACACCATTGATTTGTTCTTCCAGGGGAATTACCACACTTTTAAGCACTGTTTCGGCATTGGCACCGGTATAATTGGCGTTAACCTGAACAGTGGGTGGGGCAATCTCTGGATATTGCTCTACGGGCAATGTACCTAGCCCCAGAATACCCAGAATCAAAATAATAACGGATATTACCGTGGAAAGTACAGGACGATCTATAAATTTTTGGAACATATGGTTTTTGCTCTATAAGTGATTGATGGGAATTATTTTTTTATTGGATTGATGGTCTGACCATCCTTTAGTTTGGATACACCTTCGGTTACGATAATGTTTCCTTCCTCCAAATCTTCTTCCACGATAAATTCTTTATCAGTTTGAGCAATTATCTTTAATGGTTTTGTATTGACCGTGTTATCATCATTGAGGACAAAAACCATTTTGGTGCCTTGAAGATCGATAGTAGCAAATTGTGGGATTACAAAAGTATCCTCGTAGGTAGATGGAACCTTTATGGTACCCGTGCTACCAGAGCTCAACAAAAGGTTGGGATTGTCAAAATCTGCCCTAAGGGTAACGCTTCCTGTAGTTGGGTTGATAATATTGTTCACCATCACAATTTTACCTTTCTGTGGATAAGTTTCACCATTTACCATAACCAATTCTACATCTGGGGTATTTTCAGAAGAAGCAGTAGTGCCATCATTGGTCATTTCGGTTTTCATTTGCAATAACTCTTTCTCTGTCATGGAGAAATAAGCACGAATACCGCTGATATCTGAAACCATTGATAGCGGTTGTCCCATGGTGCTACTCACCAAGGCGCCCACTTTGTATGGAATTTCACCAATATACCCATTTACTGGACTTACAATGTTCGAGTAGTCGATGTTCGCCGTAATGCTGCTATAGTTACTTTTTGCTTGTTCCAATTGAGCTTTTGCAGTTTCCAATTGTATCTCGCTAATAATGTTTTTTTCAACTAAGGGAATCAACTTATCTACTTCTACCTGAGCTACATTTACGGCAGCTTTGGCCGCTTCGGCATCTTGCGAAAGAGTTTGGGTTTCCAGTTTAAACAATAACTGGCCCTTTTTCACTTTTTGACCTTCTTCCACATAGATTTTTTGAACAAAGCCGGAAACCTTTGGCCAAATTTCCACATTTTGAACCCCTTGAATGTTGGTGGAGTAGGAATTGTATATGGTAATATCCTGCTTTTCCAGTGTGCCCACTTTAAGTGAGGGTGCCTGAGGTGCGTTGGCTTGTTGCTGATTTTTCCCTCCACAGGATATAATCAAAAGTGCAACTGCTGATACTAAGGTTGATTTGATTGTTTTCATTTAAGAATTTACTTTGCTACGTTTATGGTTGTTGGAGTGATTACTCATTTAATATTGATTCAAGCTTTTTGATTGATTTCTTTAAAATCTTTTCGTTTTCATTGGCATAATCAAGGTACACTTGGGTTCTCACCTGGCCTTCTTCGTACTTTTTTGGACTATGCTTTTTATGATAGTCCAAAACCAAGGTGATTATATTTTTTTCGGTTTCAACACGGTTCAAGTTTTCCTGAAGTTTGGAAAGAAAAAATGTTTTTTTCTTCGCAGTGATAAAATACCTTCTCCGATCACCAGGTTTGGTGAAATATGTGACCAGCCCCATGTTTTGTAATAGATTTAAAGAGGTTGAGGTGGAACTTTTGCTGGCTCCTCTTTTTACCAAACAATCTTCAAAAGTAATTCCATCCTCATCGGTCAATATGAGTATTGCGTATATGCGAGCAGCCAAAGGAGGTAGGTTGTACTCTTTTTCTAAATGGAGCCCTAAAGTTTCAATTATTTCTTCCTTGGTCTTTTCCATAAGGTGATTTTGAAGAGACAAAAATAACGTTGGTTCTGAACAAACCGAACTAACAGGAACTAAATTTTTGTTAAAAGAAAGTTTCCGCTAGCAGAATATACATCAGCCCTCAGAAAGAATTCCTTCCTTATCTATGATCGGGATTGTGGTAAGGTTGTTTTCTGCAATAGTATGTTTAGGAAATAGGAACCTTTTTTCAAATAGTTTGTTTTCGGCAAAAAAGGTAACGAAGAATTCATTGTTGAGTGCAAGTACTTCTTCTTGTATAAATTCGATTTTTTTAAAGGACTTTGGCTCAAGAACCCCAATACCATGCCGCATGGTAGAGGTTTTTGTATCCCCATCAAAACCTTTGGAAACCACAATGGCCATTTCAATGGCATCCGCTCTATTATTAATGAGGTAGGCATTCCAATCTTTGGATAGAAATTCATCGTTCCATTCACGAATTATCGCAACATGGACATCCTTGGCTACGGGAATTTCAATATCCTTTTTCATAAAATGAGTTACAGGGCACTTTTGAACTGCTCCAGAAAACGAACATCATTTTCGCTAAGTAGGCGAATGTCAGAAATTTGATGAAGCAACAGCGCAATACGGTCTATTCCCATACCAAAGGCAAAACCAGAATACACTTCGGGATCTATGCCACAATTTTTAAGGACATTGGGGTCTACCATGCCACAGCCCATAATTTCCAGCCACCCGGTACCCTTGGTCATTCGGTAATCGGTTTCGGTCTCAAGGCCCCAGTAAACATCAACTTCCGCACTAGGCTCTGTAAACGGAAAATAGGAAGGGCGCAACCTAATTTTTGACTTTCCGAACATTTCGGAGGTGAAATATTGCAAGGTCTGTTTCAAATCGGCAAAGGATACATTCTTGTCCACATACAAACCTTCTACCTGATGGAAAAAGCAATGGGAACGGGCCGAAATTGCTTCGTTTCTATATACCCTTCCAGGAGAAATGGTCCTGATTGGAGGCTTGTTGGCTTCCATATATCTCACCTGTACGGATGAGGTATGGGTGCGCAAAAGGATATCTGGATCCGTTTGGATGAAAAAAGTATCCTGCATATCTCGGGCAGGGTGGTATTCCGGAAGATTGAGTGCGGTAAAGTTGTGCCAGTCATCTTCAATCTCCGGTCCTTCAGAAACATTGAACCCGATTCTTGAAAAAATGTCAATGATTTGGTTCTTTACAATGCTTATGGGATGACGGGAGCCAATTTCAACAGGTTCACCAGGTCTGGTCAAATCACCATATTTTCCAGCTGCCTCTGTTTGGTTTTCCAAGGCCTCCTTAAGTTCGTTGACCTTTTCGGTAGCGGCAGTTTTCAATTGATTGACGACTTTGCCAAAATCTTTTTTCTGCTCGTTGGGCACATTTTTAAATTCGGCAAAGAAACTGTTCAAAAGCCCTTTTTTCCCCAAATACTTAATTCGGAAGGCTTCAATTTCTTCTATTGAGGTCGAAGTAAACTTTTCTACTTCGGCGATATGTTCTTTTATGGTTTCAATCATGGTTGCTTGCGCTATTGGCGGACAAATTTAGCAAATTGTCCTTGAATATATAAGCAATAAGAAAATGCACTGCAATTCCTCGCAACAAATGCCACAACCAATGGGTGCCCATGGGGAATAAATTTTGGTGAAGATCAATACTTCTAAAGAAAATGGCGACACTAAATGTTAAGAAGGCAACAACAACGTAGATTACATTTTTGCCTTTGGTTTTGACTACATACCAGAGCAAGGGAACGAGTATAGTTGCTGCTGTGATAATGTAACCTAAAGAAATCCTCAATCCAGATGTAATGGGAAGTATCCGCAACAAGAAAGAAATTCCAAGAAGGATTGTGATTAATAGGAGTCGTTGCCACCACGACTTTACTAGTTTAAAAATAAAGTAGATTACCAAAGCGGCACATAGCAACATTATAGGCATCCAATCCAAACGAAGCCAAAACTCGTGACTGCGCGTTGCGTGGTATACCGTACCGCCCACATAGCTGATTCCGATTATGGGTAATACCCAAGCTAAAAATCGATGTTGTTTTGGATTGCGATATACTTTAATGCCCCAATAGATGATCAATACCAAGAAAATTAAGTTACTATAGGTGTTAAAGGGCTCCACTGGAAACCTTCCTTCAACGGTCTCTAAATATACCGGTCCTGTATCCTGAGGAAACTCTTTTAGGGGCATTACGATATAATCAAACTAATGTTTGTGAATTGAGGTTTTCATCCACCCATTCCAAGCAAGATTTAAAGCTTTTAAAAACGTGGTGTTTTGGGATAAGGTCGGGAATGATATCTATGCGTTCCAGCATATACTTGGGTTGGTCTAAAATATTCACCAAAAGCACAAGAATATCTTTACGTTTTAAGTCCTGTAAAACATCTTCCATGGCATAAAGCCCAGTTTGGTCCATATACTGCATTCTGCCCATTCTTATAATTACAGTGGAAGCATGTTCGGGTATTTGTGATGCCAGTTGTTGAAATTCGTTGGTAGAGCCAAAAAATAGCGGGCCTTTTATGTGTTTAATAAAGACTTCATCTTTAATTTTCTGAGGTAAATTTTTTTCATCGGACCAAGCTTCCTCGCGTAAGGCTCTCACATTTGAGCGTTGAGCGGTCAGGTCTCCTATTTTTTTCATAAACATTAAAGAAGCGATTACGAGTCCTATTCCCACAGCATAAACCAAGTTCCAAATGGATGACAGTACCATTACCACCAACATAATAATAACTTCAGAGCTAAGTTTAAGCGGCCCAATTTTAATGTCTTTTGGTAAGTGGGGAATGGCTTTTAAGCCTCGGTAATCCATCACACCAATACCTACCGTAACCAAAATACCTGCCAATACCGCAGCTGGTATTTGGGATGCGACAGGCCCGAGTGCAAGTAAAATTATGAGCAAAAGTACACCGGCGATCATACCGGATAGTTTTGTTTTTCCTCCCGAGTTTATGTTTACTACTGTTCTTATGGTGGCCCCGGCACCGGGAATACCCCCAAAAATGGCAGCAATGCTATTTCCAATACCCTGGCCCACTAATTCTTTGTTGGGTTTGTGTTTTGTCTGGGTCATATTGTCCGCAACAACCGAGGTAAGCAAAGAATCTATGGCGCCAAGGAGGGCCAAAGTAAGTGCGGTAAAGATGTATGGGGTAATAACATCGAGGTTGAACGCTGTAAAAATATCAAGATTGGGAATGGGCAAACCACTGGGAATCTGTTCAATGGGCCTGTAATCCATTTTAAAACCAAAAGCCAGACCCGAAACAACAATCAAGGCCACTAGGGTACTGGGAATAGCTGCTGTTATTCTTTTAAAACCATAAATGATGATTATAGTAGCCAAGGCCAATCCGAGTTCCAGCCAATTAATATTTCTAAGCGCCCTTGGCAGCACTTTAAATGTCCCGATAACCCCTGATGCTTCCTTGGAAGCTAAGGTACCAGCTTCTTTCAACATATCGGCATGGGCGATTTTTTCAGCTCGTTTTATGGTTTCTGTAAAGTCCTCTAAAACCAAAATCCCCTCACCGGCCTCCTCCTTAAGAATATTTTCTAGAATCTCCTCTTCAGCTTCCGGTATAAATTGATTGACGTATGCTTGGTCCTCTTTAGGATAATATCCAACTGCGGGCAATATTTGGGTGACTAGAATAATAACTCCGATAGCGGTCATAAAGCCGGAAACTACTGGATATGGAATGTACTTTATATACTTGCCCATACCTAAAAGGCCCAAACCGATCTGCATAATTCCTGCCAATAAGAAAATAGTAAGAATAGCGGGGAGTGCTTTATTGATATCACCATCATTGATAGCTATGATTCCTGCAATGACCACCATACTTACGGCTGTCATAGGTGCAGTGGGGCCAGAGATCTGTGTGTTGGTTCCTCCAAAAAGAGCAGCAAAAAAACTTATGAAAATAGCTCCATATAACCCAGCACTTGGTCCTAATCCAGAGCTTACACCAAAGGCAAGAGCTAAGGGCAGGGCTACGATGCCTGCAGTAATACCTCCGAACAAATCTCCCTTTAGGTGTTTAAACATGGTATGGGTGTTAATATGCAGTTTGAATATAGCAATATTATAAATACAAAATGCCAGTGGATACAATCCACTGGCATTTATAACATAATGTTATTATTTTATAGAAAAGTTACTTTACCATCTGAGATGTCGTACATGGCACCGACTATAGCAATTTCTCCATTCTCCTCCATCTCTTTTAAGATTACACTTTGGTTTCTAATGTTTTCCAATGCCATCTCAACGTTTTTAATGGAAACGGCGTCTACAAAATCTAAGTTACTGGAATTTCTCTTTGATTCCTCACGGGGCTCTTTTACTGCGTATACTGCCGGTTCTATTTTATTGATCAAGGCGGTTAGGTTGCCGAGACGTGCATGGTCACAAGCTCCTTTGACCGCTCCACAGCTGGTGTGCCCGAGAACTATGATGGCTTTGGTACCTGCCAATTTACAGGCAAATTCCATGCTCCCCAAAATATCTTGGTTTACAAAATTACCAGCTATTCTTATACTAAAAATATCTCCAAGTCCTTGGTCAAAAACAAGTTCAGCAGATACCCTGGAGTCTATGCAGCTTAAAATGGTGGCAAATGGAAATTGACCATCCTTCGTGTCATTGACTTGTTCTAAAAGGTTTCTGTTAGCTTTTAAATTTTGTTGAAAACGCTCATTGCCCTCCTTTAAAAACTGGATGGCCTTTTCCGGGCTCATGGTTGATTGCGTTTCTTTTGTATGTGCTTTCATGTGTATATTTTATGCCGATTTTTTCGGTGTCAGATTAAAAAATTCTATGTAACTATCAGGATTTTCAACCTCACCTTTTTCGGAGATAATTTTTATATCGATTTTTCTGTTTTTTGCTTTTTCGGAGAAATCTTCTAGGATTTCCACGATATCATTATCAAGAAAACGTGTTTTTCTAACGTCCAATTCAAGATAAGAATTTTCAGGAAGACTATCCAGCTCTTTCAGAATAGCTCCTTTATTAAAAAAGGTAACCTCTTCGGCCAATGTCATTTTTATTTTATGGACCCCATTACTTTTATCCTCGATATGTAAAAAATGAGAGTTCTGGTAGCTCTTTATAAGAACAACTACAATACCTACTCCTAAACCTAAGGTTATTCCAACCAAAAGGTCGGTAAAAACAATACCTACCACGGTTACCACAAAGGGAACAAATTGTTTCCACCCTGCTTGGTACATGGTTTTGAACAAGCTGGGCTTCGCCAACTTATATCCCACAATAAATAGTATCGCCGCCAAAACGGATAATGGAATCATATTGAGCAGGGTTGGGATGATAATAACCGAACCCAAAAGTAAAAATCCGTGAATGATGGCAGAGGCCTTTGTTTTACCCCCGGATTGAATGTTGGCCGAACTACGGACGATTACCTGGGTCACCGGAAGACCTCCAACCAGACCGGAAAGGATATTTCCGACTCCTTGGGCTCTAAGCTCACGGTTGGTGGGCGTAGTTCTTTTATCGGGATCTAATTTATCCGTTGCTTCCACACAGAGCAAGGTTTCCAAACTGGCCACCAATGCTATGGTGAAACCTGTTACCCATACATCAGGGTTGGTTATGGCTGAAAAGTTCGGGAAACTAAAAAAGCCCAAGAACGATTCAAGACTATCAGGAACGGGTACCTTTACCAAATGTTCAGTGGAGATGCCCCATGTGCCATCGCCTTGCGTTAATGTAAAATAAACAATCCCAATTACTACGGCGACCAATGGACCTTGAATGAGTTCAAAGATTTTGGACTTTTTTGTCAAAACCTGACTCCATAAAATTAGTATGGCCAAGGCAATAACCGCAATTAGGGTAGCACCTGGACTAATAAAATTGATTGAATTGATAATTTCACTAAAGGTGTTTTCGCCATCTACCTGGAAGAAGGCCCAGTCACCTTCTGGATCGGCATCATATCCAAAAAAATGTGGTATTTGCTTTAAAATGATTATGATACCAATACCGGTAAGCATTCCTTTAATTACCGAAGATGGGAAATAGTAAGCAATAACCCCAGCTTTTAAGAATCCGAAAATAAGTTGGATAATACCCCCTAAAACTACAGCAACCAGAAAGTTTTGATACCCCCCCAAAGTTCCAATAGCTGTAAGAACAATGGCCGCGAGTCCGGCAGCAGGACCGCTCACTCCAATTTGGGAACCACTAAGGGCCCCGACTACGATTCCGCCGATAATACCTGCGATGAGTCCTGAAAACAAAGGTGCTCCACTGGCAAGGGCGATACCCAAACAAAGTGGCAGCGCCACAAAAAAGACCACAATACTGGCAGGCAAGTCATTTTTTAAATACTTGAACATAATAAGTAAGATTGATCCTCTACATTAAATAAATTGTAGTAGAAGACGATGAAAATTTGATTTGAACGTGAGTTTGAGTGTCAAACTAATTTTCTGGGAGGAGGGTCTAAAATTTCAATGGTATAATCAGAGGTTGGGAAAATATACCCTAGAAAATCTATCCCCTGGGTTTTGATAATTTGATAGCTTGCCAATTCCAAAAAGTACTTGAAGTAGGCATCCATTTCGTCAAATTTTTTATCGGATTCCTCGTTTTTACTGCTTTTTTCTTCTTCAGCACTACTAAGAATCATGGTCTTTCCCAACGCTTTATCCAACAAGGGAATAATCGGTGAGGTCGATATGGACAATATCAACAGAAAAGATATAATTGGAAAAAGTAATGCTTTGAGCACAGAATTAATTTTGATTAAAAATAAAGAAATATAAGGAAGGATACGGAATTTTTACTTAAAAGTCCTTGATTTTCTTAACATTGTCGCCTTTAAGCCACCCGGTTTGGCCATCGGCGATACGTATTCTTTTCCAATCGTCAAGTTCATCCAAAACATTCACTTTGGTTCCCTCGTGAATGGTAAAGATAGTACTGCTGTCGGCATTGGGTTCCGAGTTAACATTTACCTCTTTGTCAAAAACTATAGCGGGATCGTTGTTTTTGTATTGTTGAAAGTTAAGATAGGCCATCAAAATACAAATTACTCCTATAACCAAAGAAAAGATACTTGAGATGAAGGCGGCTCTCTTTTGATTGGCAGGTCCTAGGAAGTAATACGCCATGTAACCTAAAACAAACAAAAATGCCAAGGCAACAGCAACATAGGCCCACCCATCGTAAGAGAGCAATCCTATGGTAGATTTGTATATTTTGGAGATTTCTGTCCTTGGAACCACCTCGATTGCATCCAACCTCATGTTTTGTGCAAACCTTAAATTATTTTTGATTTCGGCATTATTTGGACTTAAAAGCAACGCTTTTTCATAATAGTAAATGCTGGGTCCTATGGAATTAAGCTTATAATAGCAATTCCCCAGATTAAAGTATAATGAGGCCGAATGTTCACCATTTTCGATTATCTGCTCATAGTTTTCTATCGCTGCTGAGTACTCTCCGTTATTATAAAGTTCGGTAGCTTCGTTAAAGAGGGCCTTGTTTTGAGAAAACCCAAAAGAGAACGAAAGTAGACATAATAAAAGGATAATCTTCTTCATGCTCATAGGTGCTTATCCAAATTAGAAATTACTTCACTTGCCTTTTCATAATCCTGTTGCATCTGAACATTGGAAAATGGACTATAGCGTGCCATTTCGCAACTGGTCAACAATCCAATAAACCCTTCAATATCAGAATTCTTCACACCCTTGTTGGAAAGTATATGGGTTATTTTATCCTTACTGAATTCAGATGTCTCAATGTGCAACTTGGCCTTTAAATAATTGTGCAGTCCTTTTTCGAGAGCAACATAAAAGGCTTCCTTGTTCCCCAGTTCGTTTTTTGCTGTAGATAGATATTTCCGAGCCAGTTTGTTGGCCTGTCTTATTTTGTTTCCAGCCACATCGCTAGCAATAGCCTCTCTTTTTTTGAAAATCAAAATCGCTATTGGAATCAGTAAAAGGGGGGCAAGCAGTAGAATAAAAAAGAGTCTTGATCCAAAAAAACGATTAACACCAATAGGGCTCAGATTTGGGTTTATATTAATAAAATGAAATTGCTCACCTGTCGGCACTACTAATTGTTTGCTGGCCGAGGGGCTTACATTATTGTCCGAGTTACCCGAAGGTCCCTCTATTACCTCAATATTGATTTCTTCTGAATTTATGGTTTCATATTTACCTGTACTAGGATTGAAATAGCTAAAGGAGATACTTGGAATGGGGTATTTACCCCTAAAAGAGGGTACAATAGTATAATTGTTGGCTACTTTTCCTTCCATGCCGGTACTGTATGTACTGATATCTTCATCATATTCTGGGTCATACACTTCCAATGAGCTTGGAAGTTCCGGTTCTGGAAGTTGGAATAGCTTTAAGTTCCCTTTTCCGGAGACTTCAACTTTGGCTTGGAGTGATTCTGAAGCATTCAATTGTGTTTTACTGGTTGTCACGGAAAAGTCAAAATCCCCAACTGCTCCACTAAAGTCTCCCGGTTTTCCTGCTTCGGGCAATGGTTTTACATTAATGGTTCTGCTACCTGCCGAAACCGTTTTACTAGTTTGGGTATAAATCCGACCACCAAAGAAGTCTCTTCGGTTTGTGGGGACATCAACAAAAATTTCTAGGGAAAGCGGCTCAATATTTAATTGTCCTGATTTCTGCGGATATAGCACCACTCTTTTTAAGATTACATAGCGGTATGGTTTTCCCTGATAAGTTCCATTTTGCGCAGTGTGTTTTGTAACGGGAATGTCTTGGCTCCAAAAATTGTTATACGTTGGATTGTCCAGCGGGCGATAGTTGGTTACGCTTATGTTTGGACTGACGTATAGTTTATAGATAACGGTAACAGCTTCATTGAGATATGGGTTTCCTTTGGAAACCTCGGCAACCAAATGAAGACTTTCATCGGCGACATCATCCACCGTTTTTTGAGAATTGGGTTTGTCGACCGCAGCGGTTACTTCAACCTTTTTAGGTGTTGTTTTATAGGTTTGCCCACCAATCTCTATAGTGGCCTGGTTTATGGTAAAATTACCTCTGGCGGTGGGCACCAAAATATAAGTGTAGGTTTTGGAAAAGCTACGCTTACCATTTACCCAAGAGGAACTTATAGACTGAGAGGGTCCCATAACCACTTTGAAACCTTCAAACTGGGGTGGCTTAAAGTTGTCACCATCTTTGTTCATGGTAAAATCCACGCGAAGACGTTCGTTTAGCCCCAATTCCTCTTTGCTCAAGTTCATGGTAAACGTAATTTCTTCGGCATCGTCTTGGGCATACGAATGTAGTCCTGTTAAAAGGAACATTCCCAAAATAAATAATATGTTGCCCTTCAACACTTTCATTACCAGTCCTTTTCGTTTTTAATTTTTTTACCTCGAACTTTACGGGCCTCCATTTTTTCCTGTACTTTTTTCTCTTCGTTTTGCATGGCCTCTAGTAAATTCTGTATCTGTTGTTCAGAAAGTTGATTAGGCTTGGGCTGTTGTTTTTGGTCTTGGGGTTGATCTCCTTCATTAGGTTTTTTCTCTTGTTCTTTCTTTTCATCCCCATCACCTTTTTGGTTTTCTTCAGGCTTATCTTCTCCATTTTCCCCTTGGTCTCCCTTGTCTTTATTTTCATCTTCTTTCTGCTCGCCTTCGTCCTTTTTCTCGTTGTCCCCTCCTTCGTTGTTCTGGTCCTGATTTTTATCCTTATCCTCGTTTTCCTGGTCTTTTTTGTCTTGGTTGTCCTTGTTTTGGTCGTTCTTTTGCTCGTCCTGTTGTTTTTCCAACATCTTTTTGGCCAAAGCAAGATTATAACGGGTTTCGTCGTCGTTAGGGTTACTGCGGAGTGCTTGTTTATAAGCTTCTACAGCTTTTTCATATTCTTTGTTTTTCATAAACACATTGCCCATGTTATGAAAAGCCTTGTGTTTTTCACCTTTTTCTTCGGCAGCAGCTTCTGCTTGCTTGTACCTTCCAAAGGCTTCTCCAAAACTTCCCCTGTTGTAGTAGGCATTGCCCAAATTGAATCTAGCTGCCGCATTTTTGTTGCTTTTGGAAATGGCCCTTCTGTAATCTGCCTCAGCTGTAACAAAATCGTTGGCGGTAAGTTGCTCGTTGGCCTCATAGGTAAGATTGGTGGAGGCCTGCAATGCTTTTTCCGCTTCTTTGTTCGCTTGTTCGGTTAGGTCGTCCTGCGCTTGGACAAGCCCGAAACATAGCAATAGTCCAAACATCAACTTTATCTTATGCATCATCGTGTTCATTAAAAAGATTCAGTTTTTTCAACCATTGTGTTTTTCTATCCAAAACAAAGATGTCCAAAAATAGAAATAAAAAGCCCGCGGCAAGAAACCATTGAAATTGATCTTTGTACTCCGCAAATTGTTTGGCTTCAAATTCTGTTTTGTCCATTCGGTTCAATTCTTCTTTGATGTATTCCACGGCACTTTCCGTGTTGGAACCATCAATATAATCCCCATTGCCGCTGTTGGCAATCTCTGTCAATACGTTTTCATTCAATTTGGTGATGACTACTTCGCCTTGATTGTCCTTTTTTAAACTTTCCACAATTCCGTTACGTTTTATGGGAATTGGAGCTCCTTTTGACTTGCCTACTCCTATGGTATAAATACGGATACCATTTTGAGTTGCTTTTTCAACGGAGTTGATGGTAGAACTCTCGGAGTGGTCTTCACCATCAGAAACAATAAATAGAACCCTATTGGTCTGTTGGGAATCATCGTAATAAGTGCTGGCTAAATCTATGGCAGCGTTTATTGCGGTTCCCTGTGATGAGAGCATGTCGGTGTTCATACTCTGCAGAAACATTTTGGCCGCGCCATAATCCGTGGTTATCGGTAATTGTGGATAGGCTTGCCCAGCGTATGCGATTATTCCGATACGGTCACTTGCCAATTGGTTGATGATTTCCGAAACAATGCGTTTTGCTTTTTCCAAACGGTTGGGGGCAATATCTTCTGCCAACATACTTTTGGAAACATCAATGGCAAAAACGATATCCACACCTTCACGTTTTACAGTTTCTAGTTTGGTCCCGATTTTAGGGTTTACCAATCCTAAAACCAGAAATACGAGTCCGGCCAATAGAAAGGTCAATTTAACTGTTGATTTAAAACTAGATCTGTTCGGGGCCAATCGCTTTAAAAGGGATGAATCGGCAAAACGTTTCTGAGCCTTTTTTTTCCAGATTTGAAGAAAAAAGAAAGCTAGGGCCATAACGGGTATTATGGCCAAGAGGTAGAAATATATTTTTTCGTCAAACTGAATCATTCGCTAAATAAAACTTTTAAATATGGAATTTCGCAATCCCCATTCCAACAGCAATAAAATTCCGGCCAAAAAAATCAACGGCCTAAATTTTTCCTCGTACTTGTAATATTTGAATTCCTCTATTTCTGTTTTTTCCAATTTGTTGATCTCATCATAAATCTCTTCCAAGGATTCATTGTCGGTAGCACGGAAATATTTCCCTCCGGTTACCTCAGCAATTTCTTCCAGCAATTCTTCATCAATCTCCACTTGTCGCATGCCGTATCTGAAAGAGCCATCCCTGTTATAGGCGATGGGAGATAATGCATTTCCGTTGGTGCCCAAGCCAATAGTGTATGTTTTTATTCCAAACTCTACGGCAAGGTCGGCAGCGGTTCTAGGTTCAATAAAGCCAGAATTATTGACACCGTCCGTTAAAAGAATGATAACTTTACTTACCGCTTTGCTTTCTTTTAAGCGGTTTACCGATGTGGCCAAGCCCATTCCAATGGCCGTACCATCTTCCAGTTCACCATATGTGATTTCTTCCAAAGCTCTCAAAACAATGGTCTTGTCACTTGTTATAGGTGTCTTGGTATAGCTTTCCCCGGCATAACCGACCAATCCAATACGGTCATTGGGTCGTTCTTCTATGAAATTTGCTGCCACGTCCTTAAGAGCTGACAAGCGATTGGGCTTCAGGTCACGTGCCAGCATACTGGACGAAACGTCGATGGCCATTACAATATCGATACCCTTCGTGGTTTTGGTCCTAGTGGATATATCCTCTGTTTGTGGTCGTGCCAAAGCTGTTATGATTGCAGCCAGGGCCAACAATCGAATACCGAAAAGAACAGGTTTAAGTTTTGATGCCCAACTAGTAACCGTGAATCCTTTGATACTTGAAATACGTAAAGACGCCATTTCATTTTTCCGTTTGAAAAAATACCATAGCAAAGCCAATGGCAGCAAAAGGAGCAGCCAGAAAAATTCAGGATTTGCAAATTCTATATTCTCAAACATCTATGCTTGTGTTTTTACGTCTAAACTGTTCAAAATTCGGTCTACGATCTGCTCCGCATATTCATCGCCTTCTTCCCAGGTAATCACCACTTGTTGGATAAAACCTTTTCCACCAAAAGAAAGAATACTGTACTTTGCTTTTTTGGAATCGCCATTAGGTCTTTCCAAAGTTCCAGTACCAAAGGTTTTCATTCCCTTTACCCCAGATTGGGTGACGAACTCCTCTTGTTTGGTGATGATATTTTTCAGTCCCAATTGTTCAAAATTGCTAAGGGTTGAACCAACTATAGCATCAAATTGGGGCTCCTCTTTTTGTTCTTTAAAAGTGATGGAACTGGTACTTACTGAAAATATCCCCACATAACTTCCATATGAGAAAGCCTGAAGCTCTTTGATCAATTCTTTGGTTTCCTTGGGAAGCTCCACATTTTGGCGTACCAAAACATCGGGTGTTTCCAATATAATGGGAGGGAAACCATAGGAGCTTGCTACCCATTCGCCTTCCAAAAGTTCTTTTGTGGGGTAACCGAATACGGTGTCCCTAACTTGCTTAAAACCAAAGTAGGCTACAGAAAACACACTGCTCAAAACAATGATTCCTGCAAAAATTGCAGCAGCCAAGTAAATTCTTTTTCGTTGTTTTTTCTTTGCCAGCTCTTCCAAGTATTCTTCATCTAGCAATAAATCCTCCTCGGTAGGTTCGGGCAAGGCCTCATGGGTTTTGGTCACAATTTGTTCAACGACCATTCTATCATGCTCCGCAATGGATGTGGCCGGTTTAGATTTGGCAAACTTTACCAAATCCGCGGTCTGTAATATTTTTTGAAATTGTTGCAGCGTATCATCATCTAAATTGAGCTCCCCGGCATCCCTTAACATTTCCAGTTTTGTGATGAGTTCGGATGTAGTACTTTCCATTGCCGAAACGTGCACGTCTTCTTCTAGATAAGAACGAACTATACTGGTAAGTTCCGAGTAATATTGCTTGTACTCGTCTTGGATGAGGTACTTGGAATTCTCCAACTTTTTAAGCTCCATAAGAGCCCGGTCATACGGCGGTAGCAAGGCCACTTTCTCTTCCTCGGTTAAAGGTTTTTTCCTTAAAAAGAACCAATAGACCAATCCTCCGATCACAATCAATCCTAAAAGAATCCAGAGTACGGTTAACCACATATCTGCTGTACTTCGCTCTACCTCAATCAAGGGTTTGATATCGTACATCTTCTGTTTGGTAGTATCCACAACCACATCGGCAACCTTCACTTGAAAAGAATCTGTAAAAAAAGGTTGCTCGTTTATTGCTATTCGCTGTGGTGGAATGGTGTACGCCCCACTATCAAATTGCGTTAGGGAATATATTTTTTGGAGAATGACCTTGTCATTATTTTTGAGGGTATCAGCCATAATGGCCTCTACAGTTTCCAGTGGGGAAAAGGTTTGTCCTTCGGGAAAGAAAACTACATCGGTAGAGTCTGCCTCGACCGTTATTTTGTATTGGATTTGCTCCCCAATTTTGATGGCCAAAGTATCCACTTCGGCATCTACCTTGGGTCCAGTTTGCGAAAAACCAACCGTTGGCAATAGAAATAAAAACAATAAAGCCCCCCATACAGTTTGGAGTCTTATCTTGTTTCTTATTTTATGTAAACCTTCAATTAGCATTATCCTCTTCGTTTAAAATACCCCAATAGTTTTTTCACATAGCTTTCATCCGCTCTACAATTGATCACTCCGCACCCTGATTTGTTAAAGGCATTTGTGAAATAGGCCACTTTGTTTTTATAATGTTGTCCGTAGGCGAACCTCACCTGTTTGGATTGGGTGTTCACCAACTGAATTTCCCCTGTTTCGGCATCTTGCATTTGCACCATGCCCAGGTTTGGGATGGTTTCTTCACGTTCGTCATAAACACGGATACCAGTTACATCGTGTTTGTTACCAACAATGCGAAGGGTGTTATCGTAATCATCAGCGATAAAATCCGAAAGCACAAAAACAATAGCCTTTTTCTTCATTACGTTGGTAAGGAACTTTAAAGCTTCTGCAAGATTTGTTTCGCTACTTTTTGGATGGAATTCCAACAACTCCCTGATGATTCTCAGTACGTGGCTTTTTCCTTTTTTAGGGGGGATAAAAAGTTCTACCTCATCAGAGAAAAGTATTAGCCCTACTTTATCGTTATTCTGGAGCGCAGAAAAGGCAAGTGTGGCCGATATTTCGGTGATGATTTCTTTTTTGAACTGGTTGGACGTGCCGAAAAGTTCCGACCCACTCACATCCACCATCAGCATCATGGTGAGTTCGCGTTCTTCTTCAAAAACCTTTACGTAAGGTTCGTTGTAGCGTGCAGTAACGTTCCAGTCAATACTTCGTACATCATCCCCAAACTGATACTGGCGTACTTCGCTAAATGTCATCCCCCGACCTTTGAACGTAGAATGGTATTCCCCACCAAAAATATGGTCGGAAAGACGTCGGGTCTTTATTTCAATTTTGCGTACTTTTTTTAGTAGTTCCTTTGTATCCATTTGGTTCAAAAAAATAGGTTTTCGGGTTGGTTAAAAGTATTGCTACTTATATTCCGATAAACATTGAACCGCTAAGGCACCTCTACCTCGTTTACAATCTTGTTGATGATTTCTTCGGAAGTAATATTTTCTGCCTCGGCCTCGTAGGTGATTCCGATTCGGTGGCGTAACACATCGTGCACTACGGCTCTTACGTCTTCGGGAACCACATAACCTCTTCTCTTAATAAATGCGTAACACTTGGACGCTTTGGCCAAGTTGATACTACCCCTTGGAGAAGCACCAAAACTGATAAGTGGCTTTAAGCTTTCCAAATTGTATTTTTCTGGGTAACGCGTAGCAAAAATGAGATCGAGTATATATTTTTCGATTTTTTCGTCCATGTAAACTTCACCAACTGTAGCTTGTGCTCTTAAAATTTGCTCCAAGGATACTACAGGCTTTATAGGCTCGGTTTCACCTTTAAGGTTTTGTCGGATGATGAGTTGCTCCTCGTTCAATTTTGGATAGTCAATCACGGTTTTCAGCATAAACCTGTCCACCTGTGCTTCAGGAAGTGGGTAAGTACCTTCTTGTTCTACAGGGTTTTGTGTGGCCATTACCAAAAAAGGGGCATCCAATATAAATGTTTCGTCACCAATGGTTACCTGCTTTTCCTGCATGGCCTCCAAAAGTGCTGATTGTACTTTTGCAGGAGCCCTGTTAATCTCATCAGCCAAAACAAAGTTGGCGAATATAGGCCCTTTTTTAATGGAGAAATCGTTCTCTTTTATATTGTAGATCAGTGTACCGATAACGTCGGCAGGTAAAAGATCGGGCGTAAACTGAATTCTGCTAAAACTTCCTTTTACCGCTTTGGCCAAAGTATTAATCGCCAATGTTTTTGCCAATCCGGGAACACCTTCGAGCAAAATATGGCCTTTTCCTAAAAGACCAATCAACAGACGTTCCACCATGTGGGTCTGCCCCACAATGGATTTGTTCATCTCAACCGTTAAAAGGTCAATAAAAGCGCTTTCCTGGGCGATTTTTTCATTCACAGCACTAATATCAATAGTAGTGTTTTCTTCCATTATATACTTTTATTGTTTGGTGTTAATGTCGGGGTTTTTACTAAGGTGTGCAAAATGAAAATTTATTTAAAACCTCGCTGTTAATTAATGGTTAAAAAAAACGCTAAACCCCTAGTTTTATGAAGGATTTAAGGGTTTAATTTTATACTTTCAGCACTTATGAAACAGACGACGAATTTTTCCCGCATTATATCGGGAGCGATGACATGGGGAAGTTGGGGGGGAAAACTTTCCAAAAACAAAATGATAGATTTGATGCACCATGCCATTGAATGCGGGCTCACAACTTTTGACCATGCCGACATTTACGGAAGTTATTCGACCGAAATAGATTTTGGAGAGGCGTTCGGAGATAGTGGAATAAAAAGAGAGGATATCCAATTGATTACCAAATGTGGTATTCAAATGACTCGGGGCAGGGATAACCGAATCAATCATTACCAGTATGACAAGGACTATATCATCTGGTCCGCTGAAGAGTCTTTGAAAAAATTGAAGACGGATTATTTGGACTTCTTTTTGATGCACAGACCAAGTCCGTTAATGGAACCCGAAGAGATGGCGGAAGCTGCACAGCAATTGTTGCAAAGCGGAAAAATAAAGCAGTTTGGGGTGTCGAATTTCACAACATCCCAAGTGGCCATGTTAGAGACAGCCATACCTGTTGAAGGAAATCAGGTCGAATTTTCTTTGACGCACCACAACCCAATGTATGATGGTACATTTGATGATTGTATCGCCAACAAGCGAATGGCCATGGCGTGGAGCCCGTTGGGATCATTTTTTAGGGAAAAGGATGAGCAGGTGACGCGCATAAAAGAGGCTATGGGCCCGTTGATGAAGAAGTATGATGCCGATGAGAGCCAGTTGCTATTGGCTTGGATCTTACAACACCCTGCACATATACATCCAGTAATCGGGACAACAAACAAAAAAAGAATGGAATTGGCCGCAAAGGCCAGCAAAATAGAATTGGAACTTCAAGATTGGTTTACCCTTTTGGTGGCTGGTCAAGGACACGATGTTCCCTAGAATAAAGATTATAAATGGAAAAAACAGCGCTTATAACTGGAGCTACGAGTGGAATAGGTAAAGCAACGGCCGAACTTTTTGCAAAGCAGGGATATAATTTGATACTCTGTGGGCGTAGGCAGGATCGTCTTGAGCAACTCAAAAATGAATTGGGAAGGGATACTGCAATTTTCACCCTAAATTTTGATGTGAGAAATCGAGAAGACGTGTTCTCTGCCATTGAAAGTTTACCAAAAGAATTTTCGGAAATAGATATCTTGGTCAACAATGCTGGGAATGCACATGGTTTAGACCCTATCGATAAGGGCAATCCGGATGATTGGGATGCCATGTTGGACATCAACGTTAAAGGGTTGTTGTACATGTCCAAAGCTATTATTCCAAAAATGGTGGAACGCAAATCTGGGCATATCATCAATATTGGTTCTACAGCAGGCAAGGAAGTTTACCCGAACGGAAATGTGTATTGCGCCAGTAAGCACGCAGTGGACGCCATCAACCAAGGCATGCGAATAGATTTGAATGCATATGGTATTCGCGTAGGCGCAGTTAATCCTGGATTGGTGGAAACAGAATTCAGTGATGTTCGTTTTAAGGGTGATACTGAAAAAGCTTCCAAAGTGTACAAGGGTTTTCAGCCCTTAAAACCGGAAGATATTGCGGATATTATTCTGTTTGTAGTCACACGACCCTATCACGTGAACATTGCCGACCTGGTAGTGATGCCCACTGCACAGGCCAGCAGCACAATTGTTAATAAAAACAATTAAGTGTTGCGGGTTTTGTGTTGAAAGTTTAAAATAGCAATTTATGAATGGATTTGAGGAACTGGATGTTTGGAAACTGGCAAGAGAAATTTGTAATGAGGTCTGGATAATAATTGAAAGTACTTCTCTGAGTAATGATTACAGTCTCAAGAATCAAATGAATGCTTCATCTGGGTCAATTATGGATAATATTGCAGAAGGATTTGAGCGAAACGGAAATCGCGAACTCATTCAGTTTTTAAGTATTGCAAAAGCTTCTTGCGGAGAATTGAGGTCTCAATTGTACCGATGTTTAGATAGGGAACATATAACAAAAGCTCAATTCGATAATATTTGTTCGAAAACAATCACCGAAGGAAAAAAGATTGGTGCATTTATGTCTTATCTCAAAAAATCGGAGAGAAAAGGAGCAAATTATGATTAAATCTCGCAACACGCAGCTCAAATCTCGAAACTCTAAACTATGATCAATAAACGCCTACTCGTAAAAAACCTGTTAGCCCACAACGACGAAAATAGTTTTTACGACAAAAAGCGTTTTATATCCATTGGTGAAAAAGAAGGAAAGGCCAAGTTTCTAAAACATGTCTGCGCCTTGGCCAACAGCAATCCAAAAAACAATTCTTTTATTGTAATCGGTGTAGAGGACGAGGATAACACGATTGTAGGGGTCGATTTCTTTGACGACAGCAAAATACAGAACCTTGTAAATGCTTATTTGGATAATCCTCCTTTGATTTCCTATGAAAATATCCCGTTTCCGCATTTGCCCGAAGGCAAGGTAGTAGGTTTGGTCACAATTAGATCCAATGGGAAAGTTTGCGCGCTACGTAAAAATATTTGGAAATATTATGGGGGTGCGGTTTTCTTTAGGGAAGGGAGCATCAGCCTACCTAAAGCCTTTGATATTGAGTTAAAGGATATTAACTCCGATAAGGTAGCAACCATTGAACAGCATGCCCGTAACAATATAGAATACACCTTGGATGCTGTTCTAAAGTTTTTTAACACACGACACCCTGACTTAACTAGTGATTACAAAGTTTTCAAGGAGCAATTTGTGGTCTGTTGGGCCGGGAACAAGAAAAAAGTAAAAGGAAAAGTCTATTATTCCAGAGTGGACATAGAGCTCATCAACGAACAGGTAAAATTGTTCTATTCTGCTTTGGATGAAATCACTATTGAGTACGATGAGGATTCATTCAAAACATTTGAATATGTACAATTGGGTTTGGGTTCCCAACAAAAATATTACCCATTGGAAGAAATGGTGATTACATTTTCGGAAAATGGCAAGTACACCATCAACAGTAAATTGATATTTGAACCACCACAGTTTGATAAAAAAACGCTGTACCACGTGTACAACACCAATAATGCACTGCTCAAAAAGTTGGAAAACCATATACCCTTAACGGATTCGGAACATACGGATATGACCCACCTCCCGGCAACGTACCTTATCTGCTACCTGAACGGTTTTGAAGAAGCAAGAGATAAAATGGATAATTCACGGGCTTTAATAAAAGCTTACGATAGCCATGTGTATCAATCCTTAAAAGAATCGCAGCGAATTTTACGTAAAGTACATTACGCTTAACCTTTTAGCAACCACATCATCTGATGAGGCATTAATTCCAGAAGACCACTGTTTAAACTAACTTTTTCATTGGATACTAAATCCAAGGGCTCCCCTTTGCTAAAATACCCTAGCTTTTTGATCCAGCTACTATCGATTACCTGAGGGTTTTCATCGAAATTGCAAATAACAAGCAACCCCTGCTGGTCTTCATTTCTTTCAAATGAAAAAATATGGTCGTTGCCCGTATGGTACAATTCAAGATTATTGCTGTCGGCAAAAACCGTGTTGTTTTTTCTAATTTTGATGAGTTTTTGCAAGGTTTGGAATATTTTGGACTGGGGTAGGTTCTCATTGTCCAATTTTGAAATGGTTTCCCAGTCCTGCATGGGACGATTTACCCAGCGACTATCCCCTTTTTTGGATACATCATTTTGGAAGGAATAATCGTTTAAGGTGCCAATTTCATCACCTGCGTAGATCAAGGGAATACCGCCAAAGGCCAAAGTAATTCCATGCAGCATAATGATTTTCTTCACTGATTCCTCCAGTAAGCCTTGATCTTTAGTTGTCAAAGCCTTTTCCAGTCCCAGTAACGATGCCGCACTTCCAGTGATTCGTCCATCGCCTGTTTTTGGGTTGTACATAAACAGCAATCCCGTTGCTGGAGACCAATCCAATCGTTGGCAATAGTAATCCAATAAAAATTTACGGTGCATCCCGGGGTTCCAACCCAATTCTTCGATGAGGTGGTTTTCGTATCCCAATCCAATATCATCATGGCAACGGATGTAGTTGATCCAAGTACAATCTTTGGGTTTTGGCGGCACGTGCATCAAGCTTTTATAGAGCAATTGAGTTTTTTTAGTAGCAATGGAGTTCCATAAGAGCGCCATCAACGAAGCATTATAGGCCACTTCGCATTCGTTTCCCCGTTTTTCTTCTTCGCCAAAATACTTCACAATGTCCATTGGAGCTACAATGGCCTCTGCCAAAAGTATGGTGCCCGGAGCGACAACTTGTAGGCACATTCGGAACAAGGTGATGAGATTGTGGGCCTCGGGAAGGTTTTGCGAAATGGTGCCGATTCTTTTCCAAAGAAAGGCAAGGGCATCAAAACGGACCACATCCACGCCCATATCCGTTAACTTTACCAAGTTGGTGAGCATCTCTAAAAATACTTCAGGATTGGTATAGTTAAGGTCCCATTGATAACTGTTGAATACCGTCATTACCCATTTTTCCATTTCGGGGATATAGGTAAAATTACCTGGCGATGTTTCGGGAAATACTTCGGGCAGTGTTTTTTCAAATTCGGCCGGAATGGTGTAATCCTCATAGGTGTAGTAGTAGCCCTGGTATTTTTTGTCCCCTTTCTTGGCTTTTTTCGCCCATGAATATTCGTTGGAGGTATGGTTGACCACAAAATCGAGCATCAAATAAATACCATTGTTACGGAACGCTGTGGTCAATTCCAGTAAATCTTCTTTAGAGCCATATTTTTTATCCACCTGAAGATAACTGTTCACGGCATAACCACCATCACTTTCTCCTTTGGGTCTGGTAGTGATGGGCATAAGGTGTAAAAAGTTTATTCCCAATTTTTTAAAGTAGGGTATTTTTTCTTCCAACCCTTTTAGGTCTTTGTTAAAATGCTCTACGTATAATTGCATGCCAACAAGGTCTTCGGACTGATACCAATTGCCCGATTTTAATCTCTCTAGGTCTTGATTCTTTAATTCCTCAGGTCTATCCAAATATAATTTGGTCAGAAGTTTCAATAGTTTTTGAAAATGCTTCTCGTGACGCTCTTCGGAGTATAGAGAAAAGAACTGTTTTTGAATCAAGGTGAGGTTGGTGGCCAACCGAAGACCAAAGAGTCCCTTGCTGTCTTTCCCTTTTTGAGAAAGTAGTATATGTAGTTTGGCTTGGTTCATTTACTTTTCGAGCTGGTCCTTTGTTGGCAGGGCCACAATGGCACCATAATTTGTAGTGGTTATTGCCCCAGCCTTATTGGCCATGGCCACCATATTTTCAACTAAGGAAAAATCCTCAAAGACAGATTCAAAATTACCCAAATCGGAAATTTGATATAACAAACACCCTATAAAAGCGTCCCCCGCTCCTGTAGTGTCAACCGGATTCACAGGAACACTTGGAATTACTTTTTTAGAGCCATTCATACTTAAAAGCGTCCCATCTTTTCCTAAGGTAACAGTAATAATTTTTGTTCCTGCCTTGTGCAGTGTATCACAGGCTTGATTTAAATCTTCTTTACCTGAAATTAATTGTGCCTCTTCCAGGCTAAACTTGCACAAATGTGATTTCTCCACAAAGGGCATGCATTTTTTTATGAATGTTTCTTCATCATCTTTCCAAAGGTCACTTCTAAAATTTGGGTCAAAGCAAATAAACATTTCTTTGGTAAGGCCATCAAAAAGATATTTGGTATATGTTTTTTCCAAAGGGCCACCCAATAGAGCCGTCGCTGCCCCCAAGTGAAGAATGTTTCCTGGGAGATTTTTTCTTAGGTCAGGGTTGTATTTAAGTTCCTTATCCGCACCCCTGCTAAAAACAAAGTCCCGTTCTCCATCTGCTGCGATGGAAACAAAGGCAAGGGTAGTAAAAGTTTTTGATCGTTGGGCCAACGAAATATCTACTCCCTCCGTTTTGAGAGTTTCTAACAGAAATTTACCAAACGGGTCTTCCCCAACACATCCAATAAAGATTCCATTTCCTCCTAATTTGGATATGGCACAGGCCACATTGGCCGGTGCGCCGCCTGCTTTTTTGGTAAATTCATTCGCTTTGGAAAGGTCACTCCCTTGCCGTTCGGCAACAAAATCGATCAACAATTCACCGATACAGTATACTTTCTTCATATTGTTTCGAAATATTCTAAGGTACATAGAAAATTATACCACGTCCAAAAATCAGTTAGGTTTATTTGAATTGTAGGTTAAATACGTGATAAAGCCACTGTGATTTTTCATCAGCCAACCATTTGTGTGTAATATTGCCAAAAACTTTTCTATGCGAACACTGGTTGTGGGCGACATCCATTCAGGGGTGCGGGCTTTGGAACAGTTAATCACCAAAGCCAAGATTACCTCTAGCGATCATATTATTTTTTTGGGAGATTACGTAGATGCCTGGAGCACGGCCGTTGAAACGGTTGATTTTTTGATTCAGCTTAAAAGCGAATACAAATGCACTTTTATCCGTGGAAACCACGATGAACTTTGTAGGGCTTGGCTGGTAACTCAAAAAGAAAATCCACAGTGGTTGGCGCATGGTGGCACCGCCACAAGGAACTCCTATTTAAATGCAGATAGGGATACATGGGATTTGCACCTCAGGTTTTATGAAGAGTTAAAGAACTATTATCTTGCTAATGACAACCGTTTGTATTTGCACGCCGGCTATACAAACCTTAAGGGAATAGACTACGAGTATTTTGAACAATCCTTTTATTGGGACAGAACATTGTGGGAACTAGCTTCGGCCATTAACCCTGAGTTGAAGCCAACGGACCCAGAGTTTCCAAAACGTTTGACCCACTACAAAGAAGTATTTATTGGCCATACACCCTTGTCCAAAAATAAGTTTGTGGAACCCCAAAAAAAGGCCAATGTTTGGAACGTGGATACTGGAGCTGCATTTATGGGCGGGTTAACGATGTTAGACGTAGAAAGCAAAGAATATTGGCAAAGTGACCCTGTACATACATTTTATCCAGGCGAAAGAGGAAGAAATTAACAGAATTCCAATATTTTATGGAGACCTTTGTAAAAAACCCCGTACTATGTCTATTAAAAATGTAAGGTTGGAAGTAATGCAGCAGATTGAACCCAAAGTTGAAGGGTTTATTGACGAATTTCTTATTCCAAGCGAGAAAATATGGCAGCCTACTGATTTCTTGCCAGATTCCCAAAGCGATAAATTTTTTGATGAAATAGAGCAGATTAGAGGTGAAGCCAAGGAATTGGGATATGATTTTTGGGTAACCCTTGTGGCAGATACGATTACCGAAGAAGCACTCCCAACCTATGAATCTTGGTTGATGGATGTGGAAGGTATAGATCAGCATAACGGAAAAGATAATGGATGGAGCAAATGGGTGCGAGCCTGGACTGCAGAGGAGAATCGGCATGGAGATGTTTTGAACAAATATTTGTATCTCTCAGGTCGTGTAAACATGCGGGAGATTGAGATTACCACGCAACATTTAATTTCGGATGGGTTTGATATAGGAACAGATAGGGACCCATACAAAAACTTTGTATATACTTCCTTTCAGGAGCTTGCTACCAATATCTCACACAAAAGGGTGGGAAAAATGGCCAGAAAGAAAGGGAATGCCCTTCTCGCAAAAATGTGTACCATTATTGCTGGTGATGAAATGAGGCACCATTTGGCCTATCGGGAATTTGTAAAGACGATTATGGGACAAGACCCGGATGGGATGGTGTTGGCATTTGCCGATATGATGAAGAAAAAGATTGTAATGCCTGCGCATTTTTTAAGGGAATCTGGAGGGAATATTGGCGAGGCGTTCGAGCAGTTTTCCAATTGTGCCCAACGTTTGGGAGTGTACACCGCACAGGACTACATCGATATCTTGAAAAAACTGAACGATTATTGGGAAATTGGAAACCTTCGAGGACTTTCCGATCAAGCAGAAAAGGCCCGGGTTTATTTAATGAAACTTCCAGAAAGATTACAGCGCATATCCGAGCGCATGCAATTTTCACAAGATCAATACACCTTTAAATGGGTGCAAGCGAACGGAATGTTGTAGAAAGACAAGTCGGTCTTACTTACTAGTATTTGCCGGCACGATGCTTTTCCTGCCATTCAAATAGTTGTTCCCAATGCCCCTCATGTGCCATTTTTGCTTGCATGGGCCATGAGGCAGGATCATGGATGCGATAACGTTTTCCACCAGAGTCCAGCACTTCCTGACATTTATCCGCGGATGTTTCAGCAAGTTCTTTCCAGGTTTTAATGCCGAAATTATGAAATAGGCCTTCAATTTTTGGACCTATGCCCTCAACAAGCTTTAGGTCATTTTCCTTGATGGTTTTTCCAAACGCAGCTTTAGCTTCACCTGAATCAAAAGAGAAAGATTTCCTTTGTAAAGAATTTGTACGGCTATCAAATTCAAGCTGTTTAGTTTTAGTAGTGTAGGATTCAAGCCTTTTACGACAGGTCTCCAAATCGGATTTCAACTTGGCGTTCTGTATTTCCAATGTATTTATTTCAAACGATTTTTCTTGAATTGATGGTGTGTCCGACTTTCCAAAAAAGTATCCAAGGATTCCTGAAATAATTCCTGTGACAGCCAAAATAATCCAATACCATATAGTTGAACTTTCCCAATCCATAATTTAGATATTTGAACAGCAAAAACTGCACATTTAAAATATTAAAAAAATCTTAAAATTCTAAATTAAAGTATCAGAAATTGAGGTATCTGGAAAAAGAAGGGATTAAATGGAAAAATCAAAAAACAGAAAACAGAACAAATGGAACCAATCATACAGTTTTCAGATCCACTTGTAAGATATCTCTTAGATACTTGAATAAATATGATGAGATTTAGGCCAAATATTAGGTAAAGAACCCTATTTCTCCCGACAAAGTTCCGGCATTGGAGTAGGGTTTTAAAGTTAAGTTTGAGTTAGTTAAGTTGGTTTTAAAGACCGCCCAATTCAGTTGGATGCTGAACGGGCGGCTTTTTGTTTTATAAATCAAACTTAATGCCTTGGGCCAATGGCAACTCGGTTGTGTAGTTAATGGTATTGGTTTGTCTGCGCATATAAATTTTCCATGCATCGGAACCACTTTCTCTACCGCCTCCAGTTTCTTTTTCACCACCAAAGGCTCCTCCAATTTCCGCACCAGATGTACCAATGTTCACATTCGCAATTCCGCAATCAGAACCTTCAACGGACAGGAAACGCTCTGCTTCGCGCAGATTGTTGGTCATAATTGCAGATGAAAGACCTTGTCTAACACCGTTTTGCTTTTCTAGGGCATTTTCAATATCCCCACTATACTTCAAAATATAAAGAACAGGACCAAAAGTTTCGTGCTGAACAATTTCAAAGTGATTTTGAGCTTCGGCAATGGCTGGTTTTACGTAGCAACCACTTTCATAGCCCTCACCTTCCAATACACCGCCTTCGACCAAAATGTTTCCGCCTTCGGCCTTAACTTTTTCTAAGGCGTTTAAATAATTTTTTACGGCATCTTTATCGATTAGCGGACCTACATGGTTATTTTCGTCCAATGGGTTGCCAATTCGTATTTGCTTATAGGCGTCTACGATTGCATTTTTTACCTTATCATAAACGTCTTCATGGACAATTAACCTTCTAGTGGAGGTACAACGTTGCCCGCAAGTGCCCACAGCTCCAAAAACTGCACCAATCACCGTGTTTTTAATGTTGGCATCCGGTGTTACGATAATGGCGTTGTTTCCGCCAAGCTCCAATAATGTTTTTCCAAGACGTCCAGCTACTGTCTGTGCTACAATTTTTCCCATGCGGGTGGAGCCAGTAGCCGAAATCAATGGGACTCGTTCGTCTTTTGTCATGAGTTCACCTACGCGGTAGTCGCCTGTAATCAAACAAGAAATACCTTCAGGAACACCATTTTCCGTAAATACACGGGCAGCGATGTTTTGGCAAGCCACGGATGTCATTGGAGTTTTTTCAGAGCCTTTCCAAATACAGGCATCACCACAAACCCAAGCTAGGGCGGTGTTCCAAGACCAAACTGCAACAGGGAAGTTGAAGGCCGAAATAATGCCTACAACACCAAGTGGATGATATTGCTCGTACATGCGGTGACCAGGACGTTCACTGTGCATGGTAAGTCCGTGCAATTGCCTTGATAAACCTACGGCAAAGTCACAGATATCTATCATTTCCTGTACTTCGCCCAATCCCTCTTGGTAGCTTTTCCCCATTTCGTAGGATACCAGTTTGCCCAACGGTTCTTTCAATCTCCGAAGCTCGTCATTAAATTGTCGAACCACCTCACCACGTTGTGGGGCTGGCATGGTTCTCCATTTTTTAAAACCTTCTTGAGCCGTACTAATTACTTTTTCGTAATCCTCCGGAGTTGTTGCTTTGACTTTTCCGATTAGAGCACCATCTACGGGTGAGTAGGACTCGATGATCTCTCCATTGGAGAACCAATCCTTTCCTGTGGAAGTACCATTATTTATTTCGTTTAAGCCAAGTTCTTTTAAGGCTTCTTGTATTCCAAAAGCAGTTGCAATTTTTGACATTTATAACTTTTTAGTGATGTATTGTTATATTTTTACAATATTACGAATATTCTACAAGAGGATAAACGGATTAGAGGAATTGATGGACCAAGAGAAGAAGAATTCCAATTATTGCCGGAAGCCCTTGAACTGCAAATATTTTTTTTGACGCTGTTATTGCGCCATAAATACCGGCAACCGATACGCATCCCAAAAAGAAGAATGCCACATAAATCTGCCACAAGGAATCTTGTATAAGCAACGACCAAATGAGCCCCGCCGCCAAAAAACCATTGTAAAGACCTTGGTTGGCTGCCAATGTTTTTGTGGGTTCGAATAAATCTTCCCGAAAGTTACGGAACACTTTTTTCGCTTTGGTAGTCCAAGCGAACATTTCCAGCCATAGGAAATAGATGTGGAGCAACGCCACGATTCCAATGATGATTTTTGCTAAAAGGAGTATCATTCTTCTTTGGCTATAAAACGTTCGTCAACGGGCATAACGGTACCGCAGTTATCACAAGTGCGCAATTCTTCCGAACCGTAAAAGTGTTTAAAATGGCCAAGAAAGTCCTTCTCAATATCATTTAGTTTAAAATAGACCTCATACAATTTATGATTGCATTTGTCACAGAACCAAAGCAATCCATCTTCAGCATCCAGATCTACACGTTTTCGCTCCACTACTAGCCCAATGGAACCTTCTTGGCGGCCAGGGGAATGTGGTACCTTAGCGGGATGAAGGTACATATCTCCAGGCCCCAATTTCATGGTCCTTTTCTGGCCATTTTCTTGAATGTGTACTTCAATATTGCCTTCTAGCTGATAAAAAAGCTCCTCTGTTTCGTTGTAATGGTAGTCTTTGCGAGCGTTGGGTCCGGCCACGATCATAACAATGTAATCGCCAGACTCTTTGTAAAGATTTCTATTTCCAACTGGAGGTTTTAGGGTTTCCCGGTTTTCCTCAATCCATTGGTTGAGGTTGAAAGGTGCCTGTATTGCCATATTCAAAGATTTTATGAAAGGTAAAAAAAACCTTTCTGGCGACATAGCAATTAACAAAAAAGACCTGACAAGTGGCAGATCTTTTTAAAAGTTATGCTATTGTTTTCTTATTGTACTTTGATGAATATCTGCGTAAAATAAGGTCTTCCATCTTTATCCAATTGAATACTCAAGGTAGTGTGAGTGAAGTCTCCTTCCATAGCTTCCTTGTGTGAAGTGCTTTCCACCCACGCTTCCAAGGTTTTTTCTGCTGATGTATAATATCTTGCCACATTTTCTGAAACACTCACAGCATGGGTCTCTTCGGCAATCTGGGAAGCCCGCGAGTCAAAATTATCGTGACTCAGGACATTGTGTGAAATCATGTAATCTGTATGTTCTTCTGCATATTTATATGCAGGAGCACTGTTTGCCAAAGAATTTAAACCAATTGAAGTTCGGTGTTGGTTTACCAAACCAACCAGTTCTTCCTCCATTTTTTCTGGATCGATGGTTACTTTTTCATTTCCAAGGGTTGCTTCGGTATATCCTTGTTCTTCTTCTTGGGTTGACGTTGTGCTGCAATCACTCAAGGCAATGGCGAGCACTATGACCAACAATGTGCCATATAACTTTTTCATTTTCGGGGTGTTTTCGGGAGTGTTCTAAGTTCCCTTGTGTTCTCACAGCTAAAATAATGGAGACTCCTTTCTTTTCCATGAAATTTCCATATCGAGATGGATTATCACGTTGAAATACAAGAAATAAGGGGTCAACAGTATTTGTAGGGCACCATGCAAATCCTTTTAACGGAAAAAATGCACCGTTTATATGATTTCTTCCTCTGCCTCGACTTCCTCAGTAGGGGAGTTTTCCTCATCATCGAAAACATAGGAAAAAACCAGTGCGCCCAATTCTTTGATAGGCTCATAGAAAATGGATTCCTCTTTGGTTTCCTCATTGATAAATCCTAAGGGAGAGGCAAGCCTTTCGAAGAAAATGAGGAAAGCACCTAAGATAACGGCAACTTTTAAGGCACCGAAAATACCCCCAGCGATTTTGTTCAATAGTCCGAGCATAGCAAAATCAGCAATCTTGGTCAGGAATTTGCCCGCCAAGTTCACCACAATGATAATGGCAAAAAACGTAAAAAAAAATGCAGCAATTTTCAGGTATTGGTCGCTCCAGTCAAAGCGTTCGGCAAGGTAGTTGCCCGTGATGTACGAAAAATGGATTGCACCGTAAATTCCGGCAATGAGCGCTATCAAAGAGGCCAATTCCACAAAAAGACCATTTTTGAGACCTTTGTAAAGGCCCCAAACCAAAAGAATTCCAATGATAATATCCAAAAAGCTCATACGTGGGTTTTAACAAATATAGAATATTGATTTGTACCTTTGGTACTCATATCAAAACACATGTCAAGAGACGAACAATTAAAGGAGCGATGGGAATTTTTGGTAGAAAAACTATCAGCACAATTTTCTGATGGTGACCCGCTGGAATTGGATGGGATTGTTTATTTGGTAGGAGTTCAGGAACTTGGCAATTTTCATCGTAAGTTCAAAAAAGATGAAAAAGTCAATTTGATGCATATTGCCATCTGCAGGCTATTGGAACCTTATGGCTACTACGATTTTGATTTTTTCGACGATGATGGATGGCCTCATTATAAGATAAAAGAACAGTTACCACCATTAAAGGCAGGGGAACAATCCGTTTTAATGAAGGAAGCCTTGGTAAACTACTTCATGGAAAAAGAATACATCACCTAAATGGAGCTAAAAAAACCGTACTACGCCGTAATTTTTACCAGCCTTAGAACTCCTGGTGATGATGGTTATGCGAAAATGGCCGAAGAAATGGAAGCATTGGCCAGCAAACAACCTGGATTTTTGGATTTTGAAAGTGCCCGAGACGGTCTAGGAATTTCTATTAGTTATTGGGAGAGTTTGGAGGCAATCGCTAACTGGAAAGCCCAGTTAGACCATAAAGAAGCCCAAAAAAAAGGAATCCAAAAATGGTACTCTTGGTATAAAGTTAGAGTGTGCCGAGTAGAACGCGAATACGAATTCAACAAATAGAAACATGAGCGAGAACATTGCTTTTTCAAACGTAAACAGAAAAGAAAAGCTGCAAAAAGTTACCAAGGAAGTGTATGACCTTGTGGTAATCGGTGGGGGAATCACGGGAGCTGGAATTGCTTTGGACGCATCTTCTCGTGGCATGAAGGTTTTGTTGCTCGAGAAAGGTGATTTTGCCTCTGGCACCAGTAGTAAATCCACTAAGCTCATTCATGGTGGACTCCGTTATTTAAAGCAATTCGATTTTTGGTTGGTGAAAGAAGTAGGTTCCGAAAGGGCCATCGTACACAAATTGGCTCCCCATTTGGTTCTTCCGGAAAAGATGTTGCTTCCATTGATTGAGGGTGGTTCCTATGGAAAATGGCTGACTTCCATCGGCTTAAAAGTTTATGATATTTTGGCTCAAGTATCAGGTGATGATAAACGCCAGATGCTGGAGAAAAAAGAGGCCATGAAATTGGAGCCACTGTTGCCCAAAAAAATCTTGAATGGTGCGGGCTATTATGCCGAGTACCGAACAGATGATGCCCGACTCACTTTGGAAAATTTAAAGACCAGTCTTCAATTTGGTGCGCAGCTATTCAACTATACCAAGGTCACCGATTTTATTTATGAGGATGAAAAAGTAGCAGGAGTAATATTCACCGATGAAGTCTTTGGAGATGAATACAGGGTTTCATCAAAATATGTAATAAATGCCGCTGGGCCTTGGGTGGATGAACTCAGAAGTGTAAACCAGTCCAAAAAAGGCAAGCGTTTACATTTGACCAAGGGAGTGCATTTGGTGTTTCCAAAGGAAAAACTTCCTGTGAAGCAATCTGTTTATTTTGATATTCCAGACGGCAGGATGATGTTCGCTATTCCCCGTGGAAAGGTCACCTATATAGGCACTACGGATACCAATTTCAACTTGGATAAGGACCATGTGACCACCGATATTGCCGATGCTATTTATTTGGTGTCTGCGGTGAACAATATGTTCCCGGATATTGAATTGGAACTGGACGACATTATTTCCTCGTGGGCGGGCTTGCGTCCTTTGATTCACGAAGAGGGTAAATCGGCCTCAGAACTATCACGAAAAGATGAAATTTTCACATCCGATACCGGTTTGGTAAGCATAGCGGGAGGAAAGCTCACGGGCTACCGAAAAATGGCCGAGCGAACGGTAAATCGCATCGCTAAAAAGATGGAGGAGGACCACGATGTGGAACTGGAGCATTGTACTACGGATAAAATTCCGCTTTGTGGAAACGACTTTAAAAAGTTTAAGCATGTAAAAAAATACATTGGCAAGGTACAAGAGCAATTGCAAGATGATGGATTTGCCAAACATGATGCGTGGTATTTGGTGACCACATATGGTAAACAAAGTGAATCTATTTTGGAGTTATATGCCAAGATAAAGGGTGACAAACCCAAAGAAAGAATGATCAGGGCCGAAGCTCAATTTGCGATAGCCCACGAAATGGCATTGAACCCTTTGGACTTTTTTATTAGAAGAACGGGTCGACTTTATTTTGATATTGACAGCGTTCGAAAATACAAGAAGCCTGTTTTTGAAGAATTCCAGAAAGCGTATAACTATTCAGAAGAAGAAATGGAGGCTTTTTCCAAGGAATTGGACGCTCAACTGACCGAGCATTCCGATTTTTCATTGGAGCGGGATTAATCCAACTTCTCCGTTAACTTCTCAAACACCTTTTTCGGGTTCTTGTTTTTATAAAGTATTTGGTACACGGCATTGATAATGGGTGTTTTGGATTTTTTTTGCAGTTTGTCCATAAGATCATGGGCGCTTTGGGTCGCGTAGTAACCCTCAGCTACCATATTCATTTCCATCATAGCGCTTTTTACGGTATAACCCTTGCCGATCATATTCCCGAACATACGATTTCTACTAAAAGTGGAATAGCCCGTTACCAACAAGTCGCCCAGATAAGCTGAGGCGTTGATGTTACGTTTCATTTTATAAATACGGTCAATAAAACGCTTCATCTCGCGGATGGCATTGCTCATCAGCACACTTTGGAAATTATCTCCGTAGCCAAGTCCGTGCGCAATACCCGCAGCGATGGCATAAATATTTTTTAACATGGCCGCGTATTCGGTACCGATAATGTCATCCGATATTTTGGTTCGGATATAGTCACTTTTTAAATGTTTGGCCACCATTTTGGCCTTCTCGGCATCAGCACAGGCAATGGTAAGGTAAGATAGCCGCTCCAAGGCAACCTCCTCGGCATGGCAAGGTCCCGTGATAACCCCAATATTCTCAAAAGGAATTTCGTATTTCTCGTGAAAATGCTCCCCCACTATTCGTCCGCTTTCGGGAACAATCCCTTTAATGGCGGAAAAAATGATCTTATCCTTTAAGGAAACCGTCAAATTCTGAAGTTCCCTATCCAAAAAGGCGGAAGGAATGGCAAAAATGAGCACATCGGACGCTTCGACCACTTCATTGATATCATGGCTCATGGCAAGTTGGTCCACATCAAACTCAACGGAACTCAAGTAGTTGGGATTGTGCCATTCCTTTTTAATGTGCCGAATTGCCGAATCGCTCCGCATGTACCAGTTGACCTGCTCTAAATTTTCGGTCAACATTTTAACAATGGCCGTTCCCCAACTTCCACCTCCAAATACTCCAAAGGTAAGTTTGTCTTTCATGCATCCAAATTAGGGTGTAAATCTAAAAAATAAATTCATCAGCCTGTTTTAGTTTGATTATCAGATGGTTAAAAAATTTGGCACAGTGCTTGGTTTACGTATAGAGAACTTTAAAACCTCGATTATGAAAAATAGAAAACTACTCTTTGGAATTTTGTTCATTGGTCTCTTGGCCAGTTCTTGTTACACCGAGGTTATTGTGGAAGATGATTTGATTACAGACCCACCGATTAATACCGCCTTGGTTTTGGAATCGCACGACCTTTGGTACGTGGATATCAATGAAACACGCGGAAATGGCGAGGTTCCTTTTTTACAGCGAGCGTTTACCATTTCTTTTGACAGGGGAATCGTTTATGCCAATAACAATCTTTCCGGTTTGGGAAAAATAGGTAACGGATTGGGAATTGATGTGGGTGCTTATGCCACGTATAGCGGTCAAGTAGAAATAGACCACGATGTGGATGGCCTTTGGTTATTGGAAGTTATTGCTTTGGACTATAATACATTGGAAATCTACGACCCACGTTCGAATACTTCCTATATCTTGGAGGGCTATCAAAGAAGCAACTTTGATTACGACTTCGTGTTTTACGATAACATCCATTACTTTTTGCAGGAATATCAGGTTTGGGAGAAAACCTATACAAGTGAGGTGGGTGCCCTAAACGAATTTGATGAAGAAAACTATTTGCAGTTTTTTGGTGATGGAGGTGGGTATTTTAGGTCTTCCGTGGATGCGCAGGGTATACCGTTGTCCAACTTGCAGTGGGATTACGAAGGCGATTATGAAGTATTTGATGTGGCCAACGATGCAACCCTCAAAACTTTAACGCTGGATTATGATTTCTTGGACAATGATTATTTTGAATTGTACGTTATCAATGATAGTACCATAGAGTTGTACCATGTATTCAGCGGAACGGTTTATGAGTTCACAGGAAGAGGATACATCCAATATTTGAAATCAGGCGACGGAACAGGTAAAAAACGTTCAAAAACCAAGAACCCTGTAATGGACGTTACCCGTCAACGAAATATGTAAGGAAGAACAATTTTGTTCGACTATACAAACAGTTTTTTTGGTTGGTTATTTAGTTAAGAATCGCCCCGGGAAGTTTAGCTCGGGGCGATCCTTTTTTAACGGTTTCTGTTTTTATAATCCGAAGGATTTTCGCCACTAATCTTTTTAAAAGTCCGATTAAAATAGGACAAGCTTTCAAAGCCACATTCGTAACAAGTCTCGCCAATATTCCTGCCCGTCAATAGCAATCGTTTGGCTTGGGTAATGCGATATTGATTCAAGAAATTGGTAAATGTGCTCCCCGTATTCTTCTTAAAATATCTGCAAAAAGCCTCTTTCCCTAGGTTGATGGATGCTGCAATATCGTCCAAAGCTATTTTCTTGGAATAGTTCTCATCAATAAAAGAGTACACTTTTTGCAAACGTTCTTGCTGTTTGTTTGCCTTGTCGTTTATGATTGGTTTTTCATGTAACAAGGAATAATCATTACTCTTCGCCAAAATTTTTAGCAACTTTAAAATTTTTAGGAACTGTTCAAACCGGCTCATTCCTTGCAATTCCTTCATTAGGGCGCCCACAGTTTCCTTGGTTTCACCATAAAAAGTGATGCCATGCTGCGATTTGTCCAAGAGCTCATAAACATCTTCCAGTTCTTCGATTTCGGTAAAAACCTTTTCTTTGAAAGAAGCACTTATATGCAAAACCTCTTTGTGATATTCTGTTTTAATACCATGGTCAAAATTCAAATGGGGAATATTGGAACCGATCAAAACGAGGTCACTCCCTTTAAAATTGGAGATATGCCTCCCCACGTGCCGCTTACCGTTAGCACCTTCAATATAGACCAGCTCAAACTCGGGATGAAAATGCCAAAAAAAGAGATCGTTCAGCTTGGGGTTGTGCAATAAATGGAAGGAACTCTTATCATTGGGTTGTATGTTTTCAAGTTGAATTTTCATTGTATTGCTCAAATATTTTTAAAAATAAGCATTATAAGTCAAAATAGTTCAAATATTGGTCAATGTTAGAGTGGAAACCACAGAACAGCTCTCATAGTTTTGGGGTATAGATTATTCAACTAAAAAACAGAATAGCATGCAACAAAAAGTAGAAATGGCCAACAAGGCCCACGAAGCTATACCAGGTAACCCATCTACCGCCACAAGTAGTAAAACAAAACTCAATGATAGATCTAATGGCAAACCACTACGAGTCCTGTCCGAAGAGGACTGGGCGTTTTGGATAGAAAATGGATATATCGTAATCAAAAATGCCGTTCCAAAGGAACAAGCCAAAGCTACTGCTGATTTTTTATGGGAGTTTGATGAAAAGGATCCGAACGATTCTGAAACTTGGTACGCGCCTCCCCGTGCAGAAATGAAAATGAAAGAACTCACTGGGACAGGAATGGTAGAAGTATACAACAATCAACATTTATGGAACAACAGACAAACACAAAAAGTATACGAAGCCTTTGTGGACATTTGGGGAACGGAAAAACTATGGGTGACCATAGACCGAGCCAATTTGAATATGCCCCAACGCCCGGGAGAGAACAAGAAAGGGTTCATTCATTGGGACTACGACCCGGAAACCAAGCCACAAAATGTACAGGGTGTATTGGCCCTTGCCGATCAGACCGATGAAAACATGGGTGGATTCCAATGCATACCTTGGTTGTATCGAAATTATGATACTTGGAAATTGACCCAACCTGAAGACCGTGACCATTTTCAGCCCGACGTAACTAGATTGGAAGACAAAATCGTAAAAGTAAAGCTGGAAGCAGGCGACCTTCTTATTTTTAACAGCACCCAGCCACATGGAATTCGACCCAATAAATCTGGTGATAAGGTTCGCATTGCACAATACATTTCCATGATGCCCGCCGAAGAGGACAATCAAGAAATGCGGGAATGGAGAATCAATTCGTGGAAAAATAGGATTGCTCCCGAAGGCTATGCATTTCCGGGAGATCCCAGAAAATGGGAGCAAACCAAATACGAAACCGCAAAATTAAGTCCACTTGGCGAAAAGTTATTGGGGCTATCTAACTGGTAGATTATCAAATCCTTAAAAATTTCCAGTCGATTAGGGTCTTGCATTTAATAATGCTACTTTTGCGCGCTTCAAGAAAGAAGCCATGAAAAAGTATCTCAACCTTTTTGATTTTTCCCAGAAAGTAAACTATCGTACGGAAATTTTATCGGGCTTAACCGTTGCACTTGCCTTGGTACCCGAAGCCATTGCCTTTGCCTTTATTGCAGGTCTGTCTCCCTTAACCGGTTTATATGCGGCATTTGTGATGGGACTCGTCACTTCCATTTTGGGAGGTAGACCGGGAATGATCTCTGGAGCTACCGGAGCTGTGGCGGTTGTGATCGTTACTTTGGCGCAGCAATATGGGGTGGAGTATGTTTTTGCCACCGTAATTCTTGCAGGAATTTTGCAAATGCTGGCTGGTGTACTACGTCTTGGAAAATTGATGCGTTTGGTACCCCACCCGGTTATTTTCGGATTTGTGAACGGTTTGGCTGTGATCATATTCATGTCGCAGATGAGCCAGTTCAAAACTGTAGACGGTGAATGGTTGAGTGGAAGCACGCTTTATATTTTCTTGGGATTGGTGCTGTTGACGATGGTAGTGATTTGGGGACTGCCCAAACTTACTAAGGTAATCCCTGCATCTTTGGCCGCTATTCTTTTGGTGTTCGGGATTGTGTTTTTTCTTGGGTTGGAGACACGAACCATTGGCGATATTGCTTCCATTCAAGGAACATTCCCTCCTTTTCATATTCCCGATCTTCCTTTTACTTTGGAGACTTTACAGATTATATTTCCCTTCGCCGCAATTATGGCAGGTGTTGGTTTGATCGAAAGTTTGTTAACCTTGAATATTGTGGACGAAATCACAGAAACGCGTGGTAAAGGCAACAAAGAAGCTGTAGCACAGGGTACAGCCAATATCCTCTCAGGTTTTTTCTCAGGAATGGGTGGTTGTGCTATGATCGGACAAAGTTTAATCAACACTTCGAATGGGGCACGAGCAAGACTTTCTGGAATTGTAGCCTCTTTAATGCTATTGGTGTTCATTATGTTTGGATCCAGTTTAATAGAAAGAGTACCCATGGCGGCGCTTACAGGATTAATGATTATGGTAGCTTTGGGAACTTTTGAATGGGCGAGTTTAAAAACCTTCCGTCGTATGCCAAAATCAGATGTTTTGGTAATGGTTCTCGTTACTTTGGTTACGGTGTTCCTTCATAATTTGGCTTTGGCCGTTTTGGTGGGGGTTATTATTTCCGCTTTGGTATTTGCTTGGGACAATGCAAAACGGATACGTGCCCGAAAAAGCATTGATGACGAAGGCGTAAAGCATTATGAAATCTATGGTCCATTGTTTTTCGGTAGTACTACCATGTTTGCAGAAAAGTTCGATGTGCTGAACGACCCAGAAGATGTGGTTATTGATTTTGCCGAGAGTAGGTTGGTAGATATGTCTGCGATTGAGGCTGTGAACAAGATTACCGAGCGTTACCGAAAAGTGGGCAAAAAAGTACACCTGAAGCATTTGAGCCGAGATTGTAGAAGATTGTTGGCCAATGCCGACGATATTATCGAAGTAAACGTTCTGGAAGATCCAACCTATAAGGTTGTGGTGGACAATTGAGCGATTTGTTTAATCTCTTGTCTTACCCAAAAATACATTTACATTTGGATTCTGTGGGTTTCCGCTGGCTCGGCGCATCAAAACAATCTGCCCCGTATGGTAAATGCAATCTGAAATCATACCATTGATCATGTTCCAATAGGGAAACTCTGATGTTCTGTCTCCTTGTTTAAAAACCACTTTAAAACCTTCCATTTCTTGGGAGCTTTTACCCAAGATTTTTAGGGTCGCGGCCTTTAAGTTTTGCAATGTTAGTGCACGGAGTTCTTCGTAAGAATATTTTGGTGGATTTTTCGGTCTCTCATATGGCTTCGCGTCGGGAGCCAATAAAATATTGTTGGACATGACATGGATATGTTCCAAAGTTTGCAAGATGGTTCGCCCATCTTCCGAAGGTTTGTAAGCCAAATCTTTTTCGGTCAATCCTTCGGTGGCCCAATAGAACCGATACCCCAATCCATCAATCATTCTGGATACTAAATTGCCTGAGGAATAATCAGAGGGATAGGCAGGTATTTCTTTATAGGGGAGTTCCATTTCTTGTGCTTGAATTTGGTGATGGATCATCAAAATAAAAAAGATGAATAAAAAGGATGGTTTTTTCACAATCAATCTATTTTTTTAAATACTAAGAGGTTTTCTTCAGACCCGTTGGATAGGTGTAGTCTATTGTTCTCTACTTTATATGTTGTACTTCCTTGCAAAGCAGTCAAAAACTCCGATTCCTTTTCCATATTGGGGCAGGCCATTCTTGTTGAGGCTACTTGGGTAAATCGTAGCACATCTTTTTCGTAAAAAAGACTCCCTCTCATTCGATTGCAGCCCGAAAAACCTGAGAATCCATTATTATTGATATTGACTTCCATATTGGGAACATCTTTTCCGTTGAAATCTTCTTTGGATACGGTTGCACCTTTCATTTTTTCCAGCACCCAGATATCGTGAAGCCTATAATCAGTAATGTAAGAACCACAGCCTTCAAAAACTTGGGTTTCGTCCCCTCCAGTTGTTTTATAGGAAATGGTTACCGTATAAGGTGAAACTTCCCCAGACATGGCATTGGTACATTCCTTATGTGCGATGATTATGTCTAACAAAGTGGCCTCGGTTTGAATTCGATACATGGCAATGTTGGAATCCTGAGCTTTTATGGGTTCCGTTGGAGGTGTTTGAATGGTGTCCTCCATGGTCTGAAGCTCTACGCGGTTGTCATAGATTTTGAGTCCCCAAAATGGTTCGGTGCCGGTTGCCTTAAAGTAACTTCCATCAATCTTCATGGCAATGGGTTCCATTTCACGCTTTTTTTCTTCAATTTGAATGGTGTCGGCCGTATTTTCTTCTGATGTTTCGGTAGCTTCAGGCTCGGAAGGTTCTTCTTTTTTCTTTTCTACACAGCCGAAAAATAAAAAAACAATACAACTTAAGATGAGTATATTTTTCATGGTTCCACTTTTTTGAATCGCATCATTGGTATTTCTCCAATCAATAGGTTGAGTTTGCCATCTTCTACAGCATAGCCGTCAATTTTCTTCATCATCTCCAAAAACTGACGTTCGCTTCCACCACAGAACATCATGGTTGTTGGTCCAGGTTCTCCAAAAGAAATGGAATCACCTTCCAACTCATAATCTGCCGTGTATCCGTTACAACTATCAGTTCCAAATACTTCACTGGATTCTTTGTTGAAAGCGATTTGTGGTTTTTTATTAGGGAATAGACCTTCAAAAGCAATACGGGGACCGGAAATATATTCCAGCTCCCACGTGGGGCCGTAAAGCACCTCTTCGCTGGATTTTGGCCCGCCACAGGACTCTGCCAGTAATATGGCAAAGAAAAACAATATGACTGAGGTTTTCATTTTTACAGAAATTAATGGTTAATGTGTCAGTAAAATACTAAAAAAATGGATGAAGTCCCCAATCAGTTGGGTTGTTAAATCAATAAACAATTTTGATTCTATTGAGTTCTTTTACTCCATACCTCGTAAATCGGTTTGCCCTTGCTGCTCAATCCCGAGTGGTGCCAATCACCATCTTTTAACTCATAGTTGAACTCCAAACTTGCACCTACTCTCGAATCATCGCGGGAAAAGAAACCTATGTTTTCGGTGTATTTACCATTAATTGTTGTGTAAGTACCTCCACCAGTACCCATAAACTCCTTGGTTTCGGTATTAAAAGCAATCCATTGAAAACGGGTTCCCGATAATATTTTCATGGTTTTCCGAGGACCGGAAGTGTCGCGCTGTACAATTTCACCATCTCGTTTTCTGCCAGATATCAGCCATGCTCCGAAAAGGTCACCAGGGGTTCCATTATCAATTTTGGTCCAACTCAATTTTCCCAATTCTAAATTATTTTCAGCTATTGTGAAGGATTCGATTTTTGTGTTACCTACAATTCCAGGACTGCGTGAATCATATTCATAAGTAAGATTCAGATCATCCTCACTTACTGAATAGCTGCCCCCTTTTGTTCCCAAAAACTTTCCACTTGGTTTTTCGAAAATGGCTTCTGAAAAATAACTCTCAGTAAAAATAAGGGTGTGTTCTACTTGGTATCCTTTGTCATCAGACTCAACGGTGGTCCATGCGCCATTTATATCCTGTCCATATAAAAATGGTGTTATCAGCAAACAAAGTGCAATCAGTAATTTTTTCATAAGTGAGAGTTTCCGATTAAGATAAAAAAAAGCTACTGTTTCACCATAAAACAGCAGCTTTTCAGTATAATAAGGTTGGTATGTTAGAGTGTTCTCAAGTATTCTGCAACGTCCCTTGCTTCGTCTTCCGTCAAATTTTGGTTAAGCATGATCGCATTATTATACTCTTTCAACAATGCTTTAGCGATTGGGTCTTCTTTCAACATTCCATCAGGATTCAAAATCATGTTCATTACCCATTCTGGGCTTCTTCTATCATAAACCCCTTTTAATGCTGGACCAATCATTCTTTGGTCTATCATATGACATGCAACACAAATGGCATCAAATTTAGCTTTACCACGTGCAGCCATCTCATCATTAATATCTTCAGGAAATTCTATGTTGGTTACAGGTCCAACACCTTTGTTGTCCAAATCAACAGGAACTTCTTGTTTGGCTTGTCCTTTAGTATCTTCAGTTTTGGTGCGGCTCACCTCAAAACCATCTTTCTTTTCTTCCTTTTTTCCACCGCAACTTGCTATCAAGGCTCCCAAGGCCAAGACCATTACAATTTTTTTCATTCTGAATTCTATTGAAGTTTGTTTGTGTAAATGTAGCCACTAAGATAGGTAATTAGGCACTAATAATCGGAGTGTTTTTTGTTTTGTCCCTCACAATTAGGCCAAGATTGTCTTATTTAAATGGAATTGAAGAATTCTAGAGCCCTTTCTTCGCTGTAGGTGATATTGTTCTTGCCCCAGAAACCTACGTGACCTCCATAATTAGGTGTTTCCAGATATAAATGAGGGTTTTCGTCGGTTTCTTTTAAAGGATAACATTCAGGACCTAAAAAGGAATCATCCTTGGCATTAATGATTAAACTGGGCACATTTATACTTGGTAAAAATTGTAACGAGCTGGATTGCTCGTAATAGTCCAAGGCATCTTTAAAATGATGTGCTCTACTGGTATAGATATCATCAAAATCTTTTAAGGTTTTAATTTTTTTGATGTCGGCATTGCTTATTTTCTCAGGAAATAGCTGTTGTTTTTCCTTTAGTTTGCCCAATAAATTTCCTTTAAACCGTATGGCATACATTATGTTCTTTGTGCTGAGCAGTTGTTTGCAGGAATCGTAAAGGTTACATGGTACGGATACTGCAACGGCGCCTTTTAGTTCCTTTGGAACCTCGTTGCCTTCACCTAAATATTTGAGCAATAAATTTCCGCCCAAACTGAAGCCTTTTAAATAGATTTCTGAATAACTTCTGGTATTCAAAATGTGGTCGAGCACTTCAATTAAATCCTCCGTGGCTCCGGAATGATAGGAACGGTACATTTTATTGGGTTCGCCACTGCACCCGCGATAGTTCACGGCGCAAGCATCGTACCCATTTTGGTTGAGAATTTTGGCGCTTCCGGTAATGTAGGGACGTTGTGCATCTCCTTCAAGACCGTGCAGCAACACCACTAGTTTTTGGGTCGGGGTTTCTGAATCGCTCCAGTCCAAGTCCAAAAAATCCCCATCGGAAAGGTTGAGTCGCTCCCTTTTTTGAACCACACCGTTCACGGACCGGATAATGCCCGAATAAATGGTGGCAAAATGACCATTTCTAAATAAAAAGGGCGGTGTATAGTTTGAATCAACTTGGGGCATTTGCTATTCCTTTGGATAAGTCTTTAAAAGGTTAGCTTGCTCCTCTATCGATGTCTTAAATTCACCTTTGAGGTTTTGAACTAATTTTGACACGGGCAATACATTGTCTATGGTGGTTACTCCCTGGCCTGCCGACCAAATCGTCTTCCAAGCTTTGGCTTCGGTATCCAGTTCCTTACCGAAATCTATTTTTCTGCCTTTTTTCAAGTCTTCTTCCGAAATTCCGGCAGCGTTGAGACTTGCAGCTAAGAAATTGGCGGGAACTCCGGAAATGGCGGCAGTATAAATTACATCGCTGGCTCCGGCATCCATAATCATTTTTCGATATTCTTCAGTGGCCTTACTTTCTTCAGTATTTATAAAACGGGTGCCCATATAAGCAAGATCGGCTCCCATTTGCAATGCAGAGGCAACGTCCCTCCCTGTAGTGATACATCCCGAAAGCAGTATTGTTTTGCTGAAGAATTTTTTCACTTCGGCCACCAAACTCATCGGGTTTATGGTTCCTCCGTGTCCTCCTGCTCCGGCAGATACCAAAATAAGTCCGTCCACCCCAGCTTCGGCAGCCTTTTCTGCATGACGTTTTTTAATGATGTCGTGAAATACCAGTCCACCATAACTATGAATGGCATCCACAACTTGACTGACTGCACCTAAGGATGTAATAACAATCGGCACTTGATGTTTTACGCAAAGCTTTACATCGACTTCCAGCCTAGGGTTCGTTGGGTGAACAATTAGATTGACTCCAAAAGGTGCTGCTTTTTTACCGGTTTCCTCCTCAAATGCTTTTAACTCGGATTTTATTTGAATGAGCCATTCCTCAAAACCCTCGCTGGTACGTTGGTTAAGGGCGGGAAAAGTGCCCACAATTCCATTTTTACAACATTCCACCACTAACTTTGGCCCAGAAATCAAAAACATGGGGGCAGCGATTACAGGAAGTGATAGATTTTTGATGAATTCAGCTTTTTGGCTCATGGGTTTCGTGTTAAACTATGTTTAAAAATAGGAACAATTCTTCTTCCTTATTGGAATCAGTTATCAAAACTATGGTATTTTTACAATTATTATGCATGCATAACAAAATAACCCACTATGTTTTTTAAAGAATTTGAGATTAGATGGAGCGATATAGATGCTAATCGACACTTGGCAAATTCCGCCTATATTAACTTTATGAGTCATACTCGAATGGCCTATTTGGGTCTGCTTGGCTTTAACCATAAAAGTATGGCGGCAAATAACATTGGTCCAGTAGTATTCTACGAGCACGTATATTATTTTAAAGAAGCATTTCCTGGTAGACCGGTAAAGGTTTCGTTGGAGTTTGTCGGTATGAGCGAAGATGGAATGTTTTTTGAATTCAGACACAATTTTTACGATTACAAGGGCAAAAATTTTGCGCGTTGCGAAATGATGGGTGCCTGGATTGATTTAAAAGAAAGGAAACTAACGGGATTGCCCAAAGAATTCTTGGAAGCCTTCGGCACCATGGAAAAATCAGAGGATTTTAAAATATTGACAAAGGCCGATACTCGAAAGCACGTTCAAGTCCCCAAGGATATGGAGGTTATGTAAGCTGGATTTTCATTTTTTTGGATAGCCGAACCAGCTTGGGCAAGTTGTTATCAATTTCCCTGAGATGATTTCATCGAGCCAACGTTCGTACCAGTCCAAAAAGTTTTTATCCTCTGAAAATTTAGGAGGGGATAGTTCCCCCCTGTCCAAGTTCACGACCATGCCCTTATATGGGCCATTTAAAACAAGGGCATGGATAAAGGAGCAACCTTGTGAACCTAAGGGTAATATTCCACCATAAAGTGCACCGTTCAGCTCTTCGTAATTTTCGTCTGAAATGTCGTCTTCGTAAAAAGGGTCCGTCAATTCATCCCATTGTGATTCCGTGATATGTGGATGTAACGTACACTCCTTTTTTAAATGCAGCTCAACATTCTTGTGAATTAGGTCATCCAGATTTTCACCAAAAGGATAAATTCCAAAAAATGGTCCAGCACCAGAGTTCAGATATGACCTTCCGCCATTTCCAATATTCAAAACAAAGCATCGGAAAGATTTCGGTAGCTGGATTCCATAATGCTGTTCGAAAGCATCAATCTCCAAAATACTTGTTGGGGCATTTATTTCATATTTGTGACTTCCAGCTCCAAAAACTTTGAAAAGTTCATCCTTATCTTTTGCTTGCTGTAGCTTCTTTTTAATGCGTAGGATTTGCGGGGTATAATTTGTCATAGTTGTTCTTTAAAAAAGGAAAACTACGTAATCAAAGCTTGAAAAAGCAGGGTGAATTGATGAATAGGCCATACCTTTTGACGTAGGCACACTTCTGAACAATATTAAGAACCTCTTTTAGGCTTTTTACTTGCCAAATACACGCCCACCAATACAAAGGCCATTGCTGCTATTTTAACCAAAGTAAGCTCATCTTTTCCTGAAAAAAGGGCGAAAAGAATGCCTACCAAAGGCTGCATATATACAAAAGCTCCCACGGAAGACGCTTTAAGCTGCGTCAGCGCAAAAATGTTGAACAAGTAAGTCAAAAAAGTGGTTCCGATAACCACAAAAGCTATTGAGCCATAAGCCCACAAGGGGAGTGCGGACCATTGTATTTCCAAAGCTTCGGGCAGTGTTAAAGGAAGGTTGATCACTATGGCGACGGTAAAAAGCCATTTCATCAAAGTGAAAGGATGGTATTTTTCTATTAGTTTTTTTACGACGACAAGATAGGCGCCATAGGAGGTTGCATTAATTATAAACAAAAAGTTTCCCAAAGGTATATTGGGAGCATCTTGACGGACTTCGGCGCCAAACAGGATGAGTCCTACCGCTCCTACAAATCCCATAAAAATCCCTAATCCCTTGTTCAGGGTAATTTTTTCACTTAAAAATAAGGCCGAAATAACCACAACAATAATAGGTGTAATGGTTACCAAAACAGCACTGTTGATCGGTGTGGAAAGTTGTAGGCCCTTAAAAAACGATAACATATTTATGGACATTCCCAACAGAGCACAAATTAACATTCTGCCCCAGTCCCGCTTTTCAATTTTTTCTTTTGGTCCAAAAAAGGAAATCAACCAAAATAGAAGGGCAGCTCCTCCCACTCTTAAAAATATAAACCCAAAAGGTTTAACATGCCCGGGCATTACTCCTTTGGCCACAGTATGGTTTATACCATAAATAACGGTGGCACCTATGGCAGCCAATATAGCCAGGGTTCTTTTACTCATGAATGCAAGGCTTCCTTAGCGGCTTGAACCGTTTTTTTGGAATTTCCAACAAAAATCCGGTCATCTAATACAACTACGGGTCTTTTTAAAAAGGTATAGTGCTCTAGAATCAAATCCTTATAATCATTTTCGGAAAGATCTTTCTCATGGAGTCCCCTTTGTCTAAAAAGCATGGCTCTTCTGCTAAAAAGCGATTCGTAGCTTCCGCTCAATGCTGCCATTTGCTCTAGTTGTTCTGGCGTAATGGCTTCGGATTTAATTTCTTGAAGTTCCACCCCATCCAACGGTTCCAATTCCTTGAGAATACGTTTGCAGGTAGAACAACTGCCCAAATGGTATATTTTTTTCATGATCACAATGTTGGATGGACAAAGGAAATCAAAAAACAATCAAATCCCATTACGAACATGCAAATTCAACAGCTTTTAAGGGAGGTGTTTGTTTTTGTTGATTGATTTAAGCCATACCGAAGAGTGCTTTTTCAGATATTAAGGCTAGTTTTACATCAACCAATTGTTATCTTATGGAAAAGACATTTGACATTCTTCTAAAGAATAGAAAAATATTGCACAATTTTTTACAGGACACGCCTAAAGAGGATTTGTTCAAAGTCCCTAAAGGATTCAATAATAATATTTGGTGGAACATTGCACACGTAGTAGTAACTCCCCAATTGTTGATGTATAAATTGAGTGGTCTTGATTTCACCATTGAGGAAGAGTTGATCAACAAATACAAAAAAGGTACTTTTCCGGATGGAGAACCATCAAAGAAAGAACAGGAAAAAATATTAGCCTATCTATTCAGCACAGTAAAGCATATTCAATTGGATTATGAACATGGTAAGTTCAAAAATTTTCAAGAGTATATGACCACACCAAAAATTGGGTTGAACAGTGCGGAGGACGCGCTTTCATTCAATGTATTCCATGAAGGGCTTCACCTAGGAGCGATACTGGCCTTGAAAAGAGCGTTGGCACAAGATTAGGAGCTGCTTTACCTTAACTATCGATTGATTTTGCAGGTTGGAATTCTATTCTGTTTCAACCAAAATGATTCTGAGTGATTTTAACTCAGTGAAAATCAGTTATATTTGTGTGCCAGATTTTAAGAACCCAAATCTTAATCAAAATGAAACACTACCATTTATTCTATGGGCTCTTGTTAGTGGCCTTAATTTTCCCCGTACAACAAAATTTTTCGCAACGCAGCAATTTTTCTGTGGGCGCTGTTCCCAGTTATAAAACGGATGGGTATGGTGTACAGCTCAACTTAAACCATTACCATAGCACTACAGATTATATGCAAGCATCTTTGGTGGCTGCTTTTTCCAAAGAGAAACCCAATTCGGGTGTGGAATTTCCGTACGAGGATTACTTATTCAATTTAGGATACTTCACCACTATTTTAACTTCTCCCAAGCGCGGTATTTCCTTTTATTTTGGAGGAGGACCCTCTGTAGGGTACAAGTATATCAATGATGGGGAAACCGATTTTGCTTTTGATGCCTTGGAGGCTGAAAGTAGTTTTATATATGGGGGATACGCCTCTTTTGAAATGGATTTCTTTATTTCGGATGCCTTTTCCTTGATAATTCCCATTAACGGATATTATCACTTTAATAGTGACCTTAACGATTCCACACTATTGTTGGGTGCAGGACTTCGATATTACCTAAAATAAATTCATGTCCTAAATTTTCACCTTTCGTTTTAGGTACAGATTGATTTCGTTATAAGGCAAAATCAATACGATTGGTCCATCAGCGTAGGATGCCACTTCATATTGGTTGTAAATTAACTGTAACCCATCTTTTGTGTACCCAATGTTGTTTGGTAAGTGAAACGAATCGCCCTCGAACATAAAGCCTGTCGCATTGATGTTCGTCTCTTGGGGTATCTTTTCTTGAATTCGGAACTTGGTTTCGGCAAAATCCTCAAAACCATTCAAATCATCAAAAAGTTCCCAGTTTTCCAGTTCTGTACCTTTTCTTTTGTCAAAGTTTAAAAAAGAAGTGGAAGCATAGCCGTGGGCACCTCCAGTAAAAGAATATGAATTCAGCATGAACGTAATCACATTTTCATCCTCATAAACTACTTCGCCATCTATCGTGGCCTCCCATTGTATTTCGTCAGGGAATTTAACCTTTAATTCTTTGTAGCTATCGGTAAAGGATTGGAGAGCCTTGTCCGCAGTATCAATGGTTTTGTCTTCTGTAAAAGATAAAATACTAATAATTTCCTCCTTAAGCGATCTGTTTATAGCTTCGGAAACTGGTGAATCGTCCAAAGCACTTGGAATATTGATTTCTATTTTAGGGCAACCAGCACAGTTTTCACCTTCTAATTGAATGGGCTCGAAAGTAAGTTTGCTCTCCGTTTGGCAACTTATCAAAAAGCATAAAAAAAGAAAGGAACCAAGGTGCTTTTTCATGGATTGAGGTTTTGGGTCATCAAAAATAATACTTCGGAAAGATAACGATACATTTGTACGAAGATAGTTTCAACATGGGCAAAAAAGAGTTAAAATTCAATAGTAAAGCTATTCACGGTGGGCAGCGACCCGATGCTGCTTACGGAGCCGTAATGCCACCGATATACCAAACCTCTACATACGCACAACCTACTCCGGGCGGACACAAGGGTTATGAATATTCTAGGGGAGCAAACCCAACAAGAACTGCCTTGGAAAATGCTGTGGCCAGTTTGGAAAACGCAAACTTTGGGATGGCTTTTGGCAGTGGAATGGCTGCCATTGATGCTGTAATGAAGCTTTTAAGCCCAGAAGATGAGGTAATTTGCACCAGCGATTTGTATGGTGGAAGCTACCGGCTTTTTAAAGGAGTGTTTGAAAAATTTGGAATCAAGTTTCGGTTTTCTGAGATGGTGGATATGGATGAACTTGCTTCACAAATTACCGACAATACCAAATTGTTGTGGGTGGAAACGCCTACCAACCCCATGATGAACATTATCGATATTGAAGCTGTTTCCAAAGTCACCAAAGCAAATAATTTATTGTTGGCAGTGGATAACACGTTTGCCACACCTTACCTTCAGCAACCGTTGGAACTAGGAGCGGATATTGTGATGCATTCCGCTACTAAATATTTGGGGGGACATAGTGATGTAATCGTGGGGGCCTTGGCGGTAAAGGATGAAAAATTGGCCCAGCAACTTTATTTTATTCAAAAATCTAGTGGAGGAATCTGTGGACCTATGGACAGTTTTTTGACTTTGCGCGGCATAAAAACACTCCATGTGCGTATGCAAAGGCATTGCGAAAACGGAGAATCCATCGCCAAATATTTGGAGAACCACCATAAAATCGATACCGTTTACTGGCCAGGGTTTCAACATCACCCCAGCTACGAAGTTGCCAAAAAGCAAATGAAAGACTTTGGCGGTATGATTTCGTTCGTACCTAAAGGAGGAAGCTACAAGAATGCCATAAAAATTGTGGAGAAACTTGAAATATTTACCCTTGCAGAATCGTTGGGAGGTGTCGAAAGTTTGGTAGGCCATCCAGCCAGTATGTCGCACGGCAGTATTCCGAAGGAAGAACGAGAAAAAAATGGGGTTGTGGATGCCCTAATCAGGTTAAGTGTAGGCATAGAGGACGTGGAAGATTTGATTGCCGATTTGGAACAAGCTCTTAATTAAGATTTTTTGAAAAATTTATAAAAAATAAATGTTCAAATTATTGAAATAATATAATTTTGCCCTCAAATTCATAATTCAATAAAAAAACTCTTTCCGCTAGCGGGAAGACAATTAATTTTAACCCATATATGGAAGAAAAAATAAAGGTGTTTATGGATGAGGTGATTGCCAGAAATGGTCATGAGCCTGAATTCATACAAGCAGTGCAAGAGGTTGCGGAAACCGTAATACCTTATATAGCACAGAACGACATATACCACGGAAAAAATATTTTACTACGAATGGTAGAACCTGAGCGTTTGATTTCATTCCGTGTGGCATGGATAGATGATGATGGTGAAATCCATGTAAACCGTGGGTATCGTGTGCAAATGAACTCTGCCATTGGACCGTACAAAGGAGGACTTCGTTTTCACCCAACCGTAAATGCAAGTGTACTTAAGTTCCTGGCTTTTGAACAAGTCTTTAAAAATAGCCTGACTACCCTGCCCATGGGTGGTGGTAAAGGTGGTTCCGATTTTGACCCAAAAGGTAAATCGGACGATGAGATCATGCGTTTTTGCCATGCTTTTATGACAGAGCTGTGCCGACACATTGGTCCTAACACCGATATCCCTGCTGGAGACATTGGTGTAGGTGCGCGAGAAATCGGATTCCTATTCGGTATGTACAAAAAAATACGCAACGAGTTTACAGGTGTATTGACCGGTAAAGGACTTTCTTGGGGAGGTTCTCTGATTCGTCCGGAAGCAACTGGTTATGGTACCGTTTATTTCGCCGACAGCATGTTAAAGACCAAGAATGAAACCTTTGAAGGTAAAAAGATTGTGATTTCAGGTTCTGGTAATGTGGCCCAATATGCTGCTGAAAAAGTTTTGCACCTTGGTGGAAAAGTATTGACACTTTCAGATTCTGGTGGATTCATTTACGATAAGGACGGTATTGATGAAGAAAAATTGGCCTTTGTAATGGATTTGAAGAACAACAAACGAGGGAGAATCTCCGAGTATGTGGATAAATACCCATCAGCAGAATTCCATAAGGGAGAAACACCTTGGAAAGTTGCTTGTGATATCGCATTGCCGTGTGCCACCCAAAACGAATTGGATGGAGACGATGCAACAACACTGATCAAAAACGGGTGTATTGCTGTGGCAGAAGGGGCAAACATGCCTTCTACACCAGAAGCTGTTCATGCGTTCCACGATGCAAAAATTTTGTTTGCTCCAGGAAAAGCTTCCAACGCAGGTGGTGTGGCCACTTCAGGACTGGAGATGAGCCAGAACTCATTGCGTATTAGCTGGACTAGGGAAGAAGTAGACAAACGATTGAAAGGAATTATGTCCGATATTCATGATTCTTGTGTGGAATATGGAGATGAAGACGGCTATTGTAACTATGTAAAAGGAGCCAATATTGCTGGCTTTGTTAAGGTTGCAGACGCGATGCTGGCCCAAGGGGTGATATAATATAAACCATCTAGAATGGTTTTTGGTTAGCAGTTACCAAGAGGAGTGATTACTTTTACACTTTTGGTAACTGCTTTTTTATTAGCCCATGCAAATTACAACAAAGGCCATAGTTCTCTCCTCCATAAAATATGGGGACACCAGCCTTATTGTTCGAGCATTTACACAATCAGATGGGGTAAAGTCTTATTTGCTCAAAGGTGTTCTTGCCTCCAAAAAAGCTAAGATCAGGCCGGCATATTTTCTTCCGTTGATGCAATTGGAAATTGTTGCCAACCACAAGAATAAAGGAACTTTGGAAAGTATAAGAGACGTTAAGGTGTCCGTTCCCTATCAAACCATGCATACCAATATTGTAAAGAATAGTGTGGTTTTGTTTTTGGCCGAAATGTTGGGGAACAGTATTCAAGAGCAAGAACAGGACGAAAGTCTTTTTAATTATTTGGAGTATGCTTTTCAATGGATGGATGTACATAAACCTTCTCCCAATTTCCACATCCTATTTTTGCTAAATCTTACCAAGTATTTGGGCTTCTATCCCGACACTTCTTATACGAACTCGTCATTTTTTGATCTTTTGGAAGGAAGCTTCTGCAAAACCCCATCGCTCAACCCTTTGATTCAGAACGAAAACCTTGAGAATTTTAAGAAATTTTTAGGCATGGATTTTGAGGCATTACAAGCGACACAACTAACTAAGTCGAACAGGCGAGAACTCTTAAAAACGGTGATTGAATATTATAAATTACATGTGCACGGATTTCGTGAACCAAAGTCCCTCGCCGTATTAAATGCTGTATTTACTTAAAAATGCGAAACCTAAAACCAACCTTAACCTTATTTTTTTTAATCTTTACCTTAACACTCTGTGCTCAAGAAGTAACTGTTTTAGATGCTGATACGGGAATACCCGTGGATAACATTGCCATTTTCAATAAGGACCAATCCAAGTCAACCTTAACGGATGAGAGTGGTAAAACCGAGCTTGATATTTTTTCCCCTAATGAAAAAATCACCTTCAAACATATCAGTTACGAAACCTATACTACAACAAAGGGCCAAATTGCCCGAAGGGGAAATCGCATTTATCTTCAATTAAAAACGGAAGAACTACAAGAAGTGGTAATGTCTGTATCCAAATGGGAGCAGCAGAAAAAGCATATTCCCCAAAAAATAGAAACTTTTGATGCACGAAGTATTTCGTTTACTGCACCGCAGACCTCTGCGGACCTTTTACAGAATAGTGGAAAGGTATTTGTGCAAAAAAGTCAATTGGGCGGTGGAAGCCCTATGATAAGAGGGTTTGCCACCAACCGAATTTTACTATCTGTGGATGGGGTTCGGATGAACAACGCCATATTCCGTGGAGGAAACCTACAAAATGTAATATCCGTTGATCCGTTCACCATAAAAAAAACGGAGGTAACCTTTGGTCCTGGTTCGGTAATCTATGGAAGTGATGCTATAGGGGGTGTGATGAATTTTTATACACAAAAACCCCGATTTTCCTTTGCAGATAGTTTAGCGTTCTCTGGAAATGTGAATTACAGGTATTCATCCGCAAACAACGAGAATACGGCTCATGTAGATTTTAATTTAGGAAAGCAAAATTGGGCATCCTATACCAGTTTCACCTATAATAATTTTGATGATTTAAAGATGGGAGAGCATGGTCCCAACTCCTATTTGCGGAACAACTATGTGATTCGTGAGAATGGGACCGATGTATTGGTCCAAAATAATGACCCCAAAAAACAAGTAAGTTCAGATTACGATCAGATCAATTTTCTTCAAAAGTTCACTTACAAACCTAATAGCACTTGGAACTACGATTTGGGATTATATTATTCTGAAACCTCCAATTATCCCAGATATGATAGGTTGATCAGGCCAAGCCGGGACGGTGATGGTCTTCGCTCCGCAGAATGGTATTATGGTCCACAGAAATGGTTTATGGGAAATTTTCAGATTACCCAAAAAGGGAAAAACAAATTCTACGATGGTGTAAAATTGACCACAGCATACCAGTTTTTTGAAGAGAGCCGTAACGATAGAGGTTTTCAAGATGCTGAATTATATTCTACTCGCGAAAAAGTAGATGCACTATCCGTGAACTTGGATTTTGAGAATAAAAAAATGGGAAGTCTGCACTTGTATTATGGGGCGGAGTATGTCTTTAACAAGGTCGATTCCAAAGGAAGTATGCGAAATATTGAAACAAATGAAGTGTCGGGAACGGCTTCAAGATATCCCGATGGATCCCCATGGCAGACCTTGGCTGGATACATTAATGGAGAGTATCAATTAAAGCCTAACCTTACCTTGTTATCGGGAATTCGATATAGCCAAGTGTGGGTAGATGCCACATTTGAGACTACATACTATCCCTTTCCTTTTGAAGAAGCCGATATAGTGACCGGAGCACTTACGGGAAGTTTGGGACTTAGTTGGTTCCCACGGTCCGATTTACAGGTGACCTTGAACGGTTCTACAGGTTTTAGAGCACCTAACATTGATGATATTGGAAAAATATTTGATTCTGAACCAGGTTCCGTAGTAGTGCCCAATCCCGATTTGGAACCTGAATATGCTTATAATGGTGAGTTAGGACTCAGAAAAAACTTTAATGATGTTTTGGTGCTAAAAAGTGCTGCCTACTATACTTATTTGGTAGATGCTTTGGTACGGAGGGATTTCTCTTTCGGTGGGCAAACCGAAATCGAATACAACGGGGAGCCGAGTAATGTGCAAGCTATCCAAAATGCGGCCAAGGCCTATGTTTATGGGTTTGAATTTGGATTGGAGGCCTACTTTAACGACCACCTTTCCTTAAACTCCAATTTAACCTTGACTGAAGGAGTCGAAGAGGACGATAACGGAACCGATAGTCCATCACGGCATGCTGCGCCCACCTTTGGTGATGTGCATTTGATTTGGGAGAACCATAAACTTAAAGCAGATGTATTTGTCAACTACAACGGAGAGGTTAGCAACGATGATTTGGCATTTTCCGAACAGGGGAAAACCTATATGTATGCAAGTGATGTTAATGGAAACCCATATTCTCCTTCATGGTACACGTTAAACTTTAGGTCACAATATCAAATCACCAATGCACTAAAGGCATCCGTGAGTTTGGAGAATATGACGAACCAGCGTTATCGCATGTACTCTTCAGGTATAGTTGCCCCGGGAACTAATTTGGTTTTGGGTGTAGGATACGCATTTTAAAAAAATAAAGGCTCAGATTTTTCCGAGCCTTTTTTATTCTTGACATATTTTGCCATGACCTAGTTCTATATGCTATCTATAGCTTTTTTGGCGGCTTCTTTCATGTCTTGTCCAGCTTTTTCAGCAGCATCCATAGTTTCTTCACCGGCTTTTTTAATGCTGTCCAAAGCCTTTTCGCCAGCTTCTTTCATGGCGTCTGCGGCATCGTCTGCGGCCTCCTTTAAATCTTCACTGGCCTTGTCCAATGTTTCTGCGGCCTCTTCGGTAGCCTCCTCCGCTTTGTCTTTGGTATCCCTACAGGATGTCATAAAGGTCATGGATAAGGTCAATACCATTGCGGCAATTAGTACTTTTTTCATAGTAAAATGGTTAAGTGTTAATAATGTAGTAAGATAATTAAATAAATATAAAGGGTAGGTAAGTTGCTTATCATATTTAGGTTAAGGGAATTATGTGAATTCTAATATCAAAAGGAAGGTTATAATTCCATCTAAATTTATAATTTTGCAAACTTGGAATTCTAGTAGAAGAAGCAGTATATGAAGTTTGCAGAATATAAGGGATTGGATTTACCGAAAGTGTCCGAAGAAATTCTTGACTTTTGGAAAGACAAACAGATTTTTGAAAAGAGCGTTTCCACAAGAGAAGGCAAGGAGAGCTATGTGTTTTACGAAGGCCCACCATCTGCAAACGGAATGCCGGGGATTCACCACGTAATGGCACGTACCATTAAGGATATATTTCCAAGGTACAAAACCATGAAAGGTTTTCAGGTAAAAAGAAAGGCTGGATGGGATACCCATGGCCTGCCTGTTGAGATTGGTGTGGAAAAGGAACTTGGCATCACCAAAGAGGATATCGGAAAGAAAATATCGGTTGAGGAATACAACGCGGCCTGTAAAAAAGCGGTAATGCGCTACACGGACGTTTGGAACGAAATGACCGAAAAAGTTGGCTATTGGGTAGATATGGAAGACCCATATATCACCTACAAGCCCAAATACATGGAATCTGTTTGGTGGCTGTTGAAACAGATTTACGACAAAGGACTTATTTATAAGGGCTATACCATTCAGCCTTATTCACCAAAAGCGGGCACGGGATTAAGCTCCCATGAATTGAACCAGCCAGGGACCTATCAAGATGTAACGGACACCACGGTTACCGCGCAGTTCAAGGCTAAAACCGATTCACTTCCAGAATTTTTGAAGAAGGTTGAGGGAGACATCTTTTTCTTGGCATGGACAACAACTCCTTGGACGCTTCCATCGAACACGGCATTGACCGTTGGGCCTAAAATTGAATATGTACTTGTAAAATCGTTCAACCAATACACTTTTGAGCCCATCAATGTAGTCCTGGCCAAAAATTTGGTCAACTACAATTTTTCTGGTAAGTTCTCCAAAGTTGAGACAGAGGAAGAGCTAAAAGCATTTAAAGAAGGCGATAAAAAAATTCCTTTTTTAGTAGGAGAAACTTTTGTGGGCAAGGATTTGGTTGGCATCCAATACGAACAGCTAATTGATTATGTGCAGCCATACCAAAATCCAGAAAATGCCTTCAGGATAATTTCTGGGGATTTTGTGACTACTGAAGATGGTACGGGAATCGTGCATACAGCCCCCACCTTTGGTGCGGACGATGCCTTGGTAGCAAAACAGGCCACGCCAGAGATTCCCCCAATGTTGGTTTTGGACGAGAACGACAACCCAGTCCCGTTAGTGGACCTTCAAGGGAAGTTTAGACCGGAAATGAAAGAGTTTGGCGGCAAGTATGTAAAGAATGAATATTATGACGAGGGTGAAGCACCCGAAAAGTCCATCGATGTCGAGATTGCCATCAAACTAAAAATAGAGAACAAGGCCTTTAAGGTCGAAAAATACGTGCACAGCTATCCAAACTGCTGGCGTACGGACAAACCCATCCTGTATTATCCCTTAAATTCTTGGTTTATTAAGGTCACCGATGTCAAGGATCGTATGTTCGAGCTGAACCAAACCATTAATTGGAAACCAAAATCCACCGGCGAAGGTCGATTTGGAAATTGGTTGGCCAATGCTAACGATTGGAACTTGTCCCGTTCAAGATATTGGGGCATTCCGTTGCCTATTTGGCGTACCGAAGATGGCAAAGAGGAATTGATGATTGGTTCCGTTGAAGAACTGAAGTCAGAAATGGTCAAAGCCGTTGAGGCAGGTGTGATGGACAAAGACGTTTTTGATGACTTTGTAGTCGGCGATATGTGCGAGGAAAACTACGATAAAATCGACTTGCACAAGAATATCGTGGACGGCATTACCTTGGTTTCACCATCGGGACAGCCTATGAAGCGTGAGGCAGACCTTATCGATGTTTGGTTCGATAGTGGCTCTATGCCCTATGCGCAATGGCATTATCCCTTTGAAAACAGCGAACTGATAGACGATGGAGTGGCGTTCCCTGCAGATTTTATAGCAGAAGGGGTTGACCAAACCCGTGGTTGGTTCTATACCTTACACGCCATCGGGACTATGGTTTTTGATAGTGTTGCTTATAAAAATGTGGTATCCAATGGACTAGTTCTGGACAAGGAAGGTAAAAAAATGTCCAAGCGATTGGGCAATGCGGTGGACCCGTTCGAGGTATTACCGGAACATGGCCCCGATGCCACGCGTTGGTACATGATTTCCAATGCCAACCCATGGGACAACCTTAAGTTTGATATAGAAGGAGTTGTTGAGGTGAAACGAAAGTTCTTTGGAACGCTTTACAACACCTATTCCTTTATGGCACTTTATGCCAATATTGATGAATTTGACTATTCCGAAGCAGATATTCCTTTGGAAGAAAGGCCGGAGATAGATCAATGGATCTTGTCCGAGCTCCATACCTTGATCAAAAACGTGGACGAGGCTTACGGAGATTACGAAGCTACCCGTGCAGCAAGGATGATTTCTGATTATGTACAGGAAAACTTGAGTAACTGGTACGTTCGTTTGAGTAGAAGACGTTTCTGGAAAGGGGATTACCAACAGGATAAAATTTCTGCGTATCAGACTCTTTATACCTGCTTGGCTACCGTAGCCAAATTATCCGCGCCGATTGCTCCATTCCTTATGGACCAGTTGTACAGGGATTTAGATGCTACAACGGGAAAGGATGGATTCGAAAGCGTCCATTTGGCTGAATTCCCTGTTTTTGATGGCAATATGGTGAACAAAGACCTGGAGCGTAAGATGCAGTTGGCCCAAAAAATTTCATCTTTGGTACTTTCCATCCGTCAGAAAGAAAAAATAAAGGTGCGCCAACCACTTCAAAAAATTATGATTCCAGTATTGGACCATGAACAACGAAGCGATATTGAAGCTGTTTCCAATTTGGTGAAATCCGAGGTGAATGTGAAGGAAATACAATTGTTGGACGATGCTTCAGGAATCCTTGTAAAGCAAATAAAGCCCAACTTTAAGGTTTTAGGCCCAAAATTTGGTAAGGATATGAAAGCTATTGCTGCTGAGGTATCAAAATTGGGCCAAGAGGATATTCAGAAAATTGAACGCGAAGGAGAATTATTACTGCAGTTGGAAAATAAAACCGTTAATTTACAGTTAACCGATGTAGAGATAAGTTCACAAGATATTGAAGGTTGGTTGGTTGCAAGTTCCGGTTCCTTGACCGTAGCTTTGGATGTGACCATAGACGAGACCTTAAGAAAAGAAGGTATCGCAAGAGAACTAGTAAACCGAATTCAGAACCTTAGAAAGGAATCAGGATTTGAGGTAACAGATAAAATTGACATTAAAATATTGAAGGACGGCCTAGTTGAAAATGCTGTTTCCAGTAATGAGGATTACATCAAAACGGAAACCTTGACCGCTGAGCTAAACTTTGAAGAAAAACTTGAAGAAGGTGTTGCAATAGCCTTTGATGAGGTGAACACAAAATTGTTTATTCAAAAACATTAAGAAAATGGCAGAAGATTCAAAAGTAAGATACTCCGATAAGGACCTTGCAGAATTCAGGGCTCTAATAGAGGAAAAAATAGAGAAGGCCAAGAAACACTTGGATCTTTTAAAGAGTTCCTACATGAACGATGGTAACAATGGTACGGACGATACCTCACCAACGTTCAAGGCATTCGAAGAAGGTTCCGAGACTATGAGCAAGGAAGCGAACACCCAGTTGGCCATCCGTCAGGAGAAGTTTATACGAGACCTTAAAAACGCTTTGTTGAGAATAGAGAACAAAACTTACGGTATCTGTAGAGTAACCGGAAAGCTCATCAATAAAGAGCGTTTAAAGCTTGTGCCCCATGCTACATTGAGCATCGAGGCGAAGAACATGCAGAAATAATCAAAACGCCTTCGGGCGTTTTTAGTTATGAGGGCGTTATTGTTTTTTGTGGTCTTTTTTGCGCTCGTGAATCTTCACGCGCAAAAATTAGTAAGAAAGGCTTTTATTGATCCACGAACAGAAACCATTCAAATTGATGCCCATTATTGCTACAGAATCGATTTGAAGACCGCATCTTCCAATGAAGTTGAGGTATCTGCAAGTATGGAAGGGGAATATGCCAACGATTTACTTATTTCTATTGAGCAAAGCGGCACTACCGCTATGATAAGTGCAGACTTCCAACCGCTTTTTATTAATCCCAACGATAAACTCAGCGCACACAAAGTTGTTTCCATAGCTTTGGAAATAAGAGTGCCCGAGTACAAAAATGTGGATGTGTTTGGGACCAATACCAACCTATATGCCAAGGGAAAATATGAGAATTTATATATTACCTTGTCCGATGGTCAATGTACTTTGGAAAATGTTTCGGAATCTGTTGAGGTAATCACCCAAAAAGGAGATATTATGGTAATGGCACCAAGTGGCAATATTATTGCAGAGAGCACATACGGGAATGTGGAAAAAGGAATAATACCCTTCGGTTACAATCAATTTATTCTGAAGACGATAGAAGGTGATATCTTCCTTACCAAAACAAAATAATATCCATATTTTTGCAATCCCTTTAATAAAAGCATGAGTTTAAAAAAGTCCCTTATTATTGTCATCTTGATTCTGCTTGTAGATCAAATAAGCAAAATTTATATCAAAACCAGTTTTATACTTGGTGAATCACATGATGTTTTCAGTTGGTTCAAAATTCTCTTTATTGAGAACGAAGGTGCCGCATGGGGAACAAAATTGAGCGATTTATTGCCTATTTCGGAACCAACGGGAAAATTGGTTTTGACCATATTCCGGATTTTTGCCGTTTTTGGAATTGGGTATTGGCTTTGGGATATTATTAAAAAACAATCACCTAGAACGCTGATATTGGCTGTTTCTTTAATATTCGCAGGGGCTGTGGGGAATATTATAGACTCAGTTTTCTATGGAATTATTTTTGACCACAGTAGCGGACAAGTTGCAACACTATTTACTGATGAAGCATACGGCAGTCTATTTCATGGCAAGGTGGTGGATATGCTTTATTTTCCTTTGGTGGATACTACATGGCCAGATTGGGTACCCTCATTGGGAGGTCAACGTTTTCGATTTTTTGAACCAGTATTCAATATCGCTGATACCGCTATTAGTACGGGGGTTGGTATTTTAATTGTGTTCAATAAGAAAGCATTTCCAAAACAGGATGCCGAAAAGAAAGTAACGGTGGCTGATCAGAATTCATAAACCTTTTCCGGGGTAATACAGTAATCCAATTTTACGTCATTTTCATTTACGTCGGTTATTTGCTCATTTTCCGCACCAAAGAACGATAAGCCGATTTTTACAGTTTCCTTCCTACATTTGTTCAAAAAAGTATCGTAATACCCTTTACCATACCCCACTCGATTACCCAAAGTATCAAAAGCCAATAGGGGCACAAAAACTACATCAATTTTAGATTCAGGGATTTCAATGCCATCTATAGGTTCTGGGACTCCCCAAACACTTTTTTTAAGAGGAGTGCTGTCCGTAAGTAAATAATTTTCCATGGAATTTTTGCCGGATACTTTAGGAACAACTATGTTTTTGTCTTTACCTTGAAGGAGAGTTATCAATGGAAGTGTGTCCACTTCGTTTTTTTCTTCGATACTCAAAAATATATGGTAATAAAAAAAATCCCAGATTGGGATTTGGAGTAAACCGTTTGCTAAAACTAAACCTAAATCCGAGGCCTGTGATGGAGTGATATCCGCTCTCAGATTTTTGTATTTTTCTCTTAGTTCAGGTTTCAACATTTAAATGTTGAAGATTTAAGGGTTGTTGGGGGTACTTTATATTTATTCTCCTTTGGTGGCAACAGAAAAAAAGATTTTGAAGAAAAGCATCAAGATCAAGTACATTCCCAAAACGATGATATAGTTTTCCATAGGATTTATTTTATACGGTTAAATGTAAATAAAACAATTGAAAAAATTACTATGAACTGCATGTTTTATCGATGAAATACACAATTTTTAATAACTGTTTAACAATTTAGACTGAATCTTGACCATGAAAACATGGATTTTCCATAGTTTTTTTATGGAAAAACCCCAGTTTGACAATGTGGCGTTATAAATCTGCAAATTTTTGATTTTGCTCGTTTTTTAAAGTTTTGCGGATAGGAATAATCAAATATCAATGCAAAACGGGAATTGATCAAGTTTAACAAGAAACCCGATAATTAAAATATAAATTTGTTGTAATGTCTAAACAGTTCATTTTTTAGAACTTCTATGTCCAAACCAGTATCTTTAAAAGTACAGTTAAGTTCCCTCCCGAACAATCCTGGGGTTTATCAATTTTATGACGCCGATGGTAAGATTCTTTACGTTGGAAAAGCTAAAAACTTAAAAAAGAGGGTTTCCTCTTATTTCAACAAGAAACAAGAGTACGGTAAAACCAGGGTCCTGGTCAAGAAGATTCACTCCATTAAACATATTGTGGTTGCTACCGAATCCGATGCACTTTTGTTGGAGAACAATTTGATCAAAAAATTGTTGCCAAGGTACAATGTGCTGCTAAAGGACGATAAGACATATCCTTGGATTTGTATCAAAAATGAGCGTTTCCCCCGGGTGTTCTCCACACGAAAACTCATTAAGGACGGTTCCGAGTATTTTGGCCCTTACACAAGTATGAAAACTGTGAGGACCCTTTTGGATTTGATTAAAAGTCTGTATCCACTACGTACATGTAATTATGACCTTTCCAAGGAAAAAATAGAAGCCGGAAAGTATAAAGTGTGCCTCGATTATCATTTGGGTAATTGTTTAGGGCCTTGCGAGGGGTTTCAAACCGAGAAGGAATACCATGACCAGATTGAAGATATTAGGCAAATCATAAAAGGTAACCTAAAAAGTTCCATACAGACCTTTAAGCAGCAAATGAAAGATTTTGCTGAAAAAATGGAGTTTGAAAAAGCGCAGCGCGTCAAAGATAAAATTGATGTTCTTGAGAATTATCAGGTAAAATCTACGGTGGTAAATCCAAAAATCAACAATGTAGATGTATTTACCATAATTTCTGATGAGACACATGCCTATGTCAACTTTTTACAGATTTCCCACGGGGCCATAATTCGGTCGCACACCTTAGAAATAAAGAAAAAGCTGGACGAAACCGACGAAGAATTATTACAATTGGGCGTAACAGAGTTAAGACAACGATTTAATTCAAAATCCAATGAGGTGTATTTGCCTTTCCCTGTGATGGTGGATGATGATTTAAAGGTAACCCTCCCCAAGTTGGGGGATAAGCGTAGAATCTTGGACCTCTCGGAACGCAATGCCAGATTTTACAGGCAAGATAGATTGAAGCAAATCAAAATAACAGACCCAGACCGACATATCAAGAGGATAATGGGGCAAATGAAATCGGATCTGCGCCTTTCGGAAGAACCACGTCATATCGAATGTTTCGATAATTCCAATATCCAAGGAAGCAATCCTGTAGCCGCATGTGTTGTTTTTAAGGATGGCAAACCTTCTAAAAAAGAGTATCGTCATTTCAATATAAAAACAGTAGAGGGCCCGGATGATTTTGCCAGTATGGAAGAAGTGGTCTTTAGAAGATATAAAAGGTTGCTCAACGAAGAAGAACCTTTACCGCAACTTATTGTTATTGATGGTGGAAAGGGCCAATTGTCCTCTGCATTAAAAAGTCTGGAAGTTTTGGGACTTCGGGGAAAAATCGCCATTATTGGTATAGCCAAGCGTTTAGAGGAAATCTATTTTCCGGAAGACCCTGTGCCGCTTTATTTGGATAAAAGATCGGAATCTCTAAAAATAATCCAACAGCTCAGGAACGAAGCACACCGGTTTGGCATAACCCATCATAGAAACAAAAGGAGTAAGGGTGCCATTAGTTCAGAATTGGCTAATATTGAAGGAATTGGCGAAAAAACGGCCCAACAGTTGTTAAAAAGCTTTAAATCCGTAAAACGAATTAAGGAAGCATCCCTGGAAAATTTGACGGCATCCGTTGGAGCGTCCAAGGCAAAAAAAATTTATAATACCTTTCATAAGTAAGCAATGAGAAAACAAGCTACCATCTTTACAATTCTGTTTGCCTTGCTTGGTGTTGTGGGCATGGCCCAAAACACTTCAGAAAACAAACCACCCAAAGTGGGCATTGTTTTAAGTGGAGGTGGGGCTAAAGGTTTGGCTCACATTGGCGCACTAAAGGTTATTGAGGAAGCGGGTGTTAAAGTTGATTACATCGGTGGAACAAGTATGGGAGCTATAATAGGTGCGCTGTATGCATCAGGTTATTCCGCCCAGCAATTGGACTCCATTTTTAGGAACACCAATTTAGCCAATTTGATTCAGGACAATGTTCCACGAAGCGCGAAAACATTTTACGAGAAAGAAGATTCAGAGCGGTATGCACTTTCGCTACCCTTTGAAAATTTTAAAATATCTTTTCCTCAGGCAATTTCTGGAGGGCAAAACATCTATAATCTTTTGGTACAGTTACTTTTTCATGTGAAAGATGTACAGGACTTTAGAAAATTGCCCATACCATTTTTGTGTGTAGCCACCAATGTGGAAACTGGGGAAGAAATCCTATTGGACAAAGGGTACCTTCCTGAGGCTATTGTGGCCAGTGGAACGTTCCCATCTTTATTTGAGCCTGCAGAAATAGATGGCCAAATTTTAATTGATGGTGGCGTCGTGAACAACTATCCTATCAATCACGTAAAGGCCATGGGTGCGGATATCATTATTGGGGTCGATGTACAACATGATCTGGCAACCAGAGAATCGCTCTCTTCCGCTACAGAAATTCTTCTTCAGATCAATAATTATCGCACGGTGAACGATATGAAGGAAAAGTCCAAGAAAACAGATATTTATATCCGGCCGGATATTGATGAGTTTTCCGTTATCGACTTTGAAAAAGGCAACCAAATTGTTAAGAGTGGTGAAGTATCTGCCAGGGACAAAATCGATAAGTTAAAACAAATAGCCCTGGCTCAAAATAGAGAAACAAAACAAAGTAAGAGCATCCATATGGTAGATAGTTTAACCGTTAATAGGATGATCATTGAAGGAAACGATAGATATACAAGAGGTTATATAAAAGGTAAATTAAGGTTCAACTTAGCGGAAAAGATTTCTTTCGAGGATTTAAGGCAAGGCATAAACAATCTTTCTGCCACAGGAAATTTTAAGGCGATAAGGTATGATCTTGTATCTAACGGATTGGGAACGGATTTGATTCTGAAGCTCAAAGAAAACCCGACCAAGATGTTCATTAAAATGTCTGCCCACTACGATGATTTGTATAAAAGTGCCGCCCTCATAAACTTGACCAAGAAGAATTTTTTAATGAAAGATGATGTAGCATCTTTTGATTTTATATTGGGAGACCATATTAGGTACAACATGCAGTATTACTTGGACAAAGGCTATTATTGGAGTTTTGGGGTCAATTCCAAATTGACAAATTTTGATGCAGAAACCGATTTTTCATTGATAAGGGGCAATTTTAATGTGCCTAACGACCCTAATATTCAAACAATCAACGTAGATGTAACCGATCTTACCAATCAAGTTTATCTACAAACCGTTCTTCAGGAAGAGTTTGCCTTCACGGTTGGGGCGGAGCATAAATTCTTGAACTATAGCACAAGAACACTGAGTCAAATAGATGTAGATCCTGAAGTAGAAGCCTCTGCCTCAAATCAAAGAACAACTTTTGACAACTCCAATTACTTCAGTGCTTTTTCTCAAATCAAATTGGATACCTATGACGAAAAATATTTCCCTACCAAGGGACTACTGTTCGACGGGGACATTCATTTTTATGCTTTTTCATCGGATTATAACGAAAACTTCTCCCAGTTTGCTGTAGCAAAGGCCAAACTGGGCGGTGTATTTTCTTTATTTCACAATTTAAGTCTAAACCTAGAAGCCGAAGGAGGTGTAAAGTTGGGAACATCACCGGTAGCTTCTTTTGATTTTATTCTGGGAGGTTTTGGAAATAACTTCGTAAATAATTTCGTGCCATTTTTTGGATATGATTTTCTTAGTATTCCCGGTAATAGTTATGTAAAAGGTTCCGCGCGATTGGATTACCGCTTTGCTCCAAAACATCACGCACTTTTTTCGGTCAACTATGCCAATGTTGCCGATGACCTTTTTCGTACAGGGGATTGGTTTGAGGAGCCAAGTTTTTCAGGTTACGGAATAGGCTATGGTTTTGAATCGTTCTTGGGACCTATTCAATTATACTATTCTTGGTCGCCCGAGATAAATGATGGTAATTTTTTTGTTAGTCTTGGGTACTGGTTTTGATGATATCCTCATATCAAAACACCCAATTATCTTAATAATATGTCAAAAAAAATGATGAAACCGATCAATTTACTAGGGGTTTAGTTAAAGTCCGTTAAAAACGCTTTTTCCTACAAAACCTTGACTTATCTTTGACCCACATAAGGGGTGGTTCCCTTATAACTTTAAGTATTGGTTTTTCATAATTTAAAGTTTGGTTGGTTATTTAGGAAAAGCCCAGTCTCAAGACTGGGCTTTTTTTTGTTTATACTATTTTGGAATAAGTTTTGTTTAAGTATATGTGAACAGCGTAACCCCTAAGGTGATTTTACTAATTTTATACCAATAAAATTGCAAATGAAAAAGATAATAATATCCATGTTATTGCTTCTTTTGGCAATGCCGGTTATGGGTCAAAGTTCACGCCCGGCCTTTAAACCAGGGGAATGGCTAAAATTCAGAATCCATTATGGGTTTCTAAATGCAAGCTATGCTACATTGCATTTAACTTCTGAAACATTGAATAATGTTCCGGTTTATCATGTTGTAGGAGAAGGAAAAACCACGGGTTTTGCCAGTATTTTTTTTAAGGTTGATGATACTTACGAAAGTTATTTTGGCCGAGAACATGGTAAACCTTACAAGTTTGTCCGGAAAATAAATGAGGGTGGATATACCAAAGACTTGGAAATTGAATTTAATTATGAAAGGGACAAAGCCGTTCTAATTGATAATAAGAATGGAACAAAACAAGACTTCACAATTCATGATCAAATACAAGACCTTATTTCCGCCTCCTATTTTTTAAGGAGCAACTACAACCATGAAGAGTTTGAAGTCGGGGATTCTATCGATTTGGACATGCTTTTTGATGATGATGGGGTTTTTAGGTTCCAGTTGAAATATTTGGGAAAAGAAATCCTCCGGACAAAGTATGGAAAAGTGGAATGTCTTAAATTTAGGCCGTTGGTTCAGTCCGGTCGTGTTTTTAAAGAAAAAGAGAGTCTAACGCTTTGGGTTTCGAACGATTGGAACAAAATCCCCATCCGAATCAAAGCAGATTTGGCCGTGGGATCTTTAAAAGCAGATTTAGATGGCTATAATGGACTAAAGAACCAGTTTAAAATAATAATGAATTAGTAGATTAGCATTAATGGATAAGGATGCAAAAATCGTTTCCCAAATCAATAAGTTAGAGGAAAAGTACAAAAACTCTGGACAAGATTTAAGTTCTTATTTGGATGGACTTCTTTATCAAAGGTATCTTACATATTGGGATTATATACACTTGGATACCCTACTCAGCCTTCAAGTACCACGGACGCATTTTCCCGATGAGGAAATCTTCATTATGTACCATCAAATCACGGAGCTGCACTTTAAACTCATCCTTCACGAACAAAAACAGATTGTAGAGGACAAATCCCAAGACGTTCAATTTTTTATAGAAAAGGTAAGGCGGGTCAATAGTTATTTCCAGGCGCTCATATCTTCTTTTAGCATTATGATAAAAGGAATGGAGCGGGAACAATTCCTTAGGTACCGCATGGCATTGCTCCCCGCAAGCGGATTCCAATCCGTACAATATAGGATGATAGAATTTTACGCTACCCCTTTGGAAAATATGGTACACTCCTCCGAAAGAGATTCATTTTCTTCGGAAAACAGTATAGAAGACCTGTTTGAACATGTTTATTGGAAAAAAGGGGCGACCGATATGGCGACTGGTGAAAAGACACTCACTCTTAAACAGTTTGAAGTAAGGTACACGCCAAGGCTCTTACGAATAGCAAACCAAGTGAAGAACAGCACTATATATCATAAATATCTTCAATTGCCCGATGCATCTAAAAACAATGAAGAATTGATTTTAGCGTTAAAAGAGTTAGATTTGAATGCCAATGTAAATTGGCCGTTGATGCATATGGGCTCAGCACACAGATATTTGGCAAAGGAAGGCAAGGATGTTGAGGCAACTGGAGGTACCAATTGGAAGAAGTATTTACCACCAAGTTTCCAGAAAATAATTTTTTTCCCAACTTTGCATACCAAAGAAGAGTTGGATACATGGGGTAAACAATGGGTGGACCATGTTTTTAATCCAGACAAAAAATAAAACAAGGAATAGAAGAACGATGCGGAAAATTATTGGGGCAATTTTGACGCTGGCAGTGCTGGTGTCTTGCAAGCAAGCAAAGGAACCGGTCAATGAAATAGCGAAGGCGGAAACAATTGAAAAACTTCCGGTGCTGCAGTATGGATTTAATCTAGATGAATTTCATGTAGTCCGCGATACGGTTCGACGAGGCGATAGTTTCGGAGAGCTAATGCTCAAAAACAAAGTGGATTACCCCAAAATCGCCACTATTTCAGAAAACTTTAGGGATACTTTTGATGTTCGAAAAATTCAGGTAGGAAAGCCCTATGTGATATTAAAATCCAAAGACACTTCCGAAGTAGCTGAGGTTTTTATTTATCAGAACGACAAAATTAATTACACCGTTGTAGATCTTCGCGATTCTACAAAAGCCTACAAGAGCAGGAAAAAAATAAAATTAGTGGAGCGTGAGATAGGTGGAGTTATCGATCATAGTTTATCCATGTCTATCGATACTTTGGGAGTAGATTATAATCTTACTTTTGCACTTTCAGATATTTATGCATGGACCATCGATTTTGGGCGATTGGATAAAGGAGATAAATTCAAGGTGGTTTTTGAGGAGCGTTATATCAATGATAGCATTTATGCAGGTATTGGTGATGTGAAAGCAGCTTATTTTGAGCATAAAGGAAAAACCATTTATGCCTTTCCATATATTTCCGATGCTACCCACAACATATTGGAGTATTTTGATCAAGAGGCTAATAATTTACGAAGTACTTTTTTACGGGCACCGGTTAAATTCCAGTATCGATTGTCTTCTCGTTATAACCTAAGAAGAAGGATTGCCTACTACGGTAATAAGGTAAGGCCCCATAAAGGAACTGATTTTGCCGCTGCCATTGGAACGCCTATTGTGGCCACGGCAGATGGAACCGTAACGGAGTCAACTCGTAGAGGAGGCAATGGCAAATACGTAAAAATTAAACACAACGGCACTTATAGTACTCAATATCTACACATGAAAGCCCAAAATGTTAGGCGTGGAGATTTTGTACGCCAAGGTGATGTAATTGGTTGGATCGGTATGACTGGAAATACGGGAGGGCCGCACGTGTGTTACCGTTTTTGGAAAAATGGAAGACAAGTGGATCCATTTAAAGAAGAACTTCCAGCGGCCGAACCTATTGCAGATTCATTGCGCGCCGATTATTTGGCACATATTTCACCGCTAAAAGAACAATTGGACTGTATTGAATTTATAGATTTAACTCCAACAGAACCCGAAGAAACCTTAATATCATACACCCAGTAATGGCGCTACCCACAATCAACCCCACTACAACTAATGCTTGGAAAAAACTTCAGCAACATTACCAAGAAACCAAAGATGTACATTTAAGGGAATTGTTTTCTAAAGAAGAAGATCGTGGAAAAAAGTTATCTATACTTTGGAACGATTTTTTGGTGGACTATTCAAAGAATAGGATTACGGACAAAACCTTGAAATTACTTTTGGAACTGGCTGATGAGGTAGGATTGAAAGATGCCATAAAAAGTTACTTTGACGGGGAGCTCATCAACCAAACCGAAGGCAGAGCCGTATTGCATACCGCATTGCGTGCCAAAAAAGGAGACAAGGTTTTTGTGGACCGCGTCAATATTGTTGATGAGGTTTTTGAAGTAAAGGAAAAAATAAAATCCTTTTCGGAGGCCGTTATTTCTGGAGAACGAAAAGGACATACGGGCAAAACCTTTACCGACATAGTTAATATTGGAATCGGCGGTTCGGATTTAGGGCCTGTAATGGTGACCGAAGCACTCAAATTTTATCAAAATGATTTAAAAACACATTTTGTAAGCAATGTGGACGGTGACTTGGTTCACGAGGTAATGAAGGAGCTTGACCCAGAGACCACATTATTCGTGATTGTTTCAAAATCGTTTACTACTCAAGAAACTTTGAGCAATGCATTGACCATTAAAAAATGGTTCTTGCAAAGTGCATCCGAAAAAGATGTGGCCGACCATTTTGTTGCGGTGTCCTCTAACCTTGAAAAAATCAAGGAGTTCGGTATTGCCGACGATAATGTTTTCCCGATGTGGGATTGGGTTGGAGGTAGGTTCTCCCTTTGGAGTGCTGTTGGATTGTCCATTGCACTTTCTGTTGGGTACGAAAACTTTGAATCTCTTTTAACCGGAGCCAATGAAATGGATATCCACTTCAAGGAAACCCATTTTGAGGAAAATATCCCAGTGATGTTGGCGCTTATCAGTGTTTGGTACAATAATTTTTATGGAGCGGAGACCGAAGCCATCATCCCTTATACACAATACTTGCACCGTTTTCCCGCATACTTGCAGCAAGGTATCATGGAGAGCAATGGAAAAAGTATGGATAGGTCAGGCAATAGAGTAGGTTATGAAACCGGAACCATAATTTGGGGAGAGCCCGGTACCAATTCACAGCACGCCTTTTTTCAGTTGATACACCAAGGAACCAAGTTGATTCCTACGGATTTTATTGGATACAAGAAATCACTGCACGGAGATGTGGATCATCACAATAAGTTGATGGCAAACTACTTTGCCCAGACCGAAGCTTTGATGAACGGTAAAACTGCGGATGAGGTAAAGCATGAGCTCGAATCCCAAGGATTGTCTGGTGAAGAACTACAAAAATTACTTCCTTTTAAAGTATTTGAAGGCAATAAACCCACTAACTCTATTTTAATAGAAAAGCTTACTCCAAAAAGTCTTGGTGCGCTCATTGCACTTTACGAGCATAAGATATTTGTACAGGGCGTGATTTGGAATATCTTCAGCTACGATCAGTGGGGAGTTGAGTTAGGAAAACAATTGGCCAAAAATATTTTGGCTGACATCGAGAATTCAACAATCAGCAAACACGACAGCTCCACATTAAACCTTTTGCATTTTTTTAAGTAGTAAATTGTCATCTTTTCAAATCCAATTAAAAACGCTAAACAATTGTCTGTCAGATAACTTGTTTTGTTAATTTAGTGTTAACTATATTTGCATGATTTTAACTTTGGCTTAATCGCAGAGTGTCAAAAATAAATCACTTTTGCAGGGCTAATTAAACACTTAAACACTGATTAAATGAAAAGAATCTACTTGGCTATTGCGGCTATTTTTGTTTCCGCGATGGCATTTTCACAAGGAACTCTTACTGGTACTGTAGTTGATGGCGAGCTTGGCAGCCCGCTTCCAGGAGCCAGCGTAGTGGTAAAAGGTACCTCAAATGGTACATCCACGGATTTTGATGGAAACTTTACTTTGGAAGTAAGCCAAAGTTCTGGTACCCTGGTAATTTCTTACATCGGATTCATTAGAAAACAAGTTGAATTTAATTCAACTGGAGACCTAGGCTCAATTCAATTGATGCCGGACGCCCAAGAATTGGGAGAAGTTGTAGTAATAGGTTCAGGTATTATTGACCTTGAGGAGGATAGAAGTACTCCAATTGCCGTTACTACCATTAAAAGAGACGAAATACAAGCTGTTTCTGCTGGTAACGTAGAATTTCCAGAAGTAATGAAAAATGTACCTTCGGTATATGTATCCAACCAAACAGGTTTTGGTGATTCTCAGATGTTCTTGAGAGGTTTTGACCAGACCAACACAGCCTTCCTATTGAACGGACAGCCTATCAACGGTATGGAAGATGGAAGAATGTACTGGTCCAACTGGGCAGGTATGGCAGATATCGCCAATGCCGTTCAGGTACAAAGAGGTCTTGGTTCTTCCAAATTGGCCATTTCTTCTGTGGGTGGTACGGTGAACATCGTATCTAAAGCTACTGAAAAAAGAGAAGGTGGTTTCGGTCGTGTCATGGTTGGTAATGACAGTTTCGTTAAAACTACCGCTTCTTACGATTCAGGAATCAATGAGAATGGCTGGGGATTCTCAGTTATGTTGGATCACTGGCAAGGTCAGAGAAAATTTGCTGAAGGAACTAAAGGACAAGGTCAGAACTATTTCTTTTCCGTAGGTAAACTTATTGGGGACCATAACTTTAACTTTTTGATTTTTGGTGCACCACAATGGCACATGCAACGTTGGTCACAACCTTTGGAGGTTGTTGAAGCCAAAAGAAAATATAACCAACACTGGGGATTTGACGAAGGTGAGCTGGAGTCAGAAAGAACAAACTTCTACCATAAACCGGTGATGAACTTGAACTGGGACTGGGATATTTCTGATAAATCAGACCTTTCTACTGTACTTTACGCTTCTTGGGGTCGTGGTGGTGGAACCGGACCAAGAGGAAACGGAAGAGTAAGATTGCCCGATTATCCTGTAGCTGGAGGTATTGATGGTCAAATTGATTATGCTGGAATTAGAGCGAACAATGCACTTGTTGGAGTAGGTGGAGATTACGGAGCGCCTAATGGTGCTGGGTATATCCGTCGTGCTTCCATGAACAACCACCAGTGGTATGGTATGGTTTCCAACTTTAGCCATGATCTTAACGATAACTTGAGCTTTAATGTTGGTGCTGACTTTAGATTCTATACAGGTGATCACTTTAGACAAGTAGCCGATTTTTACGGATTGTCCGGATGGTCTAACGATAGACCGGATGATAGAATCGTAACTGAGTCATTCAGTATCAATCCATGGAGCACATTGACCAAATTTGCTGATGAGGATGAGAGAATCAACTACGATTACTCTGAGGACATCAACTATCAAGGAATGTTTGGTCAAATTGAGTACGCTGAGGATGCATTCTCTGTATTTTTCCAAGGTGCAATATCCAATCAGTCTTATCAAAGAGAAGATAGGTTTGCTACTGATATTAACGGTAACCAAACTACTGAAACATCCGATAAGGCCAATAAGTTTGGATATAACTTAAAAAGTGGTGGAGCTTATAACTTTGACGAAAAGAATATAGTTTATGCCAATGCTGGTTACTATTCACGTCAACCCTTCTTGGACAACGTCTTCTCTGGAACTGCAGAGCTTGCCGATCCAGAAGTTGAGAACGAAGAAATCACTGGTTTGGAAATTGGATATAAATTCAACACTTACGATTTCCAGTTTACTGTGGATTTATACAGAACAGAATGGGCAAACAGATTTATTGCCAATGGTAATACTATTATAGATATTGCTACTGATGCAGAAGTTGATGTAAACCGCGAGCAAACAGATGTTACTCAATTGCACCAAGGTATCGAGCTTACTGCTCGCTGGAGAGCTGCTCAAGGATTGGTTATTGGTGCATATACATCTTATGGAGACTGGGTATTCTCAGGAAGCACTCCTTATAGAACAAGGGACTTTAGAGATAACACATACTTTACCAACGCTGAAATCGGTGATTACACGGACCAAAATGGAGATCCACTTCCAGCAAATTTCTTTGATGGAAATGTAAATCTAGATGGAGTTGAGATCAGCAACGCCCCTCAGTTCACCATGGGTCTTAATGCAGATTACGATTTCGCAAACGGATTCGAGATAGGTTTGGACATGAACCACTTTAGGAACTTGTACGAGTTTGTTGATGTTGCCGATGTGGTTGCAGAAGGAAACTCTTACGAAACTTCAAAGTTGGACGCATATACGTTGCTAGACATGACAGCAGCCTACACATTTGATTTTGGTACAAACAAAATGGAAGTAAGAACAAACGTTTACAACTTGTTCAACAATGCTTATTTGAACCAAACTGATGCGTTCGGTGTATTCTACGGTAACGGACGTACTTGGAACGCTAGTGTGACCTACAGATTCTAATAAGACTTAGAATATATTTTATTAAAAGCCCTTCGCTTTGGCGAGGGGCTTTTTTTATGTTTAAAATTCCGTATTTTTAAACCTTAAACTATACCTAATGGAAATCATCAAGAACCTACACTCTTATTTGGCCTATGTGGTTTTGGCCGTTTTAGTAATCGCAGTTGTCAACGCAATAGCGGGCTGGTTGGGCAAAAAAGACTTTACCATGCAAAAGGACCTTCGTATAAGTCTATTTGCACTTATTTTAAGCCACATTCAGCTATTGGTGGGTCTATTACTGTTCTTTACATCAGCGAACGGACTTAAGGCGATTCAAACCTTGGGAATGGGAGGATTAAATGCTCCTGCACGTTTGTTGGCGGTAGAGCATCCGTTTATCAATATAATAGCTTTGGTGTTGATAACCATAGGTTGGTCCCGTCACAAAAAATTGATGGAAAGCGAGAAAAAATTCAGGACCATCTCCATTTTTTATGGACTAGGTCTATTATTGATTTTGAGCCGCATCCCTTGGGGGCAGTGGTTTGCTTAATTTAAAAAGACGTCATTCCCGCGAAGGCGGGAATATCCCACTCACTCCACCTCCTTCAGCAAAAACAAATACGCAGGAAAGTGGTCGCTGTAACCAGCCGTATAACTGCCACCAGAGTAGGTGCGTATCGGATATCCTTTAAACCTTCCATTATCTGTTCGGATAAAGGAGGGAGCAAAAATACCCGCTTTCCAGAATGAAAGCGTTGTTCGGTCACCCGTAACTAAATTGGCAGTCATGAATATTTGGTCAAACAAGTTCCATTTGTCACGATAAGCTAGTGAACCCACACCTTTTTTAAACATTCCTTCCATCGGGTTATAAAGACTTAAACTATCCAACTGACGTTTTTTACCCTTGGTTTTCAGTATTTTTTTCAAACTATCGTCAATAGGGTCGTCATTTAAATCGCCCATAGCAATGATTTTTGCATCCAAATCCAGTTCTTGAATGGAATCTATAATGCGTTTGTTCAACAAAGCAGCCCGCACACGTAATGGCGAACTTTTTGTGGCCCCGCCCCTTCGGGACGGCCAATGGTTCACAATAAAATAAATGTCTTCGCGGTCCATAGTGCCACCCACTACCAATTGGTCACGGGTGTATTTCCTTTCGCTCATTTCATCAAATAACAAAAGTCGATGACTTTTAAAGGACGATGGAATAAACGATGCCTTTTTATAAAGCAGCGCAACATCAATGCCCCGCGCATCGGGAGAATCAAAATGGATGATGCCATAATTTTTCTCCCTTAAATTGGGGTGTTGCACTAAATCTTCAAGTACATCCAGGTTTTCAACTTCGCAAAGCCCTACAATGTCGGGCGAGGTTTTGGAAGTATCTTCTCCAATTTCGGAAATAACTTTAGATAGATTTTCAACCTTTTGTAGGTAGCGCTCCTTTGTCCAATGATATCGTCCTTCGGGAGTACGGTCATCATCAAAAGTCAGTGTGTCGTTTACCGTATCGAATAGGTTTTCACAGTTGTAAAAAGCTATTGTTCTTAAGGTGTATGTCTTGGACTTTTGTCCATAAAGTGAGGTCGATATTAATACAAGTAGGCATATTAATAATCGCATTTTATTTTGATTTTGTAGCTAAAATAAGTACAATTGTTCGCTTTTTCGCAGTTTGTACAGCAATTACAACCCCTTTTTTCTTAATTAACCTACAATTAGCTATGAGGCTAGCCATAGTATTGGCCGTGCTTTGTTGTTGTAAATCACTGTATGCACAACACAGTACTCCCGTTACAGGGAAATTGATGGAAAAGAGTTCGGATGTACCGATTTCGAATGCCGCAATTACTCTTGAAAGCACTTCTCAAGAATTCACAACATCTATCAATGGGGAGTTTGAAATCAATCTATCCCAAACGGGTGAGCAAATGCTCCAAATTTCTGCTTTGGATTTTGTCCCGAAGCGATTCTCCGTCTATTTGGATGGAAATCCGATTGATTTAGGGATAATTTATTTGGAAAGGGATATTGCCCACGAACAAACGGATAATTTGATTTCACTTACAGATGGGGACCTTTCAGATGATTTTGAATCGGTATCCAGTTCCATGGGATTGTTGCAATCCACACGCGATATTTTCTTGAACCGCGCCGCATTTGATTTTGGGCAGGCCTTTTTTAAGGTTCGGGGTTACGATTCACGAAATGGTAAAGTATTGATAAACGGTGTGCCCATGAACAAATTTTTTGATGGGAGGCCGCAATGGAACAATTGGGGAGGCCTCAATGATGTGGTCCGAAATCAAGAATTTACCAATAGTCTAACATTCAATCCATATACGTTTGGTGGAATTTTGGGCAACACCAATATCAATACCCGACCTTCTGGTTTTCGTCCAGGTTTACGGTTATCCTCATCATTTTCTAATAGAACCTATCGCGGTAGGTTAATGGCGACTTATAATTCAGGAGAAAAACCAAACGGACTTGCGTACTCCATGTCAGCTTCGCGACGGTGGGCCAAGCAAGGTTATGTTGAGGGAACATTGTATGATGCCTATTCGTTTTTTGGCGCGCTGGAGTACCAATTCAATCATCAAAACAGTATCACGTTCACATCAATTTTGGCTCGTAACCGACGGGGACGCTCCTCAGCTTTAACGGAAGAAGTTTTTGATTTGATGGGAGGTCAATACAATCCGTATTGGGGCGAGCAAGATGGTAAAATACGTAACTCACGGGAACGTGAGATTTTTGAGCCTTTATTTCTCCTCAACTACACATTGGATAAGAAAGAAATCAATTGGAATGTTGGTCTGGCCTATCAAACAGGACTTAATAAAAGGAGCCGACTTGGCTATTATAATGCGCCGAATCCAGACCCTACCTATTACAGATATTTACCAAGTTATCATATCAACAGTTCCATCGGGGCAGACTTTATCAACGCAAATTTGGCGGAAGAAGCATTTTTGGAAAGTCCACAACTAAATTGGGAACAACTTTATACCGCTAATGCAAACAATGGAGAAAAAGCAGCCTACTTGATTTATGATGATGTTGCCCAGAACACGACCATTTCCGGCGCTACAAGCCTTAATTACACCTGGAGTGATTTTATAAAACTAGGTTTTGGTGGCAATTTTAGAACCACGACCTCCGAAAACTACGCGGAGATTCAAGATTTGTTGGGAGCCATTTACCACGAGGATATGGACACCTTCTCCAGCACCTTGAACGATCTTAATGGAGAACTACAGAAAAGTGAAGGCGAAAAATTTAACTACCATTACAATTTGGAGGCATCCCAAATGGAAGGTTTTGCACAGGTAAAACTCACCTCCAATAAGTGGGATGGATTTGTATCGGCTTCTTATTCCAGTTTCAATGTACAACGAGATGGGCTCTTCAAAAACGAGCGTTATTTGGAAAATTCCTTAGGAAAAGGTGAAAAGATTTCATTCTCCAACTTATCCTACAAAGGTGGATTCACCTATTTCTTGACAGGGAGACATTGGTTCACCGCCAATGCTGCGATGGTGGAACAGCCACCCATCATTCAGAACATATTTATCAACCCACGTGAGAACAATCAAGTGGTACCTGAGCTCCAAAAGGAGGTTGTGAGTAGTATTGACTTGAGCTATTTTGTTCGTTTGCCCAGCCTAACGGGACGGATCAGTGCTTTCTACACAAGGTTTCAGCATACCACCGATATCAACTTCTTTTTTGTGGATTCAGGTCTGGGCTCCGATTTTGTTCAAGAAGTGATTACAGGTTTGGACAGGCTCCATAAAGGTATTGAGTTTGGATTTGAGTACGAAGCATCATCTAGCGTAAAATTGACCGCTGCCGGAAATGTGGGGCATTATGTGTACGCCAGCGACCCATCTGTTCAAATTAATTTTGATACAGCAGGTGCCGAAGAAGAACTTATAGCTAAAGAAGGAAACATAGATTTGGGTATCGCGGATCTTAAGGATTTAAGATTGGCGCGGGGACCCCAGACTGCACTGGCTTTGGGAGTATCGTACCGAGCTCCAAAGTATTGGTGGATAAGTGGCACGACCAATTATCTCACAAATAATTATAGCAACCTTTCGACCATCACCAGAACTTCCAGTTTTTTGATAGATCCTGATACAGGTGAACCTTTTCCAGATGCTTCTAAAGAGAATGTTTCCAAATTACTAAGGCAAAGTAAACTCGATGATATCTATTTGCTGAATTTGGTCGGGGGCAAATCGTGGTTGATTGATGGAAAGTACATCAGCTTTTTTGCCAGTGTCAACAATGTTTTTGATGCGGTTTTCCGCACAGGAGGCTATGAACAGAGCCGTAACGGGAATTTTGGGCAGTTGAAACAGGACAATCTGAGCGGCTCTCCCTCTTTTGCCCCAAAATATTGGTACAGCTACGGAAGAACCTATTTCTTGAATTTGGCCATAAGCTTTTAAATCCTACTTATGAAAAAAATGATTTTTAAAATTATGGGAACCATCATTCTGATGTCTCTTTTATGTTGTGTCGATGGAAGGGAATTTGATGATATTGAAGGAAATTGTACAACGGATATGGTGGCAAACATCACTTTTGAAGAGCTGGATTCCCTAGTGCAAGATGATGTAATTCAAATTCACGAGGATTTAATTTTAGAAGGTTATGTGATTTCTTCGGATAGAGCTGGGAATATTTTTGGCGTGCTTTACATTCAAGATAAGTTGAACAATCCATCTATGGGGATTCAATTGGAAATGGATTTGAGAGAATCACATTTACAATTTCCAGTAGGCAGCAAAGTCTTGGTAAAGCTAAAAAATCTTTATCTGGGCAAAAGAGGAACCAATATTCGAATTGGAAGTGTTTTTTCTTCTTTTGGAAACCTTTCTATCGGAAGATTGCCCTCGGGAAAAGTATTTGAGCATCTTTTTATTTCTTGCGAAGGTGAAGGTATTCCTGAGCCTTTGGTGGTCAACATTCCTGAAATCGATAGCCTCCCATCAAATATATTGGTGGAATTGGAAAATGTTGAGTTCGCTGAAGAAACTTTGGGCGAAACCTTTGCCGTTCCACAAGAAGAAACTGAAAGAATACTTCGGGATTGTGGAGAAAATGAGATAGCTCTGATAAATAGTGGTTATGCTGATTTTCAAGCTGAACTTTTGCCTGAAACTAATGGAAATCTAACCGCTATCCTAACCAAGGATGGAGATATTCCGCAGTTGCTAATTCGAACGTTGGAAGATATAAATTTTACCGAAGACCGCTGTCCAGAAATCATTACAGAATTCACTTCCAACCAAATTTTTATTTCGGAATTGGCAGATCCCGACAACAATTCCAGTGCCCGTTTTGTTGAACTCTATAATTCGGCATCTGAACCGTTGGATTTAAACCTGTGGACCCTCCGCAGATATACCAACGATAATACTGAAATAAGTTCCACGATTGATTTGTCAGGATTAATTATTGGTCCAGAAAGCACCTTGGTGATTTCCCCCAATGCGGAAGAATTTGAACTGGTCTATGGTTTTGTTCCCGACTTGGGAATTTCCACAAATAGCCCTGCAGATTCCAATGGGGATGATAATCTGGAACTGGTCGATCCTTTCGGGAGCGTAATCGATGTGTTTGGAGTAATAGGAGAGGATGGCTCAGGAACCAATCACGAATTTGAGGACGGGCGAGCTGTTCGTAATGCGGATATCGTAGAGGGGAATTCCACCTTTATTTTTAGTGAGTGGACTATTTTTAATGATACCGGCGATGCGGGCACTATAAATTTACCTCAAAATGCCCCGGGGGATTTTACACCTGGTCAACGGGAGTGAGAATCAGAAGGGATACCAATGTATTGGGTATTTTCCCTTCAGGTCAAAGGAACAAAGTAAGCTTAAAAACAGGCAATAAAAGTTATTAAAAATCAGACAATCAGAATGTTGTAATTAATTTTTAAAAATAATACGTAAATTGAACTACAACCTTAAAACTAAAATTATGAGAACACTCGTACTAACGTTGTTATTTGTCTTTGCCCTTGGTTTGCATTGTGAAGCTCAACGGATTTCAAAAAATGCACTTGGAGTGCGAATCGGGGATGATGATGGATTCAATTCTCTTGGCGCGGAAATCAGTTATCAATTGAGTATTTTAGAAAGTAATAGATTGGAATTTGATTTGGGGATTAGAGGAGAAAAAGATGTTTATGATGCTTTTAAATTGGTAGGGTTATTTCAATGGGTAATGCCATTGGACAATTCTTTTCATTGGTATGTGGGAGCAGGAGGAGGAGTCGCAAATGTTGACTATAAAGGTTTTGGTTCCGATACGTTTGTGTTGCTAGCGGGTGGTATTGGAATTGAATATAATTTTAAGATTCCCTTGCTTTTATCTTTGGATGCTAGACCTGAATTTGGTCTAGGGGATGATTCCTACGGAGATGGTTTTGATTTTGATCTGGGGCTAGGTATTCGCTATCAGTTTTAAATAGAGAAGAAAAGCGCCCCTTTAAAAAAGGGGCGTAATTTTTAAAAAGGCTTATAACCAAATTTCTGCCCACCAACAGAGGCGTCTGCCATAAGACCGGCCTTAGGAAGTGCAAAAACAGCTACGCCATCCTTGTATTTGGCTTCAAAGGCAATACCCGATTTCAGTGCAACTGCCGAAGTTTCTGCGGCAAATTCGAATTTTCCTTCCGTAAATCTGTCGAGATCGGTCTTTGTTTCAAAAAAGATAACCTCAATAATGGCCTGTCCACCAGCCTGTAGCCCAATGTTCAGTTTTTTAAGGTTGGCCATTCCAATGGCAATGCCATTTTCATAAACAACCCCATTACCAGAGGCACCACCAATTATAAAACCACCTTTACCAACATTGGGAAAAATAACATACCCTGCGGATTCATCAAAGAAGCGCTCTAACCCTTGGCTTGTTTCCAAAAGGGTGGTCTTCGCTTTTTGGGCATCCGCCATTATTTTCTTGTCTTTTTTACTCTGTGCAAATGTACTTGTTCCTAGTAATGCCAAAGTAATTACCAAGATGGATTTTATCGTTTTCATATTATTTATTTTTTGTGTTCACTCAAAGTTAGAAAACCTAGTCGCTGATTTTTGGATAGGCTTTCCCAATAATTGTTAAGAAAAGCATATTAGTTAAGATTTCTCTATTTCGAATCAATCATCGATAGATAGGAACTATGTTTTAATAGTATTTTAATATCAAACCTCTATGATAGGAAAGGTCATTTTTGTAACTTTAGTAACCTGAAAAATCTATTTAAAAACAACTATAATATCATGAGTAAAGAAATGGCAAACGGGGCAGATGCAAGTCAATGCCCATTTTTGAGTGAGGTTGCCGGAGGAGGTACACAAAATGAAGATTGGTGGCCCAACCGACTTAAGTTGGAGCTTTTAAGCCAACATTCTGAAAAATCAAATCCGCTGGGTGAAAACTTCAACTACGCTGAAGAATTTAAGAAACTGGATTACGCAGCACTTAAAAAGGATTTATTGAACGTAATGACCGATTCGCAAGATTGGTGGCCTGCCGATTTTGGTAGTTATGCCGGTTTGTTTATTCGTATGGCATGGCACAGTGCAGGTACTTATCGTGTACAAGATGGCCGTGGAGGTGGAGGACGTGGTCAACAGCGTTTTGCACCACTGAATTCTTGGCCAGACAATGTGAGTTTGGACAAAGCTCGCCGTCTATTATGGCCCATCAAACAAAAATACGGTCAGAAAATATCTTGGGCAGACTTAATGATATTGGCCGGTAACGTTGCTTTGGAATCTACAGGTTTTAAAACCTTTGGTTTTGCAGGTGGCCGTGAAGATGTATGGGAGCCCGACCAAGATGTGTATTGGGGTAACGAAACCGAATGGTTGGCAACGAGTGATACACCAAACAGCCGATATCAACATAATAAAGAAGAACGTGAGATTGAGAATCCATTGGCAGCAGTACAAATGGGATTAATCTACGTAAACCCAGAAGGACCAGATGGTAACCCTGATCCCGTAGCTGCGGCGCATGACATTCGCGAAACATTCGAGCGTATGGCCATGAACGATGAGGAAACCGTTGCGTTGATTGCAGGAGGTCACACCATCGGAAAAACGCATGGTAATGGTGATGCTGATAAAGTAAATATGGACGCAAATCCAGAAGCGGCAGATTTGGCATCGCAAGGCTTTGGATGGGAGAATAAAAATGGTTCAGGAAAAGGGCCTGACGCCTTTACATCTGGACTGGAAGTAATTTGGACATCCACTCCTGTAAAATGGAGCAACGATTTCTTTAAATTCTTGTTCGAATATGATTGGGAACTGACCAAAAGCCCTGCCGGTGCACACCAATGGGTAGCATCAAATGCTGAGGCCATTATTCCCGATCCTTTTGGTGGACCTAACAGAAAACCAACCATGTTGACCACTGACCTATCGCTGCGTTTTGATCCTGCATACGAGAAAATTTCACGTAAATTCTATGAAGACCCAGAGGCGTTTGCCGATGCATATGCCCGCGCATGGTTTAAGTTGACGCACCGTGATATGGGACCACTTTCCCGTTACTTGGGACCAGAGGTGCCCAAAGAAGAACTGATTTGGCAAGACCCAATTCCTGAGTTAGATTATACTTTGGTGGATGCTTCAGATGTAAAGGCATTAAAAGAAAAAGTATTGGATTCTGGCCTTTCAGTTTCTGATTTGGTATATACCGCTTGGTCATCTGCAGCAACCTTCCGTGGTGGAGATAAGCGCGGTGGAGCAAACGGTGCCCGTATCAACCTGGAGCCAATGAAGAGTTGGGAAGTGAATAAAGGAACCGATAAAACCATTACCGTTCTTAAGGGTATTAAAGAGGAATTTAACAGCAATGCTGATGGAGGTAAGAAAATATCCTTGGCCGATATGATTGTTTTGGCAGGTAGTGCCGCAGTTGAAAAAGCAGCTAGCGATGCTGGTGTTCCTACTGAGGTACCATTTACTCCTGGACGTAATGATGCAAGTCAAGAGCAGACCGAAATAGAATCAGTTGACTACTTGAACACACCTTATGATGGATTTAGAAATTATGTAGTTGAAGGCGTAAAAGTGCCAGCAGAGCATTTGTTGGTGGATAAAGCGCAATTATTGACGCTTACCACTCCTGAAATGACCGCTCTAGTGGGTGGTTTGCGTGTGCTTGGTGCCAATTTTGATGGTTCAAGACACGGAGTGTTTACAGACAATATCGGAGTGTTGAGCAACGATTTCTTTGTGAACCTACTCGATATGTCAACCGAATGGAAGGCTGCCAACGAGGAAAAATCACTTTACGAGGGAGTTGACCGTAAAACAGGTGATTTTAAATGGTCAGGTACACGAGTGGATTTGGTATTTGGTTCCAATTCAATTTTAAGGGCTTTAGCCGAAGTTTATGCCGAGGCGGGATCAGAAACAAAATTTGTAAATGATTTTGTGGCGGCTTGGACCAAGGTGATGAACCTAGATCGTTTTGATTTGGCATAACCACCATTTGATTCAAAAAATAGAAAAAGAAAATTGTTGATGAAGACTGCCATGACCCATTTCGGTTGTGGCAGTTTTTTTATAAATTCAAAATGTCTATGAAAAATAAGGAGAATTTCTTCAACCATATAAGAAGTGGCAATATGGAAGGTATTGCAGATCTTTTGGCCACAGACCCCAAGTTATTGGAGATAAATGATCAAAGAGGTTCGACCCCGTTGCTGCTTGCGGCATATTACGGACACGAAGGGTTGGTTAGATTTTTATTGGAAAAAGGAGCACAGGTCGATGCAAAGGATGGCTCTGGAAGTACTGCCTTGATGGGAGTCTGTTTTAAGGGATATTTGGGCATTGCCGAACAACTAATCAATGCCGGGGCCAATGTCAACCAGAAGAATGCCATGGGTGCAACCTGCCTTATCTACGCGGTGACCTTCAATCGGCAAGATATGGCAGAATTGCTTTTAAAAAATGGTGCAGAAGTCGCCATAAAGGATGCCAAGGGGAAAACAGCCTTAGATCACGCAAAAGACCAAGGAATGGAATCTTTGATTAAATTGCTGGAAACTTACTGAATACTAAAATGTCCCACAAACTCAACATTGCAATAGTCCAGTCCCATTTGCATTGGGAAAACCCAGAAGACAACAGGAAGATGTTTGGTGAAAAAATCAATTCCATGCCAGATAATGTGGATTTGATTGTGCTGCCAGAAATGTTCACTTCAGGATTTACCATGAAACCAGAAAGGTTGGATATGGCCGAAGGAGACCAAACGTTGAACTGGATGAAAAAAATGGCCAAGGAAAGAAACAGTGCTATTTCGGGAAGTACTGTCTACCAAGAAAATAATCATTATTTCAATCGCCTGTTCTTTGTTTATCCTGATGGGACTTTCAAAAGCTATGACAAAAAGCACTCCTTTACCTTGGCAGGAGAGGATGAAGCATATACCGCAGGTAAGGAAAAACTGGTGTTGGAGTACAAAGGATTCCGAGTTTGCCCCCTTATTTGTTATGATCTACGTTTTCCTGTTTGGGCTAGAAATGTAGAGGGGTATGATATCCTATTCTATGTAGCCAATTGGCCAAAACCAAGAATAGCGGCCTGGGACACCCTGCTTAAGGCACGCGCCATTGAAAATATGGCATACTGTATTGGCGTCAATCGTGTGGGAGAGGACGGATTGGGTTATGAATACCCTGGACATTCGGCAGTTTATGATTGTTTGGGTGAACAAATGGGCTATTCCGAAAAAGATGAAATTGTTTACGCTACTTTGAGTAAGGAACACATCGAATCCACCAGAAATAAATTAAGATTTTTGGATGATAGGGACCGTTTTAGTTTGATAGTATAAAGGTTTCTTCCTTTTCCCAGTTGGCCCGAATTTCAATAACACCCGGGTAATAGCTTACCCTCTCAGGTTGTCTTTTTTCAAGATAGTTACCTGTATCCATCTTGCCATTTCCATTTCCATCCAATACGACACGGGCTATATAGTTGCCCGGATTTAAATTATTGAATTCGAAAATTTGGGATTCAGAAGCAAAAATCTCTCGTTGCACCTCTCCTTTTTCGTTGGTCAATTGTACGATTACGGGAAAGGTTACAGCACCGCCCAGAACCATTCTTAGATTACCATAATCAGCAAAACTTCCTGTGGACAAATTGAAGTCCAACGTATCATTTTGTACTCCGAAGAAATCGGTAATAGCCCCTGGTAAAAAGGAAAAGGAATATTTTTGATTGGGCTCCAATTCAAAATCAAAATCGATTTTGTTTTTCAAGGTGTCCAATTCATAGGTGTAAGTTGCAGGAATGGAATCGCTGATATTCAACGATATATTGCTGGTATCCAAAGCAACAATGGGCGTGTTGGACAAAACACTAAATGTATCTTCAAAATTAAGTTTTCCGCTAATCGATGTAGTAAGTTTAAGAGAATCTAAGGGTAGGTTCCGCATTTTTACCGTAAAAGTGTCTAAAGCCTGTGCCTTCTCATTCTGTACTATAAAATTAATGGAATCTAAATCGGTTGGAGTGAACCAGTAATTCAAGGTATCCTTGTCCCGTTCTTTTAATATAGTGGTTTTAACAGAGTCGGGAAGCGAAGTCAGGGTTTCAATATTCATATCCCTATAATCTCCTTGATACCCAAAAATAATTTTGTTTTTGGCGACCAAGCTAGGCACGGTAGCTTTATAATTTAACTGTTCCCGAAATAGGTTCAGTAAGTAAATGGAGTCCGTTGGAATTGTAATGGTATCCTCGATAAACGCAATTTTATCTTGCCCTTGGTCGAACATATTGTTCTTGTTTACATCTTTAAGGCCAAACAATGCATATTTTCCAGCTTTCAGGTTTCTCAATTCAAAAAGGGGTAAACTATCTCCAGTGTTGGTAATATACAATGGTGGTTCTTTGTATATGGTGGAATCATTATAGGTGCTGTCTAATTCGTAGAGCGTTACACTTATGAATTCATCTGCTTTTCTGCTAATTGCATCTTTTACCGCGCCCGAAAGAGTGAGTGAATCAAGATAATCTCCTGTGGAGAATACATAACTCAAAAAACTATTGGGATTTCCCTCGTTATTATCCACAATACTTTGTCCAAAATTAATGGTGTAGGTGGTATTTTCCCGAAGCGTATCTTTTATTACTACCTCAATATACTTGCTTGGTGCCCCCATAGGAGTTATCTCGGCCGGGTTCTTAAATGGAGGCGAAACTACTAACTGGTTTTGTACATCTTCCAACTTGATAAGTTCATCAAAATAGAGGCGTATTTTTTTAGCCGTAAAATTTGTAGTATAGTTTTTCGGTTCTGCCTTTATCAGTTCTGGAGGTGTAACATCTTTTGGACCACCGCTGGGAGAACCCCGTTTAGCACATTGCCATAGTGCCAATGCCATAAAAGTGAAAAAAAGAAGTCCCAACAATTTTTTTAAGTACACCATGCCTAAAAATAACGTGGAACAAAGAAACAACTAATTTAAAAACTGGAACACCGCATTAATAAATTTTAACCCTCTGGTACCATGGCCATACTCAATACCGAAACTTCCATATTTTTTTGTTGGAGAAGTGTTTGTGCACAAGATTCAATGGTAGCTCCCGTAGTGATGACATCGTCCACTAAAAGTACATGTTTAAATGTTCGCTCGTTCGAAGTATTTAGTTTGAAAACATCTTTTGAACTTTCCCATCGCCATTGTCGGCCTTTTTTGGTCTGGGTCTTTATGTTTTTTACTTTGATCAGCCAATCATCACAATATTCTGCTCCAATATTTTCTGCAATTTTATGGGCAAATTGAGCCACTTGATTGTAACCCCGTTTTTTTTGTTTTTTGGGATGTAAAGGAACAGGTATCACGGCATCAATATTTTTAAGGTGTCCATCTTCCTTTAAAAGTGCACCGCACCAGTCACCAAAAAAGCTTCCAATTTGCTCCTGATTTTTGTATTTGAGCCAGTGCAACAAATTTTTTACTAGTCCATTTTTAGAGAAAAAAACAAAAGAAGCAGCTTTTTTGATAGGAATTCTACCATAAAATATACGGTCCACCTCATTTTCTTCCAGATAGTTATGATCGGTGAGTGGCAAATCGTGTCGACAAACGGCACACAAAATGTGCTCTCCACTAAATAATTGGGCATTACATCCAAAACATACCCTTGGCAATAGGATGTTGTTAATCTCGTTTATTATCTTAGCCAACCTTTTTGGTGTCAAATCTTTTACATTTTTAGAGTAGACTGTCAACCCCATGAACTCCCAAGATAACAATTTCAACTATAAAATTATCTTTGCCGCAATGGCAGCGGTTATAGTGGGGATTCTTATTGCCTTTTATTACAGCTACGCACAATCCAAAAACCAAATGATTTATTTGGAAGAGGAAAAGGGGCTTTTGGTAAAAGATTTAACCTTGATGAGAGCTGAAGTTGATCGTTTGTCAGGTTTAAACGAAGTCAACGAAATTGAATTGCAAACTTCTCGCTTTCGCGTACAACAATTGCTCGACTCTGTGGGAAGATTAAACTTTAGCATAACCAAGCTGAAGGAGACCAGAAAGGAACTTCGCAAATTGGAGGTGCGTTTTGATAGTCTAAAGCTCAAGAACAACTTTCTTAGGTACAACAATAGCTTATTGGCCAGTAAGTATGACGAAACTTTGAAACAGTTGGAAGAACTTCGAGGGAGGGCCAATAATATGCAACAGACAGAATCTTTGTTGCGCGAAACCAATAAGGAACTTACTAGGGAACTAAGAATAAAAAGCTATCTAAAATTGCAGGATGCCGAAGGTAGCGGATTTAGGTTACGGGCAGGCAGACCCATCAAGACCAATAAGGCTTCGGTAATTGAGAAATTGAGGGGATGTGTCACTATTTTAAACGACCCCAATTCAGATGGCGACATCAAAGTACTGTACTTTCAGTTTTTGGGCCCAAACATGGGGGTAATCGAGGATAATGCCAGTACTATTTCAGTTAGTGGGAACACCTACAGTAAAAAAGTGGAGATTGTATACACTGGAAAGGAAATCAGTATTTGTGATGCTATCACTGTTCCCGAAGGCTCTTTGCCCGAGGGAATTTACACCCTAAATGTCTTTGAAGACGAAAGATTGTTGGCTTCTACTGAATTTCAACTGAAATAGCATACTTCTTTTTGGGTAAAATTCTATTTTTGCCCAATGGCAAATCAGGAAGACATTTTTAAGAAGGTTATCTCCCACGCAAAAGAATACGGATATGTATTCCAATCCAGTGAGATTTATGATGGACTTAGTGCAGTTTACGACTACGGTCAAAACGGTGCTGAGCTAAAAAAGAACATTCGCGAGTATTGGTGGAAAGCTATGGTGCAGCTCAATGAGAATATTGTGGGCATCGATGCGGCAATTTTCATGCATCCTACTACCTGGAAAGCTTCGGGACACGTTGATGCCTTTAATGATCCTTTGATCGATAACAAAGATTCCAAAAAAAGATACCGTGCCGATGTTTTGATCGAGGATTATGTGGCCAAGATTGAAGCTAAAATCGAAAAAGAGGTAACAAAAGCCGCCAAACGATTTGGCGATAGCTTTGATAAAGAACAATTTCTTGCGACCAATAATAGGGTGCTAGGCTATCAGGAAAAAGCCGATAGTATCCTAAAACGCATGGGAAAATCCCTTGAAAATGAGGACTTGGCCGATGTAAAAGCATTGATTGAGGAATTGGAGATTGCTTGTCCACTTTCAGGATCAAAAAACTGGACAGATGTCAAGCAGTTCAACCTAATGTTTGGAACCAAGTTGGGGGCTTCCGCCGATAGTGCCATGGACCTGTACCTTCGTCCTGAAACCGCACAAGGTATATTTGTCAACTTTTTAAACGTTCAGAAAACCGGAAGGATGAAGATTCCGTTTGGGATTGCCCAGACAGGTAAGGCCTTCCGTAACGAGATTGTAGCCCGTCAGTTTATCTTTCGTATGAGAGAATTTGAACAGATGGAAATGCAATTCTTTATAAAACCGGGTACCCAAATGGAGTGGTACGAAGCTTGGAAGGAAAAACGTATGAAGTGGCATCTTTCTTTGGGAATGGGAGAAGATAATTATCGTTTCCACGACCATGAAAAATTGGCCCACTACGCCGATGCGGCCGCCGATATCGAATTCAGGTTCCCATTCGGGTTCAAGGAATTGGAAGGAATCCATTCCCGTACCGATTTCGACTTGAGCAAGCATGAGGAATTCTCAGGTAAAAAACTCCAATATTTCGATCACGAGGAAAATAAGAGTTACACACCTTATGTGTTGGAAACATCCATAGGATTGGACCGTATGTTCTTGGCGGTTTTTTCCAATTCATTACAAGAAGAGGAACTCGAAAATGGTTCAACGCGAACTGTACTTAAGATTCCAGCAGTGCTTGCGCCTAACAAGGTAGCTGTACTTCCATTGTTGAAAAGAGATGGACTTCCTGAAGTTGCCCAAAAATTGGTGGATGAGCTAAAATGGGATTTCAATGTTGATTATGATGAAAAGGATGCTGTAGGTCGCCGTTACCGCCGCCAAGATGCGGCAGGAACACCGTTCTGTGTCACCATTGATCATCAAACATTGGAAGACGACACGGTTACCATCAGGCATAGGGATACCATGGAGCAAAGTCGTGTAAAACTTTCAGAGGTAAAAGATATCATCTCCAAAGAGGTGGATATGCGCTATTGGTTACAGAAAATTTAAGGTTTAGAACAAGCCCGTAATTTCACCATCATCATTAATGTCGATTCCTTCGGAAGCCGGATGCGCAGGCAACCCGGGCATGCGCATGATATTGCCTGTTATCGGAATTAAGAAACCAGCGCCAACGGCAATTTCAATCTCCCGCACCGTAATGATAAAATCTTTTGGCCTTCCCAATAGTTTTGGGTTGTCCGACAGGGATTTTTGCGTCTTTGCAATACAAACGGGTAACTGGTCTAAACCAAGATTAGTAATTTTTCTCAAATCTGCCTTTGCCTTGGATGTATAGTCCACGTATTCGGCACCATAAATTTCTGTTGCGATAGTGGCTATTTTATCTTTTACACTAGACTTCCAATCATAAAGAGGCTTGAATTCTGAAGACCCGGATTCGACTATCTCAATTACTTTTTTCGCCAAATCTTCGCTGCCTTCGCCGCCTTTGGCCCAAACATTGGCAACAGCCAAACGAATGCCTTTCGAAGTCGCCAATTCCTTGATTACTTGAATCTCTTCATCCGTATCCGACACAAATTTATTAATGGCTATCACGGGAACTACTTGGAACTTTGTAATGTTCTCCAAATGTTTTTCCAAATTGGGCAACCCTTTTTTCAAGGCTTCTACATTGGGTTCTGTCAATGATTTTAAATCTGCCCCACCATGGTATTTTAAAGCACGAATGGTTGTGGTAAGGACAACGGCCTTAGGTTTCAGATGGGCACTTTGACATTTGATATCGAAAAATTTTTCGGCTCCCAAATCAAATCCAAACCCTGCTTCTGTTACGGTGTAATCTGAATATGACATCCCCATTAACGTGGCGATTACCGAGTTGGTTCCTTGGGCAATATTGGCAAAAGGACCTCCGTGAATAATGGCGGGGTTCCCTTCAATGGTTTGTACCAAATTGGGTTTAATAGCATCCTTTAGTAAGGCTGCCATGGCACCTTCAGCCTTTAAGTCTTTGGCATAGATAGGTTTTTTGTCATATGTATACCCTACGAATATATTTCCTAATCGCTGTTTGAGGTCTGTAAGGCTTTCGGCCAAGCAGAGTATTGCCATGATTTCCGAAGCGGCTGTAATGTCAAAACCAGTTTCTCGAGGAACTCCCGAAGTGGTTCCACCGAGTCCCACAATTATATGACGAAGGGAACGATCGTTCATGTCCATTACCCTTTTCCAGCCAATGGAACGAGGGTCCAAAAGCAAGGAATTGGTCTTGCTTTGGATATTGTTGTCAATGATAGCGGATAAAAGGTTATGCGCCTTTTCAATGGCTGCAAAATCACCTGTAAAATGTAGGTTGATGTCTTCCATGGGCAATACTTGGGAATAGCCGCCTCCTGTGGCACCCCCTTTTATTCCAAATACAGGGCCAAGGGATGGTTCCCTTAAAACCACAGTTGATTTTTTACCCAAACGGTTCAGTCCTTCGGAAAGTCCGATGGACATGGTTGTTTTTCCTTCCCCAGCTGGGGTTGGAGAAATGGCTGAGACCAAAATAAGATTACTTTCTTGAGCTTTTTCTCGATCTATGGCTTTTAACGGAAGTTTTGCCTTGTATTTACCGAACATTTCAATGTTCTCAGGGTCGATTCCAAATTTTTCTGCAATGGTAGAAATGTGCTTCAAAGAAACACCTTTGGCGATTTGTAAATCGGTCATAGGGTAGTTTTTATATATGTGGTGAGCATAAAAATGCTCCAAAATTGACATACAAGATACTTAAATCGGTTAAGTAATGCTATGACAAATGTTCTTTGGATTTTATTCAATTCTTCTCCCTTGGGTAGTGAAGGAAAGCCCTTGCTGGCCAGATGTAGAAATCATCACGCCTTCAAAATAGGGTTCGTGCGAGGTAGGCTTTATGGACCATTGAAAAAGAAAGTTGGCACCCGTTCCGCCTGACCGGTCTTTTTCATCAATCACGATTTCTACGGTTTCCATGGGCTTGATGTAGATGGGAAAATCAAAATAGGTGCGAATGGAATTTCCATGGGTGTCAAAATACTCTGCTTTGTTGAGGTAAATTGTATCCTGGGAATTGGTGTTGCGCATACTGATGGTACTGGTGAGGTTATGCGTACGGTGTTCTGTTTCGCTGTAAATTTCCGAGTAAACCGACAAATAGGAAGTACCCTGAACCAAAGAATCGGTAACAAATACCTTTGCTTTGCGGTTGTTCCAGTTGATAGGATCCACCGAGCTAACTTCCTTCGGTGCCTTGTCTGTACAGGCAGCGATCAACAATAGCAATACAAAAGGGAAAATTTGCTTTATCATGATTTTGTGGAATACATTAACTAAGATACGGATTACACCCCAAAGGTAGTTTTAGGACAACCACATTTTTAGTTCTTCAAAAAGTTCCTCGTTGGCTGAATAAATGCCATTGAACTCAGAAATTAGATAAAGATCGTTTTCATGCGCAAACTTGAACCGTATAGGTGCCCAAGTATTGTCCATGCCTTTGCTTTTAAGACGCCTAAAAGTGTCGTCATAACCGTAGTACAGTTGTTTCATCTCGTTTTTGGGAATGTTGAACTGGACTTCTTCATCATGGAAGATATCATATCCCACAAATGTTATACCATTGGCATCAAAAGTAACAGCGCCTTTAAAACGAAACGGAGGAGGTGCTAGCATAATTTGGGATTGTATCCAATCCAGCCACGTTCGGTGCTTAAAATCATTTTTAAAGATCAAAAAGCTGTTCTTTATAATCATGGTTCCAATTTAAGGAATTGCCTACCCTAAAATTAGAACATTAAAGTGGCTTTTTATGTTGCTTTTTGTTGTTTTCGATGCAACAGGTATGAATTTTGGATGACGAAGTAGTCAATTGTTTAAAATTGAGTTTAGCGTCATGCTGAACTTGTTTCAGTATCCCAAGTTTAGGATGAATTGGATGAGCCCCTGAACTAAATTCAGGGTCTCATTTTTACATTCTATTTCATTTCATATAACGCCTTGCCAGCCTCCTCATATTTATCGCCAGAGTTCCAAAACAGTTTGTCCGAGGTGTTTGCAATCAAACGCCCAGTGTACACATAGCCTTGGTAAAATTTCAAGAGATACTCATAATCCAAGGAGTCGGCTTCGTCGGCGGCTTGGTGGTAGTATTTAAAGATCTCGTCGTCAAAACTGCTAAACCCGGTGGAGTAGGTAGGTGCGGGAACCCCTTTTTGGGCAAAGCTTACATTATCACTTCGGTCAAAAAGGCCTTGCTCCGGAGCTGGGTCGCCAATGGCCTTTAAGCCAAAAGTGGAAGCTCCTTTCTCAATCAACGGTTGGGCCGATGTACGTTCCAATCCAATAATGGTAGCCAAAGAAGTATCGTTGTATCCGCCACCATCTGTATTAAAACAATACGACATTTGGTTAAGCGGAATCATGGGATGGTCTGCATAGTATTTGCTGCCCAACAAGCCTTTTTCTTCCCCGGTGAACAAAATGAACAGAGCTGAACGCTTGGTAGGGTATTTGCCCAAGTTCTCCAACATGGACAGCACCGCGGTAACCCCAATGGCATTGTCACGTGCCCCATTGTATATGGAATCGCCTTCTGCATTGGGTTGGCCTATGCCAACATGATCGTAATGGGCGGAATAGATTACGTATTCGTTTTTGAGTTTTGGGTCGGTACCTTCCATCATACCCACCACATTTTGGGTAGGCAAGGTGGTTTTGGTCTGTCCATCTGATTTTAGCGTATACGATAACTGCATATCTTGTGTAAACCCGGGGTCTTCGGTCTTGGTATTCACCCAAATATGTGGAATTTCGTCAGCTTCACTCATATCATCCATGTCCTTCACTTCAGTGCTCCCGCCAATGTAGTGCTTTAAACGGCTCCAAATGGCTTCTTCAAATTGTACAAGTTCCAAAAGTCCTTTGGCCCCTGCACTCTTAGCACGTTCAACTTTTTCCCTACTGCTTCGGAACATTTGACCGGGATCTTGCCCCGCTTCGTTGCCCCCTAACACTACAACCATTTTTCCAGACACAGACATACGCTTAAAGTCATTCTCTGTACCGTAGCCTAGAAATACTGCTTCTCCCGACTCGTCAATAACCGGCATGGTGAAGGCCGCCTGCAAAGGGTAGGGAGTTCCGTTCAAACTAAGTTCCACAAAATTGGGGGCACCTGTTTGCACCAAATTAAATTTTTGGTAGTAGGAATCCGTGCCTGAAATGGGTTTTGCTCCATTTCTTCGTAATTCGTTGGCCAAATAACTGGCTGCAATTTTATTGCCCCGAGTTCCCGAAGCCCTACCTTCCAATAAATCGTCGGCCAAAAAGTAGATGTGGCTTTTAATGGTGTTGACATTCACCGTGGCAGCTGCTTTTTCCTCATCAGTTTGTGCGGAAAGGATGCCGATTAACAAAAAAGCAATGCAGAAGGTAAAGAGATTTTTCATGTAGCGTTGTGGATTAGTTATTCTTTTTTAAAGATAGTCAAAAAGCTTATTGACCTGAGGGAACGTTCCCCTGCTCGTTTAAAATCCCTTCCATTTTTAGATGGGTGATTACAGGTTTTTTGGCCATACGAACCAAACTCACATGATCGAAAGCCATCGAATCCTGTGGATTTTGACTGCCTCCAGTTGTGCCCAAAATAGTATAGCTATGTCCTTTTCGTGTTTGGTTGGAAAAGGAGTGGAAATGCCCGTTGATTACGGTGTATTCACGGTCGGCTAACACCTCTTCCAAAGGTCCGAGACCTTTTTTGTCTTCACGCATCCAAAGTGGTTTGTGCATGAGCACGAACGTCCATTTTACATCTGGATTTGTTTCAAGAACATCTGTAAAATAATCCAATTGAGCTTGGCTCATCCCGCCTATACTGCGTTCTGGCATATGATAATATTCAGACTCTTCATAAGTTCCCTCGATTTCCCCATCAATGATTTTTAGCGCTTTGGCCCGGGCCTGATAGATTTCCATCATTCGTTCTTCTTCGTAATCCTCGGAATCCATCATCAAAAACAAAACATCTTCGTATACAAAATGATAGTAGCGGGGTCCAAAACGGTTTTTCCAGAACTCCCTCATGGTGGGGTTGGTGAGGTCGTGGTTACCTCCCAAATGAAAGAAAGGCATGTTGAGTTTAGCCGTGCGGTCATCAAATGAATCCCATTCTTTGGCAAGTTGTTCTTTATCTTCTGTGCCACCATCTATCAAATCCCCCACACTGAGCACAAAAGTGGGGTCGAGCATATTCAATTGTTGAACTGCAGTGGCATAAACCCCTGCTCTTTCCCCGCCATTGAGGTCGGAAATAATGGCAAACGTAAAATCGTCTTCTGTAGGTTCAAATGTTTCGCTTGTCCAAGGTTTGGGCCCTGTGTTTACATCGTGTACGAACTTTGAGACTTCTTTTTTAACCGCAGGTTCTATGTTTTGTTTACATCCAATTAAGGCCAATAAGGCTAGAAAAAAGAGAAGGTTTGTTTTCATTGTTTTTAGTTTTTTCTGTAATCTAATGCAGGCATCCTATCACCTAATAAAGCTTCGTATTTAAAATCGGAACCTCTTCTTTTGTTGAAATCGGCTTTAATATCATCCAAAAGTTTTGGGTTTTTGAACAAGTCCATGGCAGATAAAGCTATGGTTTTGGCAGCTACCATCATTCCTTTAAAACCAATGTCTGTTCCACCGGCGGCAACGGCCTGCCAGCTATGGGCAGGTGTTCCAGGTACCCAAGTGGCCGTATTTACCGCTGCTGTTGGAGCGTTCCAGCTCACATCGCCCGTATCTGCGGAAGCTTTACCATAGGTAAACTCCATGGGTTGAATTTCACCAGCGCTTTCAATGGGTTTTGGTGCTCCAAGCGTTTTCTGGATTTCTTTGGCAAACTCCATGTCTTCTGGAGTGTATTCGACACCACCAACAAGGGTCATGTTATCGTGCATTATTTTGGAAAGCGGTTCATTTGGTAGTTTTTCGTAGGTCCCACCAATAATTTCGTAAGTCATTTCGGTTTCAGTTCCAATAGCAGCACCTTCAGCAGCTTTAACTACACGGTCCCAAACAGCTTTAACTTCTTTTCTGTTGGAGTGGCGAATTACGTAATATACTTCAGCTTCTTTTGGAACAATGTTGGGAGCATCTCCGCCTTTGGTGATGATGTAATGGATACGGGTTGATTCGGTAGTGTGTTCGCGCAACATGTTCACCAAATCGTTCATCCCTTCCACACCGTCCAATGCAGAACGACCCAGTTCTGGGGCCATTGCGGCATGTGAAGATTTTCCTGTAAATCGAAATTTTCCTGAAATAGTGGCCAGATTGGTACTCGGGTTGGAGGCATTTCTGTCTCCCGCATGCCAAGAAACAATGGCATCCACATCATCAAAAAGGCCTGCGCGGACCATGTATACTTTTCCAGAACCGCCTTCTTCAGCGGGTGTCCCATAAAAACGAATAGTTCCTGATTTGCCTGATTCTTTCAAGTAATCTTTGGCAGCGATAGCGGCGGCCATGGAACCGGTTCCAAATAAGTGGTGGCCACAAGCTTGTCCTGGTGCATCGACAACTCTAGCTTTTCTAAAGGGTACTGCATCTTGGGACATGCCAGGAAGGGCATCAAATTCTCCTAGCACTCCAATCACTGGACTTCCTGAACCATAGGTTGCCGTGAATGCCGTTGGGATTCCAGCCACTCCTTTTTCAATGGTAAAGCCTTCTTTTTCAAGTTCACTTTGTAAGAGAGCAGAACTGTTTTCTTCCAAATAGCCCAGCTCGGGATTGGTCCAAAGTTCTTTGGCAATTTCTTTGTAGTGGTCTTTTTTGGCGTCTAGGTCCGCAATGATTTTTTTCTTGTCTTTTTGTGCAAAGCTGACTGTTGCAATCAGAATAAGGGCTAAACTGAATACTAAAGGTTTTTTCATTGTAATAGTTGGTTTTGGTTGGTAATCGCAATTCTCTCAAAGATAACACTTAAACCGAAGAAGACATTGGTGTGGAATCAATCCCTATGGATTATTGCAAAATCTGAAAAATGAATCACTTCTTTTTGATGGGAATCCAGAACTCCTCCTCGGAATCGGGGTGTTCGCCTTTGTATTTATCACCCATTAAAGCAAAGTAGGGCCTTTCATCCATTTCATAATCGGAGTTTGGGAACCATTGCCCATAAATATATTGGAAGGTATCTTTAATCTCACTGGGTTTTCCTTTGTATGGGAACACGGCATAAAGCCCTTCTGGAACGGTCAGGGTTTCCATGCCCTCGGGTATTTCTTCTATTTTGGAAACAGCAATGGCGGCCCACTTTTCAAATTCGCGTGTGGGGTCAAAATTTTGGAAAAACGTAGTGGTCGGATAGATTTCTACTGCGTAGCTATCATTATTGATTGCATGATTTATTTCTTTTTTTCGGGGAGAAAAACTCTGCCAAAGTTCAAGGGTATTGTTGTTGACAATGGAGGTGATTGATTTTTTTCCAACCAAAAGAGTGGTAGGCAAGGTTTGTATTCTTGGGGTCATCAAGCTTTATTTATGGGCGGCATTTTCTTCGACTCTAAACTTAACGATTTCTTCAATAAGGTCATACGGCATGGGCCAATCCAATGGAAACTGCACCGAACCCTTACCTTGTTTATATTGGGACAATTCTGCAGCAAATTGTTCATGTCCCGAAGGGGTGGCATAGAATCCGATATGATTCTTGTAACCAGCAAAATAAACCAAGGGTTTGCCATATGTCTTGTATCCAGGCATGCCATATGCCATAAGTTCCACTGCCTCTGGAGCCGCTACTTTGATGATTTTCCGAATCTTTTGCAAGTGGTGTTGCACTTCTTCGGGAAATTTAGCAATGTATTGCTCTATTTCATTCATGGTCAGCCTGTTTTGATTTTAAAGATAAATGAAACTTTTGAGCACAATTAATCAAAAAACATAGTTTAGTTGCAATCCTCCAAAATAATTCAGGCGATTTCCAGGGTAATAGTATCTGGGTTGTGCCCCACCGAAACCAACCGCATTGATCAATACGGATTGGGCATAATTGGTATTAAAAACATTATTGATTCCGGCATTCAATCCCAAATTGACATGAGATGAAATAGCGGTTCGGAACCCTAGCTTGGCATGGAACACATTAAAGGAATCACTGTGGATTGAATTAGCATCGGTCATTGGAATTTCGTCCACAAATTGGTGCGTCAGGTTAAGCTGCAAACCATTTTTATGTCTGAAATCAATTCCTGAACTCAACCGATGTTTTGGTACTCCCGTGAGCGGATTGCCCGAATAATCGTTGTCCCCATCCACAAAATCCACAAAACTGTGGTCGTTGAGGGTGTAACTGAGATAGGGTGAAAAAGTGATGGATTGGGATAGCTTGTTCCTATATTGTAGGTCAATTTCCAAGCCTTGATGCCTCGTTTTCCCTGCATTTCTACCAATATATTGGTCTTCTCCGACCCGTTGGGCCACTAAAAGGTTTTTTACATCCATTCGGTATAGGGTGAGGTTCATGGATAAGTTATTCTTAAATAACAACCATTCGGTGCCCAATTCATAGTTTGTTCCTGTTTCTTGGGCAATATCTGGATTGATGATGCCATCTGGGGTCAGTGTTTCCTCTAAACTGGGATTGGAAAAACCTCTACTTACGTTTGCATAGACCTTTCCATTTTTTAATTGATAATTAATTCCCAGGTTTGGCAGCAATATGGGATCAAAATCACGTTCTGCTGAAGCGTTGGCATCCCCTTGATTGAACAAATCTCTAAAATCATAATGGGTCTTGTTCAAATTGAGACCCAATTGCGCGGAAAATTTTGGTGTGATGGGGTAGGTAAGCGTTCCAAAAAGATTGAACTGTCTTCTGAATTCTGTATTGTTGTTTAGTTGATTCCCTTGCAAGCTGCCGTTGCCATCATTCTCCTCATAAAGGTTTTCAAATGTGCCCCAGTGGTATTCGTCTTTGTAGTATTCGCCACCAAAGGTGAATTCTGCTTTCGCCCAATTGCCCGAAAATTGAGTTCGAAGGCCGAAGCCATTGGTAAACTCATCCAAAATATTGAAAGGCCTTGGTTCGTAATGATCTAAGTAGGTATAGAAAATACTGGTGGTATTTTGAAGATGTTCGGAAAATTGATAGGTGTGTGATAGTCCCGTCAAAATATATTTGTTCGCTTCGTACCCTTGAGCCGACAACCAGTTTGATGCCGCACGGGTGGGGTCTTCTTCAAAATCTGTTTGGTTGATGGAGCTTGGGATATGTGCCGTGTAGTCTATATAGTTTACCAAAAGAGCAATGCTGCTTTTTTGTCCAGTACGGAACTGTGTGTTCAGCAATAGACCATCTCGCTGAAATTGATTGTTTTGTCGATACCCATCAGTTTCCAGATGATTGTAGCTCAGTGACAGCTTGAAACCATCTTCTGAATGCGAAAAGCTCAGGTTATCCTTGAGCATGTTGTAAGATCCCACCGTGAATGAATTGATAAGCTGGGTCCTGTCTTCAACAGATGCCTTGGTTTCCAAAAGAATAGCTCCACCAAGATTGGAACCATATGCCGTTGCTTTTGGACCTTTAATAACTTCTACAGCACCCAAGTTCTCAAAATCGTAGGCCTCTATAGTTGAGGAGCCCGCACCATTGGTTACAGGAATACCGTTAAAGTACATGCGTAGCTTATTGGTGCCATAGGGCGTCCTTGCCCCAATGCCGCGAACTGTGATTCGATTCGTATTGATGGCTCCCGATAGGATATACACGCCCGAAATCTGATTGATGGCCGAGGGAATATCCGTAGGATTGAACCTTTCAAACGTCCGGCCAGCTATTTTTGATGAAGATGTAATTCCCGTGGCTTTTTTGGGAATAGCATCCTGGGTCAGCACCACTTCGTCCAATTGGGTAATGGAATCAGTTTGTGTATTCTGCGAAAATATTTGAAGTGCAGAGCAAAGTGTAAAAAGTAGGGGGAGTCCTTTTTGTATGAGGTTCATTAAAATAATTTATCAAGTTCGCTCAACAAGGTTTCTGTATCCTTGATGGATGCAAATTCGTCTTGTAAGTTCGCCAATTCTGCATGAAATATAACTTCGGCCGGGTATTTATTTCCATCATACCCCATTTTATCAAATGCGGCAGTTGCATCAGAAACCAAAACAACATTGAAACCCAAGTTTGAAGCCATTCTGACCGATGTGGAAATACAATGCTCGATGGTGAGCCCCGCAATCACCAAATCAGTAATATTTTGTGCTTTTAAACTAGCTTCCAAATTGGTTCCGATGAATGCACTATTTACTGCTTTTTCAAATATAGTTTCGTTGATCATGGGTTGTGCAGCTGAATGGAAATCGTTTCCTAGTTTACTGGGGTGCAGGGGTGAGCTAAGGTTCGTGGAATTGTGTTTTACATGAAAAACGGGCAATTGGTTTTTTCTGAAATAATTAAGCAATCGACCACAATTTTCTTCCGCTTCGGGATTGTTTCGCTCGGTACCATAAAATGCAATTTCTTGAAGTCCACGTTGAACATCAATCAGAACAAGTGCGGTCATGAAGATGAATTTTGATCTAAAATTACGGAAAACATCAAGAAAGAAGGCCTTGATTCTTTTCATCGATATATTCATTGGTAAATTCAATTTTAGGGAGCCGTTCACAATAGCTATTTTTGAACAAATTTGAGCGCATGAAAATTGTATCCTATAATGTAAATGGAATAAGGGCAGCCCTAAAAAAAGGGTTTGTAGAATGGTTGGAATCGGTTGGTCCCGATGTAGTGTGTTTGCAAGAAACCAAAGCCATGGAAGAACAGGTGGACACTACGGTTTTTGAAGAAGCGGGATATTCCCATAACTACTGGTTCAGTGCCCAGAAAAAGGGGTATAGTGGTGTAGCTTTACTATGTAAAAATGAGCCTGACCATATTGAGTTTGGAACGGGGATAGATTATATGGACCATGAAGGGAGGAATATCCGCGCCGATTTTGGAGACCTCTCCGTGATGAGCATGTACTTGCCATCTGGCACAAATATGGACCGTCTGGACTTTAAGCTGACCTACATGGACGACTTTCAAAAGTATTCGGAGGAACTTCGAAAAGAACGCCCCAATCTTATTGTTTGCGGGGACTATAATATTTGTCATGAAGCGATCGATATCCATGATCCGGTACGGAACAAAAATGTGTCAGGATTTTTACCCGTGGAACGGGAATGGATAGGTAATTTCATGAAAAGTGGTTTTATTGATAGTTTCAGACATTTTAACAAAGAATCCGACAATTACACATGGTGGAGTTACCGAGCCAACGCTAGGGCCAATAACAAAGGCTGGCGTTTGGATTATGGAATGGTTGCCAAACCCTTGGAAAATAGGCTAAAGCGTTCCGTGATTTTATCCGAAGCCAAACACAGCGACCATTGTCCCATTTTATTGGAGGTTGAAAAATAACATTGGCCTTAGACCGATGTTTTTGTTTCAGTACCTTTGAGCTTCTTTAATTTTAAAAGATGAAATACACCAGAATTCCACATACCGATATCCGAATCAGTAAAATTTGTTTGGGAACCATGACCTGGGGTCGACAGAACAATGAAGATCAGGCCCACGAACAAATGGATTATGCCCTGGATCAAGGTGTCAACTTTTTTGATACGGCTGAGTTGTATCCCGTTCCCGCCAAAAAGGAACTGTACGCGGTAACGGAAGAACTGATTGGAAACTGGTTCAAAAAAACGGGTAATCGGGATAAGGTGGTACTGGCATCCAAAATTGCAGGGCCTGGTCACGCTGCCAACCATATCCGAAGCACTGGATTTAGCAAGGAATCCATTATCAATGCTGTGGATGGTAGCTTAAATCGGTTGCAAACCGATTACATTGATTTGTACCAACTCCACTGGCCAGAACGAAACACGAATTATTTCGGTCAACGGGGCTACAATTCCCATGCTGTTGATGTTTGGGATGATAATATCCATCAAGTTCTGGAAACCTTACGCGATTTGATTGCCGAAGGCAAGATTCGTCACGTAGGATTGTCCAACGAGACCCCTTGGGGCACCATGCGTTTCTTGGAAGAAAGTAAAGTGCACCAGTCCCTGCCTCGAATGCGCACCATCCAAAACCCATACAGTCTATTGAATCGACTTTTTGAGGTTGGTCTTTCCGAGATTTCCATGCGTGAACAGATAGGTTTACTGGCATATTCTCCTCTTGGATTTGGAGTATTGAGCGGCAAATACCTTACGGAAATACCGCCAAGAAAAGCTAGGGTAACCTTGTTTCCGAATTATAACCGATACAGTGGGGAAACTGCTACCCAAGCAACCCAAAGGTATTCGGAACTTGCTAAAGCACATGGTTTGAGTTTGGCACAAATGGCTCTGGCCTTTGTAAACACCAGACCCTTTTTGACCAGTAACATTATCGGAGCAACCAGTATGGAGCAACTAAAGGAAAACATTGGCAGCATCGATGTAAATCTTTCCGATGAGGTCTTGGAGGGTATTGAGGAAATACACAAAGCTATTCCAAATCCAGCGCCCTAAATTATTCTAAAGTATAAGCTCGATATTCATCACCAGAGTCGGTGCCCATTTTACCGCCTCCACAGGAAATCACTACATATTGTTTGCCATCAACTTGGTAAGTAATCGGTGTGGCATAGCCCCCAGCAGGCAGTTGGTCTTCCCAAAGTTGTTTACCTGTCTTCATGTTGAAGGCACGGATTTTTTCATCTTTGGTTGCAGCAATAAAGAGCACTCCACCTTTGGTTACGACGGGTCCACCATAATTTTCAAGCCCAGAGACAGGAATGTTGGGGTCCTGTAAATTTGCTTCGTGCCCTAAAGGTACGGTCCACAGATATTCGCCTGAATTAAGGTCAATGGCATTCAAGGTTCCCCACGGCGGTTTTACAACCGGATACCCTCTGTCATCCTTAAACCTTGCAAAACTCGAAATAGAATAGGGTACATCAATTTTTGTTTTCTCAACCCTATGGTCTTTGGCTTCTTCGATATCCATTAAAAAATCGGTAATGGCATTGGTTTCTTCTTCGGAAAGATTTGGCATGCCTGGCATGGCGCCACGACCTTTTTGGATAATTGTTTTTATGGAGTCTGTTTCCAATCGCAACTTCACATTCTGAAGCTCAGGGATTCCGTTTAGGCCTTGTAGGTCTCCACCGTGGCATCTTGCACAGTGAATTTGAGCCAAACTTTGTCCAACACTTGAACCTTCTGCATCACCCCCAATTTCTTTCATTTTAATGATCCAAGCCATTTCATTGGCATTTACATACATTACACCATCCCTTGGGTCGAGTGCTGCCCCGCCCCATTCAGCACCACCATCTGCCCCTGGAAATAGAATCACACCGGTGGTATCCATTGGAATAAACTGCCCTTTTGATGTAATGGAATTGAATTTCTCCAACACAGTAGGATTGTCTTCAGTTTGATTACCTGAAACCAAATCATCCACAAAAGCAGTTCGGTTTGGGGCATATAAATCATTCTCTGTCAAAACTTGACGGGCAAATGGAGTTGGTTTTAACGGTAACGGCTGAGTTTCAAATGCTTTTTCGCCAAGCAACGTGGAACTTGGATACGCTTTTTCTTCAATAGGAAACAGAGGCTCCCCCGTTATTCGGTTGAATACAAATACATGACCACTTTTGGTTACCTGTGCCACGGCGGGAATGGTTTGTCCGTTCCTAACAATATCTACAAGGTTGGGTGGTGCAGGCAAGTCCCTGTCCCAAATATCGTGGTGTACCATTTGAAAATGCCAAATTCGCTCCCCAGTATTGGCATTGAGCGCCAATAGGGAATTGGCAAACAGGTTGGATCCTTCGCGGTCTCCACCGTACCAATCAAAAGCGGCTGAACCTGTTGGAATGTAAACAATACCTTGCTCATTGTCCAGTGCCATTCCAGGCCAGCTATTAGCGCCACCTACTTTTTTATAAGCTTCAGCGGGCCAAGTGTCGTAACCAAATTCACCTGGTTGTGGAATAGTATGGAAGGTCCAGAGAATTTCACCTGTAAGCACATCATAGGCGCGAATATGCCCTGGAGAGGAACCAGGACCTTCGCCCACTCGGGTACCTTGTATCAATATATTTTTAAAAACCGCGCCAGGAGTGTTGGAGACTACGGATAATTTGCTCGGGTCCCTGCCCAAACCATCTCGAAGGTCAATGCTCCCGTTCTCGCCAAAATCTGTAATGGTTTGTCCTGTTTCAATATTGATGGCATACAGTTTAGGTCCTGAGGAGAAAAAGATGCGACTAGGGCCTGTCCCATTAGATTTCCAATAATTTAATCCGCGGTTGAGTCCTAAACCTGATTCATCTTTGGTTTTTGGGGAAAATTTCCAGATTTCCTCTCCCGTTTTTGCATTTATGGCAAACAATTCGATGGCTGCGTTTACCCCATAAAGCACATTTTCAATCATCAAGGGACTTGTCTGTATCTGTGTAGTTCTTCCTTCTTGTAGGCCTCCACTTTTATAGCTCCAAGCCAGTTTTAATTTAGAAACATTCGTGGTGTCAATTTGCTTGAGGTTGGAGAAATGTGTTCGTTCGGGGTCTCCCAGATAATGTTCCCAAGTGGTGAAATAGGGTTTGTTTACTTTGTTTGAATTTGGGCTGGAACAGGAAGCAAAAATGACTAAAGAAAGAAGGGGTAAATATTTTTTCATGTGCAGTTTGAAAGTTTCTTAAATATAGAAAGAAACTTGCAATCATCGGCTATCCGAACAGATGGGCGACAACATCTTCAATCTTCGACACCTTTTGAATTTGGATGCCGGATTGTTTTAACCCAATCTTGTTGTTTTTGGAGACAAAGATTTTGGAAAAACCCAGTTTCTCGGCTTCAAGAATACGCTGGTCTACCCGTTGTACAGGTCTTATTTCGCCTGCAAGACCAACTTCGGCAGCAAAACAAATGCCTTTTTCAATGGCAATGTCCGAATTACTGGATAGGATGGCGGCCATAACGGCCAAATCAATGGCGGGATCATCCACGGAAATCCCACCTGTGATGTTGAGGAAAACATCCTTTGCTCCCAATTTAAAACCTGCCCGTTTTTCCAAAACGGCCAACAGCATGTTCAGTCTTTTGGCATTGAAACCAGTTGCGGAGCGTTGCGGTGTTCCATAAACGGCGGTGCTTACCAATGCCTGTATTTCAATCAATAGGGGTCGCATACCTTCCACGGTGGCAGCAATTGCCGTGCCGCTGAGGTCTTCGTCATTTTTAGAAATCAATACCTCCGAAGGATTGTTGACTTCGCGAAGCCCGCTTCCCTGCATTTCGTAAATGCCCAGTTCCGCGGTTGAACCGAATCGATTTTTAAGGGAACGAAGAATACGGTACACATAGTTTCGGTCTCCTTCAAATTGGAGAACAGTATCTACCATATGCTCCAATATCTTAGGGCCTGCAATGGTGCCATCCTTGGTGATATGTCCAACTAAAATAACGGGGGTGTGGCTTTCTTTGGCAAATTTGATAAGCTCGGCAGTGCATTCACGAATTTGTGAAATGCTTCCAGCTGCAGATTCGATATAATCCGTGTGCAGTGTCTGAATGGAATCAATAATGACCAAATCGGGCTCAATAGTTGAAATCTGCTGAAAAATGTTCTGTGTTTTGGTCTCGGTAAGGATGTAGCAATTTTTGCTGTTCGGTTGAATACGATCGGCACGCATTTTTATCTGCCGTTGACTCTCCTCTCCCGAAACATATAGAATTTTGTAGGGTAGTTTGAGTGCGATTTGAAGCAACAAGGTACTTTTTCCGATACCGGGTTCGCCTCCTAATAAAGTCAGTGATCCTGGCACCAGTCCCCCACCCAAAACACGGTTGAATTCATGATCCAAGGTGTCCAAACGGAGTTCCTTTTCTTGGGTAATCTCAGAAACCCGAAGAGGTTTGTTGGCCTGTTTGGCCGTCTTGTCTGCTTTCCAACTTTTTTTATCCTCTTTCTGGACTACCTCTTCCACAATGGTGTTCCACTCCTTGCAAGAGGAACATTGCCCTACCCACTTGGGGAATTGGGTTCCACAGTTTTGACAAAAAAATGCTGTTTTGGTCTTGGCCATTCAAAATAAATGAGGGGCCTAAAGATATGGATTTAGATAATGGATTGGTTGTTTGGACGGGTAGATAGTTGGATTTTTAGAAGGGAAATCATCTAATAATCTATCCGGCTAGTACCCGAAGTCTGCTTTAAGTGCATCAATTTTATCGAGGGCCATATCCTTGGTCAAAAAGTCGATTTCTTCCAATTGAAATGCTTTTTCGAATGTTTTGAACGCCTTTTTGGGTTCTCCGATGAACTCATAATATTCCCCCTCGAAATAAAAGCCCATCATGGTATCTGGGAATTCTTTTTTGCAAAGGTCGGCCAAAGGCTCCAGCGACTCGTAGTCTTCTTTTTTAAGGCAGGCCGCATAAATGGCCATGATATCGTTGAGTTCCACGGGCTTTTCAAACCCGAATAGGTCTTCAATGGTCTGGTAGCGATTCTCCAAATAATTGAAAACAGGTTCTTCCGATGTCAAAATATCCGATTTGTACTCAGCCGGGGTAATCGGTCTGTATATGCTGAAGACGTTGTCAAAAGCTTTGCTTATACCATAGGCGGCAATGGAGGTGTGGTCGGCTTTTTCGTATTCATCAAAAAAATAATGCAATGATTCTCGAGTGATAGAGTTTATGCTAGTGTTCATTTGAAGGACACGTTGCCTATCGTCCGTAGGTTGTTTTTCCACTATCAAATTATAAAAAATGGTCTGGTCCAGTTCAGATAGGCGAGCTGGGACCCTACTTTCCATTTCGGTGGCCAAAACGGGCGAAATACTTATGTAAGAGTTGAACAGGGAACGGTCTTTGAACAAATAGTAGTTGCCAAAATTTGCAGTGATATCATAGCCCACGAACATTTTAAAGGGTGCTACATTATAACTTGTCTCTAAATATGGGATAAGTTCGGTCCCCAAAAATTCGTAGAACATTTTGCCTTTCTCGGTTGGTAATCCAGATATGTCTTCGTAGTCACAATCTTCCCATCTCAAATCATTTTGTAATTGGTCAACTCCCACTACAATGGCTTCGGGCATACGATCAAACTTGCTTTGGAATTTTACGTTGGCAACAACCAGGTCGAACAAGTATTCGGCATCCAAAACCACAATCAACGGATATGATTTTTCTTCGGTGTAGTCTTCGGGAAAATAGTAGGAGACATCTCTTCGTTCTTGCAGTTTGAAGGATTCAAAAATCTCTTTTGTCACTTGAGCGCTGAGGTTCAAGCAAGTAAAGCCTATCAATAGAAATAGACATTTTTTCATTGGTTAAGATTTAGGCGGCTGGGGCTTACCGATTTCTATTCAATAACGGTAATACAATGAAGGATATTGTACCGAAAACCACTACCATCAAGGTTTGCGCAATCCACATGATCCACCCAAAGGCATCTCCGGAAACGGAACTGATGCCATAAATGCCCAATGCTGCGCTTACAGCAATAGGATAAAGGCCTATTCCACCATTAGTGGTTGACATGGCGAAGGCTCCGGCCACAAAGGCAACCAATAACTCCCCTAAGGTCAGTGTGATGGTTTCTTCCACAGTGTGTTTTATAACCCAGAACATGCTAAAATAGGCAACCCAGATAAAAAGTGTGTGGAAGATGAAGAGCCATTTGTTTTTCATTTTGAAAACACTGAGAACACCATCTTGAAGACCATTTAAAAATCCTTTGAGCTTTAGTGCGAAAGGCGACTTTGATTTACGAATGATGTAAGATCCTAAAAACAAACCTACAATGCCCACCAATAAAATTCCAATAGCACCGATAATGTTCACTCCTTTTTCCTCTAAAAAGCCGAGGATAAAATCGGTTTGTAAAAGCAAGGTGATCATGATTATGATCAAAAGCATCAGTAAATCTATGACCCTCTCGGTGACGATGGTGCCGAACCCTTTTTCAAAAGGGACATTTTCGTATGTGGTGAGTGCGGTGGCCCTTAGGATTTCACCGGAACGGGGAATACCCAAATTGGCGAAATAGGAAATCAATACAATAAAAACGTTGTTCGTAATCTTGGGTCTGTACCCAAGGGGTTCCAAAAGATAGTTCCAGCGTATGGCTCTTGAAATATGGCTCAATATTCCAATAATTACCGAAATGGTTACCCAAAATGGGCTTGCATTGGAAATGTAATGGATAATCTGCTTGCGCTCTTCGGGTGTTGTGGAGTTGTAAGAGTACCAAACCAAAAACAACCCAAAGGCTATGGGCACAAATATTTTAAGAATTTTTTTTAGGGAAGCGCCCAAAATTACTTGAGTAGATTGGTTTCCTCGTTGGGGAAAACCAATGCTGGATTAAATGATTTTGCCTCTTCGATATCCATCCAAGCATAGGTAATCAGGATCAATACGTCTCCAACGGCTACTTTTCTGGCGGCGGCACCGTTTAGGGTCAGCTCTCCAGAATTTCGAGGACCTGGAATAGCGTAAGTTTCCAGTCGCTCACCATTGTTGTTGTTCACAATCTGCACTTTTTCGCCCCTAATAATATTGGCGGCATCCATTAGGTCTTCGTCTATGGTAATGCTTCCAATATAGTTAAGGTCTGCTCCGGTAACTTTTACTCGGTGTATTTTAGATTTTACGACTTCTACTTGCATGGTGCAAAATTATCAATTCAATCTTAGATTATCAATTAAGCGTACGCCGTCTGCGTAAACGGCAATAAACGCCCTATATTTTTGGTTGTCCTGTTTTTTTAAAGCTGGAGTCAATGTATTCTCGTCGGCAATTTCGAAATACTCCAGGTCAAACAAAGGATGTTGCTCAAATTCGGATTTTACCCAATCCGTTATATAAGTAGCACTTTTCGTGCCAAATTTAGCTTTTGCAGATTGTAGTGTACTATGAATAAAATCAGCTTGTTCACGGGTGTTTTTTGAGAGTCTTTCGTTGCGTGAACTCATTGCCAAGCCGTGCGGCTCTCTTTCAATGGGGCAACCAATAATGGTGTAGGGCAATTTCTTGATTTCGGCCATTTTTCGGATAATCTGCAATTGCTGGAAATCCTTTTCCCCGAAATAGGCTCTGTCCGGAGCTACTGTTCTTAGCAAAAGCTCCACAATGGTACCGACGCCATCAAAATGACCTGTTCTGAACTCCCCTTCCATTACTTTGTCCAAACCGTCAAACTCGTAAGATTCTGACTCAAGTTTTCCGTCATAGATTTCATCGACCGAGGGTGCGAAAACCACAATCTTGTCCGAAACCTGT
>NHBR02000141.1 GCA_002167435.2 Allomuricauda sp. TMED12
ATTCTGGTTTAAGTTCATCAATTTTCGCAATAGCTTCTTTTCCCGTTTTACAACTGTCAAGTAGATGTATTTCGGGAACATCAACCACTAGATTTTCCAATCGTTGTCTTGCTAAAGGCTCATCGTCAATTATAAATGTGGATATCTGCATTTGATTGTATATCAGATAGGGAATTTACATCATATATCCATGTCATGTTAAAGGATATAATCCATTTGAATCACTTTTTATACAATTTGAATCAAAAAAAGTGACGAACGAATCAATAAATAAGACATTCGGTTCAATTAAGCAGTTGTGTCGGTTGGCTCCAAAATATATTAGATCGTGCTATATGGATTTATAATTAGAGGGTTTCCTTCATTCTTTTCAAATGACTTTGCTGCTTGTTTTGGACAATTACCTGCTGTATTTAGTTGTTCATATCAATTAATAATGCATTGGGTTCAATAGTAAATCAGGGCCTTTCAATCCATACTACATTCGTCTCATAACTAACTCTAAAATCTTAGAATTTATGAAATGTAAGATTAGCTATTTGCTTTTCTTTCTTGGTGTGTTTGTCTCCTTTATGACGCATGCGCAAGAGAGAACTATTTCCGGTAAAGTTGTGGATAATACCGGACCATTACCAGGTGTGAATGTTATAATCAAAGGCACTGCTATTGGTGTACAAACTGATTTTAATGGAGTTTACACTTTGAGTGCAGAAGCTGGAGATGTTCTCCAGTTTAGCTATTTGGGGATGGCCACCCAAGAGGTTGTTGTTGGCTCTTCCGACCAAATCAATGTAACTATGCAAGAATCCAGTAATGAATTGGATGAGGTGGTAGTTACCGCACAGGGAATCAAGAGGGAACAACGCTCGTTGGGATATTCGGTAAGTAAAATCAAGAATGAGGAGATCGAAGATAATCCTGATGGAGATTTGGGCCGAGTATTAAGAGGTAAAGCGGCAGGTATAAACATTACAGCTACCAATGGGATTTCTGGGTCGGGGACCAATATTATCATAAGGGGATATAGCTCGTTGACCGGGAGCAATCAACCCTTATTTATTGTAAATGGAGTTCCTTTTGATGGTGGTTCAAACCAACAGAATACGTTTTTCGACAACCAAACTGAATCAAGTAGGTTTTTGGATATTGACCCCAATAGTATTGAGTCGGTCAATGTTTTAAAGGGGTTGAGTGCATCGGTACTATACGGTGAACGAGGTAGGAACGGTGTAATTTTGATAACCACCAAGGGAGGCAGCAGAATGAATGCCAATAAAAAGCTAGAGGTTTCCGTGTCTCAGTCCTATTTCTTTTCTGAGGCTATTTTGCCAAAATATCAAAACGAGTATGGTGGCGGATTTCACCAAAATTTTGGATACTTTTTTAGTAACCATGGGGCGGCATTTGACCCAAATGTGTTGAGTAATCAAATTTTGGAAACTTCCAATGGTCTCTTTATTGGAAGGGGAGCCGATGGTGTAGCTTTATTAATGAGCCCTTTGACTCAATTGAACGATCAAACCTTGATTGCTGGGTATGAGGATTTGGCAAATTCCCCTTATCCTTATAAACCTTATGACAGTGTTGATGAATTTTTTAGGACGGGAGGAGTATCCTCAACCTCAATAAATATTAGAGGAGGGGGAGAGAAAGGAAGCTTTAATCTTAACTATGGACATTTAAATGATAAGGGTTTTACTCCTGGCAATGGTTTAATTAGAAATACCTTTGGTGTTGGCGGGAATGCTACTTTAAGCAATGGCTTTACAGTAAATGGTTCCCTGAATTTCACAAAAAGTGATTACAGTACCCCACCGGTTGCAGCTTCTACGGGTAGCGGTGTGGTAAGTAGCGGTAGTTCCGTTTTTGGAGATGTTTTGTATACACCCAGAAGTGTTAATCTGTATGGTCTGCCATTTCAGGCTTCTGACGGACGCAGTGTTTATTATAGATCAAGTAACGATATACAAAACCCAAGATGGACAGTTGCAAATTCCAAGACCACTCAAGTAACGGATAGGGTCTTCGGAAATATTGGATTGAACTATCAATTAAATGATTGGTTGGGGATTGCCTATAGATTGGGTATTGATACCTATACTGAGTTTAATACATACGGACAGAACAAAGGTGGTGTTGATGGAGACAGAACAGGTATATACCGTACAATTTTTGCCAAAAATACCATTTGGGACCATAACTTTACTTTTAGCGCCGATAAAGATTTGACCGAGGACCTAAATTTAAAAGTTGTTTTAGGAGGGAATATGCGTCGCGACCTTTATAATCAAGAAGGTGTGGAGAGTACAGGGCAGCTGGCTTTTGGAGTTTTGCAGCACTATAATTTCATAAACCATTCTACTGTAGGTAGCTTTTTTAGCGGAACAAATCTTGGATCTATTTCCGAGGTGAATACCTTGGGGGCCTATGCGGATGTTACTTTAGGATACAAGGATTTCCTTTACTTGAACGGTGCAGTGCGTAATGACTGGAGCTCTACCTTGGAAAAGGAAAACCAATCAATTTTTTATCCAGGGGGCAGTTTATCCTTTATACCTACATCTGCTTTTGAAAACATTACTTCAAGTGGTGGTCTTAACTATTTGAAGTTGCGATTTGGATATGGTACCTCTGCAGGTTTTCCATTGGCCTATGGTACACGAAACACTTTGGCCTTAACTTCAAGACTCCTTGTTGACAATTCAGGGAATGTACTTTCCGGAAATGGGGTGAATGATCGCTTGGGCAACCCCAACCTAAAGCCTGAAACAGTTTCAGAGTTCGAGGTAGGAATGGATAGTAAATTCTTTAACAACAGGTTGGGTCTTAATGTTAGTGTATATAAGAGAAAGTCGAAAGATTTAATAACCGATCAAAACTTAGATCCTTCATCTGGATATACCGTAACCAGGATCAATGCGGGGGAGCTAGAATCCCAAGGTATTGAAGTTGATTTGGATGTTAATGTGCTACGAAATTCGGAGGGGTTGAATTGGAATGTATCTGGAAACTTTTTTGCGGATGAAAGTACTGTAACAAAACTTCCAGAAGGAGTGACCAGAATAGCATTAACAGGTAGAATTGGAGGTACAGTCGCCAATTATGCGGTAGAGGGTCAACCCTATGGCGTATTAATGGGAAATGCTGTACTGCGTACAAATGGGGAGCGGACAGTAAATAGTTCAGGTGATTATATTCTAAATACAGGATTGAATGATATTGTAGGTGATCCCAATCCGGATTTCACTACTTCATTGAACAACCTGATTACTTACAGAGGCTTTTCCTTTAATATGAACTGGCAGTACCGTCATGGAGGTGATATTTTTTCTCAGACAACGGGGTCATTGGTCGGTAGAGGTGTTGTAGATGCCGATAGGCCTTTGGATCGTGAAAAGTCTTATGTATTACCCGGAGTGAAGCAAGATGGCACAGTAAATGACATTCAGACAACCACTACAAGAATATATTTCAACAACCTAGGCTTTGGAGCAGATGAGTTCTTGGTTTATGATGGCACTACCCTAAGGTTGAATGAAGTTAGTTTCGGATATGCGTTTCCTAAAAAATTTCTTGAAAAGACACCTTTTGGAACCCTATCACTTACAGTTTCTGGATCCAATATGTGGTATAAGGCTTTCAATTTTCCAGATAATGTAAGATTCGATACGAACAACCTGAGTACGGGTGTGGGCAATGGTCAAGGAATTGATTTTATATCGGGACCTAGCTCGCGTAGATATGGGTTGACTGTAAAAGCGACCTTTTAACCTTGTCTAAACTTTAAACAAAATATTATGAACAAAAAATATATAAATAACTATCTCAAGGGGTTACTGGTCATGTTAACTGTGGTCTTGGGATCTTGCGAAAGTACGGAACTGGAGATTTTAAACGACCCCAATGCATTGAACGCAAATCAATCGGATATTGATTTCTTTATGAACAGTATTCAGTATGATGTGTCAAGGTTGGTCCAAGGAAATCCTTTGACCCCATTTGGGCTATCCGAAGCTGGGATGGAGATTACCAGAATTACTCATATGTTCGGACCGGATTATAGATCGGCCTATGGCGGAACAGCTTTTGATCCACAATGGCAGGCGGTTTACTCATCCGCATTGCCAGACATTAGAACAATGACCCCTCTTGCAGAAGAACAGGGATTGTACATGCATATAGGAATGGCCAAGGTTTTAGAGGCCTATATGATGATGACCATGGTGGATTTTTTTGGTGATGTTCCCTATTCAGAGGCAACCCAAGGTGTGGAGTTTCCAAATCCAAATGTAGATGCGGGTGCGGATATTTATGTCGCTTTGGAAAGTCTTTTGAACGAGGCCATAACAGAATTTGGTAAGACTGAGACTTCAAAGCCTACCAATGATATTTATTATGGTGGAGATAAATCCAAATGGATAAAATTGGCCAAGACACTTAAACTGAAAATGTATGTTCAAAGTAGATTGGTAGATAGTTCTGTAAAAGCCAAAATAGATGCCTTGATCGCTCAGGGTAATATTATTACTTCTGCAGATGAGGATTTTGTTTTTCAATATTCGGCAACAGATTCGAACCCGGACAGCAGACACCCTGAATTTTCCGCAAATTTTGATGCAGGTACAGGAGAATACATGTCCACTTCTTATATGTATGACCTAGTGAAAAGGAAAAATATAGAAGATCCTAGATGGAGGTATTATATCTATAGACAGTCATCAACAAATACTACAGATGTCAACGAGCAAAGCTGTATTACTCAGAACAGGCCCATACATTATGTGCCCAGTGATATTTGGTGCAATTTTTCAGATGAAGGATTTTGGGGCAGGGTACATGGTGATGGTGATGGTATTCCCCCAGATAACGGAAAAAGAACAACTTATGGACTTTATCCTGTTGGTGGTTTGTTCGATAATGATTCCTTTATTTCCATTACGGGAAGAAATATAAGTACAAAAGGTTCGGGAATATTGCCTTTGATGTTATCATCTTATGTGGATTTTATGCTAGCTGAATCTGCCCTGACAATGGGTACATCTGGAAATGCAAGAACCTACCTCGAAAGTGGTATCCGAAAATCAATCAGCAAAGTAATGAACTTTAGNCCAGAAAATGTTGATGAAGCTTTTGTNCCNTCNANTGCNGCAATTGACAACTATGTTGATACAGTTCTTTCCATGTATGATGGAGCATCCTCAGACGATGAAAGATTGGATGTNATNNTNAAGGAATATTTTTTGGCNTTGTTCGGAAATGGTATCGAGGCCTACAATACTTATAGGAGAACCGGTAAACCCTCCAACTTACAATCCACCAAGATTTCTGCCCCTGGCGATTTTATAAGATCATTTTTCTATCCGCAAACTTTTGTAAGTCAGAATTCCAATGTGGGTCAAAAGGTAGACCAAAGTGTACAAGTATTTTGGGACAACAACCCTGCAGGGTTCATCAAATAATATTTAAAGTAACAGCAAATGAAAAATATATTGAAAATACTTTCCTTATGCGCTACTGTGTTCGTTTTGATCACATCATGCAAGGAAGACGATAAATTGATTTTTGAGTCCATAACTGATAATACGATTACAGGAGGGGGATTAAGAACCATAAACATTATTTCGCCAACCATTAATTTGAGCGATATTGCCAATTCGAGTTATGAGGTTGAGGTAGAGGAATGGGACGCTGAGAATGGTGGGTTATTGGAATCGGTTGATATTTTTGTGCAGTTTTTTGACAATTCACCCAGTAATGGAGATAGTTCTGCCGGAGAATTGTTGTTGAAGACAATACCTGCATCTGCATTCTCCAATGGCCCTTCGAATTTGCCTAGGACAAACATAAGTGTAGGAGGTCAGGAAGCTGCGGATCTTTTTGGTCTCGATGCTGCCAACGAAATCGACGGGGGTGATATTTTTAGTATCCGTTTATCATTGAATCTGACGGACGGAACGGTATATACTTCTACCAATCTAGAGGGAAATATTACTGGGGTTTTCTTTAATTCACCTTTTTTGTATCCAGCTAATGTGGTTTGCGAATATGATGCCTCCATTTTTACGGGGCAATACCAATTGGATTTTGTGTCGGGTACATTCTCCGCCTTTGGAGGATCGGATGCATACGCCAGTGGACCGGTGACAATTACTGCCAATTCGGGTACACAACGGGTTATACAGAATGCCACATATCTACCAAGTTTAGGGCCTTTTGGGGTTCCCATTACTTTCGATCTTATTTGTGGTCGAATGATTGTGCCCTTGCAAAATGTTGTAGGTGTTGCTTGTGCCAACAATATCCAAATGCAAACAGGAACCAACGCGGCTACATTTGATCCTGAGGATGATAGTGAATTCCTCCTCATTTTTAATGATGAAGTAACCAGTGATTGTGGTGTTCCTCCTTATGAAGTTGTATTGAAATTTACCAAACTATAATGTTACCAATTCTATGATCACATTTAGTCTAAGCCTGGATACTTCAATGTCCAGGCTTAGCTATTATAGTAAAAGGTGATAAAAACAGATCGGGAACGTGAATTTCCCAGTAAGGATTTGTTCTAAAAAAATCTGTCAATTTAGATATTGAATATATGAGAAGTTTATTGCTGATAGCGTTGTTTGCAGTTGGTTTCAATGCAATTGGGCAGAAAGTCCCGGTCCAAATTTCTAAACCGGAAAAAGATGTATATGGAATTAGGTTGGATGCACCAAAAGGGGTTTATCAATATGCTTTTCGTATTGGGGAGTGGGAAACTATTTCCAAAACCTTGAAGTCGCGGTATGAATGGCTGTCGGAAACAGGCAGATTTCGGGTGTATGTTGCTGAAAATGGACTTACATATGTTGAAGAAATTTTGGATTCCTATGGAAAAGTAAGATATAAAACCACATATGACTATGTTGAATCCACCGATAGTTGGGAAAATAGCTATACAGATATGGATACAGGGGAATCTGTGAAATTCACATCCAAGTTCACAAATGGGAGCATGGTAGAAACCATCAAACGGACAGACAATGAGAACAATAACACTTACACAATTGTAGCGGATAATGTAGTACTTTATACTGCAAATAGAACATATAAGAATGGGTTTACGCTTATTACCCATATAGGCATAGCAACAAAAATTACATCCAAATAAAAAAATATTGATTAAAAGTTAGAATGGAATGATATGAAAAAGCTATGGTTTGATGCATTTGCCGTGTTACTTTTTGTACTTGGAACTTTTGGAAATGTCTGGGTCGAGGAGAAACGAAATGGCTATAGTATAGTATATACCCCATTGGACAGCATAAATATCGAGGATTACGATGATTACTTTAAAAAGGGGATAGGTGAAGTAGTTGATTTTTTTAATACACCGTACAAAAATAGCTTTAGTATTTACATACACCCAAATCGTGAATCCTTGGATAGTACTTGGCAAAAGGATTGGGGCATGCCGGATTTTAAATCACAATGTTGGATGGTAGCAAGCGGAGTTTCTGAAAAATTGGACATTATATCACCTAAGACATGGGATAGCCTTTCTTGTGAGCATCATTATGCGGATACAATTGGAACGTACCAGTTGATCAAACACGAACTTGTACATGTATTCCATGGACAAAGAAACAAAAGTCCCGATTTTGGTATTACAAATGGTATTGATTGGTTGGTCGAAGGTATGGCAACTTATGCCTCGGGACAATGCAATAGTAAAAGAATCAGTGAAGTGAAAAAAATAATATCAAGAAAGGAGTATCCACAACAGCTCAACAAATTTTGGAAAGGAAACTCAAAATATGGCCTTTCAGGGACTATGGTGATGTACATCGATGATGAATTTGGTAGAACAAAACTTTTGGATTTGTTACGATACAATTATTTGATGGATGTACTTAATGAGCTCGAAATCACGGAAGAGGAGTTGATTGTTAATTGGAAATATTTTGTAGAACAACTTTAAAAAAATAGAAAGAGAATACCTTAAACTCAATATTTGAAGAAAATCAGAGCAACGAATCATCAATCAAAATAAAATCAAGTAAAATGAAACAATTCATTATTCTTTTTGTTCTCGTAGCAGTTTGTGGCTGTAAGAACACACCTGCCGGTAGCGAAATGAAAGAACTTAATGTTCAATTAAAAACCGTTGCAGATAGTATATCCGGTTTAATGTCAAAATACCATTACAATCCTGAAGAGCTTGCCTCCGAAGAATACATTGAACTGGAAGGCAAAGTACAAGAACTTGCCAAAACGTCACAAACAAAACAGGAGTTTGTCGATGGTTACAATAAGCTTTGGACAGAAGGTCCATTTTCGCATGTGAGATTGGCAAAAATGGAACAGCCCGCGGATCAAATTGCCAATTACATTGATTCACTGAGAGTCGGAGACCAAAGTGTTTCTTTGGAATGGATGAACAAAACAGCGTTACTTACTGTCAATACAATGATGGGCGTGGATACACAAGAACGTGTCTTTGAGGCCTACCAACAGATTGCAGAGAAAAGGACGGACACCTTGATTATAGACCTTCGAAACAATGGGGGCGGAACATTTGCGGGAATTCCTTTAATTGGGCATTTGGTAAAAGATACAACTGATATTGGAATGTTTGTTTCCCAAAAATGGTGGAGAAACAATTCAAATGAGCCCACCTTTGAAGATATCAAAAACTTACAACCTTGGAAAGGTTGGTCTATTAAGACATTTTGGCAAGATGTGCAGAACAATCCGCTTACCCGTGTCCAGATTGTACCCATGTACCCGCACTTTGGAGGCCCCGTTTATGTCTTAACAAGCAATAAAACGGCTAGTGCTGCCGAGTTTACCACCGATGCATTGGCACGAATGGAAAAGGTTACGATTATAGGTCAGACCACTTCGGGTGAAATGCTTTCCCAAAAAATGTTTGATTTGCCCTATGAGCTTCAAATATCGCTTCCCATAGCTGATTATTTTTCAACACGAATCGGAAGAATCGAAGGCAAGGGTGTTAATCCAGATATAACAATCGACCAAAGCGCCGCTAAAGAACTTTCCTTGGATTTGATAAAAGGCGAGAAACTGGAAGATACCATGGCAAAGGTTCAAGAAAAGTTATCCAATAAGGAAAAGTAACCATTTCAAGCCAGTCAATATGTTCAAGTACTTAGGTTAGATATTAAGAAATGAAATATATACGGCAGCTAAGATTTAAAGTTAGAATATTTAAATTTTAAACTGATCTATTTTTAGGAAAGGCTACAACAGCGGTTTAGATTTGGGTGGCTAAATCTACCAACATCACAAAAAAGCCCCTTAAATAAAAGGGGCTTTTTATTTCATTGCTAAAATTAGGAGCCTACATTTTCAAGCGCATAAAAAGCTCATGGGTGTTATTGTCCAATCCATCAATCGGGTTTTGAATGGATGTTTCATAGGCATATCCCAAGTTGAATCCGTTACTTATATTAAAGAGGAACAGTCCACTGAGGCTTTCGTCATACCTATAACTGGCACCAAACTCAAAGCGTTCACCAAAGTCTAAAATACCTGTTAACTCTACAGATACGGGCGAGGAATCTACATAGCGCAACATCCCCATGGTCTTTAGATCCAAGGTTTTTCCCAAAAGAAAAGTATAGCCACCACTAAGGTAAGCATGCATGCGGTCTGTACCTAGATAGGCATTACCATCACGCTCTTGCAAGCGATCGGGGGTCAATAACTTGGGAGCTGATATGGATGCAAAGTACCTATCATGCTTAAGAAATACCCCCGCACCGACATTGGGTGTAAAACGGCTATCGTAATCCACTAAGGCTCCATCTTGACCCACACCATAAGTCACCAAACCTTGGGTATTGGCATCGTAGGAGTTGGCACTTCCTTTAATCCCAAAATAGAGCATGTGCTCATCATCCAATTGAATGTTGTAAGAAACATCAATGGCCACCCATGTTTGTTGCTCAATAAAGGTTTTATCGTTTAGAATGGAGACTCCGAGCCCCACGTTTCTGCCCACTGGCATCTCGAAGATGGCACTCTGACTTTCTGGAGCACCTTCGATTCCCGCCCATTGGCTGCGAATCCCCAAGGAGAATTCGGCAGCCTCTGAACTTCCTGCAAATGCCGGGTTGTAAATGTTCATGTTATAACGGTAAAAGGTGTAGTTGGGGTCCTGTTGGGCACTTACCGAGAAGGAAAGTGCTAGGAACATAACGAGTATCTGTATTTTATTGATAAGTTTCATCTGTATTGTATTGTGTTTTTTGTTGACATTAATAGTTGATGAATATCCAGCCTTGAAGCGGTGCACTGCCATCGCCAAGGTTTATGATATACATATAGGATCCAGCTGGTAATTTTTCGTTTCTATTTTTGTAGAAACCTTCCCAGTTGTTTCGGTAGGACCTTGTTCCGAACACTTCGTGGCCCCATCGGTTGTATACTTTGACCACGTTGTTGGGGTAGTTGTCTATCCCTGGTATGACCCAAGCATCGTTGTTGCCGTCACCGTTTGGTGTAAAGGCCTGTGCAGGGACCAATGAAGGCTCTTCACTTGTTGGGAATGCATCATCCACATCTGGAACACCATCATTATCATCATCATCATCCATGCTATCTGGAATGCCATCGCCATCGGTATCCAATGGGGTGCTGGATGCATCCGTTGGGTCTGTTCCTTCGGTCAACTCCACTTCGTCGGAATAGCCATCACCATCGTCATCCGTATCTGCGTTGTCGCCAGTTCCGTCTCCATCTGTATCGATGGTCTCAGAAGCGTCATTAGGGAAATCGTCCTGATCATCCGGTATGCCGTCGTTATCATCATCGTTATCAACGTTGTCACCAAGACCATCTCCGTCCGTATCAATATCAGTAACCCCGTCATTGTCGTCGTCCGTATCGGAATTGTCGCCAATACCATCGCCATCAATATCGGAATCTTCATTCGGGTCGTATGGGAAAGCGTCTTCATCATCAGGAGTTCCATCATTATCGGCATCATTATCTGCATTGTCTCCTGTTCCGTCCCCATCGGTATCGGTATCCTCCGTATCATCCTTCGGGAATGCATCCTCAGTGTCCGGAGTACCATCATTGTCATCATCGTCATCGGCATTGTCGCCCGTTCCGTCCCCATCGGTATCGGTATTCTCGGAGGCATCCTTTGGGAAGGCATCCTCGGAATCAGGCGTACCATCATTGTCATCATCGTCATCGGCATTGTCGCCCGTTCCGTCGCCATCGGTATCGGTATCCTCGGAGGCATCCTTTGGGAAGGCATCCTCGGAATCAGGCGTACCATCATTGTCATCATCGTCATCGGCATTGTCNCCNGTTCCGTCGCCATCGGTATCGGTATCCTCGGAGGCATCNTTNGGGAANGCATCCTCNGTGTCNGGAGTACCATCATTGTCATCATCGTCATCGGCATTGTCNCCNGTTCCGTCGCCATCGGTATCGGTATCCTCGGAGGCATCCTTCGGGAATGCATCCTCGGTATCGGGTGTGCCGTCGTTGTCGTCGTCGTCATCCAAATCATCTGGGATTCCATCACCATCCGTGTCCTGCGAAGCGTTGATACTTGCCGTATAGCTAACAGGACTAACCGCGTCATCGTTGTCCTTTACTTTGAAAGAGAAGGAGCTATAACCATCTCCATACTCGCCATTCGCAGTGGTATACGTCAACAGGGAGATGTCATCGATCATGTCGTTGATTTGTACTGCTGAACCATTGTATTCCAAGGTACCTTTGGCGGGCATTGATATTACTTGGATACCATTAAAGGAATCACTGGGGTCGTCATCAGTAAAAGTAAAGTCTGCTGCCGTAAAAGTGTAGGCGGCATCCTGAATCACTTCCACGGTGCTATTGGCTCCTGATGGAACATCGTTCACATTGGTGATGTTCAAGGTTGCGGTCACGGTCTGCGAAAAGGAAACGGCATCCTCAAAATTATAGGTAAAGCTGTCCGTTGCCGATTCATCGCCATTGTGCTCATAGGTAAAGGTACCATCCGGATTGAAGGTAAATGCAGCCGCATGGGAAGGATTGGTAATGATGTGGTATACCAAATCATCTCCATCGATTTCCACATCGTTGGTTGATACGTCATCATTTAAGGTGGCATTTTCATCCAAATTGAAGTTATCGTCATTTGCTACAGGCTCGTCGTCCTCTGGTAAAATAGAAAGGGTAATGTTCGCTGTAACTTTCTGTCCTTGGTCATCCAACTCGTAAGTCACTGTATCAGTACCATTTTCATTGGCATTAGGTGTATAGATCACTTGATTGCTACCATTCACTACGGCGTTTCCTTTGGTTCCTTGGGCGATAATGGTCACCGTTGGTGTAGCGCCCGTATCGTACACATCGTTGTAGAGCACATCGATGGGGTCCGAGACGGTATCTTCGTCCAAAATGGCCAAATCATCATCGGCACTAACCACCAAGGTGACATTGTACGGACCAAATGTTGCTGTTCCCACATTTCCTGCATTGTCTTTCACTTCGGCGTGGATGTACCAGCCCGTGCCCCCTTTATTGAAGGAAGTGGTCTTGGACTGACTGTTGCTCCAAGAACTCCACGAAGCGTGATCGGTTGCAGGTGCAGAGGCGCTTTGGATTTTGGCAAATCGCTGTACATCAAAGCCACTACCTCCATTTTCATCTTGGAATACCAATTGAATGTCCGTATCGGTATCCAAGTTTCCGCTGGCAGGTGTGGCAACAATCGTTGGTGCGATATCGTCATCAATAATGGTAAGCGTACGGTAGAATGGTTCTGACCAGACCCCTGTATCGGTCTGAGTCCTAAGACTGATAATATAATCCGCAGATACATTGTTGTAGGCCGAAAAATCGGTCATTGGTGTACCGGCATTATAGATTTCTGTATTTGTCGGATTTCCTTCAGAATCATAGGTGCGTTGGGTCACAATCCACTCTTGTGCAGCTAATGTTCTGCCGTAGGGATCCACCGAATTATCTTCTATGGCAATGGTCATATTGCCAGAGTAGGTATTAAGCTGATCGGGCAAAATGTTGAACTGTGCAATGGGCAAATCGGTTGCGCCTCCGGAACCTGCTGTTTTCTCAACATAGATGCTGGAAGGACTACTCCAAGTTCCTTGGTGATCCTGTACCCTTAGCATCACAAGATATTCTCCGTCAGCTACACTGTTTTTATCGAACTGGCCATCAACCCAATCGTTTGTGGTACCAGCGTCCACGGATTTCCATTTCCACTCCGATTGTGCGATACCATTGTTGGCACCGCCATCCAGGTCGTAAGAGGTATTGTTGATGAATCCGGTATCGGCGCTTAAGGTAAAACTGGCCACTGGTTTTCTGTGAAAATATAAGGTGGTGGGAGCTGTGGGCATATCTTCGAAAGTGAAGGTGTATTGCCCCGGTTTTTCGTAATACTCCGGCACATCTTCTAAGTAAAGTCCATTCCAAGATACCTTTCCTGTGTTGTTATCAAAATAGGTTTCATCATGGGTGATTTTCCAACGCCCTGAAGGATAACTTGCATTTGCTGTGTTGGATTTTAATTGTGAAGGGTCTACATCAATCTCAACCGAAGTTCCAGCTATAAAAAATTCACCGGCCGTTACTGTTCCGAATTGATATTGTTCATAAATATATTGGGCCATATCGTCCATCCAAGTGGACCAGCTTCCTGAATCTCGGTTGACAAAAATACCCTGATCATTATTTTGTTGAATAAACCGTTCGAATTGGGACTGGTTTGCATTCGTTCCCCATCCGATATAATGGATATCCTCGTTGATGGTACGCATCAATATTTCAGATAGGTCTTTGTCGTTGTCAAAATCTGCAACTTCAAGGTCGTCCAGATTTACGTTAAAACGCAGGGCGCTGTTTCTCCATTGCGGTTCACGCAGCACATCCTTGAAGGCACGCAGTTCCAGTTTTTCGATATTGATATCCTTGAAATAGGCTCCCGATTGTTCGTGAACATAGAAACCATAACTCCCTTGTGTATGGGTTGTGTCATTGATGTCAAAGGACTGGATCCAATTGGTGCCAGCATCGCCGCCACCACCTTTTCTGGAGATTTTGATGTTGTCACCGCTCATTTCAATTTTAAAATCAATAACCTGGCCATTGTAATAGGCCGCGAACATATCGCTTCGGTTTCCGTTCCACCCATAGGTAGCCGAACCGTTAGTCCCACTATTGGTGTTCAGGGCAAGAAGGGAAACAGATCCGTTCTCCACCTTGATGATTCCTTCCGCGGGGAATCCATCCCCTGAGGCATATCCTTGTATATTTCCACAATAGGTATGGTTGTCGATGATGTATGCATAAAAATTCTGATTATCGACCTTCCTGAAAATAAAGCCCACTTCTGCATGGACATATGGATTGTCGGAAAGGCCAAAAGTGGCGGAGATCGATCCGTCCGAAATGTCACCAGTCGGGTCGTACATAGCATATCCATAACCATTGTAGCGACCAACAAAGTCAGCGGTCACACGGTTGGTGGCCGGGTCAAATGTAAAATAATCCCCAGTATATGAAGAGTGTACCGGAGGCTCAGTTCCGTTGAAGTTCATTTTATTCCAATTGTTGAAGATGTCGCTTGCATCCGCTTGATCGGAAGAAATGGAACTCCGTTGAAATGCTTCAACACGTAGTTTCCCCAAAGGGATTCCCTTGGCGTACATGGCTTGCTCCAGGTCGTTCTCAAATGTCGAGAGATCTACATCGGCAGACCCCACGGTCACCATTACGTCCACATTCGGACCTTGCTGAACCGTCATATCCACAGTTTGGGCCTTGAGGCTACCAAACAGTAGAAAAAATGCTATAAATGTTAGTGTGGTTTGTAGTATTTGTTTCATGGTCGGTTGTACTATTTAAAAATTGAACTACTGATAGGTTGGTTCATTGTCTTATGGTCAAAACTGAAATTCGAATCGAATACCGATGTACAGTTCGTAGAAGTAGCAATGTTGAAATAGGACTTATCACTGATTTTTTTGATTAGAGCCAATCCGTCGGCATTAGATCCTAGGTTACATTCATATAATAAAAGTTGAATGTTTGTACCCTGATAAACTCCTTCCAGCATGGAAAGCTCAAATTCTTGGTTTACCATTTCAGAATCATATACGATTCCTCCCAATTGCAATGCATTGTAGCTTGTGTTGGCAAACAAATGAATGGTTTGTACTTTAGTGTTGCCTTGTAGATACTGGTGTAGCGTTTTCCAAGGATTTTCAGAATGCTTCACTTCGATTACAGCTGCGTTTTTAGGCAAGTTTTCTAGTACACTTGCTTTCTGTGAATACTCGGAATCGATGACAATGATTTCATCGCCCTGAGCCCATGACATACTAAAGGCCATGCTAAAAAAGAGTAGCAAACTCAGTAAGTGTTTTGGATTAATTGTTGTTTCCATTTGTAAAATTGGTTTAGGTTTTAAAAGTGTTTTATTAGATTGATTTTGTTTTGGTAAAGGCATAGAATATCCTGGCCACATTAGAGCAGCTTTTTTTCCTGTGTCTTGGATTTAGCTCTGCTAAATCAGTTCGAAAATGATTACTTGAAAAATTTTATGGGGTCGGGAATCGTATTTTTATGTCATATCGCTAAGGATTTTTTATTATTTATCCTACAATTCAAAATTCAATATTGTACAATTTTTCTTTCTTTTGATATAGGAAACGGGAGGTATTTTTTTTTAGTATTTAAAAAAAATTCAGAAATTGACATATGTCAAATTGATGTCATTTTCTTACAAAAAGAAAGATAATAGGAGCAAATTGCTACAAATCAAAGATTGAGAAATACATTTTTTACATGAATTTCCTTCAAGGAAAGATCGGTGGATTGTAAACAGGGAAGTAAGACTTAATTTACTTCTTTCAAAAGTCGGGATAACGTCTCTGGTCTTATGGACAAATATGATGCTAAATGCTTTCGCGGGATTCGTTCGACAATTTGGGGCTTCATTTTTTCCATATAGTATGCCAACCTTTTTTGAGCGTTGGGAATTCTTGCCAAATAAACTCTGTGTTCAGCAAGAATGTAATATTCCTCTAGTAGTATGCGATTAATATGCCGCATTTCTGGAAAATTATTTAAGCAATACTTATAGTCTTCATATTCCATGTAATCACAATGGGTTTCTTCCAGGCTTTGCATGTATTCTTGGCAAGGTTCATTTCTAAAAAAGCCGGTAATGGAGGTAAAGACCTCATTTTCGGTGTCCACCCAAGTTGTTAATTCTATTCCGTCGCTTACAAAGTATCCACGGACCATGCCTTTTTTAATAAGGTAAAGACGATTGCAAGTTTCTCCAGCTCTGCTAATGATTTGGTTCCTTTCGAAGGAACAACTTTTGATATGCTGAACTAGATAATTCTTTAAACTAGGCCCCAAGGGATAAATTGAATTGAGGTATAAAATGATAAATAGATTTTTTTCTATATTCTTTTTGGGCAGCATGTAAAAAAAATTAGTTAGGTTGTTTGTTTCCCAAAAATAAGATTTGTATTCAAAAATAACCCTTCCTGATTTGAAATCTTTGTCTAGAATTCAATAGGAAAAACGCAAGACATTATTAAGCTTAAATTCCTTTTCTGTGTCAAAAAATAAACTATTCACTAGCCAGAACTGTAAGTCAATATGGTACATATCAAAAATTTCGGTTTTTACTAAATAACTGACAGTAATTACTATTTTTGCTATAAAGTATAACACAAAAAATTTGTGTTTAAAGGTTTTTTTGCCTTCAGTGTTCTTAACGGGAATCTCCTCAAGATTTCACTGATAAAACATTGATTTTCAAAGAAATAAGATTTCGTCGATGATTCAGTCATCCCGACATAACCTTATCAAGGAAAACAAAAAACACTGTTAATCTTATGATTTTCAGTGTTTTTTGTTTTTGTTACCTTCTTTAGTGCCCAATTGATTCTGCTTTTCCGGGGAAGAGCCCGGTCAATACTTAGTATATTTCATGAAAATAGTTCCAAATCATTCATATGACCGCAACGGATATACATTTAAGACAGGCAAATATATGATCTGATATTACGTATATACATTGGCATAAGTTTATCATGATGAAAAGCCACTTTTCGTATTCCAAGGAAACAGAAAAACCGTATTTTGTCCAAAATTGACCACAATACGAACAATGACTTTAAATGACCAAACCATTTCTCCATGTAATGCACCACTTACTACGGTTTTCTCATCAGGGTTAATAAAAAGAGTAATATTTAGCAGGGTATGGTTGTATCTCTTCAAACACAAATATTGGTTTTTAGTATTTTTTTTAATGTTTTCCCTGAGCAATGTAAAAGCTCACAACAATAAAATAGATAGTCTTAAAACAGCATTGGAAAATCATAAGGCAAATGATACCGTTCGCGTAAACCTGTTAAATGACATGATTCATCAGATTTATGATGTAGATGTAAATAATGCGGAAACATTAGTCCAAGAATCAGGGGATTTGGCAGAAAAGCTAAATTTTGAAAAAGGAAAAGCGGATGTTATTTATTATAAAGCACATATTGAAATTATTAAATCAAACTATCCTAAAGCTATAAATTATGCGAAGCAAGCATTAAAACAATATACGTTATTACAGGATAAATCAGGAGAATCACACAGTTTAAATTGTATTGGAATCGCTTATGAATATCAAGCTAATTACCCAAAAGCTTTAGAATATTACAAAAAATCGGCAATTATAGATGAAGGCCTTAATGATTTGAAAGGCGTTGCAGGAAGTTTAAACAACATCGGTAATGTTTATGCATATCAAGGTAACTATAAGGAAGCCATCCTCAATTATAACCGGGCCAAGGAAATTAAACAACAACTAAAAGATTTTAACGGTGTCGCAAGAGCCTACAATAACATAGGAAGTATTTATGCTGAACAAAGTAATTTTCCTTTGGCCCTGGAAAATTTTAACAGGGCCCTGGCTACGTATGATAGCCTTCAAAATAAAGAGCGGACCGTTATGCTCTTAATAAATGTTGGCACTATTTATCAGATACAAAACAAACTTGATGAAGCGATCATATATTTAAACAAGGCTTTAGAAAGAAGTAGGGAACAAAATGACAAAAGAGCCATCGCCATATGTTTAAATGGTATTGGAAATGTCTATAAAAGTCAATTTAAAAACGAAAAGGCTTTAGTGCTATTTGGCGATGCTTTGGAAATAAACAGAAGTATTGATAATAAATCTGAAATCGCCAAAAGTTTAAACAATGTAGCAGACTTGCAATTGGTTCTTAATCAAGAAAATAAGGCTTTTTCAAATTACAACAACGCATTAGCATTATTTACGGATGTTGGTTCTCAAATAGGAATGTGCAGAACCTATTTGGGTCTTGCCAAATACTACCACTCCCAAAAGCAGTATACCGAAGCCCTGAAAAATACTTTAAAGAGTCAAGACATAGCCATTCAACTTGAACTAATTCAGCTTCAAAAGGAAACCGCTGGGTTACTTTCAACTATTTACAAAAATACGGGGAACTACAAAAAAGCCCTAGCAAGTCACGAACAGTTTAAAATTTTGAATGACAGCCTTTTCAACAAAGATAATATTGAAAAAATAGCGCAAATTGAATATGAATACAAGTACAAACAGGCCTTGGATTCGGCCAATATCCGTGAATTACAACTAACAAAAACCGTCATGGATACATCGCAAGATCTTGCAAAATCAAAACAAAATTACTTATGGGCCATTATTGTTATTTTGATCATGTCCATTGTATCTGGTTCCATGGTCTTTTATCAAAAATTCAATACCATAAAGCTTAAGAACCAAAGTATTATCACCGAGCAAAAACTGTTACGCTCACAAATGACCCCTCATTTTATATTCAATTCACTTTCGGTATTGCAGGGTATGATTTTGAACAAGGAAGAAAAAAAATCCATTACTTACTTATCAAAATTTTCCAAACTACTTCGTATTGTTCTAGAGAATTCAAGGGATAAGGTGGTTCCTCTAATTCAAGAATTAGATGCTATTGACAATTATATGATCCTGCAAAATTTAGACGCCAACACCCCTTACGACTATAGTCTTTTAGTAGATGAGGATATAGATATCAATATGCTCTTGGTTCCACCGATGCTTATACAACCCTTTATTGAAAATGCCATAGAGCATGCTTTTATGGAAGATCAAGAACATCGAGAAATTATGGTTCAACTAAGTTTTAAGGAAAAAAAATTAAGCTGTATCATTACGGACAATGGTATTGGAATCGATGCTATGTCACAAAAATCAAACACTGAGAAGAAGTCCTTAGCTACCACTATTACCAGTGAGAGATTGCGAATGTTGGCCAAGGATTTTAATATGTCAGGAACCATATCCATTAAGGATAGAAAAAAATACCAAAAACAAGGAACCCAGGTAACTTTGATTATTCCTTATAAGATAACCGAGAACTCATGAATGCACTTATCGTTGAGGACAAAGCATATATCCGAAAAGGATTGATTAATCTTCTGGAAACAGTCGAAACCGATGTGAAGATTATAGGGGAATGTGGATCTGTTAAAGAAGCGGTCGTAGTGGCAAATACTTGTAAGCCCGAACTTGTGTTTTTGGATATTAACCTTACGGATGGTACTGGTTTTGATTTTTTGGACCAAACGGAGCATCTAGATTTTAAAACCATATTTATTACGGCTTACGAAGAATATGCACTTAAAGCACTGAAAATAGGAGCGGTTGATTATCTGTTGAAACCAGTGGACTATGACGAACTGCAATTTGCACTTAAAAAAATCAAGAGTTTACCTGTTTCTACACAAAAGGAACAGATTCAAACAGCAAAAAAGGTCTGGTATCAAAATGACTCCACTTTGGTACTATCACTTAGCGATAGTTTTCAGGTAATAGAATTGCAAGAGCTTTTGTTCTGTGAATCGGATAAAGGGTATACCACTTTCTACCTTGCTGATGGCAAAAAATATGTTGTTTCCAAACCTATTAAAGTATACGAGGAACAGTTGGAGAAATTAAATTTCACAAGGCCTCACCAATCTTTTATGGTGAATTTGAAATTCATTGACAAATATGATAAATCAGGAATTATCTATTTGAAAGATGGGAAAAAGATACCGGTTTCTTCAAGAAAAAAGGAAGGATTTATAGCCACCTTTCTCAATTATAATAGCCTTTAGCCTGTTGATGTATTGGCTCTGATTTGTTGATGTTTTTACACTTTGCACTAAACACATAAGAATTTAAACCCTACGAATATGGGTTTATAATTCGCGAATATGTATTGCTTGTTTCTTAGGCAATTACATTGTTGCACCTTTAACCTGCAACAACCATTTCTTACTCAGGATAACCTACAGAGAATTTCTCTTTTCCTTAAATGATTTTAGGTCTGAAATGGTGTCAACCAAAACTTTTTTAAAAAATATCAAACCTTATATCATGAACAGAAAGAACAAACTATCCTATTTATTGATTTTGACAGTCTTGCTAATAACCTCTGGTTGCAGCAATGATGATGATGGAGCGGGGAATACTGAGGTCAGTCTCCAGGATTTGCAGGTTGCCTTGGACGAAAACCCATCGGATGGTCAGGCTATCGGTACTATTCAAGTTACTGGTGGCACAGCAATGAATTTTAGCATCAACTCTCAAAGCCCTTCTGGAGCCATGAGCATAAATTCCAGCTCGGGAGAACTTACGGTTGCCGATGCATCATTGTTCGATTTTGAAACTAATCCGACCTTGACTGCAACGGTTAACGCGGAAAATGCGGAAAGCCCGGTTACAGTGACCATCAATCTTAATAATTTGAACGAGGTAACCGCTCAAAGTCTTGAAGTAACCATTGATGAGAATCCTACAAATGGTCAGTCTCTTGGTGTTTTGCAGACCAATGGAAGTGGAAACTTGAATTTTAATATTGATTCCCAAACCCCCGCTGGGGCCATGAGCATTGATTCTGCCACTGGAGAACTCACCGTGGCCGATGCCTCTTTATTTGATTTTGAGACCAACCCGACACTGCTTGCAAGTGTTTCGTTCGATGATGCCATAAACCCTGTCACCGTGACCATCAATCTTAATGATGTGGTTGAATGGAGTGCTCAAGATCTTTCAACTGACATAGATGAAAATCCTACAGATGGGCAAGTTGTAGGAACTATTCAAGTTAACGGTAGTGGTACATTTAGTTTTTCCATTACATCCCAAACACCGCCGGGTGCCCTAAGTGTAGATGCCAGTACTGGAGAATTGTCTGTAGTGGATCCCAATTTGTTCGACTACGAGACCAACCCAATAATTACCGCAACTATTTTGGTGGACGGCGGAGCAAATACGGCCACAGTAACAGCAACAATCAATTTAAATGATGTTGATGAAGTAGCCGCCCAAAATACGGACTTAACCATTGATGAAAACCCATCTAATGGAGATGTCATCGGAGTGTTACAAGCAAGTGGTTCAAATTTATCCTATACCATTACGTTCCAGAATCCTGTAGGTGCTTTTAACATAGACCAAAACACAGGAGAGCTATCGGTCGCCGACGAATCCTTGTTCGATTTTGAGACCAATCCCAATATGCTTGCAACCATATCGGTGGACAATGGTATGCAATCAGTTTCTGCCAATGCGTTCGTAGCGCTTAACGATTTAAATGAAGTTGGAGAATTCAAATATGGCGGAGTCATTTTTTGGGTAGACCCAGCCAGTAACAATAGTGAAGGTTTGGTAATGGCACTTACTAACCAATCCAGCAGTTCAACTTGGGGATGCTCAGGTGTTTTAACTGGATCAGCAGGAGCTACCATAGGTACAGGAGAAACAAATACCACTGCCATCATTTCCGCTGGATGTACAACTTCAGGAACTGCAGCTGAGATTGTTTCCAACTTGAGCTTAAATGGTTATGATGACTGGTTTTTGCCGAGTTCAGATGAATGGATCGAAGTATATAACAACTTGTCTATCATTCAGCCCGTAATCCTTTCCAATGGGGGTGATGACTTCTTGACACAATATTGGAGTTCTACCGAGAATGATGCATACAATGCTGAATTTATTGTATTCTCTGGCCCAGGTGCTGGCACAATATATTCTTTTTTAAATAAAACAAGTTCTGTTGCAACAAGAGCTATAAGGGCTTGGACAGATTTTTAGAAACCTTAAAAGATACAAACACCTTCGGCGGCATCTGTCGGAGGTGTTTTTAAAAGTATTGATAAGATGCTCGCTAGCATTAGCTTGAGAATCAAGAGTAACTGTACCATACGTTCGCAAACGATTGGGTCTAAATGACATTGGCGAATTTTCCTATCAAAAACACTATTAGGGATGAAATAATAGCCCGTTTGGAAAGCCAAGAATATGGGAGAATCTATTGGAACATTGTTTTGAACATCACGTTTGAATATGACGTGAACACCAAAGAGTTCCATAGGTCAAACTATGGGCCATTGTATATTGTGCCAGGTGTATATGAATATCACGATTTTTCCAAAAAACTTGCCGATTCCCTTCAAACCGATTTCCAATAGAGACTCCATATGGCCCCCGGTGTTGGGCATGAGTATAAGAAAATGAATGCTCCTGTGGCAGAATACCTATATTCTAAGGACAATTAACCATAGAATTCAAAAGAAAGAATTATTAACAGAGCAAAATAAGGGGTTCACAGATAAAAATTTAATTGAGCTGGATCAGAATTCATCTTTGACCAAAATTTTAAAAAGATGTATAAATGAATCCAAAACATTTTTTCCTTTTACTGCTTTTTATGGCCGGTCAATTGGGAATAGCTCAAGAAAAAAGATTAAAAGGGACAGTCTATGATAACCAGAGCCAAGAGCCTTTGCCATTTGCTACTGTCGTGATTTTCAATGGCGATGAACTGATTGAAGGAAGAGTGACAAATGAAAATGGGGAGTTTGAAATCACCATTCCGAAAGTTTTCAGCCATTTAGAAATAAGTTCATTGGGATATATGGTGACTGTCATACCATCAATCGACATTGATTTTAACACAAAGCTCCGTATTGGACTAATCCCCCAGGTAGAAACCCTTGATGAAGTGGTCCTAAAAATGGAGCGGACCACTACCCAACAAAAACTAGATCGAAAAATCATCAATCTTGGCAGTGATCTTCAACAGGCAGGAGTAAATGCCTTGGAGTCTTTTGACCAGATTCCAGAGGTGCAGGTGGACATGGCCAATGGAACCGTTGCTCTCAGGGGAAGTGATAATATACGGATTTTGGTGAATGGAAAATTGACGTCCCAATTGGCGACGGAACTTTTACAACAGATTCCTGCATCGCAGATCGATCGTGTGGAGATCATTACGGCCCCGTCATCAAAATATAGAGCTGATGGTCTTTCAGGTCTTATTAATATTATTCTCAAAGAGAAAATGGACCAGGGACTTAACTTCAATCTAAATTCAACAGCGGGTACACGAAGGTACTCCTTGGGAATGGATGCAAATTATAATATATCCTTTATAAATTTTAGGCTTAACGCCTCCAGGTCCAATCAAAGAACCATCAATGACCAAACGATAGATCGAAATTTCAGTAATGGCAACGAGGAAACCATTTTTACACCGAACATATTCGACGGGACTATAAAAAGAATTAGTGGTGGATTTGACGTCTTCTTGAAAGATAGACATGAGTTTTCCTTTACCTTCGACCACACTGACGATTCCCATAATTATTTCAATGAGTCTTTGTATACAGCGGTCACGGATAGGGATGATTATGAATTTTTGCGTGTAAGTGACCATTTTCACTATATCAATATCCTTAATGCCAACTACCGCTTGAACTTTGACCGAGAAGATCATTTTGTGGAAGTCGATTACAATATCAACTCAAGCAATAACGATTACCCCCTAGCCGATTTTGAAGATGGTATTTTGGTGAAAGAGCTGTCATTAACGGAAAATTTTGTGTTGCAATCCTTGGCCATGGACCATAACCTGCCCATAAGTGACAAACTATCCCTTGAAACCGGTTTTAGCAGAAATATCCAAGAGCTTGACAGTGAAAGATTGCAGGCACCTGAAACAATACCAGGCCGTTTTAATTACGAGGAAACCTTATGGGGTATTTACAGTTCATTGAGAATGGGTTTGGGAAAGTTTCAGCTTCAGACTGGTTTGCGCTGGGAGCAATTTAAGTCTGAATCCATCAATGCCGAAACAAACTTTGCCGTGAACCGGGATTATTCGAATATTTTTCCTTCTGTACACCTTTCGCATCCCCTCGCGAATGGAAGTTTATCCATAGGCTATAATAAGCGCATTTCAAGACCCAATTTCCATCACATTAATGCTTTTCAGATAGTTAACCCGCTATATGTTTGGGAGTTCAACCCAAATATAACACCCGAGTACAGCCATAATATAGAATTCAATTATCTAAAAAGGTTGGAAAATATGGGATGGGGACTGACCACATTTTACAGGAAAAGACAAGATGTCATTCTTTGGACGGAACAATCCACGGCGGACCAACAGGTTTTTCGATATGAAAATTCAGGAGATTTTAATTCCTACGGTCTGGAAGCCTTTGTTGATTTTAAGTTCTTTCCTTTTTGGGACACAAGGATGAGTTTTACCCATTATATTACCAATATTGACCAATCGGAATCGGTAACCTGGGATAGAACCTTTGCTTCAAGGTTCCAGCTGAAGAACACCATAAGCTTATCAAATAAGATTACTATGGATATTACCTATTTCCATAATCCGAAACAACAAAACCCCTTTAATTATATACAATCCAGGAGCAGATTTGATATAGCGGCAAGAGCTAGATTGTTGCAAAATCGATTATCCTTAAATTTAAGGGCCGTGGATATCTTTAATCAAAATATTTTAGAGCGTTATAGCAAAACATCCAATCTGTCGCAAAAAACAACTTGGGATATCCAAATGCAGACCAGGAATTTTCTGATAAGTGCCAATTACAAGCTGTTTGAAAATAAACAGAAGAACAGAAACAGAAAGAATAGAAACTATAATGAAGCTCCAATTGAGTAATATGTTACAAATGGGTAAAAACAAGGAACAAAACGGCATATTGATCAGTTTGATTAAGAATGAACCTTTGGTTCATGCGCTGTTTTGGTCAATCTATTTCGTATTTCCCATCATAAAATCATTGGGCCCCGGCAATTACCCTTTTAATGTGTACAGCCAGCTGAACGATCTTTTCTTTGGAATGGCAGTATTTTATATTTCCTATTTGGTTTTTTTTCCATCAAAGAGGGGTTCTTTACAAATAATATTATTGGTCGTATCGTTCTGTTTATTGGCGTATGCGGATTTTAAGATTCATGATTGGTTGTTTCATGGAACACACAAAGAAGCATTCATCATATATATTTTTAGCTACGCTTCTACCTATGCGTTACTTTTCCTGTTTGCTTATTCCCTTTTTTCTTTAAAGGAAATTTATGCTAAACAGAGAGCATTGGAAGCAGCCAATAAAGAAAAAAAACTGGCCGAACTTAGGGGTTTAAAAGCGCAGATCAATCCACATTTTCTCTTCAATACGTTGAACACCATTTATTCCAATGCTTTGAAAAAGGATGATAGAACGGCAGATCTAATCATGAAATTATCGGATAATTTTAGGTATATACTCCTGGCCGGGAGTAAGGATTATGTGCCCATTAAAAATGAAATTGATCATATGAAAGACTATGTTTCATTGCAATCGGTACGGATGGCCGATAAGTTGGAAGCGGTAATGACTTTTGATATAGAAGACCATGGCAAGGTAATTGCGCCGCTCTTGATGATGCCCTTTGTGGAGAACGCATTCAAATATTCCAGTTCTTTGCGAGGCAAGGGTCATAAAATCATTATAAAAGTTTCTTTGAAACAAGGACAATTCAATTTCTATTGTTCTAACCCTTTTGGTGATTTGAATACTGCGGGTATGGACCATCAATGGCAAAATAGCGGGATTGGTATTACGAATACAAAAAGAAGATTGGAAACAATGTACCCCAATCGGCATAACCTTATAATCCGAAACAATTTGGATAACTTCATTGTGGATTTAACCATAACATTATGATAAGTTGCCTGATCATAGAGGATGAAAAGGAAGCTCAGGACATGCTGCTTGGGTATATTGAAAAAACGCCATTTCTAGAATGTATTGGTGTATTTGAAAGTGGTTTGGATGTTCCCCGAAATTTAATTCTTAAAACACAGGTAATGTTTCTGGACATTCAGCTTCCAGGACTCAATGGTCTGTCATATTTAGGAACTTTGAACAACCCTCCAAAAGTTATCATCACTACAGCTTTTCAAAATTACGCCGTAGAGGCATTTGATTATCAGGTTTCAGATTATTTATTAAAACCTTTTCCCTATGAACGCTTTTTAAAAGCGGTAAACCGGACGATTAATATTAAAAGGGAAGTTAATGAGAAACCTGTTAGAAGCCTTTTCATTTATTCGGATAAGGTTTATCACAATGTCGATATTGATGACATTCTATTTGTGAAAGCAGAAGTGGATTATGTGAAAATCATTACTTCAAAGAAAAATTATTTAGTGCTTGACAGTTTGTCCAATTGGCAATCTAAATTGGAACCATTCAATTTTTATCGTGTGCATAGATCTTTCTTGGTCCCATTATCAAAAATTGAAAGAATCGAAGGAAATAGGATTGTCATAAATGATATTATTATACCTCTTGGAGTTACATATAAAGAATTATTGCTTTCACGAATAACCAATAGAAAGAATTGACCATTATCCTGTCTAAACATCTCGATATTATTTTTTGGAATTCGAGAAGCTTACCGTCAAAGTAGTATCTTTAAGAAAACTTGACACTAACTATTCCACATTACATGCACATTAAAAAACTCATCAATTGTTTTCTTCTTGTATTCTTATTGTCAGTACCGCTGTTTGGTCAGAATTTAGCAGTGACTAAAAAAATAAAGCCAGCTTTTAAGGAATACTTTGGACAGCCAAGAGTATCTATTTTCTTACATACAAATAAAAGTGCGTATGTAAAAGGGGAGCATATTTGGTTCAAAGGATATCTGTACAATAGGCTAAAGGGAATTCCACTTAAAGAACCTGTGAACCTATATGTTGGCATATACGACAACAATGGAGATCAGCTTGCAAAACATCTTTTCATTTGTAGAGAGGGGTATGCGGAAGGGCAAATAGAAATAGATTCTACTTTTAGGCATGGCCAATACTACATGAAGGCGACTACCAGTTGGATGCGAAATTTTGATGAAGATGATTCTTTTGTACAGCAATTTGCTGTATTGGGTGAAGAAATTACCGCCATTGAAGAATCAGGGCAAAAAGGCTACGACATTCAGTTTTTACCCGAAGGAGGTCATTGGGTAGGCGATGTTCAGAGTGTATTGGGAATAAAGACGTTGGATAAAAATGGAAAATCTATCGCTGGCCTCAAGGGGGTAATTAGGAATCAAAATGGCAAAGAAATAACCAGCTTTAGAACAAATAGATTTGGCTTGTCTAAGGTTACCATGGTTCCATCTTTTGGAGAAAAATATTGGGCCTTTATTAGTTTGGAAAATGGAGTAGTCAAGAAGTTTCCTTTACCACTGGCCGATAAGTTAGGTCTCACACTTTCCATAAGAAGCTTAAAAAGTGGCAGGGCAATGATTTTAATTGGCACCAATGCCGAAACAAAAAAGCAGATTGGAAATAAACCATATAATGTTCTAATCCATAGGGATGGTCTATTGAAGAGTTTGAATGTAGTTTTTGAAAAGGAAGAACTATATGTGTCGCACATACTGGATAAAAGTGAATTTCACAATGGAATGAACATAGTGACTTTAATAGATGACCAGGGAAAACCCATTGCAGAACGACTTTATTTTAATGAAAACGTAACTAAAAAAGGAGAATTGACTGCTGCTATCGAAAAAGAAGAAAATGATTCTTTGGTAATTTCAATTTCTGGGTTTGAGAAAGAAAAAACATCCTCTATAAGCGTATCTGTTTTACCAAAAGAAACCAAAGCATATAAGCAAAATGCCAATATTCAAAGCTCTTTGTTACTTAAGCCTTATGTTCGAGGTTTTGTGGAGAATTCGAGGTACTACTTCGACGATGCTATTAAGACCCGAAAAACGGATTTAGATTTGTTATTATTAACACAAGGCTGGTCAAAGTACAGTTGGGAAAATATATTCAAGAAACCACCCCAAAAAAAATATGATTTTAGGACGGGCGTTGATTTATTCGGACAAATAAATTCGAAAATCCCGAAAAATAATGATTTACTTTTCTATGCCGGTAAAAATAGTGATCCAACCATTATCTATCTAAATGAAGAATCCACGAGTTTTAAACTCAAAAATTACTTGATTAATAAGGGGGAAGAACTTAAACTTACTTTATTGAATAAGCGTGGTATTTTGTCTAGACCAAATCTTTTTGTGAGGGTAAATACGGGAGAAACTGAGGATAAGGTATATAATCTTGAACCATTTAACATTGTTGAAGAGCTTGCCGATTCAGGTGGGGTTGAGGCCAACTATCTAAAAGATTTTGTTTTTCCTGAAAATATTATAAAACTCGACGAAGTAGTGGTAATGGATAGAGTCGGAGGTAAAAAAATCACATCACCATTCGTATCGGAAGAAAAACTAAAGACGGTCACAACTGAAACTGAGGGTCTTTATCCCAGACTATTAGATCTAATACGTTCCAACGGCTACAATATATGGGAAGTTCCAAATGCAGGCTATGATCGCATAAGGATAACCACTAAGAGACCATTGGCGTTATCATTGACACCACCATCGCCTATTTTGTACGTTGATGATGTTCGATATTCTGATTTTAATATTCTAATCGATTTTCCTACTTCAAGAATCGAGCGATATTATATAAACCGTTCTGGAGATGGTGAGGCAGGTGGAGCTGGTGGAGTAATTAGAGTTTATACCCGGAAAGAAGGGGATGTTGGTGCGGCTAGACAAAAAAAGGATGAAAAGAATAGTAAGTTCTTTACTCATATCGTAAAAAAAGGATTTACTCCAAAAAAGCAGTATTATACACCCAAATATAAAAGTATGACGAATGATTCTTTTCGCCATTTTGGAACTATACATTGGTCGCCTAATCTATCAATAAATAAAAATGGTGTAGGTAAATTAAAAATATTGGATACCGGACTCAAGGAAATTTCATTGTTTATCGAGGGTATGTCTGAAAATGGAAATATGTATTCCATGAAAAAGATAATTCGAGTATCTATCGATCAATAAAAAATCAAAAGTCAAAAACTTGTTGATTTTATCATACCATGTTTTTACGATCTCTTAGATTTTAAACCTAGTAAGTTCCCAAAAGATGTTATCTTAATGCACTACAATCTTGTTGGACTTATGTTTTTAAAGTACCCACTCTATTTTTTCTTGTTAGTATCACAATGGATTATCTGCCAGGAGTTGCCACCTATCCAAAATTATACTCCTACTGATTACCAAGCCGAAAATCAGAATTGGGCTATTTCCCAAGATGATGATAAGGTGGTTTATGTGGCCAACAACAAAGGTTTGCTTAGGTTCAATGGCGCAAACTGGATGCTGTTTCCTTCTCCAAATGAATCTATTATGCGATCCGTAAAGGTTGTTGGTAATAGAATTTATACTGGCTGTTACATGGAATTTGGTTATTGGATCGAGGATGGATATGGTGTGCTGCGCTACACTTCTTTGTCTTCGAGTATGGAAGAGTCATTGTTGGAAGATGAGGAGTTTTGGGGAATATCAAATCTTGATGATTGGATGGTGTTCCAATCTTTAAAGCGCATTTATATTTATAATATAAAAACGGGTGCGATTAATATCATAGATGCCGAGAATACCTTGTTTAGAATGTTCCAAGTAGATAAGGAAATCTATTTTCAAGAAAGTGGTAAGGGAATATTTAAAATTGACAACGGTGAGGCTGAGATTGTTTATGAAGATGAGGTTGTTTTAAATGATGAGGTCATAAATATATTTCAGCAAGGAGGCACAATTGTTCTGGTTACCAAGCATAATGGATTTTTTACGGCCAATGATGGGTTTCTTACCAAATTTAATACGGGTTTGGATTCATTGGTTAATAAGGTAAGTGTATACAGTGCCATTAGGTTAAAGGATGGCAAATATGCTTTGGGCACAATTTCGAACGGGTTAGTGCTCTTAGACCGGAATGGAGCTTTACAGAACCATATAGATCAAATCAAGGGCTTACGAAATAACACAATCCTCTCCCTTATGGAGGATATTGACAGCAATATATGGTTAGGGCTCGATAACGGCATAAGTTACTTAAATGTCAAGTCTCCTGTAAAGGTTTATCACGACAATAAAGGTGTTGTGGGAAGCACTTATGCTGCAGCCGTCAAAGACAATATATTGTATTTGGGTACCAATCAAGGTTTGTTCTACAAACCCTTGGAAGGTGAATCTGACTTTCAACTGATCAAGGGAACCCAAGGTCAAGTATGGTCACTTCAGGAGATTGAGGGAACCCTTTTTTGTTGTCATCACTCGGGAACGTTTATAGTAGAGGGAGATAGTGCAAAACAAATTACCAGTTTGGAAGGGGCCTGGAAAATAAATCCTTTATCAGGTAATCCAGACCTTTTGTTACAGGGTAATTATGATGGTCTTTATGTTCTTGAAAAAGAGAGGGGCAATTGGAAGCTTAGAAACAAGGTAGAAGGATTTGAAAACTCTTCACGCTATTTTGAGATACTCGGAAACAAGGTTTTTGTAAACCATGAGTACAAAGGCATTTTTAAATTGGATGTAGATAGTTCGTTTTATCATGTACAGAGCATTGCAATGGATACTTTGATAAAAGGATCGGAATCGGGTATTGTGAAATATCGTGATCAATTATTTTATGCATACAAAGAAGGTGTGTTCAAGTACCAACCCGATTCAGATTCCTTTGTGCAGGATACTTTGTTGAGCGGTATATATAACGAAGATGATTATGTGTCCGGAAAAATGGTGTTAGATCAAAACGAAGACAATCTCTGGATATTTACAAACTCCAATATTAGTCTCTTATCGGATGGTTCATTGGCCGACACCTTGCTTGTAAAACCCATTCCATTGGCGGAAAACGTTAGAGATGGTATTGTAGGATATGAAAATATTGTCAATTTAGGAGAGGAAGGGAAGTATCTTTTGGGTACCACTTCGGGTTATATAACATTGGATGTCAATACTTTTCAAGAGCCGGATTTAGTTGTTCAGATTGGAAGGATTCAAAAGTCCAGTAAAGACAGTCAGAGTTGGGCATCTATAGAAAAGGGTTCAGAAGTACATCTGAAAAGTAGCGAAAACCATCTTCGTTTTTCCTTTTTTACAGCTGAGTACAATAAATACTTCCAACCAAAATATCAGTTTCAATTACAAGGTATATATGACAATTGGAGCGATTGGTCGGAAAACTATTCCACAACCTTTGAAAACTTGCCTTATGGCGATTATACTTTTCGGGTAAGGGCCAAGATCGGGGATAAGGTTTCCAGTAACATTGCCACCTATTCTTTTAGAATAGAAAGGCCATGGTACATTTCCAACTTAATGTTGGTCATTTATATTTTGGTCTTTGTCATTGGCTCGTTTCTTATTCATCAAGCTTATAAACGGTATTATCATAAACGACAACAAAAACTTATAGAAAAGAATAAGAGGGAAATTGAGCTGGCCAAAGCACAGAACGAAAAAGAAATAATAAAGATCAAGAACGAACAGCTTCAGGAAGAGTTTCGTAGTAAGAGCAACGAACTCGCAGCTTCCACTCTTAGTATTATTCGAAAGAACGAACTTTTATCAAAAGTAAAGGATCAGCTATTGTCCAGCGTAGAAGACAAGGGCTCCATTAAGCCTATTATCAAGGTAATCGATAAAAACATTACTCAAAATGATGATTGGGAACTATTCAAGGAAGCCTTTAATAATGCCGACAGAAAGTTTCTGAAAAAATTAAAAAAAGCGCACCCAAACCTTTCTCCAAACGATGTTCGTTTGTGCGCTTATCTTCGCTTAAACTTATCATCAAAGGAAATAGCTCCTTTGTTCAATATTTCTGTAAGAAGCGTTGAGATTAAACGCTATCGACTTCGTAAAAAGATGGATTTGTCTCATGATGACAATCTTGTTGACTACATTTTGAAACTCTGATACTATACGAGTTACCACGTTCACCTCAACAATACCTCAACAAACGTTTATTTTGGTTTTTTTGGGTGGGTCAATGTTTCCCGTCTAAGGCCACATTTTTAGTACTTAAAATATAGATATATCAAAGAAAATCAATCTTTTTTGAATTGTATATTTTTTGTTGAGGTCTTTTTTGTGGAATTCATATTCCGTTAAGTTAAGTTTAACCTTCTGAAAATTGAATGTATTGTTTTCGTGGCTCAAAGGTGTACCTAAACGTATATGATACAATGTGATGTAGTCGCATTTATTCAATGCAGAACTCAACTAAAACTAAACATTACTATGAAAAACTATCTGCATGCACTGTTCCTTTTGTGTTTTGTTGTGGGTTCTTATGCTCAAACAGATAATGTAACCGTCGAAAGCACTAAGGCGGGTATGAAATTGGTCGTGAACGGAGAAGACTTCATGATTAATGGTATGAATTGGGATTACATACCTATTGGGACCAATACAGTAAATGCGAAATTCTGGGAAAAATCCGATGACATTATTAAGGCTGGTCTCGACACTGAGATGCCTTTGTTAAAAAATATGGGGGTCAATGTAATTAGGCAGTATACCGGAGTTCCAGCAAAATGGATTCGGTATATCTACGAAAACTATGGTATTTATACTGTATTAAACCATTCTTTCGGGCGCTATGGTCTAACCCTTGATGGGGTGTGGACACCGGTAACCATTTATGATGATCCAAAAACACAACAATTCCTCTTGTCCGAGGTAGAAACGCTGGTCGCAGATTATAAGGATACACCTGGACTACTGCTTTATCTGTTGGGAAATGAAAACAACTATGGACTGTTTTGGGCAGGGGCAGAAACAGAAGATTTCCCTGATGATGAGGAACGGATAAATTTTATTGGGGAAAGTAGGGGAAGGCCCATGTACCGTTTAATGAACGAAGCAGCAAAAAAAATGAAAGCTATGGATACTTCTCATCCAGTAGCTATTTGTAATGGAGATGTACTCTTCATCGATATAGTTGCCGAAGAGTGCACGGATATTGATATCTACGGAACCAATACCTACCGTGGAGTTTCTTTCGGGGATATGTTCCAAGTAGTAAAAGATAAATTGAACAAACCCATAATGTTTACGGAGTTTGGTGCAGATGCATTCAATGCGATCGAAAATAAGGAAGATCAATATTCCCAAGCCTATTATATGGTGGGCAATTGGAAAGAGATTTATGAAAATGCCGCAGATTTGGGGAAAACGGGAAATTCCATAGGAGGATTTACCTTTCAATTCAGTGATGGTTGGTGGAAGTATGGTTTTGATGACCGCGAAAATGCAGACGTGCACGATACAAATGCTTCATGGTCCAATGGAGGATATTCAAGAGATTTGGCATCTCCTGGGACAAATAATATGAACGAGGAATGGTTTGGTATTTGTGCCAAAGGAGCCACAAACCCAAGAGGTCTTTATGAGCTTTATCCTAGAGCCGCCTATTACGCTTTGCAGGAAGCACACCAACTAGACCCCTATGCCGATGGTGTGGACTTGAGCTTTGTGCAAAATCATTTCGATAATATACAGTTAATGGATGCCGTACTCAAGGCAAGGGGAGATAAGGCTGCCTTACAGGGCGAACAGAGCAATTTGTTGCGCATAAGTAATTTAAGGGCAAAATTTTCCACATTCAGCACCGGAGGTAGTTTAATTACAACGCCCGAGAATGCTGACCCGGATGACCCGAATACCTTTCCAAACCAATTAGGGTTTGATCACATGCAATCCTATTTTGTTGGAGTAGAAGGTAATCCAGCTTCCAATATGCGCGCAGAGGTTAACTTCAATGTAGTGGGAAATGTGGCACAAAACCCCATAAATGAGATTTTTTATGAGAATAATTCCCGTCCCATTGAGGTCAACACCGATCAGGGCAATGTGTTGGTTCAAGACGTAAATAGAATACGAGTTTATCAAGCTGAGTTCGAATGGAAAGCAAAAGAGTTCGATTTAAGGGGATTTTACAGAACCGGACATTACCATTGGGGTTATGAAGGTGATTTCTTCGGATTTTATCCCGAAGCCAATTATGGTCCTAACCTAGATATCTATAACGGTGAAATTTTAGGGGCAGAACTTGATGGTAAAGGAATATTGAAAGGTTTAAAAGTTGCAGTGGGACCCCAACTTTGGTGGGGAGCCAACCCTACAATGCTTTTTAAGTATAGAAGGAATATAGGCAAGTTTGATTTTACTGGAATTTACCACCGAGATTTTGAAACAGATATTGTTCTAGATGAGAACGGACGTCGAACTTTGGATATAAACCAAGTGCGAAGTGGTGTAATTCCCCCATGGCCTACAGAAAGGGCCGCTATTGCCATAGAAAGGGAGGTTGGCAAATTTGGCTTCGAATTGGGCGGTGTCTGGTCAGGAAGCCCATTGAACGGTATTGCTTTTCAAGATGTAAGGGGAACTCCGGGCAATTATGTGGTTTATGAAGATAGAATCCAAGCTAATGATAACTGGGGTGGGAAATTCAAAGTCACCTACGAAGGGGGGAAATTCAATTGGTACGGTCAAACAGCTGCCATGGGGCTTATTGCAAATGGCGGTGCCGACCAAACCCTGACTTTTACTGGATGGAAATTGAAGGATACTGGAAGCGGCAACCAAGTCAATGTATTGTCCGGGTTTACTTATGCTCTCGGTAATTTTCAAATTGCCCCCAATTTTATGTGGCAAGAGCCTTTGATAGGCGCTATGCCTAATGATGTGCAAGGCCCAGGACGTTTAAGAAATATTATTGACGACCCATTTGCTGTGAGGGCAAACAGGAAGACTACCGCAGGAGAAATCCTATTTACTTATGACCCTACACCTGGCACATGGATGTATGAATGGGATAATGATAGGGCAGAAGACGCCAAATTCGCAATGAATTTAGGATTCGTTTACCGTCATCTTCCCACACGAATGGATGCACACATCGGTTTCAATGCCAATAGGGAATTCTTCGCATTTCCCAATTCGGCACCAGCAGAAGATTTATGGGAAGTACATTCCAGAATGGTTTCCAAACTTGGACCGGATTTGGGCATTATCGGTAATTTCTACTATGGAAATGGGCAAGGTAATGGTGATTCCGACCGTTTGATCAAACGTTTTGGTGGTGATGTACGGATGCTTTACAAAAATTTCAAGGTACAATACACGCAAAAAATAAATGATTGGGGTCCATACGATTATCATAGGGATTTTAACTTAACCTACCCTGTGCAATTGATGTTGGATATTTCCACCACCCTGGGCAAACCGGATTGGTTTATTCTACCAAGCACCCAGGTTGGTATTAGGGGCATATGGAGATCCCTGAACGAATTTTCACCTCGATACTCTCCTAATCTAGCCGAGGAATTTGCCAATCAACCCATAATAAGCCCTGTTGGGTTTGATAATGGTAAGGAGTGGGAAATTATGACATACGTGCACATTAATATCGGGAAATAAAAAAACTGAAAAATGAAAAATATTAAATATACCAACTTCCGTTTCATACTTCTATTTAGCTTGGGATCAATAGTAATTTCAAGTTGCGAAAGAGAACTTTCTGATGATGTTGAATTTGCTGTGTTCCCGTCGGATGGTGACGTTTTTATCGATACTTTTTCCTCGGGTTTGGATTATTTCCCTTTTGTGGATGCCGGGGCAGACCCAGAAGCATTTAGCGTGGATACAGAGGAAACCTATGCGGGAGATGCATCTATGAGGTTTGATGTGCCCGCATTTGGAAATGGATTTGTTGGTGCAACATTCAATACTACGGCAAATCGAGACCTTTCCGGTTTCGATGCCCTGACCTTTTACGCGAAAGCATCCAAGGCAGCAAATATCAATTCCATAGGATATGGTATTTCTGGGCAAACCAATAACAAATTTCAGGTTACAGCCCTAGATTTGGCTGTGAGCACGCGTTGGGAAAAATATACAATTCCCATTCCTGATGCCTCAAAACTTATTGAGGAAACCGGACTGTTCTGGTTGGCCGAAGGTGCTTCTTTTGAAGGGGATGAAGGAGGTTACATTCTGTGGTTCGATGAGATAAAGTTTGAAAAATTAGGGACCGTTGCACAGCCTCAACCTGCCATATTTTGGGGAGAAGATATTGCCGAACAAGCATTTATAGGTTCAACCCTTACCGTCAGCGGACTTGCTCAAACCTTTAACCTGGCAGATGGTACAAACCAGACAGTATTTACTGCGCCTTCTTATTTTACATTTGAATCATCGGATAATGGTGTAGCAACAGTTAACGAGCTTGGCCAAGTAACCGTACTGGGAGCCGGTACTACGACTATCTCGGCTATTTTGGCCGGAGTACGTGCAAAAGGTTCTTTGGAAATCACCTCAAACGGTGTTTTACAAGCCGCACCAACTCCAACGAGACCACAAACCAGTATAGAGTCAATATTTAGTGATGCTTACCAAAATAGTACAGAAAGCAATTTCTCACCTGGTTTTGGTGGATCTACAACAGAAACAGCAATCATTACAACTAGCGATGGCGAAGTTGTATCCTATGCCAACAACAACTTTACAGGAATTATTTTCGATAATACCGTGGATGCATCTGGTTTAACATTTATGCATATAGATGTCTATGTACAGCAAGCTGGTACCGAGATTGGACTTCAAATTAGGGATATCGGAGCCAATCAAACCATTGATACCGATGTAAACACAGGCTTGCCAATAGGGGATGATAAGGATCTTAGAGTGGACCTCACTGGTCTAACTGTTGGGCAATGGACATCATTTGATATACCACTTGATGGTGACTTGACTGCACAAAGGAACAATCTGGGAGCACTGATATTAGTAGGTGGACCTAACTTTTTATTGGACAATATTTATTTCTATTCGGAATAATATGGTCTATGTATCAACTTCAAAAAAAGAAAATGAATATGAAATATAATCACCTTAAACCTATAAGCATGGTGCTTTTTAAATACGCATTAATGCTTTCGATTATCGCTTTATTGGGCTGCGAAACCGACGACCAGCAAACCGTGGCCAGGTTCACCGAATTAACGCTTTCCGAAGAGTTTGATACAGATGGACAACCCAATGCTTCCATTTGGGGATATGAAATTGGTACAGGAGAAAATGGTTGGGGAAATCAAGAATTACAATACTATACCGACAGACCAGAAAATGTGAATGTACAAAATGGGGTATTGCTCATAACGGCAAGGGAAGAGTCCTTTGAAGGCTCTTCATACACCTCTGCCAGATTAGTGACCAAGGATAAGTTTGAGCAGCGTTACGGTCGTTTTGAAGCACGTATTCGATTGCCTTATGGACAGGGGATATGGCCTGCATTTTGGATGTTGGGAGCTGATATTGATGAAAATCCATGGCCAGGTGCAGGAGAAATCGATATCATGGAATATCGTGGACAAAATCCAACTTTGCTTATAGGAAGTGTGCATGGACCGGGTTATTCCGGTGGCGAAGCCATTTCCAAAGAATATAACCTTGTTAATGATCGCTTTGATACCGGTTTCCACATTTTTGGAATCGAGTGGGCCCCCGAATATGTGAATTTCTATGTGGACGATGTGCTATATAATCAAATTACCCCAGAAGATGTGACGGGCACTTGGGTGTTCAACAAGCCATTTTACATTTTGATGAACTTAGCGGTAGGGGGAACCTTTGTCGGTTCACCTAATGAAGAAACTGAATTTCCTCAAACTATGTTGGTGGATTATGTCAGAGTGTATAAAGAATTAAAAATAAACTAAACTAACTATTAATTATGAAGCAGTTAATAACCAAATTCAAGCTGGCATCAGTATTTATACTGGTCCTGTTACTCGGTTGCGAAACAGATGACAATGTACTTTTGCCACAGATATTATCAAGCTTTACGTACACGCTTGATGAGGATACCGGAACGGTGGAGTTTATAAATATCTCCGAAAAGGCGACCTCTTACGAATGGGATTTTGGCGATGGGGAAACATCCACCGAAATCAATCCAATAAAGACCTATGTGGCTAGTGGAACCTATACCATTACGTTGACTGCAGCCAATACTGCGGGTGCAACTTCAACTTTTGAAGATGAGATTACCATAGTGATAAAGGACCCTATTACATTGCCCATCACCTTCGATGAGACCAATGTAAACTATGCCTTGGGGGTAAGTACATTCACTGGTGCCGCATTTGAAATTGTGGATAACCCCGACGTGTCTGGTACAAATGATAAAAGTTCTAAAGTTGGGAAGATAACCAATGGTGGAGCAGCGTTTGAAGGCATTTACTTTGACCTGGGTACCCCAATCGATCTATCCACAGATCAAACAATCAAAGCAAATTTTTGGTCCGAAGAACCAATTGATGTTTTAATGAAATTAGAGCTCGGAACAGGAAGTGATACCGAAGTAACGGCAAGTCACGGTGGAACAGGTTGGGAAACGATTTCATTCAATTTCTCTTCTACGGAGAGCTACTCCAGGATAACATTGTTCGTCGATGGACCTGGAACTACTTCAGGAGACTTCTTTATTGATGATGTGGAACAAGCTGAAACCGTTACAACCTCTACAGGTTGTGCGGATACACCAGTGGCCGCTGCATCTGTTCCTGTAGATTTTGAAGGTTGTGAAACGTTCCTATCTTCAGAAAATTTTGGTGACGGCATTACTTCAGGCCTCGCCCAAAATCCAGATAAAACGGGTATCAACACCTCGGATTTTGTTTTGCAAGTGGACAAACCTACGGGTTCCAGCTTCTTTGCTGGAATTCAAAATACATTTGAAAATAATTTTGATCTCACCACTACAGATGTCTTTAAGTTAAAAGTATATTCCACTAAGGCAAATGTTGTGTTCCGTTTTGAACTTGCGTTGAATCCACAAACCGACCCAGTAACAGGAAACCCTGCACCGGTCTTTGTAACAATACCCAATGCAAACGAATGGACAGAAGTTGAGGTTAACTTTACTGGTCTTCCCGGAGGTCCAACTGCATATAACCAATTGGTTATAAAACCGGACAACGATGAAGTAGATAGCCCAATAACAGAAGACGGAACTTATTACATTGATGATATTACCCTTGGCACCTCCTCTGGCGGCGGTGGAGGCGGTGGCGCTTCCCTGGATGACTGTGGCGGTGACCTGGTCAACGATTTCGAAACCGATACCGATGCCATCTTCGACAACTTTGGAGGTGGGGTAGGTACCATCATCGACAATCCCGATACCTCGGTGAACACGAGCGCCAAAGTTGGACAGTACGTGAAGAATGCCGGTGAGGTTTTCGGAGGTGTTACCATTGAAGTGGATCCGGACATCGATTTTGACTCGGGCGTGTTCTCCATAGATGTCTACTCGGAGGCGGTTAGGCAACTCCTCTTCAAATTGGAAGGATTGAACATAGAAGTGGTCGTACCAACCTCTGGAACGGGTTGGGAAACCCTTACATACGACTTTAGCTCAGTTGGAGGCAATGTGGGATCGGTAACCGCGATCACATTGATAATGGACAATGGCACACAAGGTGATGGCAGTGCGGACTGGACCATCCAGTTCGACAACATCAGGCTGTGCAGTAACAACGCTGGAGGCGGCGGTGGCGGTGGCGGACCAACTGCATTATCTTCGCTACCGGCAGATTTTGAAAGTGGGGAAGAATTCGGTGGTGTATTTGAGCCAGCAAGTGTTGATGGATCCATTACGGCAAACCCAGTTTCGGGAGGAATAAATACATCAGCTAATGTTTACACCTTTAACAAGCCTGCAGGAACTGAATTTTATGGAGGTATGGAAAATGTTTTTGCCGCACCATTGGATTTGACCACGACCAGAACATTTAGGGTAAAAGTATATTCCACAAAACCCAATATTATAGTCCAGTTTGAATTGCAGTCAAGACCCAATGATGGTAGTGTGCCAAATTATAGCATTCAACAAACGGTTACAAACGCAAACGAATGGGTAGAATTGACTTTTGATTTTGGAGCAGTAGTACCTGGAAGTTTTAATCCAAGTATTTATAACGCAATTGTTATAATCCCGGATTTTGATCCTGGGAATAATCCAACAGCTACATCAGAGACCTATTATATTGATGATTTAATCTTGGAATAGAAAAGCTGTTAGCATTAAAATGGGCGGGTAAATAAGTTCAATTACTACCCGCCCTTTCAATCAAACCAGTAAAAGCATACATTGGTATATGGCTCAAAAACAGATTTATCTATCAGAATCAAAATTGAATCAGGACCCAAAGGAAGTAAAGGGAGAATCAGTGGTATTCGAAAACGAAGTGTACTACAAGATTTCCAACAGTGATGGAATGAGGCCTTTTTTTATGAGTATAGTCAGTCACTCAGACCATTGGATGTTTATTTCTAGTAATGGAGGGCTTACTGCTGGAAGGAAAAACTCCGAGTCCGCCCTATTTCCATATTACACGGACGATAAGATAACGGAATCTGCCAATATTACTGGAAGCAAAACAATTATCCAGGTCAATGTTGGGTCAAAAATATATTTGTGGGAACCGTTTTCCAATTACTGTACCGGGGTTTACGATGTCCAAAGAAATCTGTACAAAAGCAATCATGGGAACAAAATTGTTTTTGAAGAAGTCAACCAAGATTTAGGACTCACATTTAGATACCAATGGAATTTTAGTGAAGCCCATGGTTTTGTGAAGAAATCCAATTTGATAAACCATGGTGACCAAAGGGTTCAATGTATTTTGCTGGATGGCATACAGAATATTTTGCCTTATGGAGCGCCCTCTGCTACCCAAAATAGTAGTAGTAATTTGGTGGATGCTTATAAACGAAATCAATTGGAATCAGATGTTGGTTTGGGAATATTTGCATTGAGCGCCATTATTGTGGACAAGGCCGAACCTAGTGAAGCCTTAAAGGCCACTACGGTATGGTCTCATGGACTGGAAAATCCAAAATACTTGGTGTCATCCCTTCAACTTGACGCTTTCAGGAAAGGTATGCCATTGGAACAAGAAACCGATGTTAAAGCTGAAAAGGGTGCTTATTTTGTAAATGCGGAAATCCGATTGGAGCCAAAAGACGAAAAACAGTGGATGTTTATTGCAGAAGTCAATCAATCCAGAGTGGACGTCAGTGCTATTAAGCAAAAAATAAAGCAAAGAGAAAATCTGTGTCAATCCATCCAATCTGATATTGAAAAAGGAACAAGGCAACTGGTACAATTGGCCGGAGCTTCGGATGGTATACAGTGTACTTCTGATAGTATGCGGGATGCCAGACACTTTTCCAATACCTTGTTCAATATTATGCGGGGCGGCATTTTTGATAACGGCTACCAAATTGAAAGTGAAGACTTCTCATTATATATAAAAAAGGCGAACAAACCATTGTTCAACGGCAAAAAGAGCTTGCTGGATGAACTCCCCAACAAATTTTCATTGGAGTTTTTACGAAAAAAAATCAATGAAGATGATAATCCAGATCTTAAAAGATTGGCATTGGAATACCTGCCACTTAAATTTAGTAGGCGGCACGGGGACCCCAGTAGGCCTTGGAACAAATTTTCCATAAATACCCGTACAGATGATGGTCGTAAAGTACTGGATTATGAAGGGAACTGGAGAGATATTTTCCAGAATTGGGAGGCTCTTGCACTTTCCTACCCCGGTTTTCTTGAAAGTATGATTTATAAGTTTCTCAACGCCTCCACTTTTGACGGTTATAATCCCTATCGGGTTACCAAGGATGGATTTGATTGGGAGGTCATAGAACCGGACGATCCTTGGTCTTATATTGGCTACTGGGGCGATCACCAGATTATTTATCTCCTTAAACTATTGGAGCTAATGGAAGGCCATTATCCAAATGAACTGCGTAAATCGTTCTTTGAAAAAATATTTGTTTACGCCAACGTACCCTATAAAATAAAGCCCTACGAAGATATTCTTGAAAATCCGAAGGATACTATTCTTTTCGATGAGAATTTAGATCGTAACATCAACAACCAGCGGGAAAAAATTGGGGCAGATGCGGCTTTACTCACTGCAAGCGATTCTTCCATCTATCATGTCACCTTATTGGAAAAGTTACTGGCTACGGTTCTTTCCAAAATGTCAAACTTTATCCCAGAAGGAGGTATTTGGATGAACACCCAGCGTCCAGAATGGAACGATGCCAATAACGCGTTGGTGGGTAATGGCGTTTCTATGGTCACCTTATATTATTTGCGACGTTTTTTGAGTTTTTTCCAAGATTTGACCAAAAATATGGAGCAAGAGGAATTTACCATTTCTAAAGAAATGGCAACATTTTTCCATTCCATACTGCAAACCCTACAAGAAGGCCAGGACAAGCTTTCCGGAAAAATATCCGACTCGGACAGAAGAACCATCATGGATGCGCTTGGCATGGCGGGAGGTCAATTCCGTAATACAATTTACACCCAAGGATTTCAAAATGAGGTCCAAAGCATTAGCAAGAAAGACCTTCAGCAGTTTATTATTGTGTCTTTGGATTATCTGGAACATAGTATAGATGCCAATCAACGCAAGGATAAACTATACCATGCCTACAATATAATGATGGTTAAAGGTGATAAAGAAGTATCCGTCTCCTACTTATCCGAAATGTTGGAGGGTCAGGTCGCCGTTTTAAGTTCTGGCTATCTCTGTGGTAAAGAGTCTTTGGAAGTACTTGATGCTCTTAAATCCAGTGCATTGTTCAGGGAAGATCAATACAGCTATATACTTTACCCGAACAAGGAACTTCCTCGTTTTTGTGAAAAGAATGTAATTCCCACCAACAGGGTCAAGGAATCCGATTTGCTTCAAAAAATGTTGCAGCAAGGAGATACCTCAATAGTTGAAGAAAGTGTGGAAGGTACTTATCACTTTAATGGTTCTTTCAACAATGCAGATAGTCTTAAAAAGGCATTGTCACAGCTGCCAGAGGAAGAATACTCCGAATTGGCGGAAAAAGAAAGTAAATTACTCCTGAACATTTTTGAGGAAATATTCGATCATAAATCCTTCACTGGAAGATCAGGAACATTTTATGGCTATGAAGGTTTGGGATCCATTTATTGGCATATGGTTTCCAAATTGCTGTTGAGTGTTGAAGAAACCTGTTTGTCAGCAATTGAAAAAAATGAAAACGATGTTGTTGTTGGGAAATTGTTGGAGCATTATTATGAAATCAATGAAGGGATAGGTGTGCACAAACCACCAAAACTCTATGGAGCTTTTCCAACCGACCCCTATTCGCATACCCCTGCAGGTAAAGGTGCACAACAACCAGGGATGACCGGTCAGGTAAAAGAGGACATTTTAAGCCGTTTTGGCGAACTTGGGGTTTTTGTTTCCGAGGGAAGACTCTTTTTTAATCCAAGTATGCTTCGTAAAGCAGAGTTCTTAAAAAAAACCATGGAATTCAGCTATGTGGATTTGGACGGGGAAATCAAAAGGATGACACTGGAAAAAGATTCATTGGGCTTCACCTATTGTCAGGTTCCCGTTCAATATCTGTTGTCTACAAAAGAACATTTGGAAGTTTCATTTAACGATGGCTCTCAAAAGCATTTTGATGGTCTGGATTTGGATGAAGTCAGTAGTGCAATGTTATTTGGTAGAACAGGCAAAATAGAGACCATCAAGGTATGGATAGATGAAAAACGATTGAAGTAAGAATTACGTATTCCATCAAAAATCAATAAGCAAATACATGAGAGGACAGATGAAAACAATCAGTATTTTTTTGGTGGTTTTTTTGTGCTTTGCATGTAAAAACCAAAACAAACCAGAAGACAAAATCAACATAGTGAACCAAGAGTTGAATATTACTGCTAAGGATATTTTGGGAAATCCAGAGTATATGGCCATTTCTTACGGAGGGTATAGAGAAAAAACCAGGGAAGAACAACCTACTCTGGCTGAACTTATGGAAGATTTGAAAATTTTGTCCGCTATGGGTATTGGAATCATTCGTACCTATAACGTGCAACTTCCGCATGCCTCCAATGTGCTAAAAGCGATTCGTGAATTAAAAAAGGATGATCCCAATTTTCAAATGTTTGTAATGTTGGGCGCTTGGATAGACTGTAAAAATGCGTGGACCGGACAGGAACCCGATCATAACGTAGAAAGTGAAGCTAATGCAGCCGAAATTGAGCGTGCTGTAAATTTGGCCAATCAATTCCCGGATATTGTAAAGGTTGTGGCCGTAGGTAATGAGGCCATGGTAAAATGGGCTGCTAGCTACTATGTGCAGCCCGATGTGATTTTAAAATGGGTAAATCACTTGCAGAATTTAAAAGAAGAAGGGAAACTTCCCAAAGAACTTTGGATTACCTGTTCGGACGACTTTGCATCTTGGGGGGGTGGTGATGCCGAATACCACACACCAGATTTGGAAGCATTGATCAAAGCAGTAGATTATATTTCCATGCATACATATCCTTATCATAACACGCATTATAATCCGGAATTTTGGACACAGCCCGAGGATGAGGTAGAACTTTCAGAAAACGAAAAGGTGGAACGCGCTATGCACCGGGCGCTGCAATTTGCCCAAAAACAATACGATAGCGTGTCTAACTACATGAAGAGTTTAGGTGTAAATAAGCCTATACACATTGGAGAAACAGGATGGGCCAGCATATCCAATGGATTTTATGGACCCACAGGCTCTAGGGCAACCGACGAGTATAAACAAGCTATCTACCACAAACTTATGAGGGATTGGACCAATAAAGCGGGTATTTCTTGTTTTTACTTTGAAGCTTTTAACGAGCCTTGGAAAGATGCCCACAACCCAAAGGGTTCCGAAAACCATTTTGGACTCTTTACTGTTGATGGAAAAGCAAAATATGCTCTTTGGGAGATGGCAGATCAAGGAGTTTTTAAGGGATTGACCAGAAATGGAAAAGCAATTACCAAAACATACGATGGAAACGAGAATACTCTAATGGAAAATGTTTTTGTTCCGCCGACCGCTGAAGAAATGAAAGCTCACTAAACTAATGTCATGAAATTAGGAAAACACTATTTGTGGATAGTTATGGTATTACTGATGATAAGTTGCGGCAAGGAAAAATCACCATTAGAGATCGAGGTTTTTGAAACTGCGGCCAATGGCAATAAGGTACAACCCATTACTTTGGTCAAATTTAACGAAGCAAGTAGTGAAATAATGATACTTCCAGAAGAAAAATACCAAACTATCACCGGTTTTGGGGGCTCTTTTACAGAGGCCTCATCCTATTTGTTGAACCAGATGGGGCCG
>NHBR02000142.1 GCA_002167435.2 Allomuricauda sp. TMED12
TAAGGTCAAGGACTTTGTGGAAACGTTTATTGATGGGATGGGGTAGATAGTTCAGCGTAAGAAGGTCCTTTATCATCAGCTCTAATAAAGATGTCTCTGATCTTTTTTCATAAATTTACAATATAGTTGCCTCACCACGGTCAAGAATGGGCCAGCACCTCGCGGGTGATGGGGGCACAGACGTCTGATAAAGACAGCGTGGTGTGGCAATGAACCCGCTTATTCAAGCCTAATCGACATGGCTCATAAAAAAGTATCGTTTCCCTTGTCCCCCCACAATTTGCCACAACATCCCAACACTCCTAAAATCTCCGGTTTTGTAATGGGCACCGGAGTGGCCCTAGATGGATTTAGGCCATTTCATAAACAGTCTGAAACAATTGTTTGTCCAATCGTTCCTGACATGAAAAACTTCGTTTAAGGCTTTCATGCAGCACGGTATTAAAAGCATTGTAACCCAACCAAAGGTTTGGGGTTACTCCTAACTGGATGGCCTCATGGTTCAGGATTTCGATGACCTCACGGGCTCTTTTGGAGGGAGCATCGTTTTGATCACTGCATTCGTAACGAAAGAGTTTTGTCTTATCGAGCACCTTTTTCACAAATGCCTTGGTATCCAATAGCTCCACGGTCATCATCTGATGGAACTTATCGGAGATGCTATAGAACTCATTGTCCATGAACTTTTCAAAGAGCCCTTCGAGTTCGGGCATGATCAGGTTCACACTGTTCTTATGGTGTTTGATGGAAAAACCGATTTGTGTCTTGGCCACGTGCAGCCCATTGGAGCAAACCTTACGGTAGAAGCCAAAATGCCCCGATGTACGTTCGCTGCCATCATAGGAGTTGGTAAAGCGGAGCATGGGCAGGATGGCATCCTCACGATGCCCAACGGAAAACTGGGTACTATCGGTCAGGATAAAGTCCATACTGAAACTCCGGTCAGAGCGGTTGATGGTGCGACGGCGGTACTCCAGACCGGTCTTGATGACCCTCGTTTCGGCTTTCCTGAAAAATAGTTCATTTGGGATATGCCCATAACGTTTGGAAACCACGTTCACAATTTTTCCATGGCTCACAATGGCCTGTTCCATCCCTTTTCTAGTGGGCATTCCGGTCAATTCTTCCAAAGATCTTAGTTCTGCTGGTACAAAGACCTGGTCCTGTTGCAATCTGTTCAAATACATAATTTATGGATTTAAGGTTAAACAATATGTGCCGAACACTGCAAACGGAAGACAGGCTGTGCAGTGGCAAGGAAACGGAATATAAAGGGACGAAAGGAGCGGCTTTATGCCGTCCCTTGTCCGAAACAGGATGCGAGGTTTAATTTGCGACACCTATTGATGGAACCCTTATAAATGGGCAACCATTAGGGGCTGTTCGATTCCACAGAAGTTCGTAATATTGCCGACGTTTTGATCAACAGGAATGAAATTAAGACCAAATCTTAACCTACACTTGCAACCAAAACCTTTTAAAATCCCAAAGGAAAGTAATCCATATTATGTAATCACAGGAGGCCCCGGTGTGGGCAAAACCTCCATATTAAATGAACTCAATCAAAAGGGATTTACCGTCTTACCGGAAATAGTTCGCGAACTGATCAAGGAGCAACAAGCAACCGATGGGGAAGCACTGCCCTGGAAGAACAAACGGTTATATCGGGATATTATGTTTGACCGCTGTGTTGAAAGTTTTGAAAGCGCTATGAACGATCATAAAAAAGAGGGACCCGTATTTTTTGATCGCGGCTTTTTAGATGCCCTTTGCTATGCCAACCTTAAAGGTATTCCGATCAAGAACAATATGAAGATCATGGCGGAGACTTGGCGGTACAACACCTCTGTTTTCATACTCCCTCCATGGAAAGAAATCTATCATACGGATGAGCAACGAAATCAGGATTGGAACGAGGCGGTGTTCACCTATAATAAAATGATACAGACCTATCGAAACTACCAATACGACCTAGTGGAAGTTCCCAAGGTTTCCGTCAAGGAACGTGCCGATTTCATCCTGGACTATCTGAGAAATCATTAAGATTTCCCGTGAACCCACGGTCAAAAAAAAGACAACCGATCACAATTGATTTCTTCTGCCCAATGGACTGAAGATATGATGTTGGGTTGCCGTAAAGTAATCCCTGAAGACTTGATTCAATGGATGGTCCATGGTACCGGCTCGTATACCCAACGTAGGGAACACCCGTATAATCTCATAGGTCAACGACCGAACGGATCTCGATGCGTTTTGATGAATTTTTTCGACATGATATTCTGGAGTGTTCTGTGCTTCCATGACCATGAATTGTATACGTTCCCCATCCCCCATGCACTCTTTGATGCCATCCAATAGTATATTCTGTAAGTCTTTCAAAATACCCTTATCGGCAACGATAAGTTGGGTTTCTTTCAAAAAACGTTCGGCCATACCGATATAATTGACCCATAAAGTCAAATCAGCAAATACACTGAATGGAATCTTAAAAATGGGCTGGGGCAGATAAAACTGATTATAAACAAAACTATACTTCCCATCCACCCATTGGGAATTGACTTCAAAGGAATCGGTGGCCGTGGCCCGTAGTCCCATGGTGTTCCAATCATGGATTATCTCCACCTGTTCTTTTTTCAACAGGAAGGAACGAACCATAGAGGTTCCGTCATCCATCAGCACATCAGCACCATTTTCCCGAATTTTAGCATTCAAGGTAAAATGGGTCAGGTAAGGAGCTCCCGTGGCATACTTCCATGTACCGTTTATTACGTAACCATCACCTACCTTGTCCGCGGTCCCAAACACTCCGCCACTTCCTCCAAAAATAGGTCTGTTATTTCCGTTGAACAATTCATCAGCCACGGTTTTTTCCAGGTTCCCGATAAAGAAATTGGCACCACTGCACAGGGTCACCGTCCAGCCCAAGCTACCATCCAATTGGGCCAAAGATCGTAAGGTCCCCAATCCATCGGTCAAGGACATTTCCAATCCACCATGGGATTCTGGCACCCACAGGTTCCAAAGATTTTCTTTGGCGATCCATTGCAACACCTCCTTGGGCAAAGTTTCTTTTCCAAAACAAACTTTACCGACCTTATGCAAATGATTCATCCCTTTCTCTATCTATGATTCTTTTCCAATTGATATAACCCGAGATGGCCACTGTGAACAAGAATGCCGTCAATCCTGCATAGATGTACAGTTCCTTATAGATCAACAAGGGAACCGAAATCAGGTTGCTGATGTTCAGATAGACCCAGTTCTCGATCTTGCGTTTGGCCATCAACCACATACCGGCCCAGGCAAAGGCCACGACAACGGCATCCCAATAAGGCANATCGGAATCCGTATGTTGTCCCAACCAATANGCNATTAAGACAAAGCAACCCAATANAATACCTGNAGCCACANCATGTTCCCTTCNATTGGCGTAGGCGATGGGAGCCTCTTGCTNTTGTTTACCCATTTTCCAATANAACCANCCNTANATGCTCATGACCAGATAGTACAGGTTCAATAGGATATCGGCATACAACTGGGATTGGTACAGCACATAGATACTGATCAAAATGGCCACGATACCAAAAAGGTAATTGTGGACATTGTTCTGACGGGCCATCAGTACCTGGACCACCCCAAAGGCGGTTCCGAGCCACTGCATTACGACAATTTGAGAAAATAATTCCATGTATTGGGTCTCCTTTTTTTGATAAAATACACAGGGGACCCCCATAAGGAAGATCGGCCAAAATGGCCTTGCCTTAATCCCTACGCCAGTATTACCTGGATCAGGTGCGAAGTGATTCACTTCCGGGTATGATCTCAGCCCTATCATAGGACACCCCATGTGATGTTCAAAGGTAGGGAATAGTTACAATTTAAAAAGCGATGGAAGGATAAATTCCACATGGGTTCATTTATTTAAAAATTGAGCTGACCTCCCGATGCACCTTTAAATAATGCTGTTCCAAATCCTCTTCTGAAACCTCCATCGGCTCCGGTAGTCCCATGTCGATTTTTGGTTTTGGAAACTGCACCTTTCGATCCTTCCCATCCGCAAAGACCACAAACTCCCCCTGGCGTAACCGAAAGAACACCTCTGCCCTTCGTTTGGACACCTCCTTCTCCCCTTCCGTGATCCGTCGCTCCAGGTTCAGTCCCGAGCTCTTGCTCACGCTCCGGGTGGGGATCTTGACGAGTTCAAAGAAACGCTCGTAGTACCTGGCCGTATCAGGGTCGTTCACCTTTCCAAAAAACTGATAGGATAAGTTCGAAAGTATCGCTTTACTCGCCTTCTCCCCGTACATCATATCGTTCTGGATCTTGTCCTGTAGCACATATACACTTACGATATCATAGCTCCGCAAGGTGGCCGGTATGCGGTGCATGTTCAACAATCGTAAGGTGGAAGCCTCTTCCAACAACATAAAGGAGGGCTTACGGTTCCGCCTGCTCATCTGTTTGGAAATCGTATGGATGATCGTTGCGATCACCGGAGACAAAGAGGCATCCTTTTGGGGATTGTTCACCAGGGCAATTACAGATGGGTTGTTTTCATGATTGATGTCCAAGGGAATCTCATCTTTGGAAAGGACCATGAATATCTTCCGGGTACTGATCTTTTTAAAACCATTGGCCAAGGTACTGAGCACCCCGGCGGTCTGACGCTCCGACCCCACCCCACTGATAAAGGCATCGGCCATAGCTCGGGAGGTCACGTTCCCCCGCAAGAACTTGATCAGGCTCTTAATAGCTAATTGTTGGTACAGGGCCATCAAATGGGGCAAGGTACAATATTGGGGATAGTCGGTTTTCAATCGCCATATAAGTCCACTGACAAGTCCCTCTGCGGCATCCTTGAAAAAACGGGAGGTGCTGTTCTCATCCGAGTCCCGGTGTTCCATCAAATTCTCCAAAAGGACCCTAGACACCTCGTGCACACTTTCCTCATCGGGCAGGTATTTGGGGGCAATGGGATTGACCCGGTGATGGATGGGCCCAAAGGAAACGATCCGAAAAGGCACCTTTTTGTCCTTCCAAAGCGGATAGGCCATTTCCGTGATCTCAAAATCCTTGTAGTCGTGGATGATCCCGGAAAACTTTTCCTTTCGGAAATGCTGTAACAATCCATAGATGACACTTTCGGTCTTTCCGCTGCCAGCGGAGGCCATTACGGAAATCCCCCTACGGATATTGCCGAGGACCAACCTCCTGCCCCGTACCTTCAATTTCACTTCAAAGACCTTGGAGGGTCCATTGGAATCCTTATGATGATCCACCAGACCAAAGATCACTATATGAACAAAAAACAATGGGAGCCAAAGGGACAGCGCCCCTTCGAAAAATCCATCCCAATGTCGTGACCAAGCTGAAGCCATGGCCCATAGCACTATGAACACAGCACCTATGATAAAGCCATGTTTGAGAAACCGAACGGCCACCGCCGATATCCCTCCCCAGAGCAACAAACAAACAACGATCCCTATCCAACCAAAGTCATCCATCATTCCATATTTTTAAATTCCGATCGACCCGGATTCCATGGCCTTTCCGATACCTTTTTTCAGCTTCATCATGGCTTTATAGGCCAATTGTGCTTGGTTGGTAGGGATGCTCGGCACCTTCACTCCCGCCCTGAACAAGAGTTGTTTGGCAGCTTGTTTTTCGTTGGCGGGCAATCCCAACAGTGTTGCAAAGAATAGCTTGGGGTTCTTGTCCAAGAGGTTTCGGGCATGATAGGTCTCCACAAAGTTCCTGCGGTAGCCGAACTGCCCATCAAAGGCCTTTTCCGCGGCCCTATAGAATTTGTCCCGATCAAAGCCCTGCTTTACCTTTTCCCCATTGAGAACGGTTTGTGAAGTGCGGAACTTGGAGCCTGGGGACAGACTATTGGCATTGGTCACGTCCTTCCGGCTGACGATGATATGGATATGGCTCTGGTGCCCTTCTTTGGCCATCCCGGGAACGATACGTTTGCCGTTGAGCTTATGTGGCGCTTCCCTTTCCAAGGTCATGATCTCTTCCTGGAGTTTCCCGATATCCCCTTGTTCCCTACCTTGGTTAATGGCCCTGACCTGATGTTGCAACTCCAAAATCTTGCTTGCATATACCTGGTTCTCCCTGACCGCTTTATCCTTCTCGGAATACGTCCGTTCCCGTTCCAGTTTTGCAAAGTACAATACGTCCTTGACCGTTATTTCCTTATCCCGATAAAAGGAAGCCGCATAGGTCTTCATGAGTTCCCTGGTATACTGTTTGAGTTTTTCTGGTTCATCCCCGATATGTTTCAATTCCGATTGGGAGGGACTGACCATGATGGAATAAAACTTCGGGTCTTTTTTGGAGAGCTTGGCGGTATTGGCATCAATCTCGGTAATGACCCTATCGGCCCCTATATTGTTCTCGGTCTGATTGAAAAACAGCTCTTGGTCTTCCGGGGACCTCCCTTCGTTCTCCTTTTCCAGATAGCCCACAAAATCCCGGGCACTGCCCTGGTAATTTTTCCCTAATTGTTGACGTGTGATGGCAATGTACATGTTATGGGTTTTTGATTTTTTGTTGGTAGCGTTCAATGAGCTCAGGGTCCAGGTCCAACTTGAGGTAATCCTTCCCCAATCGGTTCTTCACTGGAACAACGTGGTCTAGGACATGCTTAAAGTCCCGTTTCAATGCCTCCATTTCCTCCTTGAGGTGTTCATGCAAGATTTTGGGAACCTGGATCTCCGTATCCAACAGTTCAGGATTGGACGGTGTTTGCTTTTCGGTCAATTGTTGCTCAAAGAAATCGAAGTCCCCTTCCCATCCGTCCTCTTCCTCGGGTTCCAGTTCCTGCTGGAAAAGGGCTTGGATCATACTGACCGTCGGTAGGGTCTGTTCCTTTTCGATGCTCCGCATAATGGCCACCATGGCATTGAACCTTTTTTTGATCAAATATTTGAGGCCGGCGATGGTCTCGTTCATCCGTTCATCAGGGGAAATGCCATTATGGTCAAAGAACTCCACCATGGCCAACAAGGTCATGGAATGGGACTTTCCCTGTCGCTTGGAAAAGCCCTTGAACTTTTGGAGCACCGATTTCTTGATGCACACGGTGCGAAACGCTTCCTTTTCGTATCCCTTATCCATTTTTAGCTTAAAAATTCCTTGGTTTTATTGGCCCCAGCGCAGTTTTACGCTAAAAATGCCCAAGGCCCTATTTCTGTATATTCCCCAAAACCCCATAAACAGGGCCTTACGGAGTAACCATGATCGGTAGCGCTGCGCCAGCACGCTATCCTCTTGCTCTTCCTTTTTGTGCAGCGACCCAAAAACGAATCGCACAACAGGGACTAAAAACCCAGTTGCATTGTATCTAAAAGTCAAATCGAATGGTACGGACTTCAGGAAAGTCAAATCGAATCGCCGTACATTTTAATCGTTGCATAACAACAGCTTAAATATATGAATATTAAGCCGTTGCACATAAAAAAACCCAATCATAATGATTGGGTCGTTTTGTTGCCTTTTGACCCCTCGAAAGGGGCCAAATTGCCATCCACTGTCCAAGGGTCACATGAGCCCATTGTCCGCAAAACTATAATAACGTCCATCGGGTGCCAGGATGATATGGTCCAAAACGGTGATATCGAAAAGCTGGGCCGCCTGTTGGATTTTTTTGGTCAATTGTCTGTCCTGCTCGCTGGCCTTCAATTGCCCGGAGGGGTGGTTATGTGCCAAGATAATGCCCACGGAAAGTGTTTTGAGGATAATGGCAAAAAGAATGCGCATGTCCACCATGGTTCCCGTGATCCCACCATGGGACAATGGATAGATGCCCTTGACCTTATTGGAGCGATTGAGCAGAAGGATCATGAAGGTCTCGTGCAATCCTATGGTATCGGCATCCCAGTTGTTGAACAACAGGGCCCCCACATCCTTGGAATTGGTGATCGACAGTGATTTCAGGGTACTGAGCTTCTCCCGGTAACTGATCTGTATCTCGTTGACTGAATGTTCCATCGTTTTCCTGTTAAGATTGAAAAAGGAAGGGATGCCCAAGTCTGTTCCCTGGGCACCCCCTAAGTCTTTATTCCTCATTGGTGGTTCCCCCCAACAATAAGACCTCGTTTAGGACCACTTCGGTCACATAGCGTTTGTTCCCTTCCTTGTCCTCATAGGAACGGGAGGTCAATTTTCCCTCGATGGCGATCTCCTTGCCCTTGGTCACAAAACCTTCGATGATATCTGCCAGCTTGCCCCATCCGATAAGGGTGTGCCATTCGGTATTGGTGATACGTTCCCCTTGGCTGTTCTTGTAATGTTCGTTGGTGGCCAGGGTCAGGCGCGCCACTCGTTTCCCACTCTCCAGGTTGGTGATTACGGGATCTTGTCCCACGTTTCCGATAAGTTGCACTTTGTTTCTCAATGTACTCATGATAAAAAGCTTTTAGTGCCTACCTCCCATTATTGTATAGGTTAGCAGGCGGGTTAATAAAATCCCCATTTTATTTGGTCTTTGTTTCCCAAATTTTAAGGGGCGTTTGTTTGCTTCTTACGTGCGCAGCACCATAAAAGAAGGGGATTCTGTCAAGGCTTTTGAAAGGAAATCGGGAGGCTCCGTGACGTAGCAAAACCTCATGTCATGACAATGACAGGATTGGTTTTGAAGGAAAGGGAAACCCTATTTGCGAACAAAACAGGGCATGGCCTTGACAGGTTCGATAAGGGCCCATGGGAATTCCTTCAGACCCAATGGACCAGGGAGCGTACGGAAAGTGAAGCGAGTGCAGGCCTTGGTGTCCTTATTGGAAGTCCCAGGGCACTGTCCTGTTTTTCGATGCACCGAAAAACAACGAGGGCTTCTTTTATTATGGACCCCTTAAAATTTGTTGGCCAACTGAGCATGCGCAGTGGACCAAAGCAAAGACCGAAGAAGTCTTTGCAAGGGACAGTGTCCAAGAGCATCCGAAGTGCGGCAAACATCAAAATGGAGATCACAAGTCAAGTAGGATGGAAATAATTCCATTGCGAAGTATATACACTAAAGTATATAGGGGGCTATTTCGTTCACGCAATGATTTCCCGGAGATAGTCCACATAGGCATCCAGCTTTATGTGGAAGTCCTCTACTCCGTAGGTGGCCTTGCAGAGTATATCCATTTCCTTTTGGGCATACGCCTTCATGGAAACACCATGGCTATGTTCCATATAATTGGAGAGCAACAATTGGTTAAAATCGCTGGAAGCCTGGATTTGATGTACCAGCTTATAAGGTTTTACTATCGCAAGGCTGAAATGTATGGACATATTATTGGATAAAATATATGTTATGGCGCCATTAAAATTTCAAATCCCCAAAATCGGTATCGGTCACATATTTGTCCATTTTCTTGCCATGGACGAACACGCCCATATTTAATATGTTTTCCCTGATAGGACAAAGTTCCAGTTCCACAAAGAACCTATCAATGGCGTATAATTGAAAATAACAGTCTATGGATTTAAATTGGGTCAGGTAAATGCCCTCATCCCATAGTGTATCCCATTGTTCCTCATGGGACATGGTGAGAAATTCATAAATACCCATCAGTACTCAACTTTTACATCATCATATTCGAAATAATCCGTTGCTTCCGGTTGGTTACCGATGGCATTTTTGCCGCGAAGTTTCGCCACCGTATATGCCTTAAGCTCAGCTTCCGGGTAAGGCTGTAAAAGCTCCTCCAGTCTTTTTTGGTCCAGTTCGTCCCGATAGGGCTCCAACCAGGCATCCTCCAGTTCATCCGGCAATATCACGGGCATCCTGGGCCCCTTTAATTTGGGATTGTTATGGATTTCCGCCATCATGGGATTCCCCTCGGTGGTCACGATGGAAAAGGTATTGAGCATCTCTCCTGTCTCGGGGTCTGTCCATTCGTTCCAAAGGCCCGCAAGGGAAATCGGATGTCCATCCTTTCTGGAAATGTAATAGGGAACCGTTTCCTTGCCGTGATGGTGGTGTTCATAGAAGCCGTCGATACATATTATGCAACGTTTGTCCTTGGCTGAACTTTTATATGAACTTTTTGAGAACATGGTCTCTCCCCTGGCATTCAAAGTCTTGTTCCAGATATCCTTTTTGTCCTTTGCCCAAAAGGGTACTAGTCCCCATTGGGAGACCACGGGATAATTGGGGCTTTCGCTGGTATAAATGAACATTTTGGGATGTTGGAACCCAGTTACGTGAAACAGGGGAAGATCGGTTTCCCTGACCAATTTCTCCTTGATCTCCCGTATGGCATGCTCATCCGCATCGCGCATGGCCCTTTTGAGCTGGGATTCCAACTGGGCATTGACATCGTAGCACATAATCGAGGTTATATAGATTACTGGATTTAAGATACTTAATCCTGCGCTTTCGGGCAAGTTGCAATTCAAAAGATCATACAACAGCATAAAGACAATACCAACACAATTTATATTTTGTACATTGGAATAAGATGGGCGAGTAATCCCAAAAACCGTTGACTTTGAAAACTGAGCACAGAGCATTGTTCGAATATATCCACAAGAGGACCCCAATAAAGGAAAGCGATTTTTCCAACTATTGTGATCATTTTCGAATCAAAACCCTCAAGCGGAACGAATTCATCCTAAGGCAAGGAGCGCATTGTGATTTTCTGGCATTTGTGAACAAAGGGTGTCTGCGCCTGTTCCAATACAATGAAGAGGGCAAGGTGTTGACCCGTTATTTTGCCTTTGAAAACAAATTCGGTACTTCCTTGAGCAGCTTTATCAATCAAACGGTATCCGACGAATACATTCAGGCCATTGAGCCTACCGAATTGCTCATGATAACCAGAAAAGACTTTTATGAGCTTGTGGAAAACGTTCCCGAAATCAATGTCATCTATCGTGATATTTTGGAAATGGCCTATACCACGACCGTAAAGCGCATCTACAATTTCCAAGGGGTTCCGGCATTGGAGCGGTTAAAATGGGTCATGGAATACCAGCCCATGATACTCACACGCCTACCGAGTAAAATGGTGGCATCTTTTCTCGGGGTCACCCCTTACACCCTCAGTCGATTGAAATCGGAACTATAAGCCTTCAATTGTTGCCATAGGGCAACTTTTACACCAGTGGACATGACTAGGTTTGAACGCACTTAAAAAACAAACGTTCATGAAAACCTATGTTATAAAGCCCTTAGGGTATCTACTGCTACTTTTGATGTTCCTATATTTCAATCCCGTGACCGCCCAAAATCAGCGAGACCCCAAAATTCCCGTTGAATTCTTTGCTGGACATGAAAATGCTTATTTTCAATTGGTCATGAAAAAATCAATACGTCCAGAGGGCAAGTTCAATTTTTTCGGTCTTGCCGCCTATACGGCGGACTATGAAAACGACCCCATGGAGAACAGGCTGATCACCATCACCCAATTGAGCTATGATATCGGAAAAGGGTTCGGGTTCATGGCCGGCGGGGACATGAACTCCTTCTCGGGCTTTGCACCGGTTGTGGGGCCACAGCACACCTTTGCCAACAAGGAGTGGTTGGCCGTGACCGTGACCTCCTTCTTTATGAACGAGCCCAAGGACTTTAAAATCTTTGGACTGTACGAATACAAGCCTGCACTGTCACCTCATTGGAAACTCTACAACCGGTTTCAATTCATTTACAACCACAGTCTCAAATACGGCGACCATAACAAGAGCTATATCTATTTGAGGACAGGGGTCCAAAAGGATGCGACCATATTTGGACTGGCGGCCAACATGAACTGGTCGGGACCCCAGAAAACATTTGCGTACAACATCGGTGGGTTTATTAGGTATGAATTCGATTAGGTCAAAGGATTTCATTTATGAACAGGGAAGTTCTTTCAAGTACCCTATCAGGCACATCCTTATGCGGTGTATGGCCCATCCCCTGTACTAAAAATGAAACGGCTGGACCTTGCACTTGATCCAAAATGCTATCCACCTGTTCTAGGGATCCATACTCATCTTCCATTCCCTGGATCACAAAAACCGGGCAAAAAATCCGTGGCAAATACGCTTCTATGTTCCAATCTCTGAAACCATCCCTTGTCCAAGTAGCCGCCCATGCCCAGAACATGGCCTCTGTTTTATCCCCATGGTATTTGGCCAATCGGTCCTTAAGGTTGGAGGTTTCATATAGTTTGATGGCATGCTGGATACCATGTAGCGTGATGTCCTCGACAAAGACATGTGCTCCCTCGGTGATAATGCCCTGAACCCTATCTGGATATTTTGCGGCCATCAACAAGGCTATGGACCCTCCATCACTGTGCCCAAAGAGCAGGGCCTTTGGAATTTCCCAATAATCCATGAGTTCCTTCAAGGTATCCGCTTCCCTTTCCATATAGCTCTTGGCACGGTATGGAGATGAAAATGGACAAGACCTTCCATAGCCTTGTCGGTCATAGATCAAGACGTTGCATTGGGTCAATGTTCCCAATTGTTCTGGAAAATCCCTCCACAAGTGGATACAGCCCAAGGAATCGTGCAAGAATATAAGGGTAGGTGCATCGGGGAAATCCCCTATTTTCCTGAAGGGAATTCCGCTTTTGGTAAATTGGACACCGTTAGGATGATCTTGATTTTCTTTAGGCATCAATAAATCTATTCAGTTTTAAAAATTAGCCTTGAAAAAGCCATGGTTTGTTCGTTACCATGGACTTTCTTTTACAAGACAGCCTGATGGTCCTTATATGTCATCCACTTTAACGCCCTCTTTTTGGGGCTCCCGGTAGTCCCTTTTGACGACTTTGAGGTTTTTGAAATATCCAATGGTTCCTATGTCAACATAAAGCCCGACACCTCCTATGGAATGTTCTCCCAACAGTTTGTCCACGACAAAGGTGGAGTATTTGGCATCGTTGATGAACATTTCAGCAAAATCACCATTGACCTCGATACGCATATTGATCCATTCCTTGAGTGCCACGGGGGCGGACCCTTCATATTTGCCAGGATCGGATTTTCTCAACATATCGAATTTGGCATTCGGATAAGAAATATATTGAACCGCATGGTTTCGATATTGTTGGTTGTTGACCCTTCCCACCTTGGGACGCACATAGATACCCTCAAAGGCGGAATCATCCGGTTGAATTCGAAAATATACCCCGATAAACCCGGCAATACCGGGGTAAGGCGCAGGATCTTGGAGCTGGCTGTACATGTCCACTTCGATGGTCCCATGTTCAAAATCCTCCAACCCGACCAAATGGGCATAATGTGGTTCATCCACCGTTGCCTCAATATTGTTGACATCAAAGGGAATGGCTTCGAGGTCCCTTTCGATCTTCAACACTTTTTTGCCCTGAATCTTGATGATAGATCCAGTGACATTGTGCAGTTCAAAGGTTTGTTTTTTCAACTTAAGTTCCTTGTATTGTGCCGATATGGCTAGCGTGCCACCTAGGAACAGCAATGTGAGCAAATATGGTCTCATAGTTATCACTTTAAAATCATTTACTTCTTTCTTTTACTTCCAATAGACAGTTCAGCCTATCGTTCCATCTACTTTTGGGACTTTAAAAAAGGTTCAACACTGGCCCAAACAGCTTCAAAATTTTCCATAAACACCACATGGCCTGTATTGGGAACAATGCCCAATTGACTGTCAGGAATCATTTGGTATGCGGCGATGACCGTCGCCAAAGGTGCATTTCTATCCAACTCTCCAGCTAATACCAGAACCGGACATTGAATACTGTTGAACAATTCCTTGCTGGCCACCATGGTGTTGTAAAAATGGGTCATCTGTCTCCAGAATTCCTCCAGCTTTTCAGGTTCCGGCATCAGGGCCAATCGGGCTTCCCAAAAGTCACTGTTCAAATCAAAACGTTGTGCCGTAAAGGCCGGGACCTCACGTAATCCGGGGATTTGTTCCCCAGCTCCTATGGCCACCAGTTTTTTGACCCTATCGGGGTACATACTGGCCACTTTATAAGCGGTATAGGCCCCATCACTGAATCCCAAAATAGTTATACTGTCCTTGGTCACCGCATCGATAACGGCCAACACATCGTTGGCCTTCAGTTCGTAGGTGATCTTTTCCGTTCCGATCTCCGACCTTCCATGGCCCCTTGTGGCCATGGCAATGACCATATGATCGATTTTGAGCTTTTCGATGAATCCGGACATCTCCCCTATGGAACCCATAATTCCTCCGTGCAGCAATATGATGGGCTCACCTTTTCCGTAGACTTCGTAGTACATCTTCGCATCCCCTGCATCGATATATTTACCTGCCTTTGGGTTGTTACCATAAGGAATCCCATTGGTGTTCCCCGATTGTCCTTGAACCGTTATAGAGGCCAGGAACAGCAGCAATGCCACGGTTTTCAAAATCATTTGTTTCATATCAATTGTATTTTAATTTTGGGCAAAACAAGGGCCCTCCCATGAATAATTCGGGTTGTTGGATATCAGGATGGAAAGCCGAAACCTTTATCCAATCCGCGTATCAAAAGCCCAACACGGCTCTCCTCTAAGTTCCTAAAAAAGTTTTTCGTTCGGTGGTTTCACACCGGCCAAGCGGATATAAATGGTCGTCTGTCCACGATGGTGGGTCTGGTGCTCGAAAAGTTTGGCCAATGCCTGTCCCTTGGTCATCTCAAAACGACCGAACAATGTCACAGGCTCAGCCAATGCTTCATCGCTCAAGCCCTTGATACCAGCGATGACAAAATCATAACCGGCTGTCACCAATTTGGTGACATTTTCCTTGGAAGTATCCGTACTTTTTTCGGATTCCCCCATCCCAACCGGACTTTCCATACCTGTGGCCGCAGCCGTAAACCCATAGTTGGCGTCGGTCAAGTGCAACATCTGCTGTGCAAAAGAGCGAATTTCAGGGGTGGGTTTCAAATCGAATTTGTCCGCGGGCATAGTCTCCAGATATTCCAAGGTATAGGCCTTGGCCCGTTCCCAATCCGCTACCAGATCAGAGACCTTTTGGGCTTTTACTGAGTTCATGGCCATTATGATAAGTGTTAGTGGTAAAAGTGTTTTGATGGTTTTCATAGATTCATATTTGTTCCGGTATACACCGGAGGTTACTTATTTGGATTGATTGTACATGTATTTGTCGATTTTCCATGTACCGTTTATCTTGTTTAACACGAACAGTTCCCTGAACGCTTCTGTGACCTGCTCGTCATTGGCCTTGATCACCAAGGTTCCTTTTGAACTGGACTGCACCATGGCCAGATCTTCGTTGACCATCACGTCGGCTATCGTAACTTTAAGGTCAAATCCAAAATTATCAAAGACATACTGGTAATTACCTTTCAGACCTTTGGTTCCAATTGCTGTTGGGGCTCCCGTTGGCAAAACGGCTCCTTCATTGGTGAAAACCGACACGATTCGTTGGACATTGCCCTCGTTCAAGGCCTTGAAATATTCCAGGACCGTATGTTGAACGGCTTCTTCATCCTTGGTTTGTGCATGACCGATAAACCCGGTCAAGACCATAACAACCAATAAGATACGATTAAAAGCTGATTTCTTCATCTTGCATTTGTTTATCATTTACAATGCAAAATTGGGGCTCCCGGATGGGATTGACCCATAAACTAGTTTAAGAAATTAAGGCATTGGGAAGAAACTGCTATTTGGCCACCAACTCTTTTCTGATCATGCTCAAAAATTCGGGGGTAATGCCCAGATAGGACGCAATCTGCGTATTGGGAAGCCTGGACCCCAGACTTGGATATTTGGATAAAAAATACAGGTAACGCTCCTGTGCCGTGGAACTGATGCTCTGGAACACCCTATTCTGCAGTTCCACGTACTTTTCCTCCGTAATGACCTTAAAGATGCGGTCGAGCTTTGGAATATTAATATACAAATGGTAGAGGTCCTGTTGCTCGATCTGTATGACCTCGGTGGGTTCAATGGCCTGGATGTTGGATTCACCGGGTTGTGTGGCATGAAAACTGCTGATATCCGACAACCACTCGTTTTCCGAAGCGAACAGGATGTTATGCTCCTTGCCATTACCATCAATTCCATACATCCGCAGTACACCTTTGACCACAAAGGTATAGTGGCGACAGATTTCGCCTGTCCGCAACAAATGCTCCCTTCGTTTTACCTTGCGATAGGATATGCGCTCCCTGATCAACTTCTTTTCCCTTTCTTCAAAAGGCAGGTACGTTTCAAAATGTGATATAAGTGATTCAGCGAACAAATTCTCTAATTGATTAAATCATACAAACCATAATGTAAAGTTAGGAACTTAATCTGTCAAACAACATAGGGGATTGATCACAAACCAAAGATCGATCAGGAAATCAAATCAATCGATGAAATCGAAAGCTTAACAACACCTATGCATTCCATTGTTTGAAAATATGGGATAGTGTATTGGAACTACCTTGTGTAATTGAACGTCCTACTTTTTTAGCTTTTCCGCTACCTTATCATAATATTCCTGAGTTAGGACCTCGGTCCAAGTAGTGGGGTGTTCACCTCCGTACAACGCCAAATAGGTTACATCACTTTCTTTCGTCGAAGAGTGCCAATGCTCAATATCCTTTTCACATTTGATCACATCACCGGCTTTAAGGATGACGGGGTCTTTTCCCCTTTCTTGATAATAGCCTTCACCTGCAACATAGATCAACACCTGTGCCGAAGAATGTTTGTGCCAATCCAAGGTTGAGTTTGCCTTAAATGTAGCCTTGGTGATATTGTAGTCCGATGGATCATCGGCCCTTAGGATTGAATTTAGCCATGCTTCCCCAATATAATGTGTATTGGGAGCCTTTGTACCCTCTTCCAAATATGAGGTAACTGTATAATCGGATACCTGCGAAAAGATACAAATTGGTGTAAGTGCAAAAAGTGTCAGTATTGTATTCTTCATGATTTACAATTTTATATAAAATTAGTACATCTCAAGTTATAAGCAGTAAAAGTAAGTTTTTGGAAATGGATGTTATTAAAAGTTATGATTTCCATGGGATAATAAATTATAAGGCGGCACTTCCATTTCATAGCCTACCCATTGGAACTAAGATTAACCACTATATGAACTGTAGCGGAATAATTGGTTTACGATAATTTTGTGTCGTCAATCTATTTTAAGTAGGTCAATTTTTTGATGTTGTTACCATCGGGGGGCCTTGGAAGAATAAACACCATAAAAAATTGTAGCCCATGGCGAAAAGGGATATATTTTAAATCTAATTACCTTGTCATCAGAATTAGGATATTGATCGATGAAACACGACCCCTACATAAAAAAGTTTGCATTTAAGGACGGGCTTCCACAAGAATTTGAACTGGTCGAGTTGGGGAAATTATTTAAGGAGCATTCCGATAGTCTGACCATCCCACATCGCACAGGGTTTTACCATGTCCTATGGTTCCAAAAAGGAACACCGACCCACATGATGGATTTTGAAACAATTACTATTGAGCCCAACACCCTCCTTTTTCTGAACAAGGACACTGTCCAACAATTTGATAAGAATGAAAAAATTGCCGGTAAGGCCCTATTGTTCACAGAAAGTTTTTTTTGTAGATCGGTTCCGGACACTAAATTTTTGCGTAGCACCATCCTGTTCAACGACCTTTTCTCCATTTCCAAAATCAAATTACCGTCCGATGATTCCGTAGTACCCTCTATTATCGATCACATTCGAAAGGAATTGGAAAAAGCTAAAGATGACTTTCAATCCACCATCTTGCACAACCTATTGCATAACCTGTTGCTACATTGCGAAAGGGAGAGACGAAAGCAAGATTTCACTGAGATCAAACAGAGTGTGGATCTCGACATTGTGATGCTGTTCAGGGAGGAATTGGACATCCATTACAAACACCATAAAAAAGTCGCATATTATGCTAATATCATTGGGGTTACGGCTAAAAGGCTCAACAGGGCTACATCACGTGTTTTGGACAAATCCCCCAAATCCATTATTGATGACAGGGTCCTACTGGAATCCAAACGACTCTTGGCACATACCACCTCCAGTGTCAAGGAAATAGGTTTTGAACTGGGTTTTGATGAGCCTACCAACTTTATAAAGTATTTCCGTAAACATCTGGATCTCACCCCAAATAATTTCAGGGAACGAAATTCCCTATGACCCACCAGATGTCCCAAAAGTATCATCCTTAGGAGTTTTTGAATCAGGGTTTAAGATTGTTTTTCTCAGACATTTGTGTCAACAATTAAAATCTAAAGCATTGAACAAAACAGTATTGATCTCATCATTTTTCATGGGCATATGCTTTATCGCCTGCATGGAAAAGAACAAATCTCAAGTTCAAAAATCAAAAACAGAGACTATGGAAAAATCGAACAAAGAAAAAGTAGTTGCACTATTAAAGAGCATTGAGACTGGAGAGTCCGAACCGGTCGGATATATCGACCCGTCCAATTATACACAGCATAATCTCGGAGTGGAAGACGGCCTTGCAGGTTTTGGGGCTCTACTACAACAATTGCCTCCGAATTCGGCAAAAGTAAATACGATAAGAGCATTTCAAGATGGTAATTATGTGTTCACACATACGGACTACAATTTTTTCGGCCCCAAGATAGGTTTTGATATTTTCCGGTTTGAGGATGATAAAATTGTGGAACACTGGGACAATTTGCAGGAAACACCTGCAGAACCCAATCCAAGTGGCCACACCATGGTCGACGGACATACTGAAATCACCGATAGGGGAAAGACCGAGGAGAACAAGACCCTGGTCAAAAATTTTGTCAATGATATTTTGGTGAATGCCAAATGGACAAATTGGCCTCTTATTTTAACGGCGATGATTATATACAGCACAACCCGAACATCCCCGATCAATTATCAGGACTTGGAACAACTTTGGAAGCACTGGCGAAACAAGGTATATTCTTAAAATATAATACCATCCATAAAGTACTGGGCGAGGGCAACTTTGTACTTGTAGTGAGCGAGGGCCATTTTGGTAAGGACCACAATGCCTTCTATGATCTGTTCAGGGTTGAGAATGGAAAAATCGCAGAGCATTGGGATGTCATACAGGCCATACTCCCACAGAATGAATGGGCAAATCAAAACGGAAAATTCTAAACTTAAAATAAAGAGAAATGAAATTTAAAATGATAAAGATATCTTTGATAACAGTACTTTTTTGTACCTGTTGGCCAATAATTGCACAGCAATCAAGCGATACCACTGAAATCCATCAATTGTTGGAAGACTATAAAGAATCCATTAACAGGGCCGACACTACATTGGCCAAAACATTTTGGTTCACCGACCCAAAGGTTAGCTTTATCCACCCCAAAGGGCATGAAAAGGGATGGGAAGAGGTGAAAAAAGGAATTTATGGTATGTTCGGGAACCGGTTTTCCAAACGTGACCTAAAAAGCCATACTGAATCCATTAGCAATTATGGGGATATGGCCATATTGGAATTTTATTGGGTTTTTGATGCGACTTTCTCAGGGCCAGATCCAGACCAAATGCAATCCAAAGGCCGTGAAACTCAAGTACTGAAAAAAATAGATGGTACATGGCGAATTTTACATGTCCATTATTCAGGGATGCCCAAAACAGGTGAAAGGGAAGGTTTTTAGGAGACAATAAACCTTAAAGTATCACTATAATGGAATCCTTGAACGCTATGCGTGTTCCACGTCTTTAGTTCAAAAAACTACGGTATCGAACTTTCCAATGGATTGGGACGAAAACCGACAAAAAAATAATGTCGCAAATGATGTCAATATTTGCGACATTTTTTATGATGTAAAACGAATGCAAGATCAAAATCCATCCAACTATAAGATTCAGTCTGCTAAATGTCCTTATTGACACACACTTCCAAGACACATATTCTACAACCCATGGATTTTGAACATTAATGGGTTTAATTTATGAAGGGAGCACTATAATGCACTTTTGCATATATATTTAAGTTTTTAAGCTATTTTTTAATTAAAAAGTGCATTACAATACACTTTTCATTGTTTTAATCATGAAATACATTATATTTGCACTAAAAAGAGCAATATAATGCACCCTGATAAGTTAGGAAAGACCATAAAGAACCGAAGGGAGATACTTGCCATCACACAAAAAGATTTGGCGGAACTTTCCGGTATGGGACTGCGCACACTGAAAGCCATTGAAAATGGAAAGTCCAATCCAACCCTCGAAACGTTGAACAAACTCATGGATGTACTTGGGTTGGAATTCAGCATTGACGTGCGAAAACCTAAATTCTGATAAATGAGGATAGCGGAAGTCTATAGAAACGGGGAACTCGCAGGATTGCTCACTGAGCATTCGGCCAACAATTATGAGTTTACCTATGATGATAACTGGTTCATGGATGATAACAAGCCAGCTATAAGCTTGACATTGCCCAAAACGAAAAAGACCCATCATTCCCAATACCTTTTCCCATTCTTTTTCAATATGCTATCGGAGGGCGTCAACAAAAAACTCCAATGCCGACAATTGCGAATCGATGAAAGGGACAGTTTTGGCCTATTGATGGCCACGGCAAAGAATGACACCATAGGCGCCATAACGGTGCAGCAAATCCATAACGAAAAACCATGAGTATCCCCAAAATAGCATACTGCCCTGGAACTCTGGCCGAAGGTTTCACAACCTACAGTCAGAATTGCCTCAACCGTGTTTTCGAAGGGAGAAAGGTAAGCCATATCCTACCCTATGACCCTCCAGCGGAAAGTGAGGAGGTGGCAGAGAAGTTCCAGGAAAACCGCAAACGGATTTCCATATCCGGGGTCCAGGAAAAACTCTCCATGGTCCTTGAAAAAAATAAACTGCGTTTGACAGAGGAAGGGGAACAGGGCACATACATCCTGAAACCCATCCCCAGGGATCTCAAAAAGGTCGACCAGATACCGGCCAATGAACATTTGACAATGCAGATTGCCCGACAGGTCTTTGGGATACATACCGCCGAGAATGCATTGATATTTTTCAATAATGGTGAACCTGCCTACATAACAAAACGTTTTGATGTCAAAGAAGATGGTTCCAAACTTGGGTTGGAGGATTTTGCTTCCTTAGCGGGGAAGACTTCCGAAATGGACGGTGACGAATACAAATACAAATACAACTACGAGGAGATCGGCGAGTTGATCAGAAGATATGTCCCTGCATATAGGGTCGAGTTGGAGAAGTATTTCCAATTGGTGGTTTTCAACTATCTGTTCTCCAATGGGGACGCCCATTTGAAAAACTTTTCATTGCTCGAAACCCCGAATGGTGATTACACCCTTAGCCCATCCTATGATTTGATCAATACCAGAATCCACGTAAATGACAGGGATTTTGCCTTGGATGGCGGATTGTTCAAGGATGTTTTTGAATCTGAAGAGGTCAAGACCAATGGACGTGTCGGACTACATGATTTCGAAGAGTTCGGTAGAAGGTTGGGTATCATGGAGCCACGTATGGCAAGACTGTTGAAGCCTTTCCGCCAACAACAAGACCTTGTGGAGACCTTGATTCAACGATCTTTCCTGAACCCGGAAACCAAGCATTTTTATCTAAATGAGTATGTGTTTCGCTGTGGACAGCTCAATATAACTTGATGGAAACCATGCTCATGAATCAATCGATTGGTACATTGGAATACCTACCATCCGGTCGCAAAATCACTATCACTTTCAGAATTATTTCTGAGTACGGAACGAAGTCCTTCCATATCCGAACTGATTTTATCCTCTAAAACCCGGGCATAAACCTGTGTCGTTGTGATCTTGGTATGGCCCAATAACTTGGATACAGTGGCAATGGGAACCCCGTTGGAAAGGGTGACCGTAGTAGCAAAAGTATGGCGGGCGGAATGGAATGTCAGGTTTTTATCTATACCTATCCGTTTTGCAACTTCTTTGATATAGGTGTTCATTTTTTGGTTCACAAAAACGGGCAAAAGGTTGTCCTTCCCTGTGCCGGGAGCATCCTTATATCGTTCCAAGATCAGCATCGCCTCTTCCAACAAGGGAATCCGAAGTGGATAATTGGTCTTGGTCCGTTGCAAGAACAGCCAGAACCTGCCATCAATGCCACGAACCACGTTGCCACTTTTCAATTTTTTGACATCACTATAGGACAGGCCCGTGTAACAGGAGAACACAAAGACATCCCTTACGATACGATGGCCTTCCTCGGGAACAAAAGCTTTGATCAAGGATTCAAGTTCGTGCTTTTCCAAAAACTCACTTTTGTGTTTGTGGAACTTCAATTTGTATCTGGCAAAGGGGTTTTTGTCCAACCATTCCAGATCGAGGGCAAGGTTCATCAGCTTCTTTAAACGGGCTAGATGTTTCATGATCCCATTATTGTTCAATGAATTTGAACGTTGCAGGGATGGACCCTTACGAAGGAATTGCTCAAAATCGATAATAAAACTATACCTCATATGGCGAAGGTAGATATCTCCGGTCTTTTGCTGTTTCAATAAAAACTTCTTGAGATAATTCTCCGTGGTGTAGTAATTTTTAAGGGTTCCCGGCCTTAAGGTACCCTCCATATTTTCATTGTGATAGCTCACCAATTGGAGCAAAGTTTTGTGTCGGGTATCCACCCCGACGAATCTCGCTTTAATCGATTGTGCCGTAACCAACTCAAAATCAGACGTCAATTGTTTATGACAGGCCAATAACTTGGCATGTACCTCGTCCAAATAGTCGTTCAATTGCTTCCCTTGGGAGGTCCTGGCAACGGTTTTACTGGCCTCCGGATCCCATAAGGTAACTTTTGTTTTACGTTTCAAACTGATTTCTGCACGCTTTCCATCCACGGTTATCCGCGCATAAATTGGTGCAAAACCATCTTTTTCTTTGGCCAAATTGAGCCAAAAGAGGATACTAAAAGTTCTTGAAGTGCCCATAGACTCTCACTTTAGGTGAATACTCGATTTTGTTTTGAAAGTCAAATCGAGATGAAAGTCAAATGCTAAAGAGTTACCAAAGTAGCGAAAAAAATCAGTCAAAAAAAGGTAACCGAATAGGTAACTTTTGTTTTGGTTTTAAAGCCAATCAAATGAAATCAAAAAAAATGTAATTCTTTGAAAATCATCTGATTGACTTTTTATTGGGTTCCTATAAAACCCATTTCGTCGGGATGACTGGATTCGAACCAGCGACCACGCGCACCCCATGCGCGTACGCTACCAGACTGCGCCACATCCCGAAAAGGGACTGCAAAAATATAAATTTTGGCAACAATTGAACATAAACTGTATAAAACTTTTATCGTTTTTCAACTCTTTGATTTATTCACATGCCTTAAAGCTCATTATACTAACAAGCAGAATGTCCTAAAAATCACTTAAATCACTACTCTAGGGCACCAATCCATCCTTTAGACAGATGATTCTCGTCATTGTTTTAGCCAATGAAACTTCATAGTTTCCATATCCTATAAAAAGTTCCAAGTAAAGAATAATGTTCACAAAAGAAATAAACATTAATGTAAAAGATACCACTTTGGAAGGCAACCTTACCATACCTGCCAATCCAAAGGGTTTGGTTATTTTTTCCCATGGAAGTGGTAGTAGTCGATTTAGTCCAAGAAATAACTTTGTAGCCAATATTCTTCAAACCAAGGGAATAGCCACGTTGCTTTTTGACCTGTTGACCGAGCGAGAGGATAGCATTTATCAAAACAGGTTTGATATCAATAAACTAACCAAACGGCTTATCGAAACCACTCAATGGGCTTATTATCAGAATGGTATCTTAAAATTACCCATAGGATATTTTGGAGCTAGTACGGGAGCAGCTTCTGCTCTTCGGGCCGCAGCTTTTTTTGGAAACTCCATAAGTGCAGTAGTCTCCCGTGGAGGAAGGCCCGACCTTGCCCTTGATCAACTTAATGAGGTGAAAGCACCTACTCTATTAATTGTAGGCGGCCTTGATACCGAAGTAATTTGGCTCAACCAAAAAGCCTATGAACAACTTGAATGTCAAAAGAAAATGGAAATTGTTCCCGGTGCGAGCCACTTGTTCGAAGAGCCGGGAAAACTTGAATCCGTTGCTGACTTGGCAGCTGAATGGTTTGATAAATGGTTCAAAAAAACAAAAGAAGATGTTTCAGGATAGAATGGATGCCGGACTACAATTGGCGGACAATTTACAGCAGTTTAAAGATAAGAATGTTGTTGTACTTGCCATTCCAAGGGGTGGATTGCCCTTAGGTGCCATTGTTGCACAGTCCCTACATGCGCCATTGGATGTTGCGCTCTCTAAAAAAATAGGTCACCCATACAACAAGGAGTATGCTATTGGAGCAGTAAGTTTGGACGATAGAATTCTAAGTGATTTACCCAATATAGATAAAACATATATTTCTCGGGAAACCGAAATAATAAGACAAAAACTGAGAAAAAGGTATGACCAATACTACCAAAATAGTTCGCCCTTGGATTTAATGGGAAAAACCGTAATCATCTTAGATGATGGGGTAGCCACCGGAAACACCATTAAAATAACAGCTCAAATGGTGCATAAAAAACGCCCTGAAAAAGTTATTGTGGCCATCCCCGTAGCTCCAACGAGAGCCGTTGAAAACATGAAATCATCTAACTATATTGATGAAGTAATCTGTTTGGAAACTCCATATAATTTCCATGCGGTGGGTCAGTTTTATAATGAGTTCAATGAAGTTACCGATGAAGTGGCCATCCAATTACTGGAAAAAACACGCAAGGCCTACAAATCTTGAAACTTACTATGACGTTTTAACAAAATGGTTTTCTTACCATTCAAAACAAAAAAAATATGGTCCAAACAAAATTTTGTTTGGACCATATCCTTTGAAAGCAAAAGTCCTAATCATTGACAATACCGAAAGTAACCTTGGCATTGACACGATATTCCGAAATCTTACTTTCCTTAACGCTAACCTGCATATCTTGAATGTATACAGACTTAATGTTTCTTACAGATTTTGATGCCTCATCAATAATATTCTGAATAGCATCTTCAAAACTCTCGGTGGAGTTGCCTAAAATTTCAATAACTTTTAATACTGACATGGTAACGAATTTTACGATTCATAAATTGATCATCCACAATTTATTTTCTAAAGAAAATCACCATTTTCATCCACCTTTATCCTCAAAACCTTATCACCATTTTCCAATTTCAATTTGTATTTTTTAGTAACACCTTTATTATCATAATAATGGGTAATATAGGTATCCTTGGTAATGGTCCATTCAGGGAATCTGTCCAAAACAGCTGTCTTTACAGAATTGGGAAGGTTAACGTTTTTGAATCTTTCAGCAGTACGGATTATTTTTCCGTCCTTGTCATAGGCAGCTAAAATCTTACCCTCTGGGATATAGAAATTAATATTGTAAACGTCATAATCATCTTGATAAAATTCTGAACTCTTTACATCGAAAGCTGCTACTTTTCGTCTTAGCATTTCTACTGGTATGGAAGCTTCTTCCTGAGTATCAATGCTATTGAGGTACTTATAATTTGTGGCATACACCACTACCTCTGATAATTCTTCTGTCTTAATGATTTGGGATTGCATTGGCACTATGAATCCCATCACAAAAAGAACCAATAATAGCTTTTTCATGATCCTAATGTTTTAAGTTAATAACCTTACGAAAGGAATTCTGGAGCTCCATTATCCACAAACACTCGAATATACCCTACTGTTATCTGATTTACAATGATTTAAATCAGTTATATTACTTTTTATTGAGGTTAAATTAAAGGATGATGACGCAAGAAGAATCAAGTTGCACTGACTATAGAAAAATCGAAGGATTTGCCCTGAATTTTACTTAGCGATATAGGGTAAAATGCCCCACGAACTTTTGCTTTTCATTGTCGTTTGCATTTACCACGTACCAATAATCACCAGTTGGCAAAGGTTTGCCCTCGTAGGTTCCGTCCCACTTTTTAACTTGGTCCAAACGGGCTACAACCCTTCCGTACCTGTCGTAAATAATTACATCGATAAATGGGAAATACTCGCGGTTTTCCGGGTACCAATAGTCATTTAGGTTATCTCCATCCGGAGTAAAGAAATTAGGCATTTCCGGCATTCCTTCAAAATTGAAAGGCATCACCAATGTGGCCTCACAACCGTTTTGATCACGGACCATAATATTGATATTGGAATCCACATTGATGTTAAAGGTATTGACCTCGCCATAAGATTCTCCTTGGAAGAAATACTCATAACCGCCAAATCCACCAGTTGCCATTGCAGTAACCTCATTTGGACCAGATTTTATGGCTTCCAAGGTAAGTGGTTCGTATGCTTCAATCTCGAATTCCACAAAGGTCACACAACCATTGGCATGGTAGATGAAAACGGTGTGTTCTCCTGCGGGCAAATCTCCAAACGTTCGCTGATTGGTAGCCATCTGAATATCATCCACATCCAAGGAGAACAATAAATCGGATAGTTGAGAGTCGTCTTCAATATTTACTGTGGCAGTACTATTAGGGAATATGCCCTCGCAACCATATTCCACCACAGGCTCAGCAACAATATCTATTCCTATGCCTATTTCTGCTATCACATTGGTTTGACAACCATTGGCATCCCTTACAAAAATAACATAGGATTCGCCTCCTTGAAGATTGTCGAAGAAAAGACTATCGTTTTGTACAAAATCGGCATCGTCGGCTGAATTTACACTAGTGTAATATGGAGCTGTTCCACCTGTAACTTCTAGCATCATGCTTCCATCTCCGTCTCCCATACAGGTTTCTGGAGTGGTTTCCACTACTCCCGCCACCAACTCCATGGGTTGGGTAATCTCTACTGTTCTTGTTATGGTACAACCTAAATCATCTTGAATAATGATATCATATGTTCTAGGTGCTAAGTCGTTAAAGGTTTTTCTATTAGGGTTAACAGAATCGTCGCCTTCAAAAAATTCGCTCAATGTATCGGAAATGGAATATCTAATCTGACCTGTTCCACCGCTGGCTTCGATAATAATTTGTCCATTCATATCCCCGGCACATAACACAGGAACAGCTTCCAAATAATCCAACACCAATGGATCTTTGGGTTCAATCACAATCGGATCCGATATAGCCTCACAACCTCCACTCTGAGCATATACATAATAGGTGCCCGGGTTCAGTTCCCTAAATATACCCGAGCTTTGGGCAGGACGAACAATTGTTGCTGCAGATGGCGGCAATGTATTGGAATTGACCAAGGTGTACACATAGTTACCGATTCCTCCAAAAGCTTCAGATCGTATAATCCCTGTTGCCTCTCCTGCACAATTTATTGTTGCGTTGGTCAAATCCAAGGCAATCACCAAAGGCGCCGCTGGATCTAACGAAATTTGATTGGATTTCTCAAAAGGGCAACCATTTGAATTTTGCACATCGTATTGGAAAGGTCCTGGGTCTATGGTAATGTCTTCCGAAATTTCAACGCTGGTCATTCCTGCTCCAAATGGCATAAATGGATCTGTAGTTCCAGACCTGCGGTAAAAATAGTCCACTCCTGGCTCCGGATTGGTTACTGTAAGTTCCATTCTACCCAAATCCCCGCAACCCGGTGGTTGTAACTCAACCAATTCAGCCACTACTATCTCTGGATCCTGAATCTCAATTGGCATAGTGGTGAAGCTACAGTTCCAACCATCAAAAATGGTAATAGTATATTGTCCTGCGGATAGATTCGCAAAAGTTGCCGTAGTTTGAAGACCACTGTTGGTACCGTCCGTAATTCTGTTTAGCTGATATAGGTAGTTTCCGGGACCTTGTCCACCGGCAACATTGTATGCTTCAATCACTGCATCATTATCATTGTTACAGGCCAATGGGCTCACTACTTGAATATCTGCTGTTATTGGTACGGGCAATGGCAAGTTAATATCCACAGTAGATTCACATCCTCTTAAATCCCTAACATTTACGGTATAGGTATCTGTTGATAGATTTTCAAAAACTGGGTTGGTATTCGGGTAATCTACCAAAATGGTACCATCCGAAGCTACCAATTGATACTCATAGGTTCCCCAACCTCCATCACCAGTGGCCGTGATTTCACCAAAACCTGGTACGTTACAAGTAACCGGAGAGGTCTGAATCGCATCTACTGTTAAAGGTCTATCCGGTGAGCGAACGGTGGTAACATTACTAACGGCATCGCAATATGGGGAATCCAATGCTTCAATATGTACTACCAAGTTTCCAGCCGGTACATTTGGAATGATCTCAGGAGTATTTATCGGAGCATTGGTATCAAATGTACCTGTTACCCCAGTAGATGTTTCCACACCTGCATTATCACGGGTAAACACCTCATAATTATATACCCCACTGTAATTGTTGATTTCCAGACTAATAGACCCATCACTTCCATTAAAACAGGTTACGGGATCTACCTCAGCGATAACCGCTTCAATGGTATTGTACTCAGGCATATTGATGGTAGTCGTCAAATACGTACAACCGCCACTGCCAACATCGGTTACGGCAAAAATGTAATCACCAGGTGTGGCAATATCCCAAGTAACCCTATCGGAACCACCTGAACTTCGAGCAGGTTCGGAGCCCAATGGAAGAATTTCAACTTCGTAATTTCCCGGACCTTCGTTTACAATAATATCAATGGAACCTGTGCTAACACCAGTTCCTGAGGTATCACAAGTAATTTGATTTACGTTATAGCTAAATGTAATATCGGTAGGCGTATTGATTGTTACGGTTGCAGTTTCCTCACAACCATTTTGGTCTCTTGCGGTCAAAATTATGGTTTGGTCCGTACCATTGTCAATTACTTCAAAAGTATTGCTGGTCTGGAAATTGGTACCATCAAATTGAGGGGTACCATCATTCATACTATATGTGTATGACCCAGAACCTGTTGGGGTCCCCGTTCCGTCTCCATTGTCATCTGTATAAATAGTGATCGTTGCCGTACTGAACTGATTGCTCGATGGATTACAGCTAAAGTCTGTATTAACGGCATTTACCATCAATTCGGTTGGCTCATCTATGATGATGTCCCCTGAACGGTCGGTACAACCTCTATCGGAAACTACCTCAACTTGATAAGTATCGGGGAGCAAATCATCAAACACAGGAGATCCTTGTGGCCCCGCAATAATAGTTGAAGTTGACCCTTGATATAGCACATAATTTATTGGCGTGTCCGTATCACTTCCTGGTTGAAGTTCTACGGAAATGGTCCCGTTATCAGCACCATAACATGTTACGTCGCTACTTGGTGTGGCCGTAATTACCGGTGTATTTACAGTGGAAACGTTTACAATGGCCTCATCCGAACACAATGGAGCTGTATTGGAATCCAAGTCGGTAACCAAAATATTATAATCGCCAGGTAGAACATTGACAAAAACATTCGTGGATTGAGCAGGCCCAATATTTGCCAAGGTGCCCGCATCTCTCAATTGATATTCAAAATTACCGCTACCTCCAGTGGTGTTCACTGTAATTTCCCCATCCCCTGCATTACAGGTCGGATAAGACGTCGCATCCGCGGAAATGGCAAAGAAGTCAAACACTTGAGCCGTTACCGTATTGGTACATCCATTACCATCCCTAACGGTGATGACATAGCTTCCTGGGTTTGGTACGATAAAAGTGGTTCCTGCTTGAAAGCCACTTCCAATATCGTACTGAAACGTTTCTTCTGGCAATCCAGAACCTGTTGATAATGGTGAAACGATATCAATTTGATAACCACTTGTAGCGGTACATTGGTTTACTACATCAATCACAGGATTTGGAACCCCTGCTTCCTGTGTCACTGTCAAGGTTGTTAAAGCGGTACACCCATTGGCATCTTGCACATAAAAATCGTAGTCGACCGGATAGGGTCCTGCTATCTCAAAAGTAGTTTCGGATGTAAATGTTAATGGTGCCGGGTCTCCTGTTGGCACATACGCGTAGTTATACGGACCTGTGCTACCAAAACCTCTTACGGTCACCAAGGCTCCCACATTACAGGTAGCCTCTACAAAATTGTCAATAGCAATGGAAACGGAACTAATATCTATAAAGGCCAAAGTACTTCCACTACAACCATTGGTGTCGTCGGTAACAATAATCTGGTAGTTCCCTGGCGCCAATCCTGTAAATGTTCCATTATAAGGAATGGTTTCACCAGTGAATGATGTTGGCCCTGAAACCGTTGCGCCTGTATCTGTATTTTGCAATGTTAGAGTAAAATCACCTGGTGCTGATATACCTGAAACTTCATAATCAATGGCACCACTGCCCGCCACATTACATGAGGCTGCCAAGGATGTTGCTGCTACGGCTACAGGATTAATGGGCCCAATCGGGTCAATTTCCTCAATATAGGTACACCCCAAGGCATCCCTTACTTCAACAAAATAGGTTACGCCAGGCACAACCAACCCTGTTACATCAAAAATATCGTTATTTGCTCCTGTTCCCAATTGAAATGTTGGGTCGCCCACCAGTCTAAACTCGTATGGTCCTGTTCCTCCTGTAGCTTGAACACGGTACGTGAAAGAGGTATCCGAACAAATAGCTGGGTCTGCGTCCAAAGGAATCAGATCCAATTGATTTTGATCGATGACCACTTGATCTCTGTCCTCACAACCTTGTGCATCCGTAGTAATCACCGTATAGTTTCCCAAAGGTAAGTTGGGGAAATTCACGGTTGTACTTGCAGTTCCTGTTGATGATGCCACTACACCTCCAAATTCATCCACCAAAACATAGTCAAATGGTGCAACGCCATTGTTTATGGTAGCAGAAATAGAACCATTTACAGAACCTATGGAACAAACTGCATCCGTGGGTGTTGCAGTAGCATCCAAAGGGTCACTTGTTCCTATGGTAACAGAATACGCTGGGCTCACACAACCTCTACTATCTCGAATAATGAACCCACCATGAGTTCCAGGTCCATAGCCTGAAAATATATTTTGTGTGCTGAATGTCGCTCCATTATCATTACTGAACTCATATGGAGGAACACCTTGAGTGGTATCAGGAATCAATTCCACCACCCCGCTGGTATTGTCCCCACATTGGGTATCGGTAGCTACTGCAGTACCCGCAATAGTCTCTGGTGGGGAAATAGTTACGGTATTGGTTTCTGTTGTACATCCTCTGGCATCGGTAATCAAAAACTGAAAGGTTGTATCCGAAATTATGGAACCATCGTTCTGAATGCTGTACACAAAAGAGTTTCCTGTAATGTTATTGTTGTCCGAAGTATATGGAGCTCCATTAATGCTCACTTCATAGATATCATAATCACCTGAAGAGGTATAGCCATTGTTGATGTTCACCTGAATCTGACCGGGAGGTCCCGCACAATCCAATTCTTGAATTGTTGTGGCATTGGCGATTACCTGTGGCTCTATGGTCGCAGTTACAGAATCTCTACAATCATTGGCATCTACCACCTCAATGGTATAGGTTCCCGGCGTAAGTCCGGTAAAACTATTACTAGCTCCCAAAGCTCCTCCGTTGACTCTATACTGATATGGTGCCAATCCACCGGCTGCATTTACCACTAAGGTCGCTGCGGTAAAATTATCGTAACAAAAATCAGACGCCCCATTATCCAAAGTTAAGGTCGGCGCATCCAATCGGGTCAATGTAAAGCTATCGGTAACAGTACACCCATTGGCATCAGTAACACTTACTTGATAAGTCCCATCTTGGGATAAATTGGAGAATGTACTACCATTTTTCGGGCCTCTTGTTGAACCATCTGGCTGTGTTAGGGTATATCGGTTACCTCCCCATCCGCCAACGGTATTGATACGAACAGCTCCAATATTACCATTTTGACAGCTCATGTCGGTTACATCCAGACCGGAAATAGCAAAAGCGGTTGAAGGTTCTTCTATAACCAAAGTAGCCGTGTCGGTACAATTGGTTTCCTCGTCTGTTACAGAAATCACATAACTTCCAGCCGATAATCCAGTTAAAGGAATTATGTTGTTGCTTTGCCCTGCGGAAACGGGGCCTCCATCAATACTGTAACTATAAGTCGTATTAAATCCGTCTACCAAAAATCGTCCCTCACCATCGGAATCCCCAACACATGTGACCACCCTGGTCTGTTGGGCCTGAACACCAATGGAACTAATATCGGTAATGGCATAATTTTCGTCGTAAGAGCAGCCTTCATCATCGGTCACTCTAAATGTATAGGTTCCCAATCCCAGCCCTGTAAATGTGCTGTTGCTTCCATTATTGATCGCACTGGCAGCAGGGGCTATGATTTCGTATGTGTAGATTCCTGAACCTCCCGTAACCGTCAAATCCAAAGAAGCCGTTGTTGTGATACAGTCCAAGCTTGAAATGCTAAAGTCCAAATCCGTGGGCTTGTTCAACGCATTGAACACAATATCCGGAAGTGCCTGCACACAACCGTTGGCATCACGAATCATTGGAGTGTAAGTACCCACTCCCAAACTTGGAAATACAGGGTTGGTACTGAAGCCGGCCCCCACGCTGTACTCGTATGGTGCTGTTCCTCCGGAAACTCCTGAAATTGTAATCTGACCGCCATTTTCATCCAAACAGGTAGGAACACTATCAGGTGTAGCTGTTGCCGTAATGGTTGAGGGTGTACCTATTGTTGCTGTTTGGGGAGTAGTGGTACAGGTAAAGGATTCTTGTTCATACCGAAGGACCACATCATAATTCCCTGGAGCCAAGTTGGAAAATACGTTACTGATTTGAAACGTTGAACCATTATCAACACTATATTGGATTTCGTAACCAAATCCACTGCTCACATTCACAGTGATCCTACCATCGTTGGCACCACCACAATTGGCATCTTCTTCGACAAAACTGAAAATTGGTGGTGGAATATTCTCAACATCCACGGCGGCTGTTCTCTGGCAACCATTGGCATCCTCGACCAAAATATTATAGGTCCCTGCTGTGGATACTGAAAATGTAGCGTTACTTGAATAGGTTGAACCAAATGGACCTCCATCCACACTAAATCGATAAGGCGCTGTTCCTCCACTAGTAGTTACATTAACATCTACGGAAGTAGCACCACAACCAAAACTATCGGATGCTGTTGCAGAAACCGCTAACGGACTTATCCCACCTCCGATTACAATAGGATCTCCATCAATATCGGTTGTAATGGTTTCCGAGCAATTATTGGTTTCGACACGTATATTGTATGTGCCTGGACTTACGTTGGCAAAAGTATAGGTGTCTGCACCGTTGGGTCCAAAAGTATCAACCGTCACCCCGTTTTTCACCAACCTGTAGGTATAAAAGCCGGGTACTCCAGATACTGCAACATCAATACTACCCAACTCACCACTACATAAAATATCATTTGCAGTTACATCCACGTTGATGTCCAAATCATCAACTGTGACTAAATTGGATGGGAACACACAAGCTGTGGCGGAAACATTCTTCAATCTCACATAAACCCTGTAATCTCCCGGGGCAGTAATATCAAAAAATGGGTCATCCTGATAAGGTCCCGCAGAACTGTTCAAACTATACTCATATCCGGCAGGTACATTGGTCACCTCTACCCTGCCTGGATTACCACATATAATGTCGTCTTTGATTAATTGTGGATCTAAAGGGTTAAGCGTTGCTTTGAAATAATAGTATTGACCTGAATCAACACGCACTCTAAACTCCCCAGATGTTGACAGGTTATATGTTGATCCTGTTCCGACGGTATTCCATGTACAAGCATTATTGATGGTAGGGCAATCGTCCACCACAGTCGGTGCACAAGAATTGGGGTCTAATTGCTGCCATTGGTAAGAACTTCCGGATTGACTAAGGGTCAGTGTCCTAATATCGCTGGTACCGCACAAAAAGAATTTGGCCAAAGTGCTTCCATCATTGGGGCATACGACCTCCTCGTTCGCACCGTTAATTATGGTTGCGAACATTGCACTAGTCGTGAATAGTTCACTTTCTTCGTGAATTGATTCCTCGAAATTAGCCTCAGGTATCTCTTTTTGGGGATCGGACTCTGTTTTACTGGACACCATATTTACCAGCATCCTTGTCACATGAGTTTTTGCTAATACCGTGGAACCGAAGATTGATATGAACACCAACAACACGACATATAGCAAATGCCTTGTTTTTTGTGGGAGCATAGGTTAAGTCTTGTTAAGAAGAATATTCAGATTTGGGACCTCAATATTCTTAGATAGTAATTTTCTATTCTTATAAAATTCTCATTATATTCAATACACCCGATAACCTAAAAGTTACCGTTTATCTATAAAATCTGTTATTTTAACGTAAAAGTATGCAAAAAAGTCTGTGGTTACCTTATTTTTTCGTTGTACTGCTCAGTACATCCTGTGCCCAAAAATCAGACAAGGGCATAAATATTCCCGAAACCCTTGATTTTACTACAGAACTCGTAGTTGGAGACATCCAAAACCCTTGGGGTATGGTTTTCCTACAAAACAATGCCATTTTAATCTCTGAAAAGTCTGGGAAACTGTTACTTAACAATTCAGGAAAGACCTCAGAAGTTGAAAATTTGCCATCAATCTACAACAGAGGACAAGGTGGGTTGATGGATATTGAGCTACATCCTGATTATGAAAACAATGGTTGGATCTATTTCTCCTATGCCTCCACTGATGGTGAAGGAAAAGGAGGAAACACCGCTATAATGCGTGCTAAATTATCAGGAAACAGACTTGAGGACAAACAGGTTTTATATAAAGCCTCTCCGAACTCCACGCGAGGACAACATTTTGGGTCCAGAATAGAATTTGATAAAGACGGGTATTTATTCTTTTCCATAGGGGAAAGAGGAAATAGGGATGTGAATCCTCAGGACATCACTCGACATGGTGGAAAAATATACCGTTTGCATGATGATGGCAGCATTCCTAAAGACAATCCTTTTATTGGTAAGAGGGGTGCAAAGACGGCTATTTACAGCTATGGACACCGGAATCCGCAGGGTCTTGCCCTTCATCCAGAAACTGGAGTTCTATGGGAACATGAACACGGACCTAGGGGTGGGGATGAAATCAATATCATTGAAAAAGGTAAAAATTATGGTTGGCCAATAATCACTTACGGTATTAATTATAGCGGCACAGAAATTACCGATGAAACCAAAAGGCCCGGAATGGAACAGCCACTTTACCAATGGACACCTTCTATTGCACCATCTGGGATGACGTTTGTTACTTCCGATAAATACCCCAAATGGAAGGGCAATTTATTAGTTGGCTCACTAGCTTTTCAATATTTGGAACGATTAGAGTTATATGACAATAAAGTAGTCTACCGAGAAAAATTACTGGATGGTATGGGGCGTGTTCGGAATGTACGCCAAGGCCCCGATGGATTTATTTATGTTGGAATTGAAGGCAAGGGCATTTTCCGTTTGATTCCTAAGTAAACCAACTCCAATTATTTTAAGGCATCTATCGCCAATTTTACCGAGCCATATTCTTTTAGCACCTTTTCGGCTTCATCATAACTCAATCCAAGTTCCTCCATGATATAGCGCGTGCCTCTATCCACCAATTTAGTGTTGCTCAATTGCATATTTACCATTTTGTTTCCCTTGACCCGACCCACTCGAATCATCAAAGCGGTGGAAATCATGTTGAGTACTAATTTTTGACTCGTCCCACTTTTCATTCGGGTACTTCCCGTTAAAAACTCCGGCCCCACATTAACTTCAATTGGAATATCGGCAGCTTGAGCCAATGGAGAACCTGGATTATTGGTGATTCCAACTGTAAGTATGCCATTGGTTTTTGCATCGGCAATACCTCCCAAAACATAAGGTGTGGTACCTGAAGCAGCGATGCCCACCAAAACATCATTATCATTAATATTATATTCCTGAAGGTCTTTCCAAGCTTGTTCCGTATCGTCTTCTGCAAACTCTACAGCTTTTCTTATAGCATGATCTCCACCAGCAATGAGTCCGATTACTCTATCATAAGGCATTCCGAAAGTTGGTGGTATCTCGGAGGCATCCAATATACCCAATCTACCACTGGTACCGGCACCTATATAAAATAATCTACCTCCTTTTTCAAAACGTGTGGCTGTTTCGTCCACTACTTTGACAACCTGAGGTAACACCAACTCTACAGCATCAGCTATTTTTTTATCTTCATTATTGATGTTAGCCACAATCTCCAAAGTATCCATTTCATCCAACCCATTATAGTTGGATGGTTCCTCAGTAATCTTAATGTGTTTTTCTACCACTATATTATAATATTTGTATGTTCAAATTCTTAAATGCATCCAACTTTACGTCCCAAGGCTCCAATTCCGTAATCATAACATCGACTTCTTCGACCCCACATATTTTATAACGTTGTAATGATCCTATTTTTTCTGATATACAAGGGGAGACCACTTTCCTTGAACTATGAATCATAGCCTTTTTCATTTGGACGATTTCCCAATCAAATTCCGTTAATCCCTCGATGGGATGAATGGAATTGGTTCCCAAAAAACAAATGTCCACCTTTATTTCCGAAAGCATGTTGATGGCACTGCCACCAACAGTAATCTGAGAATCCTTGGACAATCGACCTCCAATAAAAATCACTTCAATATTATCCTTTCCCAAAAGCTGCACAGCAATGGGTAGACTAGGGGTAAAACAGGTAAGCCTCATTTTTGGGGGCAACTTTCTGGCTATTTCCAAATTGGTTGTACCTCCACTCAATAAAATCACTTGCCCATCTTTAATAAGCCCAAGAGCTTTTTCTGCAATTTGCGATTTATTTTCTAAGGAATAAATTTTTTTCCCGGTAGGGTTGTAATTGTTGAACCCCAAAGAAACCGCTCCACCATGCACTTTTTTCAATTGCTTGGCACTATGAAGTTCCTTGATATCTCTACGTATGGTATCTACCGAAACATTTAGCTGATCTGCAATATCCGTCAATAGAATCCTATTATGGATTCCAACTTCATTAAGTATAAACTGATGTCTCTCTTCTTTTAACATAGGTTGGGCCAAAGTTAAATAAATCCTAAAAATGTCACTAATAACTGCAAAATACTGCAAATATTTGCAACTTTTAATATTATTTATTTAATAATTGCATTTTATCGCAATAAATGCAGTTTTTTGCATACATTTGGAATTAACTTTTCAGCATTTTGCTAGAACATTATATTTTTTTCTTATGTACCAGCCTTATCAAGAAGAATTAAGATTTGAGAAAATCCACACAATTATCCACGGGGATTCCGATGTAGCTTCGTTGTCAGTTGCCAACGAAATTGCGAGCTTGATCAAACAGAAGCAAGAACAGGGAACAAAAACCGTTTTAGGTTTGGCCACAGGTTCTACTCCTGTAAAAGTGTATGAATACTTAGTACAGTTCCACAAAGAGGGACGCTTAAGTTTCAAAAATGTAATCACCTTTAACTTGGATGAATACTTCCCAATGGAACCCGATTCCATCCATAGTTATGTAAGGTTTATGAACGAACACCTATTCGATCATATTGATATTGAACCGCACAACATTCATATTCCGGATGGAAATCTTTCCATGGATGAAGTGAGGAAGTATTGTGAAGACTATGAGGAAAAAATAAAGAATGTAGGCGGCATAGATATCCAAGTCCTGGGAATTGGACGAACAGGGCACATTGGTTTTAACGAACCAGGCTCCACATTGAACAGTAAAACACGTTTAATTCGCTTAGATAGAGTTACCAGACTTGATGCTGCCAGTGACTTTTTTGGAGAGGAAAATGTACCCAAGAGAGCCATAACCATGGGGGTGGGAACAATAATGAATGCCCGCAAGGTAATCCTAATGGCCTGGGGAGAAGGAAAATCCAGTATTATTCAACAAGCCGTCGAAGGAGAGATAAAAGAATCTGTTCCGGCAACTTTCCTACAACATCATGAAAATTGTGATTTTGTTCTGGATGAGGCAGCCGCTTCTTCCTTAACAAGGATTAAAACACCTTGGCTGGCCACAGAATGTGATTGGGACGATCAATTAATCAAAACTGCCACCATATGGCTCTCAGAAAAACTTGGCAAGGCTATTCTTAAGTTGACAAATGAAGATTATAATGAATATGGAATGGGGAACCTTATTGCAGAAATCGGTTCCGCAGAACAAATAAACCTAAAGGTCTTTAATCAACTACAACATACCATAACCGGTTGGCCGGGCGGAAAACCTAATGCAGATGACAGCCAAAGACCTGAAAGAGCTGAACCTCACCCAAAAACATCGTTGATTTTCAGCCCCCACCCAGATGACGATGTAATCTCGATGGGAGGTACTTTGCTCCGATTGGTTGATCAGGGGCATAATGTGCATGTGGCTTATCAAACTTCAGGGAACATTGCTGTTTTCGATGACGAGGTAATACGTTTCTTGGACTTCGCTACGGATATACAAAAAGATAACAAAGAACTTAAAAAGAAATTCAAAGAGGTTCGCGAGTTTTTAGCGAATAAAAAACCCGGAGAGCTGGACAGCCCAGAAGTACAAGAGTTTAAAGGTCTTATTAGAAAAGGAGAAGCACTAGCGGCTTGCAGGTATTGCGGGGTACTAGAAGAAAATGCCCATTTCCAAAACTTACCGTTCTATGAAACGGGTGCAGTAAGAAAAAAGCCTCTTTCCGATGAAGATGTTCAGATAACCTACGACCTCCTCAACAAGCTCAAACCGCATCAGATTTTTGCTGCTGGCGATTTATCCGATCCACACGGGACACACAGGGTATGTCTTCAAATTATATTCAAAGCACTCGAGAAATTGAAGGAAGACAGAGTGGATTGGATAAGAAATTGCTACGTATGGTTGTACCGGGGCGCTTGGCAGGAATGGGATATTGCCGATATGGAAATGGCCGTGCCTATTGGACCCAAAGACATGTCCAGAAAAATTAATGCCATATTTAAGCATCAATCCCAAAAGGACAGTGCCATGTTCCCAGGAAACGATGAACGGGAATTTTGGCAACGTGCGGAGCAGAGAAACAAAGAAACAGCTAACAGATACAATGAACTTGGAATGGCCGAATATGAGGCCATGGAGGGCTTTGTACGATACCACTTTTAACAAAAACAAACTACTTGTTTAAACTAAACTCAATTAAACTACTCATTTTTATGCGAAAACTTCATGATTATTTAGGATTGAAGTTCCGATTGGTGCTATTCGCGCTAATGGTATCGACGCTATCAGCGTTTGGCCAAAGCCAGTACACCTTTACAGGAACTGTTACGGAAACCGGCACCAACCTCCCATTGGCAGGTGCATCGGTATTTATTGAAAATACATCATTCGGTACCGTTACCGACTTTGATGGAAACTACAGCTTTACAGCTACTCTAGAATCCGGAGCACACACCTTAGTGTTTAGTTCCCTTGGTTTTACAACCCAAAAAATGTCTATTGATGCTGGTGGAAATTTAACCATCTCTACGGACACCTCACTTGCCGAAGACCTTTTGAGTCTGGATGAGGTAATAGTGACCGGTAGTGGAGCTGGAGTAAACAAAAGAACCTTAGGTAATGCCATTTCATCGGTGAAGGCCGAACAATTGACAGAAAATGGTGCTACTCAAATTGATCAAGCGATTGCTGGAAAGATTACAGGGGCCTTGGTTCAACAAAACTCTGGAGACCCGGCAGGTGGAATTAGTATCCGCTTAAGAGGACCGAGTACCATTTCAGGTAGTTCCGACCCTTTGTATATCGTAGATGGTATCATCATCAGTAATTCAAGTAATGAATTGGTCGACCTTGGGGGTAATACCCAAAATAGGTTGGCGGACATAAACCCGAACGACATTGAAAAAATCGAGGTGATCAAAGGAGCTGCCGCTGCTGCAATCTATGGTTCTCGAGCAAGCAATGGTGTGGTTCAAATCTTTACAAAACAAGGTAGTAGTGGCGAGCCAAAATTCACCTTTACGACCAATGCCAGGATAAATGAACTTAGAAAGGAAATTGACTACAACACGGTCCAGTTAGCATGGGAAGTTCCTACGGACAGAGCAAATTTAGCAACCTACGAGACCGAACGTTACAATCTACAAGATGAAATATTCGATACAGGTTTTGGTATTGAAAACTATCTATCCATGACCGGTGGTTCTGAAAAAACTTCCTACTACTTATCTGCATCCCATTTGGATAATGAAGGAATTGTTAAAAACACCAATTTTAAGAGGTATGGCTTTAAAGCCAACATCACACAAAAAGCATTTGATTGGTTGGATATTACAGGAGGGTTCAACTATGTACGAAGTGTAAGTAAGGATGTACCAAATGGGGGTATCAACAATGCATATGGCGCTATTACCGGCTATGTGTTCAGCGACAACTCTGTAGACCCTTCACCTGATGAATCTGGAGTTTATCCCGTTACATCTTTATTGGTGCCAAGAACAAACCCTGCCGAAGCAGTGGCGCGTTTTGATTTTGGGCAAAAGACCAACCGTTTTATCACAAGCCTTGCGTTGAATGCCAAATTCAACGACCACTTGAGTGCCAAATATACCTTTGGTATGGATTATTACAATCAATCAGCTACTGCATACATACCTATAAACAATACCTCTCCCAATGGAGATGGATATTCAAGAAGAGCGGATTTGAATAACTTCCAGTATAACTCGGACCTTAATGTAACCTACAGGACTGACTTAACAGATGTTATCAGTTCTACCTCAACCATTGGTGGGTCTTGGCAGTATGAAGAACGTCAAAGTGTAGGAATAAATGCTACTGGACTTCCTCCCTTAGTACAAACAGCAACCGGCGGAAGTATTTTGGAACAAGGAGAAAGTCGTTCGCAAATTTCTTATTGGGGAGCCTTTTTCCAGCAATCATTCGCATTTAACGATAAAATTTATGTGAACGGAGCTATTAGAATGGACGGAGCCTCAACTTTTGGAGAGGATGAGCGTAACCAAGTATACTTTAAAGCAAGTGGTTCCTACGTAATGTCCGACGAGGATTTTTGGAAAGATACCTTCGGAGATACTTTCAATATTTTTAAACTAAGGGCCTCATGGGGTCAAGCGGGTAACCTAACAGCCCTAGGTGCTTACGCAAGGTTCACAAATTATAATCCTTCGGCCTTGACAGGCGCCGTAAGCCTTATTCCAAGTACGCTTCAAGGTAATGCCGATCTAAAACCTGAACGACAGGATGAATTTGAATTTGGTTTCGATTCAGGATTTTTAGAAAATAGATTGGGTATAGAATTTACCTACTACAAACAAAAAGTGACCGACCTACTCTTACAAAGAGTATTAGGTCCATCCAGTGGGTTCGGTTCTAGATTTGAAAACGTGGGGAATCTAGAGAATACAGGTGTAGAAGTTTTATTAAGAGGAACCCCTATCAAATCACAAGATTTCAATTGGGATGTTACAGCTACATTTTCAAAAAACAAAAATGAAGTAACCAATGTTGCAGGTGGTGGAAGAATAGCTATTGGCGGTAGTTTTGCAACGAACTACGTAATTGAAGGAGAGCCGTTGGGTGTCTTCTATCGTCAATTCTATGCCAGAAATGAAGATGGATCCATAGCTCTTGACGAGAATGGATATCCGTTTAGAGGAACCACCGAAGATGGCGAAGCATCCAAGGTGATCGGAGATCCAAATCCAGATTGGTTCGGTTCGTTCATCAACGAATTCTCTTATAAAGATTTTGGACTTAGGGTTCAATTTGATGCCATCCAAGGTTATGATGTATTCAACTGGAACCGAAGACTATTAGACAATGTAATCTTTGGTGGAGGCGCACAAGTTGGTGAAGAGTTGTTGGGTAACCTTCCTAAAGGATATGGTAGTGCTCAAGCCAACATCTTCGAAGAGTTTGTAGAAGACGGTTCCTTTGTAAAACTCAGAGAGATAGCTTTGAGCTATACCTTAAAACCAAAATGGGATTATATAGACAATGTTAAGTTTAGTCTAGTAGGACGTAACCTTATCTCTTGGGACGATTACTCTGGATGGGATCCAGAAGTAAGTGCTGCCGGTCAAAGTAACGGTGTGCGAGGATTCGATTTTGCTACGGTGCCAATACCGAGAACATATCAGTTGGGCGTTAACGTAAGCTTCTAATCTTAAAAAAATTGACAATGAAATTTTACAGATATTCTACATACAAGCTAATGTTTTTGCTAATAACAGTATTGGCAACTACATCGTGCGAAACAGATTTTGAAAATCCAAATGCCGCCGCTAGTGACCAAGTTTTCACTTCAAGGGAAGGCATATTGGCCACTACCATTGGAATGCAGGAACTGTATTCTACATCTGGGCTAAGGTATATTATTGAAACTCCTGCCATTACCACGAGGGAAGCCGGTATCACCACCACTTTCCAAAACATGATAGATTTGGAGGATGGTGGAGATATTCCCAATACCAATTCCAATGTTGTTGGACTATGGACTACCATGCTAAGAGTTATAGGAATCGCGGAGGACATTTCGGCCAATGCAACCACTCTTGATATTGATGCAGGAACCCAAAGCGGTTTAATTGCAAACGCAAAACTATATCAAGCTATGAGTATTGGAGCCATGGCTCAAAATTATGAGCAAGTAATTGTGGTGACTTCTGAGGACAATCCTCCCTTTGTTTCTAGAACAGAAGGTTTCAATACCGCAATCTCTTTATTGAACGAAGCAAAAAGTGCCCTCGCCGCCAATCCCGTTTCAGCGGAGTTTGAAGCTGAAGTTTTGAGAGGTGATATCGATTTGGAAAACACCATAAATGCCATGTTGGCAAGGTTCAATCTATATGCCGGAAACTATGATGCTGCAATAAGCGCGGCATCGGAGGTTGATCAAACCTCCGGTTCGGTTTTCACTTACGATTCACAGAACTTAAACCCTATTTGGAGTCGAGTGTACCAAAACAGTGCACCAAATTTTAAACCGCGTGACAATTTTGGACTTCCGGATAGTTTTGTTTTTGAAGATGGTGACGGAAGATTCGATTTCTATTTGATTCCTTTGGATGAATTGAATCAAAATCAATTACCAATAGAGGATTTGGCTGGTTTCTTTAATGCCGACACAGGCACTATCCCGATTTACCTTCCAGACGAGATGAACCTCATTATTGCTGAAGCCAATCTTAGAAAATCTTCTCCTGATACAGGAGCAGCAATTGCCGCTTTGAATTTGGTGTTGACCGATTCCGATGACATTTTTGGAGTAAATGCGAATGTTTCAGCATATGCCGGCGATACTACCGTAGATGCCTTGTTGGACGAAGTATACAAAAACAGAAGAGCTGAATTGTTCTTGACGGGATCCAGCTTGGAGGATAGCAGAAGGTTTGGAAGACCAGAACCAACTCCCTCTGTCCAAAATTTTGATGAAGAACGTAATAGAAACTTCTATCCTTACCCTAACACGGAAAGAGATAACAATACCAATACACCAGATGACCCAGCTATCTGATACGATTTTGTTTTTAAGTTGTTAGTTGTTTAATTTAATCTTGTAAAAAGGCCTACATTTAGTGCATACGTAGGCCTTTTTTTTCGCTTATATGCAACGATTTTTATACATAATTCCCATACTTTTTTTACTGTCCTGTGCAACAACAAAAGCACCAAAAGAAGAATTCAGGGGCGTTTGGATTGCCACAGTTGCCAATATCGACTGGCCCAAACACCCAGATGACAATCTTGCCAAGAAAAAACAGGACTTCATCGGTATTCTCGATTTCTATAAAAAAATGAATTTTAATGCGGCCATCGTACAAGTACGAACGGCTGGAGATGCCTTCTACCCTACCGATTTGGCCCCTTGGTCCAGATATCTAACTGGAACTGAAGGAGAAGCTCCTAAAGGATTCGAAAAGCCACTTGAGTGGATGATAGCGGAAACCCACAAACGGGGCATGGAGTTCCATGCATGGCTCAATCCGTATCGAGCTACCGTTAGCCTTGATACCTCCTTACTCTCTAAAACACATGATTATTACCAACATCCTGATTGGATCATCAAATACGGTAAAAAGAACTATTATAACCCTGGTCTTCCTGAAGTCCGCGAAAAATTCAATAACATCATTGAAGAACTGGTCACCAAATATGAAGTAGATGCCATTCACTTTGATGACTACTTTTATCCCTACAAAGTAGAAGGTGAAACTTTCAGTGATGAAGAGACCTTTAAAAAATATGGTTTGCAAGACCAAACTTTGGAAGATTGGCGGCGAAGCAATGTGGATTCACTAGTAAGGAATGTCCACGAAACCATCAAAACAAATAAACCTTGGGTACAGTTTGGAATTAGCCCTTTTGGCGTTTGGAAAAACAAAAGCACCGACCCAAGAGGTTCTGATACCAAAGCAGGACAAACCACTTATGAAGACCTTTACGCCGACCCCCTACTTTGGGTGAAGGAAGGCTGGCTGGACTATCTGGCACCCCAAGTATATTGGAGTATGGAGTATGCGGTTGCATCTCACAAAGTAATCACAACTTGGTGGGCCAACAACACCCCAAACACCAATCTTTATGTAGGAAACGGCACCTACAAAATCAAAAATAATGCGGACAAAGCGTGGAAAAAAAAGAACGAAATCCCAAAACAGTTGAATTTTGCAAGGGATTTGGAAAACATTGACGGTAATATATTTTTCAGCGCCAAATCATTGATTGGACAACACAAAAAAGTTAACAAAAAGCTTCAAAAGAAGTTTTATAGCCTTCCTGCAGAAAACCCCGGACCCTTAAACAAAGTTGTGCGGGAGATACAATTACCCGCAATCGATTCAGTTCATCTCAACAATCAAGTATTGGACATCTGCATTAGCCACACAGATGATATCCCTCGATTTTTGAATCTTTACATATCAAAAAGAGGGAAAACACAACTCGTTGGAAAAGAATATCTTTCAGAAAGTGATAGAGACGGATGTTATCAATTGAATTTGACCGAAAAACAACAACGAAGCAATTTGCAAATCAATATAAGTGATGCGTTTGGCAATCAAAGCGCCATGCAGCCGATTAATATAAAATAAACTTGTAATGCAGGACATGCTAGTTCGACTTTTGGATCTACCCGACATCTCAGATGAGGAAAAAAACCTTTTCGAGAAAGAAGGTATTAGTTTCAAAAGGCCCATCACACCAGAAAAAAGTATTGTAGTAGATTGGGTGGCCAAGCATTTTAGTAAAAATTGGGCGGATGAAACCGAAGCTGCCTTCACTTTCCTACCCGTAAACTGTTTCATTGCCCAACGAAATCAAGAAATTTTGGGTTTTGCCTGTTTTGAAAGCACTGCAAAGAATTTTTTTGGCCCCACGGGAGTCCTTCAGACCGAAAGGGGGAAAGGCATTGGTAAAATTTTATTGACAAAAGCATTGCTTGCCCTAAAGGAAATGGGGTATACATACGCCATTATTGGAGGAGTTGGTCCTGCTTCCTACTATGAGAAAGTTGTGGATGCCAGAATCATTGAAAAGTCCGAAAAAAGTATTTATCAGAACCTATTAAAACATCCCAAATGAATGTAGCTCCAAAAGACAAAAACGCTTGGCTGTGGATTCCCTTTTTATACTTTACCCAAGGAATTCCCTACATTCTTGTTGTAACCGTTTCCGTAATCATGTACAAAAGGTTGGGTATTGGCAATGCCGAAATAGGATTGTACACGAGTTGGCTATACCTCCCTTGGGTCATAAAACCTTTGTGGAGTCCCATTGTTGACCTAAATGGCACAAAAAGAAAATGGTTTTTGGGTATGCAATTGGTCATTTCCCTGGCATTTTTAGGCATAGGCCTCTTTTTGCCATCAAACTCCTTTTTCATTATCACCTTGGCTTTCTTTTGGATGGCTGCCTTTGCCTCAGCAACCAACGATATTGCTTCTGATGGTTATTACATGATTGGACTCACCCAAAAAAAGCAATCGTTTTTTATTGGCCTTCGCAGTACATTTTACAGATTGGCCATGGTGACAGGGCAAGGGCTGCTGGTTATTTTTGCAGGCTTCTTGGAGAACCAATACGGAGACAACACCAAAGCGTGGTCTATTACAATGATAAGTGCCGCTGTTTTAATGGCTGCTTTGACCATTTCCAACTTTTTTACCGCACCAAAGTTTGAAGAACCCGCATCAGAATCCAAAGAAAAGCCAGCTGGTTTTATTGAAGTGTTCACCACATTTTTCAAAAAGCATCAAATCGGTGTTGCCCTTATGTTTGTATTGACGTATCGTTTGGGAGAATCACAATTAGTGAAAATGGCCTCTCCTTTCTTGCTTGATGAATTGGAAGTAGGCGGATTGGCCTACTCCACAGAAGCCGTGGGAACTATTTATGGCACGGTGGGTATCATTATGTTGTCTCTCGGAGGAATCTTGGGGGGAATTTTGATTTCTAGAGATGGGCTTAAAAAATGGATGCTACCCATGTTGCTTGCGCTAAACCTGCCCAATGCACTGTATGCTATACTTGCGATAACACAAACCACCAGTATTTATGCCGTGGTCGGCACTGTGATATTGGAACAATTTGGATATGGTTTCGGGTTTGCTGCATTTATGATGTACCTCATTTATGTGGCCGAAGGCGCCTCCAAAACATCTCACTATGCCATTGCCACAGGATTTATGGCATTAGGTATGATGCTGCCAGGCATGCTGAGCGGATACATTCAGGAATGGTTGGGCTACGACGGTTTCTTTATTTGGGTGGTTATTGCTGCATTACCCGCATTTTTGGTGCTTCGCTATTTAAAATACCCGTCAGATTACGGTAAAAAAACAGTTGAATCCAATGACTAATACCCATCAAACATATACCCTTCCGAAAGAAACACTGACTCTAAAACAAAAAGTGGGGCAATTATTTATGCCTGCCGTATTCATCAATGATACCGAAGAAGAGGTTCAGAAAATGGAAAAGCTTATCAAAGAACAGTACGTGGGTTCCATCTGTTTTTTTCATAGCAGGGCTAGTGCCGCCACCAACTTTGAAGGGAAGAAAAAAATTGTGCTCAACGAGAAAAGCTACGACCGATTGTTGGAGCTTATTGCACGGTATCAACAAGCTGCTAGCACGCCTTTGCTTGTAGCCATCGATGCCGAATGGGGACTTGCCATGCGTATTGAAAACACGCCGCAATACCCTTATGCCATAACATTGGGTGCATTAAAAAACAACGATGACCTTATTTTTAAAGTGGGTGAAGCCATCGGGAACGACTGCAGACAAGCTGGAATACAATGGAATTTGGCTCCTGTGGTAGATATCAACAACAATCCAGAGAATCCTGTTATTGGATATCGTTCTTTTGGAGATGATAGAAAAAGTGTTTTTGACAAGGCAGATGCTTTCCTTAAAGGAATGGCCAAAAGCGGAACCCTAAACTCTATCAAGCATTTTCCGGGGCATGGCGATACAGCAACGGATTCCCATTTGGGACTACCCGTAATCAATAAGTCCATGAAAGAACTTATGGAAAACGAGCTTTATCCTTTTCAAAAATTAATTGAAAAAGGCGTCGACTCCGTAATGGTTGGTCATTTGCTGTTGCCCCAATTGGATGCAGAAAATCCCTCCACCACTTCTTCCAAAATCATTTCAGGTTTACTAAGAAAACAATTGGATTTTGATGGAGTTGTAATTTCGGATGCATTGAACATGCATGCCGTTTCTAAAAAATTCCCTCAAAAAGGAGTCTTGGAAAAAGCTGCTTTTGATGCAGGTATGGATGTACTCTGTTTTAGTGAAAATGTGAAGGAAGGGGCTGAAAAGATTTTAGCGACAACCTCAGAAAAACGAATCCAAGAGAGTTTTGACAGAATTTGGGCCCTAAAACACAAAGTATTTTCAGAACAGATTAAATCAAAAGAACTTGATGCCGATTTGCATTCCAAAATAAACCGTGAAATTGCTGAGCAGAGTATTACAGAATTATATGGCGATGCATCAACGGTTAAAAAGCTTAAATCCTTAGATTTTTTGAATGTTGCACTGAATTCTGGTAATGAAAATAAGTTTTCAGAACAGATTTCAAACCAATTCGGGTCAAAAGTAGTTGATTTAAATACTGCCTTGAAATCCAACGACCAAAATCTTGTCCTAAGTATATTCCCACCTGCGGTAAAACCCAAGGACCAATTTGGGTTTGATGAAAGAACATTGGCATCCATACACAAATTGATTGAAGAAAAAAATACCTTGATCTACCTTTTTGGAAATCCGTACGTGCTGGATATCTTAAAAATGAAGCCATCATGCAATGTAGTATTAGTGTATCAAGACTTTTCGGAGTTTCAAGAAGTTGCTTTTGAACATTTTTCTGGCAAAATTGAAGCCAATGGCAATCTTCCCATCCAACTAAAAACCTTTCAACTATGAGCGAGGAAATCATTACATCATGGAAAAAGAATGCTGAGGAATGGATAAAAGTCATTCAAGATAATAGCATTCCCTCTAGAAAGTTCACCAACAAAGCTATACTTGATGCCATTTCGGAATTGCATGGCAAAAAAATAGTTGATATTGGCTGTGGGGAAGGTTGGTTGACCAGAGAAATGGAAAGCTTAGGATGGACCGCAATAGGTTTGGACGCCACTCCAAGTTTAATAAAAGAAGCAAAGAAAAGAAGCAGTCAGACTTTTGAAGTATTCACTTTTGAGGACATTATTCACGGGAAAAGTATCCCGAGTGCCCCTTTTGACGGAGCCGTATTCAATTTTTGTCTGTACCAGAAAAATGAATTGAAGGAACTATTATCAAACACGCTACAACAACTATCGAAGGATGGAATACTCCTAATTCAAACCTTGCACCCCTATTTTCTAATTCAAAGCGATTTACCATATAAAAGCCAATGGTTATCCGATTCTTGGAAGGGACTACCCGGTAACTTTACAAACGGGCACTCTTGGTATGCACGCACCATGGAAGATTGGATTTATGAATTGAATCAGATTGAAAACAGCAATTTTAGTATAAAGGAAGTCTTGAATGATCAAGAAAAACCGATTTCCTTGATTTTAAAAATCAACAAGGTATGAGAGTATATAAAGTCTTGGGGCTCATGTCCGGCACTTCTTTAGATGGGCTGGACATAGCCTATTGTCATATTTGGGAAGAAAATGAGAAGTGGAACTTTTCCATCAAAGAAACCGCTGAAATCGATTATTCTGATGAAATGCGGGAATACCTTAAAAATGCCATTCATCTTTCCGAACAAGATCATGAGCAACTCCATAATGACTATGGCATTTGGTTGGGAGAACAATCCAAAGCATTTATGGACGAAATAGGAGAGGAAGTTGATTTTATCTCGAGTCACGGCCATACTTCGCACCACCGACCAGAAGATGGTGTCACTTTTCAATTGGGTGATGGGCAACTCTTAGCAAATACCTCCGGCATGCAAGTGGTGTGTGATTTCCGGACCAAGGATGTGTCCCTTAAGGGTCAGGGAGCCCCTTTGGTTCCCATTGGTGACAAACTGTTGTTCCGTGAATATGATTTTTGCTTGAATCTTGGAGGAATCAGTAATATTTCGTTTGAAAAAGACGGTGAACGAATCGCTTACGATATCGGCTTGGCCAACATGCCACTGAATTACATTACCCATAAAATGGGGTTTGCTTATGATGAGGATGGAAAGCTTGCACGTACTGGAAAATTAGACCCTGACCTGCTCCAACAACTCAATAATTTGAGGTACTATCAGCTACCTTATCCTAAATCCACGGGATATGAGTGGTTCACTTCCGAGATTATCCCGTTGATTGAGGCTTCCAATATTTCCAATGAAGATCTTTTGCACACCTTTATCCATCATAACTGTGAGCAGATTGCTTTGGCAGCTCACAAGCATAAAAACAACAGTAAATCCATAAGTAAACTACTGGCCACCGGGGGCGGTGCCTTAAATCAGTTTTTTATGGATACGCTCCAGAACAAACTGGGGCCCAACATAGGAGTTGTAGTGCCGCACAAAACCTTGATTGCCTACAAAGAAGCTTTAGTATTTGCATTAATGGGAGTACTCCGATTAGAAGGAAAAACCAACGTTTTAAAATCAGTTACCGGTGCCACCACAGACTCTTGTAGTGGTGAAGTATTTTTTCCAAAGGAAATTTAAGTAGTAACCACACGCTTTCTTTTGGGCTTGTTTACCAAGAGAAAAATAGCAAGTGCACAAAGTCCGCAAATGGCCAAACCTGCAAATAGAGGCCAAACGGTATCTTTTACAAATTCCCCAATAAAGGTTGCGATGGGTATGGAAAGTAATGTGGACACAAACCCGTTGATGGCTGCACCGATTCCCGCAATATGGCCAATCGGCTCCATGGCAATGGAACGGAAATTTCCCCACATAAATCCAAGGCAGAAAAACTGAACGGATAAAAATCCGACCAATACATAAATACTGGGATTTGGAGAATTCAAAAACAAAATAGAGTATGCAATGGCAACCACACAAAATATGATGGTAGCCATTAACGAAAGCTTTCTCATCCCAAAACGCATTACCAAGGTACCGTTCAAAAAGGTAGAAAGCCCAATGGAGACGGCAAGTCCTGCAAAAATGTAAGGAAACATTTCCTTTAAGGCATATTGGTCTTCAAAAATATGCTGGGCAGAACTTAAGTACACTAAAAATGCTCCGGTCACCAATCCCGAAGTCAAGGTAAAGGCCACAGTCTCTTTGTACTTCATAAATTCCTTTACCCCATCAATAAATACATGTCCTGTAAACGGAATTTTATATTCTGGATGCAATGTTTCCTTTTGTCGTTTCCAAAACCAAATTGCAACTGCAAGTACAAATACCATTTGCACATAAAAAATGGATTTCCAACCTGCAGCATCCAATATCAGCTTTCCGATGGCGGGTGCCACTACGGGAACCAAAATGAAAAAAGCCACTACGAACGACATTATCTTAGCCATATAATCTCCCTCATAAGTATCACGAATAATCGATATTGAAATAGTTCGGGGAGCCGAAAGTCCGATACCTTGTAAAATCCTTCCTACGACCATAATCTCCAAAGATGGTGCGTACAAGCAAATCATACTTGCCAGCAAAAAGATGACAAAACCAATATAAACCACAGGCTTTCTTCCAAAACTGTCCGAAATAGGCCCGAAAAACAGTTGCCCCACTCCCAGCCCCAAGAAAATCATGGTGACCAACAATTGGTTATCCGTAGGATCAGTGCTATTTATGGCTGTTCCAATGTTAGAAATTGCTGGTAAAATAGCATCTATAGCCAAGGCTACGATAGACATTAAAGCGGCCATCATGGCCACAAACTCAAAGTTGGGTTTTTGATTTACTTTTTGCATCCTGCAAAATTAGGCATACCCACCGAATCGGTAAAGCTTTTAAGAAAGGTTTAATGATAACACAACACTTATATCGTTATAGTTTAAATTATCTGTGATATTTCTTAAAAGTATTACCAGAGAATAACCTTTCTGCCCAGTTAGAAAGTTTAGATACCCTTATCTTTAAAGGTAAATAATGAGAACAATGGGACACTTAAGGACTTTGGTTGTAGGCTGCGGAAATATGGGAACCTCACATGCCCGTGCCTACCACAAATTGGATGGATTTGAAATTGTGGGATTGGTAAGTCGAGGCGCCAAAAGCCGTGAACGACTATCCGAAGAATTGGATGGCACTCCTACTTTTTCAGATTATGCACACGCCCTAAAAGCTACCCGCCCTGACGTTGTCTCCATTAACACCTACCCAGACACTCATTTTAACTATGTAAAAATGGCATTGGAGGCCAATGCCCATGTTTTTGTAGAGAAACCATTGGCCTTAACGGTGGAGGAAGCACATAGTTTGGTAGACCTATCCAAAAAACACGGTCGAAAAATGGTGGTTGGTTATATTTTGAGGGTTCACCCTACCTGGGTAAAATTCACCGAAATGGCCCAAACCTTGGGAAAACCTTTGGTGATGCGTATGAACCTGAACCAGCAGAGCTCAGGAGAGCATTGGTATACCCATAAACAGTTGATGCAATCCATGTCGCCCATTGTGGATTGTGGGGTACATTATGTGGATGTGATGTGCTCCATGACACGTTCCAAACCCATCAGTGTTTCTGCAATCGGAGCCCATTTATCAAACGAAATAGCTCCCGACATGTACAACTATGGTCAATTACAGGTACGGTTTGAAGATGGTTCCGTGGGTTGGTACGAAGCAGGTTGGGGACCCATGATGAGCGAAACCGCTTTTTTCATCAAGGATGTAATAGGGCCTAAAGGATGTGTATCCATTAGTGATCGGGACAAAGGATCATCGGACGATGTTGAAGGGCACTCCAAAACAGGAAGTCTAAAATTGCACCATAGTGAATTGGACGCCGATGGGCATTTTACAAAAAAGGATGAGATCATCAGCACCGCCGATGAACCCGACCATGATGGACTTTGCTTACTGGAACAAGAATATTTATTAGACGCCATTGTTAACGACCGTGACCTTACGCATCACTTGAATGACGCCGTCAATAGCTTAAAAATTGTGCTTGCCGCCGATGAATCCGTAAAAACTGGTAAAACCGTGATGTTGTAGGCAGTATGTCAGGTCGAGCGCAGTCGAGACCCCTTTAAAAATACTTCACTATGTTTGGTGTCAGGTCGAGCGCAGTCGAGACCCGCCAAATCATGAACCTATACTTTGTTTACATATTAAAATGTTCTGATGGACTAACTTATACCGGCATCACAGATAACGTGAAACGCAGGCTCTCCGAACATCAAAATGGAACAAACCAAACGGCCTTCACCTACCGAAGAAGACCCGTCCAGCTTATCTTTCAACAAGAATTCAATGATGTTTTGCAAGCCATCTATTTTGAAAAGAGAATAAAAAAGTGGAGTGCCAAAAAGAAGTTTGCCCTTGCCTCTGGTAATATGAATCTGCTTCAAATTTTAGCCGAATGTAGAAATGCTTCTCACCATAAGTTTAATCCAAACCAAGATTGAGGTCTCGACTGCGCTCGACCTGACAAATCTCTATTCCTTTCCAATCTTTACCATTAGACTATTACCCCTTATCTATCAACCTTACAATGGAATGTTCCCAT
>NHBR02000143.1 GCA_002167435.2 Allomuricauda sp. TMED12
CCAAAAGAGTACTCGGAATTTTGAATTTAATTCATTAAAAAATAAATGGAAAACTTAGTTGGAGACACTATTGGATTGATTCACCTTATCTCGTCAATATTTGCTTTAATATTTGGAGCAATTGTCTTGATAATGAAAAAAGGAACTAAAAAGCATAAACAAATTGGATACGCAATAACGGCAGAATTTTCTAACAAAAATTCTCGCCTTTTGATTAACCTGGTAGTGTCAGCAAAAAGTACTCGCGCACTATCCCCTTACTTACGCTTACACAAACCGATAAGTACAACCCCAAAAACTTTCTGATTATTATCCCTCCTTCGCAATCACCCTTTGGGAATAATCGTGAACACGTTCAAACTGCTCTTCCAAACCCATATCGCTATTATCAAACTCAATGGCATCCTTGGCTTGGGTCAATGGTGAAATGCTTCGGGTGGAGTCGATACGGTCACGTTCCTCTACATTTTTAAGGACTTCGGCATAGGTGACCTCCTCCCCTTTTTCCAGCAATTCCTTGTAGCGCCTTGCCGCTCGCTTTTCGGGTGAGGCGGTCATAAAAAGTTTAAGCTCTGCATCGGGAAAAACAACGGTACCAATATCACGGCCGTCCATAACAATGCCTTTGTCCTTACCCATGGCTTGTTGGATCTTTACCAATTTTTCACGGACTTCCTTAATGGCAGCCACCTTGCTTACAAAACCAGAAACCCTCATGGACCTGATTTCACGTTCCACGTTTTTATCATTCAAAAACATTTCGGACCGGCCTGTTTCTTTATTGGGTATAAATTTGAGGTGTATGTCGGATAGTTGATCGATCAAAGCAGCTTCATCAACTTCACCTTTATCATTGATGGCACCTTGTTCCAATGCAAAAAGAGTTACTGCACGGTACATGGCACCGGTATCCACATAAATATAATCCAAGGTCGAAGCCAACCGTTTGGCTATGGTGCTTTTTCCTGTGGAGGAATATCCGTCAATTGCAATTGTAATTTTTCCCATACACCAAAAATAATCAGAAAAGATATTATTGTGTTATGACAAGTATCAGTTACAGCGTTTTCGCATTCTTTACTTTTTGCTTGGTAATGGCAATGTCGATGACCTCGCTCATATCGGTCACATAATGGAATGTAAGCCCTTTTAGATATTCGGCTTTGATTTCTTCAATATCCTTTCTGTTGTCCGCACAAAGAATAATTTCCTTGATACGTGCTCGTTTCGCCGCCAAGATCTTTTCTTTGATTCCACCTACGGGCAGTACCTTGCCTCGAAGCGTAATTTCGCCTGTCATGGCCAAGCTCTTTTTCACTTTTCGCTGTGTGAACAAAGACACTAGTGAGGTCAACATGGTGATACCTGCACTGGGTCCATCTTTTGGGGTGGCCCCTTCGGGAACGTGAATATGCACATTGTATTTATCAAACACATCGGAATCAATTCCATACTCATCGGCATTGGATTTGATGTATTCCATGGCAATGGTAGCAGATTCCTTCATCACTTTACCAAGGTTACCGGTAATGTTCATGGTTCCTTTTCCTTTGGAAAGAATTGATTCGATAAACAAAATATCCCCTCCAACACTCGTCCAAGCCAACCCTGTGACCACACCGGCCACATCATTACTTTCGTACTTGTCCCGCTCCAATCGGGCCGGGCCTAGGATTTTTTCTATATTCTCGTTGTTCACGGTAACATTATACTCCTCTTCCATGGCAATGGATTTTGCCGCATACCGCACCACCTTGGCTATCTGTTTTTCAAGACTTCGAACTCCCGATTCGCGAGTGTAGCCTTCAACAATTTTTTCCAGTTGGCGCTTTCCAATCTTTAAGTCCTTTTTAGAAAGTCCATGTTCCTCCAACTGCTTTGGCAATAAATGACGCTTGGCAATCTCCACCTTTTCTTCGATGGTATAGCCCGTTACATGGATAATTTCCATTCGGTCGCGAAGCGCAGGCTGAATGGTGGATAAATTATTAGCCGTAGCAATGAACATTACTTTGGACAAATCGTACCCCATTTCCAAGAAGTTGTCATGGAAATCACTGTTCTGTTCAGGATCCAATACCTCCAACATTGCAGAAGAAGGATCTCCTTGATGACTGCTCGCCAGTTTATCAATTTCATCCAAAATAAACACAGGGTTGGATGTTCCTGCCTTCTTCAGGCTTTGGATAATCCTACCTGGCATAGCTCCGATATATGTTTTTCTGTGCCCACGAATTTCCGCTTCATCACGAAGTCCACCTAAGGACATACGCACATATTCCCTGCCAAGAGCTTCTGCCACGGATTTACCCAATGAGGTTTTACCGACCCCGGGAGGTCCGTACAAACAAAGGATTGGGGATTTCATATCATTTCTCAGCTTCAATACTGCCAAATATTCGATAATACGGCGTTTTACATCTTCCAGGCCGTAATGATCCCTGTCCAAAATCTTTTGGGCGCGTTTCAGGTCAAACTTGTCCTTGGAATATTCGTTCCATGGCAAGTCCAACAACAAATCCAAATAATTACGTTGGATTGAATACTCGGCAACTTGAGGGTTCATGCGCTGCATTTTACCCAATTCCTTTTCAAAATGCTCTTGTACTTTTTTGCTCCACTTTTTCTTTTTAGCCTTTTCGCTCATTTCATCCACCTCTTCCTCATAGGATAGTCCACCAAGCTCTTCTTGGATGGTCTTCATTTGTTGGTGAAGGAAATATTCGCGTTGTTGCTGGTCCATATCACTACGGACCTTACTTTGGATATCGTTGCGCAACTCCAATTTTTGAAGTTCCATGTTCATGTACTTCAAGGTGGTTAATGCCCTTTCCTGAAGATTGGGAATCTCCAAAAGCTGTTGTTTTTCCTTAACTGCCAGATTTAAGTTCGAAGACACAAAATTGATCAAGAACGAATTACTCTGGATATTCTTGATAGCGAAAGTGGCCTCGCTGGGAATATTTGGATTATCCTTGATGATTTTGAATGCCAATTCCTTGATGGAGTCGATTATGGCTTCGAATTCACTGCTTTTTTCATCAGGACGTTCCTCCGCGGCCTCACTGACCTTGGCGGTCAAATAGGGTTTTTCCGTCAGCACGGCATCTATCTTGAACCTTTTTTTCCCTTGAATAATCACCGTAGTGTTTCCATCGGGCATTTGAAGTACTCTTAAAATTCGTGCGACCGTCCCGACCATGTTGATGTCCTCTGGGCCAGGATTTTCTACGCTTTCATCTTTTTGAGACACCACCCCAATAGTCTTGGTGCCATTGTTGGCATCTTTGATCAAGTTGATGGATTTATCCCTTCCTGCAGTAATCGGAATTACAACACCAGGAAACAAAACCGTATTTCTAAGAGGCAATACCGGCAGGGTTTCCGGCAGGCTCTCTTTGTTCATCTGTTCTTCGTCTTCAGGGGTCAATAACGGTATCAATTCCGCGTCTTCATCCAACCCTTGTAGATCAATATTGTCAAATTTGGTAATTTTCATCTCTCCCATATCATCTTTTCGGTCATTTTGTCATAATAAACAAACAACCAATATTATTATTCAACATTAAAGCCTGCACAACCCCCTCAAAATCAATGTTTATAGCGACTCGCAAGCTTATTATCACCCATTAAAAGGCAATTCCTGTGCCATTAAAATCCAAATTTTAAGAAAAAAGTGTAACAATTGGTAAATTGGGTAATCTATAAGACAAACCATTCATTTTTTGAGCCAACAAAATGAACATATTGACACACTGCTAAAATTGTGTATGCAGGGTAAGCAAAGTGCACAGCTAGAGATTTACAACCGCTATTATAAAGCGATGTACAACACTGCTTTTAGGATTGTAAAACATACTGCTGAGGCCGAGGATGTGATGCAGGAATCGTTCCTGAGCGCATTTACTAAACTGCACACCTTTAAGGGAGACGTCACCTTCGGGGCATGGTTAAAGCGGATTGTGATCAATAACAGCATCTATCATTACAACAAGCAGCAAAAAAAACATGCTGTGGATTTGGATGACGTAATGTACAAGGTCGAAGACAATGATGGAGTTGCTTCGGATCAGAATGGTTACACAGAACTGAAGGCTCAAAAAGTGATGGAAACCATGAAAAGTTTGAAAGACAATTACAGAGTTTCTTTGACCTTACATTTAATTGAAGGGTACGATTACGAAGAGATCAGTGAAATAATGAACATTAGCTATGCTAATTGTAGAACCATGATTTCGAGGGCCAAACAAAGCCTAAGAAAAAAGTTGACCGTAAATGTTTAGTTATGAGCAGGGATAATTTAAATAGTTTGTTTGAGAGACTCCACGGAGAGTTGGATGTAGAAGAGCCACAAAGTGGGCACCGAGATCGGTTTTTGGAAAAATTGAACCAAAACCAGGGCACCATTGCCCTTCACAAAAAGAATACCTCGTGGTGGAAACACTTGTCCATTGCTGCATCCGTTACCCTAGTGGCGCTTTTGGGATACCAAGCTTTTGGGCCACAGCCCAGCATTAAACAACAGGTGGTAAGAATGGCACCTGAAGTTTCCCAAACCGAGTTCTACTTTGCCAATCTTATTGAACAGCAAGTTGAAGAGCTCCAGGATGAGAAAACTCCGGAAACAGCGCAATTGGTAGACGACACCATGACACAACTACAACGGCTGAACAAAGATTATGAAACCCTTGAGAAAGACTTGGTCAATGGTGGTGACAGTAAAATTATTATGAGCGCAATGATTACCAATTTCCAAACACGAATCGACCTTTTGAAAGAAGTTTTGAGCCAAATAGAAAACATTAAGAATTTAAAATCACAAAATGATGAAAGCTTTACAATTTAAATACATCTTTTTCGCCTTGGCTTTGATTCCCCTTGTTGTGGGAGCCCATGTGGACAATGACAAGTTGAACGGTAGATATACCAAGGAAAAAACAATAAAAAAAGAATATAACGTTAACTCGGATGCTCTTTTTAAAGTAAAAAACAGTTACGGCAACCTCAACATAACTTCTTGGAACGAAAATCGTGTTGTAATCGAGGTGCACATAAAAACCAACGGTAACGACGAAGACCGAGTGCAAGAGCGATTGAATGAGATTGACGTAGATTTTGAAAACAACCCGAGTATGGTTTCTGCCATTACAAGGTTCGGAGACAGAAAAAATAGCTGGGGATGGAGCTGGGGAAACCGCAAAAAAGTAAGCGTACAAGTAAATTACACTATAAAATTACCCGTAAAAAACAGCGTAAATCTAAACAATGACTACGGAAGCATAATCTTGGACCGTATTGATGGTCATGCCAAAATAAGTTGTGACTATGGAAAAATGGAAATTGGTGAATTACGAGGCCGCAACAACGAACTTAGGTTCGATTATACTTCCCGATCTACATTTGACTATATCAATAGTGCAGAAATTGTAGCTGACTATTCTGGCTTCACTATTGAGAAAGCGGGCAACCTAAACATAAAAGCCGATTACACCAATGCAGTAGTCGAAGAAATGGAAAATCTTGAATATTCCAGTGATTATGGGTCCATTGAGGTGAACAATGTGCAAAATGTAAACGGAAATGGGGATTATATCGGTGTAAAATTAGGCACCGTACATGGGAATGTGTCTATCAATAGTGATTATGGCTCCATAAAAATAGACCGTATGGCACCAGATGCCGGCAATTTAGAAATCCGTTCCGACTACACTGGAATCAAAATAGGATATGACCCTGGGTACCATTTCGATTTTGAAATTTCAACTGAATATGCAGGCGTAAGCGGCAAGGATGATTTTGAAATCAATATCAGCAAGGAAAAGTCAAATGAAAAGTACTATAAAGGTTATTATGGACAAGCAAACTCTGGAAATAGGGTAAGCATTACCAGTGACTACGGAGGCATTTCCTTTTATCAGAATTAACATCAAATCAAAAACAATTTAAACACAAGATCATGAAAAAAATCATCACGCTTACGTTGGCATTAGGAATGATTGCCTGTACCAATGCCCAATGGGGAAAAAGAGTTAAAGGAAATGGCGATGTAGTAACCATTGAACGTTCGGTAGGCGACTATGACGAAGTTGCCATGGCCGGTTGGTTCGATGTAGAGCTAGTATCCGGTACGGAGGGTGAAATTACCCTAAAAGGGGAATCCAATTTATTGGAATACATCAAAACCGAAGTGAAAAATGGAAAATTGGTCATTAAAAAAGAAAAGGGTGTCAACCTAAGACCTTCTAACTGGAAAAGTGGTATCCATGTGATAGTGCCAGTAGAGTCCATTCACGCTGTAAGCTTATCGGGTTCTGGTGATCTAGTAGGAAAAACAACCATTAAAGCTGATCATTTTAGCGCAAGCATGTCCGGTTCTGGTGATGTAACCTTGATGGTCGAGGCACAGGAGTTAGAAGCTACACTTTCCGGCTCAGGGGACATTAATTTATCGGGAAGCGCTACCGACTTCACGGTTTCTGTATCTGGTTCGGGTGATATTAAGGCCTATGATCTAGAGGCTGATTTCGTAAACGCAACAGTTTCAGGTTCCGCCGACATCAAAGTAACCGCCCACGAATCCATTGATGCCCGGGTATCTGGTTCTGGTGACATCCATTACCGCGGAAATCCTAAAAAAATCAAATCCAAAGCTTCTGGTTCAGGAGACATTACCAAAGGGTAACACCGAGTTTATCATCAATCAAAAACTGAAAAAGCCCTGGTTCACAGCCAGGGCTTTTTTATTTTTTCAGCAACTTTCCAATTTCCTTCCATGTAACCAAATGTATGTTCTGCTCTTCGAGAATTCTGGCACATTCGTCACTGGTAAAAAAATCATAATCATCTTGGCGCCATTTGGCACCCCAGTAGGGATGTTCAAAAGACATACCTTGGCTCTCCATATTGTCATACCCGCAATGAATGATCATCACATGTACGCCGGGCTCCAACATCTTTAATGTATCAGCGTAGTATTTTCCCATGGCATCTTTATCAAAATCTTCGGTACCTGCTCCAAAAATTTGATCAATGACCACTGGTGGTTCTTCAATTTCATCACCTCCCAATTGTTCAATTTGATGATTGACCATGGCCGGAATTCCATATTCTTTGGACAATCGAGTGTACAGTTCATAATATCGATTATCTGTTGAAAACAAACACCCCATATGACTGTCCAAATGCGTTGGATTAATCCCCATGGCTATGGCTTTATCGATTTGCGCCCTTAATTCAATCTCCACTTCTTCAATTTTGGCATGCTCCCAAAGTTCACCACAATCAGGGTAGAAATATCCGTTTTCATTTAACAAACTGGACACTTCGGAACGTGAAGCAACCGGACCGATGCGCAACAGTTGCCATTCACTTGTTAAGGTCAAATGAATTCCCATATCGTGATCAGGATTTGCTTTGGCATAAGCAGCAACCTCTGGCAACCAAGGCGTAGGCACCATAATACTTGCACTACTCACAGACCCCTCCTCCATAGCTTTAAAAGATGCTTGGTTCACCCCGTGGATAACCCCCAAATCATCTGCATGGACTATCAAAAGTTTGGCGTCGTTGGAATACCCCAATCGCTCCTGAAGACTCTTTTGGGCACTGAGCCCCTGCCCCATCAAAAATAAGGAAAGGGCAATCCGTAAAAAATGTTTCATTTGTTCAGTTCTTTTTATCGACTCTCGTCAGCAAAAAGATACCTATTAAAAAGAATATTGCCAAGAATATAGTACTGTTTCGCATGCTTCCCGTGAGCTGGGAAATCATTCCATACATAAAGGTACCTATGATGATGCCTATCTTTTCGGCGACATCGTAAAAACTAAAAAACGATGTGGTATCCGTAGTGTCCGGTAAAAATTTGGAATAGGTAGAACGGGAAAGTGCTTGAATTCCTCCCATGACTATTCCAACCAGGCCCGCAGCGATATAAAAATCCATTGGGGTTTGAAGAAAATAAGCATACACGCAAAGTAAAACCCAAATAACATTGATCACCACAAGTGTTCTAATGTTCCCAAAAGCTTTGGAGGCACTAGCAGTTGCCGTTGCTCCCAAAATGGCTACTATCTGAATCAATAGAATACTTACAATTAATCCCGTAGTACGCTCGCTATCGGAACCCCATATAATTTCCTCTTCCCCAAAATAGGTTGCAATCAACATAATGGTCTGTACTGCCATGCTATAGGTAAAAAAAGCACCTAAATACCGCTTCAGTTTTCTATTCTCTCCAAGTTGATGCCAAACCAATTTCAACTCCTTAAAACCATTTAAAATGATATGGTGACGTTCCCCTTGGCGCTTATAGCCTTTGGGTAAATGCTTAAAGGTATACTGACTAAACAATGCCCACCAAATTCCTACTGAAATAAAGGAATATTTCATGGCCTTCATTTCCGCTATTTCACCGCCATTATCCGTAATGCCAAAAACATCGGGATTCATTACCATGGCCAGATTAAAGACCAACAATATCACACTACCAATATACCCAAGTGAAAATCCTTTGGCACTTATCCGGTCCTGCTGTTCCGGATAGGCAATATCGGGCAAATAGGAATTGTTAATTGCAAAGCTCACCCAAAACCCAACAAGTCCGAAAAAATAACAGGCTAAGCCAAAATAGATGTATTCCAAAGAAAACCAATACAATCCAATACACGAAGCGGCTCCCAAATAGCAAAAGAACTTTAAAAATACTTTTTTGTTCCCCATATAATCCGCCACTCCGGAAACAAGTGGTGTTACAATGGCAATAAAAACAAAAGCCAAAGAAGTAACATAACTGATTAAGGGAGCTCTTGCTATCTCTCCTCCAAAAATTGTGACGTGCTCTATACCGGCAGTTCTGAACAATAACCCATAAAACAAAGGGAAAATGGCCGAGGAAATAACCAAACTGTAAACAGAATTGGCCCAATCGTAAAACGCCCAAGCATTCAATAGTTTCTTGCTTCCCTTCAATGCCAGTGTCTGTGCCATAACTTTTATTTACAAAAAAATGTCACTTCGAATCCTTTTGAGAAAAACCCTTTTGGTATCGGTGGATTTTTCATCTGGCTCGAAGTGACATTCACTATTTCTTTAAAATCTATTTGAAGGAGGTCACCCCAAATTTACGTGCCTCTTGTTTTGCGGCCGGGGCCCAAGCAGTCAAATTACTTATTCTTGTGTCGTTGGAAGGGTGCGTGCTCAAAAACTCAGGTGGTGCCTGTCCTCCAGATTCTGCTTTCATTCGTTGCCAAAGCTTGGCAGCTTCATCAGGGTTATATCCTGCAATGGCCATAATCTGCAGCCCTATTTTATCTGCTTCAGTTTCATGGCTTCGACTAAATGGCAACATAACTCCCAATTGAGAACCTATGCCATAAGCCTGATTGAACATATTTCTTTTCTCTGGATCTTGAATGGCCACATTCCCGGCAACTGCCCCGATTTGCTGTATGGTTCCCGCACTCATGCGCTGGGCCCCATGATCGGCCAAGGCATGTGCCACCTCATGACCCATTACCACTGCAACACCAGTTTCATTTTGGGTAATAGGTAAAATTCCAGTATAAAAAACAATTTTACCTCCTGGCATACACCAAGCATTTACGGTTTCATCTTGTACCAGATTATATTCCCATTTATAATCTTTTAAATACCCTGGATATCCATTCGCGTTCAACCAACGTTCTGCAGCGGAAGCGATACGCTGCCCTACCCTAGTGATCATTTGTGCATCCGATGTTCCGGTTACTACCTTATTGGACCCTAAAAATTCATCATACTGAGCAAATGCCATAGGAAACATTTGGCTGTTGCTATAAAAATTCAACGTGCTCTTTCCTGTAAAAGGATTGGTCTTGCAACCAACCAGCACCAGAAGCATCAAAAAAGTTAGAAAAAGCTTTTTCATATGGTAAATCGTGTTTTTGTCTTATGTAAATTACAAAAATTTATTTTCCGAAAATATGGAGTTCCGTGAAATCCTTGCTCACTTCGATAGAGTTGTTGCCATTTAGCTTGATATCCTTCAAATCTACTTCTACGTTATCCAGCTCCACCGTTTCGATTGTGAAAGGAAGTCCATGGAAAGTCATTATAAAATTGTCGTAAGGGGTAATGAAATTACCATCTTTAAACTGCTGGATAATCAGTTCGTTTTCCTTCCCAGTCAATTTAAAGCGTCTTAAACTATATCTCCCCTTTTTATAATCGTACCCTTCTTGCTGATCTTCGTATACTCTTGATTTTTCAGTCCCTGCTTTGAAATACACATCAATGGCCAATTTTTCTATTTCCTTTTCTCCGATATACTGTTGTACCGGATATTTTGGTATCATGGCTCCTTCTTTTACAAACAAAGGTACACGGTGAATTTCTGCAGATACCCAGCGTTCAACACCTCCCTCTGTTAATTCATCCGTCCAATAATTATACCAATTTCCCTTAGGGAAGTACATTCTCCTGCCTTGTGCGTTGGGCTCTTGAACAGGACACACCAACATTTGTTTTCCAAATATGAACTCATCGGTACGGAAATGGGTTTGAGGATCTTCTTGATCATAAAAAACCAAAGATTGAAGCATTGGAAAACCTTCTTTGATGTAATTGTAGAACATGGTATAGAGGTAAGGCATTAGTTGGTACCTCAGCTCTATAAACTCTCTAACTATGTTCGTAATTTCATCACCGAACGACCAAGGTTCTTGATCTCCGTGATCACCACTTGAGTGCACCCTACAAAATGGATGGAAAACAGCCAATTGCATCCAACGTGCAAACAATTCTCCATTGGGTTGCTCCGCGAATCCTCCGATATCGGAACCTACAAAAGAATATCCACTCATGCACATCCGTTGCATTTGTACATTGGCGATCCACAAATGCTCCCAGGTGGCAACATTATCTCCCGTCCATGTGGCACAATAGCGCTGTGTTCCAGCATATGCAGCACGTGTTAGCACAAATGGTCTACGCGGAAACATAAACTTTTTAACGCCTTCGTAGGTGGCACGCACCATTTGCATGCCATACACATTATGCGCTTTTCTATGGCTACAGGGGTGACCATCGTAATCGTGTCGTACATCCAAATTAGCGGTTTTGGTGGGAACTTCCATTATGGCAGGTTCGTTCATATCGTTCCACACCCCACTAACGCCCATATCGGCAATCATTTCCTTATATAAATCGGCCCACCATTCCCTAACTTCCGGATTGGTAAAATCCGGGAACTTACATTCACCTGGCCATACTTTTCCTTTAAAATGAGGTCCATCAGCCCTTCTACAGAAAAAACCATTGTCCATGGCTTGTTGATACACCCAATAATCGCGGTCTATCTTAATACCGGGGTCAATCATGGTAATGGTCTTAAAACCATCCTCTTCCAGTTCCTCAATCATTTTTTTAGGATTGGGGAAATATTTGTTATCCCAAGTAAAGCACCTAAACCCTTCCATGTAATCAATATCCAAGTAAATGGCATCACATGGAATGTTCAACGTTCTAAAAGTTGAGGCGATATCCTTTACCTTTTTCTCTGGGTAGTAGCTCCATTTAGATTGATGGAAACCTAGGGCCCAAAGTGGTGGTAGTTCTGGAACACCGGTTAAATCGGTATAGGATTCCACTACATCGCACATTTTTGGTCCATAGAAAAAATAATAATTCATTTCTCCACCGTCGGCCCAAAAACTGGTCACATTTCGTTTTTCTCCGGCAAAATCAAAATAAGTACTGAATGAGTTATCAAAAAATATCCCATATGCCACACTTTCTTTGAGGCCAACATAAAAAGGAATCGATTTGTACAATGGTTCTTGATCCTTTCCGTATGCATAAGAGTCGGTCACCCAATTGTTCACCCTTTTACCTTTAAGGTTAGTATGTGATGCCTTGTCCCCCATTCCGTAATAACTCTCACCGGAATGGCACACTTTGCTCATTTTTACCACATTCCCTCCATAATCAAAATTCTCTTCCCAATGGAAACCAAGTTCATCCTCCGCAAGGATTACATTATCCATATCAACAATCTGTACCTTAAGGTTGGTCTTATTGATGTATATCTTGATTTTTGAGGTTGTGATTACATATTCCGGTATCTCATCTTCTACGGTAAGTTCGTTGTAACCGAGATTAACATCTTCATTTATGGCATAAGAGAAATCTGGTTCAAAAACATATTCTGTGGCATACCTAAATCGGACCACGCTGTCCCGTAGAATAGTAACCTGTAAAATAACACCGTTTTGGGTGGTAAAGTATAACTTGTCGTTTTCTTGTTTAAAATCGACTATATGGTTCGGGAACTGATTCCCCGTTTTAGCAATCTCAGTATTGGTTATCATTTATAATTGATTGAGGCTCACAAAAGAAACACAAAAGCCTGAATAAATAAAAATATGTTTTGAAAAGCAATTAACTACAACGTTTTAGTTCTGTTTTTATTTATAAACGACAACACCCAGAGGTGGCAAGTTCATCAATACTGATTGCTTTTGTCCGTTCCATGCAGTTTTGGAAGGCTTTATTGTTTTTTTGCCCATGCCGCTTCCCGAGTATTTTTTATCGTCACTATTAAAAACCAATTTTAAAGTTGATGTTTTTGGAACACCCAACCTATAGTTTTCTCTGGGTACTGGAGTAAAGTTGCAAACAATAATCAAATCATCCTTGGGGTCATCACCCTTTCTTATGTATGATATGACGGTGTTTTCCTGGTCATTATACTCAATCCATTGAAAACCTTCCTGACTGAACTGCTTTTCATACAATGCCGGATTGTTTTTGTACATCTTATTTAAATCCTTGATAACTTCTTGTATTCCCGAATGAAAATCATATTGTGTTAAATGCCATTCCAAACTTTCTTGGAAGTTCCATTCGGATGATTGTCCAAACTCACCACCCATAAACAATAAGTTTCCTCCAGGGTGCGTAAACATATAGCCAAAGAGTAATCTAAGGTTAGCAAATCGTTGCCATTCATCGCCCGGCATCCTATACAATAAAGATTGTTTCCCGTATACTACCTCATCATGCGAAAAAGGCAACATAAAATTCTCTGTAAACGCATAGGTGAGGCTAAAACTTATCGCATTCAAATCATACGACCTGTGAATGGGATCTTTTTTAAAGAACTCCAAGGTATCGTGCATCCACCCCATCATCCATTTCATACCAAAACCCAATCCGCCAAAGTGCACCGGTTTTGTAACACCCGTAAATGCCGTGGATTCTTCTGCAATGGTCTGTACTCCTTTAAAACTGGCATACACCTCTTGGTTCATTTCCCGTAAAAAAGATAAAGCTTCCAAGTTCTCGTTATTGCCGTACATATTGGGTTCCCATTCCCCATCTTCTCTAGAATAATCCAAATACAGCATTGATGCCACTGCATCCACTCGCAATCCATCGGCATGATATTGGTCAAGCCAAAAAATGGCATTACTGATCAAAAAGGCTCTTACCTCGTTTCTTCCATAATTAAAAATGAGACTCTTCCAATCGGGGTGATATCCTCTTCGCCTATCTGGATGCTCATACAGATTTGACCCATCAAAGAAGCCAAGTCCGTGTGCATCTTCCGGAAAATGCGAGGGCACCCAATCCAATATTACTCCAATGCCCCGCTGGTGCAATGCATCAACAAGAACTTTAAAGTCCTCTGGTTTTCCAAATCGTGATGTTGGTGCAAAATACCCAGTAATTTGATAGCCCCAAGAAGGATCGTAAGGATATTCCATAATAGGCATCAACTCTATATGGGTAAAGCCCATCTCCTTTACATAATCCGCAAGTTCTTCTGCCATCTCCAAATAGCTGAGTGATTCCCAACCATTTTTCTTCTTCCAAGAGCCCAAATGTACTTCGTAGACAGAGTAAGGCTTGTCCAACCCGTTTTTTTCTTCTCGGGTGTCCATCCAGTTTTTGTCCTTCCATTCATAGGTATCATCCCAAACCAAGGAAGCCGTTTGCGGTGGTTGCTCACAAAACCGAGCAAAGGGATCTGCTTTTTCGGTCCAGATATCATTATTGTTGGAATGTATCTTATACTTGTACTTGGTCCCTTTGTCAACTCCAGGAATAAATCCTTCCCAAATTCCACTGCTGTCCCAACGAACATTTAATTCATGCTCTCCCGCGGTCCAATAGTTAAAATCGCCAATAACACTCACCGATTTTGCCGAGGGTGCCCAAACGGCAAAATAAGTTCCCTTTACTCCATCAACTTCCGTTAGGTGCGAACCCAATTTGTTGTATAGTCGAAAGTGCTTTCCTGCTTTAAAAAGATTGATATCAAATTCTGTAAAAAAACTATGTGTAATTACTTTGGACATATTAGCGAGTTTAGTACGTATACAATAATACGCATCTTTAAGCAAGAATACGATTATGACAACAGGTTTGGCAACTGAAACAACATTTTTTTAAAAATGGAACGCTTTTTGATTTTATTGCATCAACAGATAAAATGAACACAAATCAAAAATCCAAAAATCATGAATAAATTTAGTACAATTTTAGGAGCCTTTATTGTTTTGTTTCTCACGGCATGTGAGGGTCCCCAGGGACCTCCAGGATTTGACGGGCTTGACGGAGCACCGGGAGCACCGGGAGCACCTGGCATACAGGGTCAAGTAGTCGAGGTGGAAGGGGTAAACTTTGATTATGACTTTGACGCCAACCTTTTTAGCACCTTGATCACTTTTTCCGATGTAACCAACTTCGAAGTTTTTGAATCCGATGCGGTATTGGTCTATAGACATGACGGCTTAATTGACTTGAACGATGGTACAACGGCAGATGCATGGACGCAAATACCCCAAAATTACTTTCTGAATGAAGGTACCATTCAATATGTTTTCTCCCATACTTTCGTGGATTTGGAACTTTTTATTGATGGAAACTTTGATCTGTCTAGTTTGAGTACAGACTTTACGGACAATCAGCTTTTCAGAATTGTATTTGTGCCAAGTGAGTATGCTGAATCCCCTGACTTTGACAGCTCAAATATTGAAAGTGTAATGTCAACCCTCAATATTGGTGAAGAACAGATTACTAAGTTGGACATCAACTAAATCCTATAAAAATGTTATATTAAGTCTCATTGGTAATCAATGGGACTTTTTTATTGGATCCTTTGAAAGGATTTCAATTAAATAACGTCCAATCACATAAAAACAGAAACATGGGAAAAAGATTGCTACTGATAGTTCTGGTTGTATTCGCAGGATGCAAGGGAACATCACAAGAAGAAAAAAAAGAAACCGCCAAGGAAACCACTTTTAAAGTAAGTAAAACTGATGCTGAGTGGCGAGCCGAACTTACCGATATGGAGTATTATGTACTTAGGAAAGCCGCTACCGAAAATGCTTTTTCAAGCGAATTATTGGACAACAAAGAAAAAGGCACCTATGTTTGTGCAGGTTGCGGTACGCCGGTTTTTAAAAGTGATCATAAATTTAAATCCGGAACTGGATGGCCAAGTTTTGATAGAGAGATCGAGGGCAACGTAGCTTTTGATGTAGACTATAAAATAGGCGTCGCCCGTACCGAGGAACATTGTGCAGTTTGTGGAGGGCATTTGGGACATGTTTTTAACGACGGACCCAGTAACACAACCGGAAAAAGACATTGTATCAATGGGGCTGCTCTTGATTTTATCCCCGACGGCAATTAACTTCTAACAAATCGATGGACAAAAAATACGGTGTAAACAAATCAGAAGACGAGTGGAAACAGCAACTTTCCCCTGAAGAATATTATGTGTTACGACAAAAAGGAACCGAACGGCCATACACAGGGAAGTTCGACCTACACTTTGAAAATGGCGACTACCATTGCAAAGCATGCAATGCCAAACTTTTTGAAAGCAAGCACAAATTTGAAAGTGGTTGTGGTTGGCCTTCTTTTGACCAAGCTGTAGAGGGAGCCATTGAATACATCAGGGACACCACCCACGGCATGATTCGAACAGAGACCGTCTGCGCCAATTGCGGCAGTCATTTAGGACATGTTTTTGATGATGGGCCCAAAGAGACCACAGGACAACGGTATTGCATCAATTCCATCAGCATTGATTTTGACTCTGAAGAATAATGGGTTTTCAAGAGAATTATCTAAAAAGCGTACTATTTGAATTCCAGCGCTACAAAAGCATGGGCGATAAAACTTTTGCCCAAATATCGGATGACGATATACATTGGGAATACGCAGAAACTGATAATTCCATTGCAGTTATTGTAAAGCACATGGTCGGCAATATGCTGAGCCGTTGGACCAATTTTTTAACTGAGGATGGTGAAAAATCATGGCGAGAACGCGATTTGGAATTTGAAGGATCCTATATCTCAAAATCAGAAATGACGACTGCTTGGGAAAAAGGTTGGAAATGTCTTTTTGATGCTCTATCACAAATTGATGCTACTAATTTCCAAAACAAAATCACCATTCGGGGAGAAGAACACACTATTGTGGAAGCCATTAACCGCCAGCTAGCACATTATGCCAGTCACATTGGACAAATTGTATTTATTGGCAGAATGATCAAAGGTAGCGAATGGACGTCTTTATCCATTCCAAAGGGAGCATCCAAAGCCTTCAATAAAAAGATGTTCGGAACAGGTAAACATTGATTTCACAAACTAATCCACATTTGCCTTTTTTCAACTTGGGATTTGGGCATTGATTTATGTACTTTTGCACCTGCCAATAAAGGCAGGTTTCTAATCTAACAACTAAAATCAAAATCTAATGAGCAAGTTCGATATAATTGTTTTGGGAAGTGGTCCAGGTGGATATGTTACTGCAATCAGGGCATCACAATTAGGTTTCAAAACAGCCATTATAGAAAAAGAAAGTTTGGGAGGTGTATGTCTTAACTGGGGTTGCATCCCAACCAAGGCCCTTCTCAAATCCGCTCAGGTATTCGAATATTTAAAGCATGCCGAGGACTACGGTCTAAGTGCCAATGATGTGGACCACGATTTTGATGCCGTTGTAAAAAGAAGCCGCGGTGTTGCCGAAGGAATGAGCAAGGGCGTTCAATTCTTGATGAAGAAAAACAAGATTGAGGTCATCAATGGATTTGGAAAGATAAAACCAGGTAAAAAAGTTGAAGTAAAAGCTGAAAACGGAGATACCACAGAATATTCCGCCGATAATATTATAATTGCCACAGGAGCTCGTAGCCGTGAGTTGCCCAGTCTTCCACAGGACGGCGAAAAGGTGATCGGATACCGCGAGGCCATGTCCTTGAAAAAGCAACCCAAGAAAATGATTGTGGTGGGTAGTGGTGCCATTGGAATGGAGTTCGCTTATTTCTATCACTCCATGGGTACAGAGGTTACCGTAGTGGAATATATGCCGAACATTGTTCCTGTTGAAGACGAAGATATCTCCAAGCAATTGGAGCGTAGCTTCAAAAAATCAGGGGTTAAGATCAAAACATCCGCCGAAGTTACTAAAGTTGACACCTCTGGNGATGGCGTNAAGGCNACCGTAAAAACCAANAAAGGTGAAGAAGTATTGGAAGCGGACATCGTGCTATCTGCCGTGGGTATCAAAACCAATATCGAGAAAATTGGTTTGGAAGATGTTGGAATTGCCACGGATAGAGATAAAATATTGGTGAACGACTACTACCAGACCAACATTCCAGGCTATTATGCCATTGGTGATGTAACCCCAGGCCAGGCACTCGCACATGTTGCCTCCGCCGAGGGAATCCTTTGTGTGGAAAAATTGGCAGGGATGCATGTTGAAGCTTTGGATTATGGAAACATTCCAGGATGTACCTACTGTATTCCAGAAATCGCTTCTGTTGGTTTGACCGAAAAACAAGCTAAAGAAAAAGGTTACGACCTTAAAATTGGTAAGTTTCCTTTCTCTGCCAGTGGTAAAGCAAAAGCTGCAGGAACCCCAGATGGTTTTGTAAAAGTTATTTTCGATGCTAAATACGGGGAGTGGTTAGGTTGCCACATGATCGGTGTTGGTGTAACCGATATGATCGCCGAAGCTGTGGTTGCCAGAAAATTGGAAACCACTGGGCATGAAGTATTGAAAGCTGTTCACCCACACCCAACCATGAGCGAAGCGGTAATGGAAGCTGTTGCAGATGCTTATGATGAAGTAATCCACCTGTAAGGTATGCTGAAAATTTTTAGGGCCACTGCTATTTTAGAAGGTATCTCCTATCTACTCCTTTTCGGAATGACCATGCCGTTAAAGCATTGGGCAGATATTCCTGAACCGAACCAAGTTGTTGGGATGGCACATGGAATATTGTTTATTCTATATGTAGTGGTGGCCATAGTTTTTTGTAGGGAAAGAAAATGGAACCTAAAAAGATTCATTGTTCTCTTTATAGCATCGCTTTTACCCTTCGGAACTTTCTACGCTGATAAAAAATATTTGAAGGTTTTAGCCTAAGAAACTCTGGATGGCCAAATCATAGCTCTGGAGTCCAAACCCGAGGATAACGCCTTGGGCCCCTGGCGATATGTAAGACACATGACGATACTCCTCACGTTGATGCGTATTGGAAATATGCACCTCAATTACAGGAGTTTCCACAGCCTTTACTGCATCCCCGATACCAACGGAAGTGTGAGTATATGCGGCGGCATTCAGAATGATTCCATCGTAATCAAAACCCACTTCTTGTATTTTACCAATAAGTTCACCTTCAATATTGGATTGATAATATTCTAGTTCCAAATCTGGAAACTTTTCCTGAAGTTGTTTAAAATAGTCTTCAAAAGTGGTATTCCCGTAGACCTCGGGTTCGCGTTTTCCCAAAAGATTAAGGTTCGGGCCGTTAATGATCATTAGTTTCATGTAATCAAAAATACAATAAAAAGAAAAGGACGGGATTACCCGCCCTCAATATCATATTATTTCTTGGCTAGTTGTTAAAGGCAAATTGCAGACCAAAACCAAAAGCAGCGACTTGACCTTCGCCTTCATTACTAAGTACAACTGAGGGACGCCAGTCAAAATTAAGCACGAACGGTACAGAATCGATTTTAAAATCAATTCCTAAATGTGGACGCAGAACAAAGACATTATCCGTATCCTTAATAAAGAGTATGCTCGGACCAACCCCGGCATACCAACGTAATCCAGGTGCTCTAAAAAACTCTTTGTGAAAGGAATAAAGAAACGTGGCAATTGTGGCATTGTCCTCAAAACCCAAATCGGCTTGACCAACATGGTTATCGGAAAAAAAGTATTTTCCAGAGGCCCCAAAAAAAGTGAAATCATCATATAGGTCTATCCCCAACCCTAAGGCAGCCCTGTAATTGGTTTGGGCCTTTACTGCCAAATTGCCAAGCGTAACTAGCACAAAAACTAAAAGTAATTTTTTCATTTTTAAAGTGTAATTAGTGGTTAACATTCATGATTTTAACTGTAAGATTTGGGGCTAAAACAGTTGTTCTTTTTTATTAAAACAAAAACAGAATCCCCAATGCCACCATCGAGAAATCGTAATCATCGTTTACTTTTACGTAAGAAATATTTATTTCTGTGTTGCCGCTCACATTCGCGCCAATTATGGGTCTTATATAAAGCCCCCCTGTATTCCCATCATTTACTCCAACCGCATAACCAACATCCGCGCCCAATTTAAAATCGTAGGTTGGGTATAATCTAAACGCTGCTGCTGCGGGAATATATTGGATGTTTGGAAAATCTCCCTCTACAACTACAGGGCCAAAATCCACCGTATCATTATTTATAAAGGCATTCATAAATCCAGTTGCCAACCCTACATCCACTAATTCCGAAAGTGCCCAATGATACCCTAAATCCAGCCCTATTTCAAAATTTGAATAATCGGAAATATCACCAAAGGGTACTCCCACATGAATCCCTGCTTTAAAATTTGTTCTGTCCACACGTTGGGCCATAGATGAGAAACTAACGGCAACCAATGCTATGATTACCAACAAAAATGTCTTTTTTTTCATTGTTAAGATTTTATTGACAACAAAACGCAATCATCATTAAAAAAGTGTCTTTTGATATAAGTTTCCTACAAACTGAACACTTTTCCATTTTCACCGTTCCCATTTGATTATGGAAATTTATTGAAACGCATGGTTTTGAAGCCACCACAATTGACCAAAGGGCATTCTGAGTTGACCAATGAACATTTACTTCCAACTTTGGAAATGTAATGTCACTATATTTGAAAGTATGAACTGGCAACAAGCAATAAAAGATTATCAAAATTATTTGAAGATTGAGCGGGGACTCTCCGAAAATTCCATCTCAAATTATTCTATGGATCTTCAAAAACTTGCCAATTATCTTGATGAACAGTCCATCGAGGAAAAGCCTATTGAAATTGCCAGAGAAACGGTTCAGCAGTTTATCTACGATATCGCCAAAATAATCAACCCTAGAACACAGGCCCGCATTATTTCAGGTCTAAAAGGGTTCTTTAATTATCTGGTTTTTGAAGATTACAGGGAAGACAATCCCATGGATTTAATAGAAACCCCGAAAATTGGAAGAAAGTTGCCCGATACCCTTTCTGAAGATGAAATAAACCAATTGATTGCCGCCATTGACCTTTCCAAGCCCGAAGGTGAACGGAACAGGGCAATTTTGGAAACCCTGTATGGCTGTGGCCTTCGAGTATCAGAGCTCATCAACTTAAAACTATCCGACCTTTATTTTGACGAAGATTTTATAAAAGTAACGGGCAAAGGAAACAAACAACGCTTTGTCCCGATCAGTGATATAAACCAAAAATACATCAACATATACAGGAAAGAGGTGAGGGTACACCTCGCCATAAAAAAAGAGCACGAAGATTTTGTTTTCTTAAACCGCAGGGGCAAACAATTGACCCGAGCGATGATTTTTACCATTATTAAACGTTTGGCAGAAGAAATAGGATTGAAAAAAAATATTAGTCCACATACCTTTCGACACTCTTTTGCCACCCATTTATTGGAAAATGGGGCCGACCTTAGGGCCATTCAACAAATGTTGGGACATGAAAGCATTACTACAACCGAGGTATATATGCATGTAAACCGCACCCATTTGACCAAAATACTAAAGGACTTTCACCCAAGAAGATGAACGTTCTCAAAATTTTATACGGGTTCCCATTTCTACTCGGGTCTTCACCCCTTCCAGTCCTATGCTATAAAAATCGGATTCGTAAATGGGATGTACCATTTTTACTTCCATTAGCATATTTTGCCGAACCTGATGTTCTATCCCCAAAATAATTTCCTGACGAGGAACTGGATTTGGGAAACCTCTACCCTCATTGTAGAGATCCCATTCTTTTTGGTACCCCCCAACAAAATATAACTTATTTGCAAGCTTTTGTCTTAAGCGGGCCCCGAGACTTATTCTATCCGCACCATATCTCCTGTAATGTTCACCGATGAGTTGAACCTCTGTTCCATTAATCACCTCGTAACCGATATGGAACCATGCATAATGTGATAGATCATCAAAATTAGGGTAGTTAAACCCTTCAATATAAATAGGTGACTCCGATGTTTTAGGTGTACCATATTGATTTTGTGCCCGAACTTCACTACTGAAAATCAATAGTACGACCATTGCGGATAGAGAAATCAATTTTAACATGGTGAGCGTTTTACTACAATTTACAAAGCCCAACAACCCCACCACAGTAATTGGCTAAATTTTAACCTTACCAATTGATATACGACAAACTGAATCAGTCCCGCATTAAAGTATCCCTCTCCACTCGATTTTGTTTTTTAAAAGGTCGAATAATCAAACGTGCCTCACGGTCAAATCTAATATAGTTGTACACCCAATTGATAAAGACCACAACCCTGTTTCTAAAACCGATCAGAAAATACAAATGCACAAACATCCATACGAACCAAGCAAACACCCCTTGAAACCTGAATTTGGGCATATCCACTACCGCTTTGTTTCTTCCTACAGTGGCCATGCTACCCTTGTCTTTATAAGCAAAAGGCTTCATAGGCTTATTTTCTATCAGTCGCACCAGATTATCTCCTAGGTTTCTACCTTGTTGTATGGCAGGTTGGGCCATCATGGGGTGCCCATGTGGAAACTCCTCGGTCTCCATTTGGGCCACATCGCCAATGGCAAAAACATCTTCCAATCCTACAATTTGGTGAAACTCGTTTACCCTAAGCCGATTGCCCCTACAAAGAAACTCCTCTGCATCCAGACCCTTTAGACCCACAGCTTTTACACCGGCGGCCCAAACCAAAGTCTCAGCATCAAATATGGTTTTCGTGTTGGTGGTTACTCGTTTGCCATCGTAATCAATAACGCGGATATTCTTCCAAACATTTACGCCAAGTTCTTCCAAAAACTTTTCAGCCTTTTCCGAAGCTTGCTGGCTCATTGCCGGTAAAATTCTGTCACCACCTTGTACCAAATTTATTTGTGCCCTACGTGTATCCAAATCTGGATAGTCTTTTGGAAGTATTCCTTTTTTAATCTCGGCCAAGGCTCCTGCCAATTCCACTCCGGTAGGCCCACCTCCAACAATCACAAAGTTCATCAGGGCATCTCGTTCGTGAAGGTCATCGGTTAAAAGTGCTTGTTCAAAGTTTTCCAGAATCAAGCTACGTAAATTCAAGGATTGAGGAATGGTTTTCATGGCCATTCCCTTGCTCTCAATACCCTTATTGCCAAAAAAATTGGTTTCCGAACCGGTTGCAACGACCAGATAGTCATAGAAAATTTCACCAATATTGGTTCTGATTCTTTTAGTGTCGGTTTTCACCTCTTGTACTTGGGCTAACCTAAAAAAGAAATTGGGGTACCCTTGTAGCACCTTTCTTATGGGGTAAGCGATGGAATCGGGTTCCAATCCGCCTGTGGACACTTGATAAAGTAAGGGTTGAAAGTTGTGATAATTATGTTTATCCAGCAAAACCACCTGGGCTTCCTTCTTGCTTAATTTTTTTGCTAATGCAATACCTCCAAAACCGCCGCCCACGATAACGACTCTTGGATAACTGGACTGAGGAATATTCATTCTCGACATACTAGCAAATTTAAGTATTCCAAGGCAGGACGTATCATGTCAGGGTTTGTTTTTTTGTATCTTTAGCTTCTAACTCAAAAAAACTTCAACCAATGAGAAAAATTCTCCCGTTAGGTGCGCTTCTTCTATTGTGTACCATAGGTGTTCATGCCCAAAAAAAGAAGAATGATGTAATCAAAGAACTGGATTCAAAATCCGAAAAATATAGCGAAATCGCCCATAATATTTGGGATCTTGCGGAAATGGGGTATTTGGAAGAGCAAAGTTCAGCTCTTTTGCAAGAGACCCTTTCAGGCGAAGGTTTTACCATAGAAAAAGGTATTGCCGGGATTCCGACCGCTTTTAAAGCCGAATATGGTTCCGGATATCCTGTAATTGCCATTTTGGGAGAATTTGATGCCCTACCTGGGCTTTCTCAAGAGGCTGTTCCCGAGAAAAAATCGGCAGGTAAAGCTGCCGGTCATGCATGCGGTCATCATCTTTTTGGCACAGCGTCCACCGCAGCGGCCATTTCAGTAAAGAATTGGATGAAAACCAACAATATAAAAGGAACAATACGTTTTTACGGCTGTCCCGCAGAAGAAGGTGGATCAGGGAAAGTATACATGGTCCGCGAGGGTGTTTTTAATGATGTGGATGTGGCGCTTCACTGGCACCCGGGTTCCGCAAATGCTGCAAGCGCTGGTGCTGCTTTGGCCAATAAGTCTGCCAAATTCAGGTTTTATGGGGTTTCTGCCCACGCGGCTGGAGCACCTGATAAAGGACGATCCGCATTGGATGGTGTGGAAGCCATGGATGCTATGGTAAACATGATGCGAGAGCACATTCCACAAGAAGCCAGAATCCACTACGTGATTACCAATGGTGGTAAAGCTCCCAACGTGGTTCCGGATTTTGCCGAAGTTTATTACTATGCACGTCACAACTCCAGAGATGTGGTCATCGATATTTTTGATAGAATCGTGAAAGCAGCCGAAGGAGCTGCCTTGGGTACCGGAACTACTATGGAATATGAAATGATCGGGGGAACCCATGAACTTTTACCCAACTTGACTGTTCAAAAAATTATGTACGACAATTTGGAAAAAGTTGGTGGTGTTATCTATAACGAAGAAGAAAAAGCTTTTGCAGAAAAAATATCGGCGACTTTGGGTAAAGGTGCCCCAGAAATTTCTTCCGCTGAAAAAATTCAACCTTATAGAGAAACTGCACGCGCATATGGCTCCACCGATGTAGGTGATGTTAGTTATACCGTACCCACCGCAGGCTTGGGAACTGCGACTTGGGTTCCCGGAACACCAGCACATAGTTGGCAAGCAGTTGCAGCTGGTGGTATGAGCATTGGCTCCAAAGGGATGATGGTTGCTGCAAAGACTTTGGCACTCACCGCCATGGATATTTTTGAAAACCCAAAAACGGTTGAAACCGCCAAAAAAGAATTGGAAGAAAGAAGGGGAAAAGACTTCAAATATATTCCAATGCTGGGCAACAGACCACCGGCTTTGGACTATCGTAAATAGAATTTTCATCAAACACTGTAACAAAAGCTACTTTATAGATACTTATTATTAAAGTAAACTTACCAACCGTTTAGTGAACAAAGAACTGGAACATCGTTTTGTGACGGAACTTGAGGACAATCAAAACATTGTCCATAAGGTGTGTAGTCTATATACCAACGACAAAGATTCCCACAACGATCTGTTCCAAGAAATCACTATTCAATTATGGAAAGCATACCCAAAGTTTCGGGGAGATGCCAAGTTTAGCACATGGATGTATCGTGTTGCATTGAATACGGCTATTACATTGTACAGAAAGTCAAAAAAAAGGGTGAAAACCCAAGATTTTGACTCGGTTCTCTATAAAATCAAGGCCACTGATTATGATGATACAGAGGAACGACAATTAAAATTAATGTACGACGCTGTTAAACAACTTGGCGATATTGACAAAGCTTTGGTGTTTCTATATCTCGAAGACAAGGATTATTCCGAGATAGCCGAAACTTTGGGTATTTCTGAAGTAAATGCTAGAGTGAAGATGAGCAGGGTAAAAACTAAATTAAGAACCATATTAAATCCTTAATATATGCTGGATGAACTGGAGCTCTTGAAAAAAGATTGGCAGAAGCGGGAAGCAAATCTTCCCAAACTGTCCTATGAGGAAATATATCCGATGATCAAGAAAAAATCATCGTCCATAGTAAAATGGATTTTTTATATCAGCATTATAGAATTTGTTTTCTGGGCAGGGATCAATATTGTCTTTAGTGGACCAGAGACCATGGAAGAGCTTAAGGCCATGCACATTTATAAAGTGGTAATGGGTATCAATATCATCAACTACGCCATTATTCTTTACTTTATCTATAAGTTTTACATCAATTATAAAAAAATCTCCTTCACGGATTCATCCAGAAATTTGATGAAGACCATACTAAAAGTAAAACGAACCGTAACTCAGTACGTATGGTTCAACCTTATCATCTTTACTACTTATTTAATCATCAACATGTATGGGGTGTTGCTTTATGGACCTGAAGGAAAGAAAATTGTTGAGGCTGCCTCACAAGAAGGGAACACCTTGGCATTCTGGGCTATGGTTATTGGCATATCCATAGTATTTACAGCTGTTATCCTATTTTTGATTTGGCTGTTCTACAAACTCCTTTACGGCATCTTACTGAAAAAGCTGAGAAAAAACTACAACGAGCTCAAAAGGTTAGAGGTTTAATTATCCAACTTGCCCTTGTAACTGTAACGCCTTTTTTGGTTTTCCTCTTCGTAAGCAAGAAGTTCCTTTTGTGGAATTACTTTTAGGAAAGATGGATGCTGCTCTATGGCATACTCCAATTTTTCCAATATGGCGTCAATGGATTCATTGTCGTAATCAATCTCCAAGGGCTCTTTTATTTGCATGGATTGCAGAATCCCCTTCTTTTTAACGCGAAGTCCCTTTTTATCAAAAGAACGACGGAACCCATCAATAACTACAGGTACAACAACAGGTTTGTATTTTTTAATGATGTGAGCCGTACCTTTTCGCAAAGGTTTCCAAGGCGTAGTGGTCCCTTGAGGAAAAGTAATTACCCATCCATCGTCCAAAGCTTTTCCTATATTGGAAATATCACTGAACTTCACCTGTCGATTCACGTTTTGACCATCGGCCCTCCATGTTCTTTCAATACTTATGGAACCGGCATAGGCCAAAATTTTGGTCAGTAGACTTTTTTTCATGGTCTCTTTAGCCGCAACGTAGTAAATATTCAGTTTTGGATTCCAGAGATATCCCAAATTCTTAATTGTATCATCTCTCCCCTTCAAACTGGCATTAAATACGTGGAACATGGCCACAACATCGGCAAAGTAAGTCTGATGGTTACTTACAAAAAGTACATTGTTCTCAGGAAGCTCACGGATAATCTGCGATCCTTCAATTTCCAGTGTATTAAACCCTTTGTATCGCTGGTGTGTCATCATACCAGCAATACGAATCAGCCATCGTTTAAAAAATAAAATATGTCCGAAAGGATTTTTCTTAAAAAGGCCCATATGTAGTGTTGGTTATTAACTGCAAATTTACAAAATAGCCATCAAAGCACTTGCCGTAATAGCTCTTTGATCTCGCTCAACATCATGGCTGTGGCACCCCAAACGGTGTAACCATTTAATTTAAAGGCAGGTACATTTATGTTTTTTGCGTAGGAAGTACTCAAAATTTCTTGAATATGGTTGGAATCATCCAAAAAATCACGGAGATACACCTCTACCAAGCTTTCCACTTCGCTTTCTTCCTTAACAAAAGGTTGCGGATTGGGATAAATCCCGATGTAAGGTCTTACCAAAAAATTACTCGGCGGAATATATACTTCGCTCAGTTCTTTGATTACCTCAACCTTGGTTGGAGGGACACCAACTTCCTCATGCGTTTCTCTCAATGCAGTATCCATTAAGTCTTTGTCAAACTCCTCCACCTTTCCTCCTGGAAACCCGATTTGATTGGAATGCACTCCTTGATAAACTTTTCTCAGAATCAAAAGTAACCGCGTTTTTTGTTCAACATCTGGATAGAACAATGCCATAACCCCTGCCCGTTTTGGATTTATATCTTTTACTTTGTTCTCCTTCAACCATTGAATGCGGAGCTCGGGTGACATTTTATTATGGGAAACTTCTCCAGGAAGTGGGAGATTTTTTAATTTTAGAGCAAGTTGACAAAATTCATTAAAATCCATGCTGTTGAGACAATCGGCTTTAACTACAAGTATATTATTTCTTTTATTCGTTTCCTGTGGAGAATCCCCTAAGAAGGAGAAGGACAAAGTTGAGGAAAATATTGCAAACATGGACACTGTTCCAAAAATCGAAGTGGATTCTACTGCCATGGAAGAAGAGGAAAAACCCTTTAAACTTACCGAAGAAAATGCTATCGATTTCTTTTTTGACTACTCAAAAACACTAAAAAAGAACAAGGTAAAGATTACCACTACCATGGGCAGTTTTACGGTACAATTGTATGATGATGTGCCCTACCACAAAGCCAATTTCATTTACTTGGCAAGACAACATTATTTTGATAGCACCCAGTTCCACAGAGTGGTAAAAGACTTTATTATCCAGGGCGGAAATTCTGATGATCGGAAAACCGCTCGCAAACGTGGAAAAATAGGTCGGTACTTACTCCCCCCGGATGCTAAAAAAGGTCATAAACACCATAGGGGAACCATTTCCATGCCCAGCAGCGAAAGGGACAACCCACACAAATTGGCCTCTCCCTACGAATTCTTTATTGTTGTCACCGATCCAGGCTCCTATCACCTTGACGGTTCTTATACGCCATTTGGTCGAGTTGTTGAAGGAATGGATGTGGTTGATGCAATAAACAACGTTCCCGTAGGCGATGGTGATTGGCCATGGCAAAATATTTACATTCTAAAAGCTGAAGTATTATAAATCAATAACAACAAAGCTTAAGTGATTTTCAAAAACCTCTTCAGTATTTTTCTCTATTGTTTTGGTCCCTAAGGAAAAATCACGCTTTTTTGAAAAGATTTTTGCCAATTAATGTTCGCTGCAGAAAACCGTCTTGTTGATTTCTTAGCGGCACCTCATGATTTTCGGAAACCATTTTTCTCTCATAAATGGAAACAAGAACTGCTATAATTATAAGATTCTTCATAATGTATTGACCCACGAGAGTCAGCGATAATGGTTCTCCCCCAAAAACATCACCTGGAAAAAAGAAAAGCGGTGTGAAAGTGCATACCATATGAACCAACGCTAGTATCACAGCCTGTCTTCGTAACAAACCGAAAACCAACAAAATGCCCAATCCCACTTCCCAAATGGCAAGTAGAATTATGGAAACATCATCGGGTATCAAACCAAAAGTGAGGTGGTGAATGGTATTCTTTGCCAAATCTTCGGCCGGACTCAGGTTCGGGACAAATTTTAATGCACCAAACCAAAAATATACCAAGCCAACGGAAATGGCCAGTAATTTTTCTTTAATAGTTTTTCTCATACATTGGAGGTTTAATTATTGAATTCATTCATTAGTTCCGGGTTAACTTTTACTTTGCTACGCGCAAATCTGTACGATACTCCCACATTGATGAGATAATCGGCAAAAGCTGCATCACCTTGTCTGGGCTCACCTGTCATTTCTTGGGTTTGCAAATCGGTAACACTTTGTGGACGCTCCCTTCTTACGGCAAAGGGCACATTAAGGTTCAAGGAAAAATTATCTTTCATAAAAGCAATGCCCGGGTCTATGGAAAGCACATTACCCGGTCTTCTAAAACCTTCGTTTCCTCCGATAAGGTCTTTTACCGGAACACCTTCGTACCGCGCTCCCAATGAAGCTGAAATAGTATTGCTTAGACTATGACTTACTCCAGCACGGATAGAAAACTGGTCCGGAACGGCCATAATGGCCTCATTTTGCAGAATAGGGCTTAAAGTTTCCCTAAATGTCCGCGTGCCATTGGTCTCTCTTGGATTAATAAGATAAAATCCACCTCCATAGGCAAAAAATCGTTCTGCAATCTTTTGGTAAAACTGAAAATCCAAGGTGATTCCAAAACCGCCATCACCAGGTTGTATACTTTGATCCACCGGTCTAACTTGAGGTCCACCTTCCGGTCCAACATTGTAAAAGATATCGGAAGCATTGTAATTACCTGTGGGAAGCTTAACCCCCATTCCTACGGCTAAATTCCCATTTTGGTGTTTTTCCAAATCAAACAACCAATACCCGACACCTACCCGAATATCGGCCAAGCCCCTTGAAAAAGTGGTGTTACGTTCATCGCGACCGTGTTCATACAAGGAAGAACGTGTATTGATTACGGTCGGAATAGTGATGCTGGCATACCACCTATCCGATATTCCATAGGTCAAGAAGAAATCCCAAGAATGGGAATGGTTGATTACTTCCGTCTCATTGGAAACCCTATCCGGTTCTTCCTCGGTTCCCCTAAAATGGCGAAAGGACTTAAAGTACCTGTAATTACTTCCTATTTGAATGTCTCCTGGACCAAGTAAGTTGTTTTCCAAAGTGTTCCCCACACAAGAAGAAAAATGCCTGATGGCAACGCAGCCTTGCGCGCTGACCTGATTGATTCCAAAAAATAAAATCAATCCTAAAAATGTAATGATTAGTGATTGTGATGCTCTCATACCTGTAAAGCTGATTGGTTATCTAGGTTGCTTGGGAGCCAATGTAGAGCTATGTTTAGCTTGAAAGAACTAATGAAAAAGTAAAAAAGATTAATAATAGGTTAATCGCACTAAACAATAATTAACCAACATTGAAGAAAAGTTAGGGGACAAAAGGTCTAGGCCTCCTTTTTGTAAATGTTGGGCAGCCGCACATCAAACTTAACGGCAATCAACCTCAATACAATCACTACTAAAATGGCGCCTACATAGGCATAACCGTCCTGAATGGGGAATAGCGTAAAGAGAAAGTAGCTGCCCCCTCCCAAAATACAAGCAGTTGCATATATTTCCTTTCTAAAAATGACGGGGATTTCATTACAGAGAATGTCACGTATTACCCCACCAAAACAGGCTGTCATGGTGCCCAAAAAAATACACATGATAGGCAACAGTTCAGCTTCCAAGCCTTTTTCCACCCCTACCATGGTATAGAGTCCAATACCTATGGTATCAAACAGAAATAACGATTTTCTGAGATATTTGAGTTTATTTACAAATATGATGGCAATAACCACCGAAATAAAAATCGTTATTACATAAGTAAGATCCTGCATCCACCCTACAGGTGTATTACCAATTAGTAAATCCCTTAGGGTACCTCCCCCGATTGCAGTTACGAATGCAATAATGAGTACACCGAATAAATCCAAACGTTTTTCCATTGCGACCAAAACCCCAGAGATAGCGAAGGCAACAGTACCCAAAATATCGATAGTTTGATAAAGCATATTTACATTTTTTGGGTATAGTAATTATAATCCTTGATAATCACATCTACAAATTCTATCGGTTGCAAGGTGGTCTGTACACCCAATACTTCCCGGATGCGCTTATCCAATGAAACAATAACATTGTGGTTCCCGTTCAATTTGGATTTATCATACAGCTCTTTGATGGTCTGCATTTCTTGATCCTTAAAAACCGTTACCTGAGGAAATGTTGGCTTATAGTCTTCAGACAGTTCACGAAGCAACGTATCATTCAATGATACTCGTTTTTTTTCGCTGATAACCGTTGTCCCGGCAGCAATATCACCGATTCGTTGGCCTTTTCCCCGAATCAAAATAGTCAAGACAGCTGCTCCTCCGGAAGTAAGACTTACATCAATGATCCGAAGTGCCCATCGAACAAAATAGTTGCCAAAATTAGGTTTGGAACCATCCAATTTCACCACCCGTAGTTTCATCGCACCCTTTCCAATGGTTTTGCCATCCATTAAGGTTTCAAAAAGCAAATAATAGAAAAAAGCGGGTAATGTAAGTATCAAATAAAATGCCCATTGATCTTCAATATCAATTTCTAGTGAAACCAAAAAAACGACAACCAAAATAGTGTAGCACACAATAATAAAGCTATCAATAATATAGGCCAGCATACGCTCACCAAGGTGGGATGTGTTTTGATTGATAGTTATATTTTGGGCCGTTTCTATTTGAAATTGTTCCATATTTTAGTTTCTTTACTTACAAACCACCGGATGTAATGCGCGAGGCCGCTTTTGTTAGGCAAAATAAGGATAAATGGGCCGCTTTTGAAAATGCCCTGATCAATAAAGGGCAACTTCATCCCGATGAGCTTTCCGATTTGTACATTGAGATCACCGACCACCTTAGTTATGCCAAGACCTTTTACCCTGGGAGCAATACCCAGATTTATCTGAACACAATTGCCTCCCAAGCACACCAAAAAATATATAAAACCAAACGGGAATCCAGAAACCGTATTGTCCATTTTTGGAAAACGGAGTTTCCGACCATGTTCAAACACCATCATCGAGAATTACTGATTTCTTTCTTGGTATTTGCCTTTTTTGTAACGGTGGGGGCTTTCTCCTCAGCCAACGAAGGTGATTTTGTACGCTCTATTTTGGGCAATGGCTATGTAAATATGACCTTGGAGAATATAGAAAAAGGTGACCCCATGGCTGTTTATAAAGAACAAGGAGCCTTCAATATGTTCTTGGGTATTACCATAAACAATATTAAAGTGGCCATCTACGCTTTTGCGTTTGGTATATTTTTGGGAGTTGGCACACTTTATATCCTACTTCAAAATGGAATCATGTTGGGGAGTTTCCAGTACTTTTTTTATGAAAAAGGGCTTTTTTGGGAATCCGCGCGAACCATCTGGATTCATGGAACTATAGAAATATCCGTAATTATAATTGCTGGCTGTGCCGGATTGGTTTTGGCCAATGGAATTCTTTTCCCGGGTACTTATACTCGATTGGAATCCTTTAAACGGGGCGTTAAAAACGGGCTTAAGATAATGGTAAGCACCATACCCTTCTTCATTATTGCAGGCTTTTTGGAAGGTTTTGTTACCCGATATACCGAAATGCCAGATTGGTTGGCAATTTTAATTATCATGGCTTCGTTGTTCTTAATCATATTCTATTACATTATTTATCCAAACCAAATCCATAGAAAAACCACCTATGCAGACATCCAATAAGTACATCGAATTCAAGAAGCAACGCGAATTAGGGGACATCCTTTCCGACTCTTTTGCCTTTATTAGAAATGAGTTTAAACCGTTTTTTAGGGCCATTATAAAAATTGTGGGACCCTATATTTTGGTGATGTTGATTTCCATGGGGTTTTATATGTATACCATTGGCGATATTTTTAATTTAGGGATGGTTGGTAATACACCGGACTCTTTGTATTCACCCATAATTATGATTTTGGCTATTGTTGCCTTAATGTTCAGTTCCATTGCTGCCTATGTTCTGGCACAGGGAACCGTTTTACATTACATAAAATCATATATCAACAACCATGGTTCTACAAATTTTGATGAAATCCGCCAAGGTGTCTACAGTTCTTTTTGGTCATTGATTGGTCTGGGCATTTTAGTTGGATTATCGGTAATGGTGGGTATATTCTTTTGCGTAATACCTGGTATTTATCTTGCCGTCCCCTTATCCATTTCCTTTGCCATTCTGGTGTTCCTAAAAAAGGATGCCATGGAATCCTATCAATATAGTTTTACCTTGATCAAAGAAAATTGGTGGATCACATTTGCAACACTTTTCGTTGTATATATAATTGTAGCTATTGCCTCATATGCTTTTAGTTTGCCATCCGCCATTTATATGTGGATTAAAATGGGCGTGTTTTCTGGTGAAATGGATGCTGAGAATTTCAATGTCTTTAACGACCCTATTTACCTTTTCTTAAACATTATAAGCACCTTGGTTCAATTCCTTATGAACATTATATTTTTGGTAGCTACTTCCATGATATTTTTCAACCTCAACGAAAAGAAAAATTTTACGGGCACATTTGAGCGCATTGAAAGCCTTGGAAAATCTACGGAGGAATAGATGCACAAGAAACTGATTTTATCATACCTATTATTATCGTGGACAATTCTTTTTGCCCAAAACGATTCTATTGTCAAGTATGATGACTCGGATATTGAAGCCATTGAATTTAGCAAGGAAGACCTTGAAACCTACAAGGGTGATGATGCTTTTAATTATGAAGAGGTAAAAGTCGAAAGCACTTGGTGGACCGATATCACCAATTGGTTCTACAATTTGTTACGTCGTTTTTTTGAATGGATCTTTGGTGTCGGCAATGCCGAAGGTTATCTGGCAGTGTTTTTAGAGATTCTCCCCTATTTGCTCCTTGCACTATTCCTGTATCTGGTGATTCGTTTTTTTATCAAATCCAATATGCAAGGGATGGGGAAAAACAAAAAGAACCCGAATGTGGTTTCCCTGTCCGAAGATGAGCACATCATCAAAAATGAGGACATTCAGCAATTGATTAAAAATGCATTGGTTGATAAAAATTATCGGCTTGCCATTCGTTATTACTACTTATACATCTTACAATTACTTTCAGAAAAAGAATTGATTGACTGGCAACAACAAAAAACCAATGATGATTATATAGAAGAGCTTTCCAAGAGCAACCTCAAAAATGATTTTGGTAAAGCCACTTTGCTCTACGATTATGTTTGGTACGGTGAGTTTGATATTGACCAAGAACGATACGAAAAAGCCGAAGTTGTATTTACATCCTTAAAAAACGTGATAACCCATGTCTAAAAAAGGATGGATATATATAGTGATCGGTGTTTTGACCCTAGCGGCCATTTTCGTCATGGAATACAACAAACCAAAGAAAAACAATTGGTTCCCTTCATATGTGTCTCACCATAAGATACCCTATGGCACCTATGTGTTGAATGATTTAATGGAAAAATACTTCCCAAATAAAATACAACAAATCCAAAAACCACCTTTTGAATTCCTTACTCGTACCGACTCCATAAAAGGCACCTATTTTTTTGTAAATGAATCCGTTGCGTTTGAAGAAGCAGAATTGAATACCCTTTTGGATTGGGTGGATCAAGGCAATATGCTTTTTGTGGCCTCAAGATCTTTTGAAAAAAAACTATTGGACACCCTACATTTGGAACAACAAAACATTTACAATGATGGCACCTTGGAACCTCTATTTTATTTTGAATTGGTCAATCCGAAAATCAACCACAAAAGGGTTGAATTCACCAAGGACTATTACACCACAAGTTTTGATCAGTTGGACACTTTACACACTACGGTTCTTGGCCAAGTGTATTCTCCATCGGACAGCACGGATACCATCACCAAACATGTAAATTCCATAAAGCAAGCTTTTGGGAAGGGAGAAATCGTTTTGACAAGCTTTCCAAAGGCCTTTACCAATTACTTTATCCTTAAGGATAATAATCTGGAATATACCGCAGGATTATTGTCCTATTTGGATAGAAATGGACAGATTTACATGGATAATTTTCATAAATCGGGGAAATCTTTTTACACCTCCCCCATGTACCTTTTCTTAAACACTAAAGAATTTAAATGGGCCTACTACCTTATTCTGATTGGTGCCCTCATTTATATAATTTTTGAAGGAAAACGAAAGCAACGAGCCATTCCAGTTGTAACTCCTTTAAAAAACCAGACCTTGGCATTTACACGGACCATTGCCGATATGTATTTTGAAAAAGGGGAACTACCCTTGATAACAAAGCATAAAATTGATTACTTTTTGGAATATATCAGGTCCAAACTTCATGCTTCTACCCAAAATTTGGAAGACGAAGCATTTTTAAGGAATCTAGCTATGCGCAGCAATACTGATTTGAAAGAAGTCAAAGCTTTGATGGATTTGATCTCAAAGCTGAAGGCAAAACAATTCGTGACCGAAACCGAACTAAAGAATCTGAATCAAAAAATACAAGCATTTAAAGCAAACGTTGATGGAAAATAACGAAAATAACGACCTGAATTTTGACAATAAGGTCCCCTTGGAAGAATTAAGGGGCACGGTGGAACAGATAAAAAAAGAATTGTCCACCATAATCGTGGGTCAAAAAGATTTTATTGAACTTCTGATTATTTCAATTCTGGCAGATGGACATGCTTTGATTGAGGGGGTGCCCGGCATTGCGAAAACGGTGACCGCCAAACTCTTTGCAAAAACATTGAAAACAGAATTCAGCCGTATTCAATTTACTCCGGATTTAATGCCGAGTGATATTTTGGGGACTTCTGTATTCAACACCAAGACCACGGAGTTCGAGTTTAAAAAAGGGCCTATTTTTTCAAATATTATTTTGATAGATGAAATCAACCGTGCTCCCGCCAAAACACAGGCAGCCCTTTTTGAAACCATGGAGGAAAGGCAAGCCACCGTGGACGGTACCACCTATAAAATGGGGCAACCATTTATGGTTTTGGCGACCCAAAACCCCATTGAGCAAGAAGGCACCTATGCCCTTCCCGAAGCTCAATTGGACCGTTTCCTTTTCAAAATTAAAGTGGATTACCCTTCGGTTGAGGAAGAAATAGTAATTCTACAAAACCATCACGAACGAAAGGGTGAAAAACCACAAGACCAAATTAAAGCGGTACTTACCCCTAAAAAATTGATTGAATTCAAGAAGAATATTCACGAAGTGGTGGTCGAGCAAAAAATATTGGACTACATCGCCAATATTATCACACAAACCAGAAACCACCCTCATTTGTACCTAGGTGCCTCGCCAAGGGCCTCCATTGCTGCACTTACCGCAGCAAAGGCATTTGCAGCCATTTCCGGAAGGGATTTTGTAATTCCCGAAGATGTCAAGAAAGCTTTGGTACCTGTACTTAATCACAGGGTGATTTTAACCCCAGAACGGGAAATGGAAGGCATGACCACCGAAAATGTTGTCTCCATGATTATGGAGTCCGTTGAAATTCCAAGATAAGTATGGGATTTCTTCGGTCACTCTACATACATAATATTTTCTTTCGGTATATCGCCCTGCTATCTGCATGCTTTGTAATTTCCTATTGGGTCCCCATCCTTTATCCTATTGCATGGTTATCGGTATTCCTTTTAGTGGCACTCTTCTTCTTAGATCTGTATTTTTTGTACGCTACACCAAACGCCATCAAAGCACATCGAAATCTACCCCGGAAATTATCAAACAGCGATCAAAATATTTTATCGGTTCATCTAAATTCCAAATACCCTTTTAAAACGGAAGTTTCCATTATTGATGAATTGCCCGTTCAATTCCAAAAAAGGGATTTTGAACATAAAAGCCTATTACAGAAAGGAGAACCCCATTATTTTGAATATTCGGTACGGCCTGTGGAACGTGGTGAATATGTTTTCGGCAATTTGATTGTTTTTGCTTCCTCCCCCCTACGCATCATCAAAAGGAAATTTGTGTTCCAAAAGGATCAAATGGTTCCCGTTTACCCTTCCATCATCCAAATGCAGCAATACGATTTTTTGGCTACGAGCAATCGTTTGACCGAATTTGGTTTGAAAAAAATTAGACGTATTGGCCACACCCAGGAATTTGAACAAATCAAAGAATATATAAAGGGTGATGATGTCCGTACCATTAATTGGAAAGCCACTGCCAAAAAGAACCAATTGATGGTAAACCAATACCAAGATGAAAGGTCGCAACCTATTTATTCCATAATTGATACCGGAAGGGTCATGAAAATGCCATTCAATGGTTTGGGTTTATTGGATTACGCCATCAATTCAGCATTGGCTTTTTCCAATGTTGCCCTAAAACGTAACGATAAAACAGGATTGCTCACATTCTCCAAAAAGATTGAAACCTTCGTCCCTGCTGTGCAAAAACTCACGCACTTAAATACCATCATGGAGAGTTTGTATAACATTTCGACGACATTTTCTGATTCAGATTTTGGATTGTTATATGCCCATGTAAAACGCAAGGTCAACCAGCGAAGTTTATTATTACTTTACACCAATTTTGAGCATATGTCTGGACTAAAACGGCAATTGCCCTACATCTTGGCCATGGCTAAAAAACATGTGTTAGTAGTTATTTTCTTTGAAAATACCGAATTGGAATCTCTGATTGCAGAAGATACCGAAGATTTACAAGCCATATATCACAAAACAATTGCCGAGAAATTTTCCTTGGAAAAACGACTAATGCAAAAGGAACTTCAAAAGTATGGCATACAGACTATTTTGACGAAACCGGAAAAATTGACAGTAAATACCATCAATAAATATTTAGAAATAAAAGCGAGGGGAATTATTTAACCGTAAACTGTTGATTGGAAAGCCCCAAGGTATTCAAAGCGGGGAGTTTATCATCCAAAACAATGAATTCGGTTTTAGGTTGTAGAAAACGTTTTTTCTTCTTTAAATCCAAATTGGAATATCGACCACGCAAACGTCTCTTGTCATCTTTCTTAGAGAAAAGATCTATAGTAACACCAACGGTAACACCGCCTAAAATTGTAGCGGCCAAATCATCGTTGTCCCAACCATTATCCCTTTGACCAGCATCTACAGTTTCTTTAGCCAACCCTATAAGGGTACTGCCCGCAACAGACCCTACAAAGGTCCAGATACGATTCCCTTCTGAAGCTTGTTTGGCAATTCCAGCCCCTGCAAGGCCAAAAAGATTGCCACCCAAAAAATGGAGTGCTTTGTCCCGCTCCACTTGCCCATGGCAATGCGAGGCGAGCACAAAAAAGAGTAGTGTGGGGATTAGTGTTCTCATTGCGCAGCGTAAAAGTATTAAAAGTTTCCTAAACTTTTGGCGCAATACCTTAATAGTCCAGTATTTCGGCTTTTGCTTGGCTGAACTCCACTATTAATTCTTCAACAATTTTTGCTGCGGGCGTTATGTTATGAATCAATCCAGAAACTTGCCCTATTTCCAGTTCCCCTTCTTCCATATCGCCTTCAAACATACCTCTCTTGGCCCTAGCCCTTCCCAATAAGGCCTGTAAATCTTTTTTGGAAGCACCATTGGCATAGGCCTCTTGAATATCTTGGAAGAACTTGTTTTTGAGCAATCGAACAGGAGCCAGTTCTTTTAAGGTGAGTTGGGTATCCCCTTCTTTGGCATCGACGACCCATTTTTTAAATAGTTCGTGCGAAGATGCTTCGGGAGAGGCTACAAATCTACTCCCCACCTGAACACCATCGGCACCCAAAACCATGGCAGCCAACATGGCCCTGCCTGTGGCAATTCCACCGGCCGCGATTAGAGGAATACTTATTTTTTCTTTTACGGAAGGAATCAGCACCATAGTAGTAGTTTCATCACGTCCATTATGTCCACCTGCTTCAAATCCTTCGGCCACAATAGCATCCACTCCCGCTTCTTGTGCTTTTAAGGCAAACTTTACACTACTGACCACATGGACAACAGTGATTCCTTTATCTTTAAGAAATTTGGTCCAAGTTTTAGGGTTTCCTGCCGAAGTGAAAACAATTTTCACCCCTTGGTCCACTATAATGTTCATCAACTTCTCGATATCAGGGTAAAGCATGGGAACGTTGACCCCAAAAGGTTTGTCCGTCGCTTTTTTACATTTGATAATATGCTCCTCCAACACCTCGGGATACATACTACCTGCACCCAACAGGCCCAGTCCCCCAGCATTGGAAACCGCAGAGGCCAGTCGCCAACCGCTGGCCCAAACCATGCCCCCTTGAATAATGGGATATTGTATTCCAAAAAGTTGTGTGATTTTATTTTGCATGAAACGTTTATTCTATGTGCACCAAAATAATCAAAATATGGAAGTTGTCTAGGAAATCACCCCAGAACCAATCAATTCATCATTACTGTACCAAGCGGCAAACTGGCCTTCGGTAATAGCGGATTGCTTTTCCTTAAAATCTACATATAGGCCATTTTCTACTTTGTAAAGTGTTGCAGGCTGTAGCGGCTGACGATATCGAATTCGTGCCATGACTTCCATTGTCTCATCCACCTCCAAAGCCAAATCTGGACGTACCCAATGCAACTCATCCTCTTTTATAAATAAAGTGTTGCGCAATAGTCCAGGGTGGGATTTGCCTTGACCAGTATAAATAATGTTCTTGTCCACATCGGTATCGATGACGAACAAGGGTTCTTTGGTACCGCCCACATTCAGTCCTTTTCGCTGTCCAATGGTAAAATAATGGGCGCCTTGATGCTCGCCCACAACTTTTCCATCCTCCTGGGAATAAACAGGTTTCTCCGCACGGAAGACCAGTTTTTCCCTTTCATTTTTAAACTCTGGAACCGTGGTTGCGAATTGGGAGGCATTATTTGGTACTTCCACAATCACGCCTTTTTTGGGCTTTAATTTTTGTTGCAAAAATTCGGGCAGATGCACCTTGCCTATAAAGCACAATCCTTGGGAATCCTTTTTATCCGCCGTGATCAAATTATTTTCTGCTGCAATTTTCCTTACTTCTGGTTTTTGCAGTTCTCCAATGGGAAACAAGGTCTTGGATAACTGTTCTTGTGACAATTGACAAAGGAAATAGGATTGATCTTTGTTTGGGTCTTTTCCAGATAAAAGCTGATAGGTTTCGGTACCATCGGCATTTTTGATGGTTCCCTTACGGCAATAATGTCCCGTTGCTACATAATCGGCACCCAATTGCAGCGCAATTTTCATAAACACGTCAAACTTTATCTCGCGGTTACAAAGTACGTCGGGATTGGGTGTTCTTCCTCTTTCATATTCATTGAACATATAATCAACGATACGCTCCTTGTATTCGGTGCTTAAATCTACTGTTTGGAACGGAATTCCTAATTTTTCGGCAACAATCAATGCATCATTGCTGTCCTCTAACCATGGGCATTCCTCGGAAATGGTAACGGAATCATCATGCCAGTTTTTCATAAACAAACCGATAACCTCATATCCTTGTTCCTTGAGCAAATAAGCGGCCACGCTTGAATCCACTCCCCCAGAAAGTCCAACAACAACCTTTTTCATCGTACTGAATTAAGACTACAAAAATACAAATTGACTGGTATTAAAATGATAAATATCTCATAAACCAAACTGAGCAATCACGTAGCCGTAAGATTGTCAATATTAGTATTTTGTTAAAGTTTTATGTAAAAACGTTAAACATTATGGTTATTATTTTGTTTAAACATAATTTTAAATTGTTAAACAAATATGACGCCACATGAAAACATTAAAAAATTTTACCAAACTGACTTTATTATTTTTATTGACATCCATTGTATCCTGTTCGGACGATGACGATGGAAACATGCCGCCTGATGATAGCGTAACCATTGTAGAGGCTGCCCAGGCAACGGCCGAACTAAACACTTTGGTGAGCGCTTTGCAAAAGGCCGACGAAAGTGCCAACAATGATTTGGCGGCTGCCCTAAGCGGCGAGGGGCCATTCACCGTTTTTGCCCCTACCAATGAAGCTTTTAACGATTTGCTAGCCCAATTGGACGGGTTTGATTCGTTAGATGATTTCAGTTCCCAACAGTTGCAAGATTTGTTAGCTGTAATTTTAACGTATCACGTTGTTGCAGATGCTTCAGTTCTATCAACCGATTTGAGCGATGGACAAAGCATAACCACTTTACAAGGTTCCACCCTACAAGTATCCACTCAAGGAGGAGTATTTATTGGAGATGCAACAGATGTTGATGCAGAGGTAACCACGGCAAATATTGAAGTTTCCAATGGTGTTGTGCATATTATAGACAAAGTATTGTTGCCACAAGCTATTTTGGATGAACTTGCCGATATTATTTTGGTGCCTATCACTGATTTGGCCCTAGGTAACGAGAATTTGGAAAATTTGGTGGCAGCCCTTGTAGCTGCTGATGGAGATTTGCCAACTGTATTGAGAGGTGATGGACCTTTTACAGTGTTGGCTCCAACCGACGAAGCATTTGCAACTTTCCTTGATGGTGCAGCTTTGGAAGATGTGCCTGTTGACGTGCTTACCAACGTACTACTTAATCATGTAATCAGTGGTGAAGTGACTTCTGAAGATTTAATAGGACTTGGATCAGGTTATACATCAACTTTGGCCACAGGTGCAGGGGATCAAAATGTAAGCTTGTTCTTTGATGCCTCCGGTGACGTAATTTTTAATGGGGTGTCCACAGTGATTACACCAGATGTTAAAGCATTGAACGGAATAGTACACGTTGTTAATGCCGTAATCGATATTCCAAATATTGTAGATCATGCTATTGCTAACCCAGGTTTAACTTCTTTGGTGGGAGCTTTGACCGATGGCGGAAATACAACCTTTACCGATTTGTTGTCCAACGAAGAAGAGACCTTTACAGTATTTGCACCCGGAAACGATGCCTTTAGCGCATTCACTAACCCAAATTCAAACGATTTGAATGCCATATTATCCAACCATGTAGTTGTTGGTGCTGCTGCATTCTCTTCAGATTTGACTAATTCCTATGTGAACACTGCTGCAGAATTTGCTGCTGATGAAAATTTGAGCTTATACATTAATACAGATGATGGTGTTACATTAAATGGAACCAGTAACGTTGTGACGGCTGACATTGTAGCTAGCAACGGAGTTATTCATACTGTGAATGCAGTAATCGACTTACCTACTGTAGTAACTTTTGCTGTTGCCGACCCTAACTTCTCCACATTGGTACAAGCATTGACCGAATTGACACCGAGTACTGATTTTGTAAGCGTATTGTCTGCTCAAGATGGTGCGGGAAGCGACCCATTCACTGTGTTCGCCCCTACTAATGCAGCATTCGATGCCTTGGCCAGTATTCCTGCCGAGGCTGACTTGATTCCAATATTACAACACCACGTAGTAGCTGGAGCCAATATACGTTCAGGTGATTTGAGCGATGGTGCCACAGCAACTACTTTGGAAGGTGATATGATTACCATCAATCTACCTGGCACGGGTGATAATATTGCAGATATCACCGATGGTGCAGGAAATACGGGTATTGGTATTGATGCGGTGGATGTTCAGGCTATCAATGGTGTAATCCACGTAGTGGACACTGTACTGATTCCAAATACTACGAATTAATTAGTTTTTGATTACATAAATAGTGCATTGAAAGCCCCCTCAATTAAATTTGAGGGGGCTTTTTATCGAGCTAGGTTTACCGTTCATCGATGACACATCAACAAAAGATTATTTACCCACAAAAACCGAGTGTTTGACAACTTTTTATTTTTTGAACGTAGGTTATCCCGCATCTTTGGAGTCCCAAATCTTTCCAAACTAAACCTGTAAATGGAAACTCCCCCAAGAAATCTTGAGGGAGTTTTTTTTGAACCAAAAAGTATACTAGCTCAGGATTATCTTTTTCCTGATTTCTTTTGCTCCTCGGCCTGTTCCATCATCTCGCGCATTTTACGCTGGAACTTGTTCTCCTTTTTAGGCTTCTTCTTGTTTTCCTGAATTTGGGCATGGATTTTATCCTCGTCCAAAATATAGTTCTTGATGGCCAACATAATAAAGATGGTAATCAGGTTGGAAATGAAGTAGTACAAACTCAACCCACTGGCATAGTTGTTAAAGAAGAACAACATCATCACGGGAGATAGGTACATAATAAATTTCATATTCGGCATTCCCGGTTGTTGTTGCATTTGCATACTCTGCCCCGTGGTCATCTGCATGTAGAAGAAAATGGCTATGGATGCCAAAATCGGAAACAAGGATACGTGATCACCATAAAATGGAATGGTGAACGGCAACTCAAAAATGGTATCGTAGGATGATAAATCTTCTGCCCATAAAAAAGGTTTTTGTCGCAATGCAAAAGATGTTGGGAAGAACATAAACAAGGAATAGAAAATAGGCAACTGCAACAAGGCTGGCACACAACCACTCATGGGGCTTACCCCTGCCTTATTATAGACCTTCATGGTCTCTTGCTGCTTTTTCATGGCATTGTCCTTGTACTTTTCGCTGATTTCCGAAATTTCAGGTTTCAACACCTTCATCTTGGCCTGTGACAAATATGATTTGTAGGTTACTGGAGAAAGCGCCAATCGTACCACAATGGTCATAATAATAATAGCGATTCCATATGGCAAGAAAGAGCTCAAGAACGTGTAAAATGGCGTGAAAATATATCGGTTGATCCAACCAAAAATTCCCCATCCAAAAGGAATGGATTCTACAAGGTCTAAATCCCCATAATCTTCCAGCACTTTAACATCGGTAGGTCCATAGTACCAATACATATTTTGAGATAGTTCGCCTGCTTGTAGCTCCAAAGGAGCACGGGTACTATATTCTTTGGTGAAAAGCAATTCTTTGCTTTCTTCCTCCACTAGGTTGGTAGAGGTTAAGTTGGCAGTTTTAAAATGATTATCCGTTGCCAATATGGAACTAAAAAAGTGCTGACGGTACGACAACCACTTTACATCCACTTCGGTTTCCTCATCAAAATCACTGCTCTCAGAAAGTTTGCTGATATTTCCCTCATCGTGATTGTATGTTAGACGAGTGTATCTATTTTCATACCTGATACTCTGATCATGTCGGATACCTTTAAGGTCCCACTCCAAAGTAACCGGCTTACTGCTATTAAAAACTCCACTTAAACCTTGGGAACGAACAGTGAAGTCCACCAAATATTCATTCGGCTTCATTTCGTAACGATATTCCAAAAACTGGTTGTTGGCCACTTTGGCCTTCATGGAAAGTACGTGGTTATCCCCACTCTGCGTAAGTGATGGCTCAAAATATAGGTCTGCTGTGCTAAGGACCCTATTATCGGAGGTAGTGAAATTCAATGCGAAATTGGCATTCCCATCCTTAACCAAATATACAGGAACGGAATCATGGGTCACAAAATTCTTCATTTTGGCCTCTACAATCTGCCCTCCTTGATTGGAAACCTCCAATTTTAAAACTTCGTTTTCCAAGATGGTAGTCCCATCCGAAGTTTTTGTGAAACCAAATGCACCAACCGTATTCTTATATTGGGCAACTGCGGTGGAATCATTAAGATCTATAGTCTTTGTTTCTTCTACAACTGCCGTTTTGGCTTCTTCTTCAACTTTACTTTTCTCGGCCTCGACCTGCTCTTGTTCTGCTTTTTGAGCCTCTAACTCTTCTGGCGTGGGTTGATTTTGGTAAAACATATATATAAGTATCCCAAAAATCAGTACAAATCCAACAATGGATTTAATATCCAGCTTCTTTTCTTCCATGAATATTATTTAGTAGAAATATTTTATTGGTATTTCAGGTGGCAAATATATGCCCAAAACCCCATTTTATGCCAAACTGGCATTGTTTTGTTTTTGCTTTTGGGTCAATACCGCTTTTACAAACCCAACAAACAATGGATGCGGGCTTGCTACTGTACTTTTGTACTCAGGGTGATACTGCACCCCAACAAACCATGGATGTGAAGGAATCTCGACAACTTCCACCAAGCCAGTTTTTGGATTAAGCCCAGATGCTACCAATCCTGCTTCTTCCATTTGCTCCTTGTACTTGTTGTTGAATTCGTAACGGTGCCTATGGCGTTCCTCAATGTCCGAAGAACCATAGACTTCTTTTACCAAACTCCCATCTTTAAAATGACAATCCCAACTACCCAAACGCATGGTCCCTCCCATGTCCGTAATGGATTTTTGTTCTTCCATTAAACTGATTACTGGGTCCGGCGTCTCTTTGTCCATTTCGGTGGAGTTGGCTTTTTCCAGACCAAGAACAGTTCTTGCAAATTCGATTACGGCCATCTGCATACCCAAACAAATACCAAGAAATGGTATGTTGTTCTCTCGGGCATACTTTACTGCATTTACCTTACCTTCTATTCCACGTTCACCGAAGCCTGGGGCAACCAAAATGCCATCCAGGTCCTTCAACTTTTTATCAATGTTTTTTGCTGTCAAATGTTCGGAGTGAATCGATTTCACCTCAACATCGACTTCGTTGGCAGCACCTGCATGTATAAAAGCCTCTTGTATGGATTTATATGAATCGGGAAGCTCAACGTACTTTCCAATCAGACCGATTACTACCTTATCCTTTGGGTTTTTATGACGTTTTAAAAATTCTTTCCATTGATCTAGGTTCGGTTCGGTATCATTGGGAAGCGCCAATTTCTCCAAAGTAACCGTATCCAGCCCTTCTTCTTGCATTAACAAGGGCACATCGTATATGGTTGATGCATCAATGGATTGAATCACAGCCTCCTTTCTTACATTACAGAAAAGAGCCAATTTTTCTTTAATGTCCTCGGAAATATTGTGCTCCGTTCTACAAACCAAGATATCTGCTTTTATACCACTCTCCATCAAAGTTTTAACAGAGTGTTGCGTTGGCTTTGTCTTTAATTCACCTGCCGCAGATAAAAATGGCACCAAGGTTAGATGGATCACAATACCATTATGTTCGCCCAATTCCCAAAGTAGTTGTCTCACTGCTTCAATATAGGGCAGGGATTCAATATCCCCGACCGTACCTCCGATTTCGGTAATAACGATATCGTAATCACCACTATTTCCCAAAATTTGGATACGCTCCTTTATCTCGTTGGTAATATGGGGCACCACTTGAACGGTTTTGCCCAAAAATTCACCTTTACGTTCCTTTTCAATAACGCTTTGGTAGATTCTTCCTGTGGTCACATTGTTAGCCTGAGATGTACGAACGTTCAAAAATCGCTCATAGTGGCCAAGGTCCAAGTCGGTTTCCGCACCATCATCGGTCACATAACATTCGCCATGCTCGTATGGATTCAGTGTTCCCGGGTCCACATTTATATAGGGATCTAATTTTTGTATGGTGGTTCGGTACCCCCTAGCTTGCAGTAGTTTAGCTAAGGATGCAGCGATAATTCCTTTACCCAATGAAGAAGTAACGCCTCCCGTAACGAAAATGTACTTGGTATCTGACATATTGATCATTCTATTACGGGGCGTAAAGTTACTAATTGCGGGGCAAAAATCAGGAAGATTAACGAGGAAAATCTTTTTGGATTTTTCTGATGATGGGTTCCAAGCTGTTATCCTTGATAGTAAGCATAGTATTTAGATAGTCGCCCAGTTTACCTTTGGGAAAACCTTTTTGCCTGAACCAGACCAGATACGGTAGGGGTAAATCCACGAGATATCTCCCCTTGAATTTACCGAACGGCATCTTATAATGTGCCAGTTCCAACAGTTGTTTTGAATCGGGACGTATTTCCATATCTAGGTCGAAAATACTATCTTTCCATTAACAAATCCTCAAAATGAAACGTAGAAATTTTATCGCTACTGCTGCCGTAGGGTCTGCAGGACTGGCCTCAGTCTCTGCCATGGCAACAAATGGTCAAGGGCAACACAAAGAATTTAAACTAAAGCATAACATCAACCATAGTGTATGTGAATGGTGTTTTAACGATATCCCGCTAGAGGATTTTTTAAAAACTTTGAACGAACTGGGTGTTAAGGCCATTGATTTGGTGGGGCCCGACAGATGGCCCATTTTGAAGAAGTATGATATACATTGCTCCATGTGCAATGGTGCGGAAATAAGTTTGACCGAGGGTTGGAACAACCCAAAGTACCACGAACAGTTAATACAGAATTATACCGAGATGATTCCAAAGGTTGCAGAAGCAGGTTACACCAACCTCATCTGCTTTAGTGGCAACCGAAACGGCATGAACGATTATGTTGGGTTACAAAACTGCGTTGATGGACTATCCCAAATTATGCCTTTGGCCGAAGAACATGGCGTGGTGATTCAAATGGAATTGTTCAACCAAGTGAACCACCCAGATTATATGTGCGATAATTCTCTTTGGGGAGTGGAACTTTGCAAGCACTTGGGAAGCGATAATTTTAAATTATTGTTTGATATCTACCATATGCAAATACAGGAAGGTGATATTATCCGAAGCATACAAAACTACCATCCCTATTTCGGGCACTACCATACTGCCGGGGTACCGGGCAGGCATGAAATTGATGAGACTCAGGAGCTTTACTATCCGGCAATCATCAAGGCCATACATGCTACTGGATTCGAAGGTTATGTGGCGCAGGAATTTATTACCACTTGGGACGATAAGATTGAAGCCCTGAAAGATGGTTTTATGAGGTGTGATATATAAGTTAAACTATTTGAGGTACAATAACCACCAAACTGTTATTTAAAAACAGTATGACACAAAAGAGCTTTTCAACCTTTTGCCTCGGTTTTCAAGGCCTCAGTTATTTTTTTATTCCATTTCAATTGCATTTCCCTGTTTCTGGAAAAATTGGTTTGCCAATCGTATTGCTCCTGATATTCTTGTAGCTCCATTAAAATATCCTTGTAGATTCTGCGCACTTCCGCTTTAACATCATCTGAAAAAGAAGTTCGCCGCAGTTTTTCCCTCATTTTTCGTGCAAATAGCTCAGTAATATCAAAATGAAGCTGTTCGTGTGCCAAGGTGTTTTCATTACATAACTTGGGCCTGTACCAGGATTCGTTCGGATAGAAGTATGCATTTACTTCAAAATCCAATTTTACTTCGTGGTGCAGCAAATTGGCAGAATAGGTATAGCTGATTCCGCTAGCTGTTGTTGCCGCTGATTCCTCAGCGGGTGGAACTTTTCCTTTAAAATCGGCCCAGGTAAGTCGAATATTTTCATCCCAAAGAACCCCCTCCTCGATTTCTTGTGAAAAACCCAAAAAACCAAAAAGAAAAATACATCCTATGAAAATTATTTTATCCAATTAAAATCAATTACTCTTTCAATGTCTGGATGCAAACTATAATGCACTGGGCAAGTATTGGCCGTATGAACCAATATTTTTCTATGTTTTTCAGAAACCGATGCAGGCAACTCCAACTTTACCTCAATCTTAGAAATTCTTCTAGGATTGGCCGCCATATGTTTAGTAACTTCTGCGGTTGAGCCTGTTAAATCCACGTCCATATCACGCGCCTTGATGCCCATCATGGTCATCATACAATTGGCCAATCCGGTTGCTACCGTATCAGTTGGTGAAAATGCTTCACCCTTTCCATTGTTATCAACCGGGGCATCCGTAATATACTCGCTTCCAGAGCGAAGGTGTACACAAGTTGTACGTAGGTTTCCGTTATAGGTTACTCTTGCTGTCATTTGGCTTTACTTCTTTTATTCTAAGGTTATCATACTCCATAATATAGCAAGCACGATTAAAATAGCCAGAGGTCCAATCATTGAGATAATCAAAACCATTTCCGGCATACTCTGTCAAACCTATATATTTTGATGTTTCAAATAGATTGTTCTTGTATGCAAGCTTTAACAATACATCCATAGTAACATCAAATCCTCGAACTGCATATCTATCGGGCAATACACCTTTATATTTTTGACTATACGCCTTGGTGAAAGCATCATTTCCGGATTCTCTGTAAAATGATGGATAGGTAAATTTAAGATTGGACAGATGGGTCTTGGATACCGCTTCATCCTCAAAAGCACCATTGTAACTCGTAGTGAACATACGCACATTGACTTCTTCGGTCTCCTCTGTACTTAATAGTGAAGAAGTGTTGGCCGAGTTCAAAATGGATGTGACACTGGCCACCATATTGGGCTGGTCCGTTTCCAAAAACACCCAATTTTCCTTTTCCCCTGAAAGCTGAATCAAAAATTCATCTAAATGCAATGACTTATTATCTATCACCTTGGCAATTTGGGCAGCAGGAAATTTACTCAAAATTGAATCATGAGCAACTTGATGGGTAGAATCAGCAATGATCACTATGTTCTCATCCTTATGGATGCTTTCCATGTAAGACAACATTTTATCCCGGAGCACCACATCTCTGGGCACAGAATAAAATACATTGTTATGACTCAACTTGCTATCCGAAGAAATCGGGGCAATCACAGGAATGTCTTTTGCTGCAGCCTGAACAGCTACTTCGTCCAAAGGCCCTGGAGCCAATGGACCAATAATGGCATTGACACCATTTAGGTTTTCCCTAAAAAGAATTTCCTTCACCTTAGCTTGATCCAATTGGGTATCATAAGTTTTTACATCTACAGAAACCCCTAATTTTTTTATGGAATCCAAGGCCACCATTGCACCTGTGTAAAATCCAAGGCTCAATGCCAAGTCCCTTCTGTTTTTGATTAATTCCTCAGCTTTTTCCCTGTCATTCACATTTACCTTATCCAATCGGAAAGGAAGCATGAAAACCAGTTTAGGTCTATTTTCCACATTTATGCTATCCAACAAATTGATCTTATCCAAGACCAAGGCATTCTTTACCTCTAGTTCTTCTGCCTTTTCTTTGGGCAATTTTAAAACCATTCCCGCTTTTAATCCATTTTCTAGAGCTGGGTTCAAGCGGAACAAATCCTCTCTGGTTATTTTAAGGTTTTGTGTCAACCTAAAAATATTTTGCTTGGGCTTAACTTCATAAAAAATAAAGTTATCGGTATTTACCACCCCTTCGTCATCCTTCTTTTTGGGCAGGCGGACCACCATACCTTCTTTTAGACCACCTTCTTTAACGATCTCCGGGTTCAGTCTTACAATGGAATCTGTAGGAACACCATATTCCCTTCCCAAACTGTACAGCGTCATTTTAGGAGGAACGGTATAGGATGTAAAGATTTCTGTTTTTTGTTCTTTGAGGCTATCTCCCTTGGGGCGCGGCAACTTCAATTCTTCACCGGCTGCCAAATAATTGGTATTCTTATCCAATTCTGGGTTCAAAATCAAAAGGCTGTCTACGCTAATGCCATATTTGTGGGCAATGCTCCAACGGGTTTCCTTGGGTTGAACAGTATACACCTCAAAGTCCAGTTCTTTTTCCTCATTGGGGTCTACCTCAGGAAATACTGGAATCTGAAGTACCATTTTACGTTCGAGTGTTTCAGAATATAATCTGGTATTATACCTTTTAAGTTGGTCTTCGGTAATATTGTATTTCTGCGTAAGACCAAAGATAGTTTCCTTTCTTTTTACCCTATGACGAACGAAACGAACTGGTTTTACTTGCTCTTCTTCTTGTTTTTCCTCTTTGGTCTCTGTTTTGTTTTCAACAGCTTTTCCATTCAACGGAATAATAAGAATTGTGTTCTCCTTTACATCGGAAGCACTTTTGATTTCTTTATTGGCCTGTAAAATACTGTAGGGAGTCACCCGATATTTTTGGGAAATGCTTTTCAGCGTTTCTCCTTCTTTTACAGCATGTGTTGCGTAGTTCTGTGCAGAAACTGGTACCATGGCCAACAAAAAGACCACGGTAAAAACCAGTTGTAAAATATGTTTTTTCATTCCCATTCTATAGTTGCCGGTGGTTTTGAGCTAATGTCATACACCACTCTATTAACGCCTTTAACCTTGTTTATTATATCATTAGAGGTCTTTTGTAAGAATTCATATGGTAAATTCACCCAATCGGCCGTCATTCCATCAGTACTTTCAACCGCTCTGAGCGCCACACATTTTTCGTAAGTGCGCTCATCTCCCATAACTCCAACACTATCTACGGGTAAAAGCATGGCTCCGGCCTGCCAAACCTTGTCATAAAGCCCCCATTTTTTTAATCCATCAACAAAAATGGCATCCACTTCCTGTAAAATCGCCACCTTTTCCGGGGTAATGTCTCCCAAGATACGGATTCCCAAACCAGGACCCGGAAATGGATGTCTTCCCAATATCTCCGGGGACATATCCATACTTGCCCCTACTCTTCTTACCTCATCCTTGAACAACATTTTCAAGGGCTCCACCACTTTCAACTTCATATAGTCGGGCAAACCTCCAACATTATGGTGACTCTTTATCACTGCTGATGGTCCTCCACTTGCCGAAACAGATTCTATTCTATCCGGATAAATAGTTCCTTGGGCCAACCATTTTGCATTTTCCACTTTGTGGGACTCATCATCAAAGACCTCAATGAAGACCCTTCCAATGATTTTTCTTTTTCCTTCAGGATCAGATTCTCCCTTCAAGGCATCCAAAAAGCGTGCCGAAGCATCAACACCCTTTACGTTTAGGCCCATATGTTTATATTGGTCCAAAACACTTTCGAACTCATTCTTTCTCAATAGTCCGTTATTTACGAAAATACAGTGCAAATGATCTCCAATGGCCTTATGCAATAACATCGCCGCTACACTGGAATCCACTCCACCAGACAAACCAAGTATCACTTTCTCGTCACCAATCTCTTCTTTTAACTCTTCCACTGTTGTTTCCACAAATGCATCTGGTGTCCAGTCTTGTTTTAACCCCGCAATGTTGACCAAAAAGTTTTCCAATAATTTTTTACCATCGGTGGTATGGTAAACCTCTGGGTGGAACTGAATACCGTAGGTGGCCTCTCCATCAATTTTGTAGGCAGCATTTTCTACATCGTGAGTGCTTGCCAAACGGATGGCTCCCTCTGGAAGTTCCTTTATGGTATCACTATGGCTCATCCACACTTGGCTTCCTTCACCAATATCCTGTAAAAACTCATCGTCTGGATTTACATAGGATAAATTGGCCCTACCATATTCTCGAGTTGCCGATGGTGCCACGTTCCCACCATGAAAATGAGACAAATACTGTGCACCGTAGCAGATACCCAACAAAGGTTTTTTGCCCTTTATATCGGATAAATCAGGATGGGGAGCCTGCTCCGAACGCACCGAAGATGGCGACCCGGATAGGATAACAGCCTTATAATCCGATAAATCATCGGGCACTTTATTATATGGTTTAATTTCTGAGTAAATGTTGAGTTCCCTCACGCGTCTTGCGATCAATTGTGTATACTGGGAACCAAAGTCTAAGATGAGTACGTTGTTATGCATGGGCAAAAATAGCAATTTGCTTTAGTTGCAAAAGTATCTTTTAAAGGATATTTATGACAACTTTTTCCATGAAGTTATTCCAACGGGTTATTAACAAGTTAACTATAGTGGATTCCCATTAACCATTATTTCGAAAAGCACATAATCCTATAAAGTTTTTTTCTTAACTGATTTCATTATTTCTTTGCATTTTAAAATAGCATTGACCATGATTAAGGGATTCATTTTTGATTTGGATGGTGTAATCACAGATACCGCTGAGCTGCACTACGCTGCATGGAAAAAATTAGCCGACGATATGGGTTGGCAATTTGACCGTGACCTGAACGAAAAGCTTAGGGGTATTTCCAGAATGGATTCTATAAAAGTGATTATGGATCACAATAACGTTTCCCTGGATGATAAAACCATAGTTGAACTGGCCACCAAAAAGAATGATATCTATGTGGAAAGTTTGGACAGCATGACACAGGAGGATTATTTGCCTGGTGCCAAGGAACTTTTAACACATCTCAGGTCCGAGGGCTTTAGTGTGGCCTTGGGCAGTGCCAGTAAAAATGCCAACAAAGTTTTAAAACAACTTAATGCCACCTACTTTTTTGATGTAATTGGTGATGGGAACAGCGTTTCCAAAAGCAAACCTGCGCCGGATATTTTCCTTTATGCTTCCGAAAAATTGGGTTTACCGCCTGAAAACTGTATCGTTTTTGAAGATGCCGAGAAAGGAATTGATGCCGCCAAAGCTGGAAAATTCCATAGTGTGGGCATTGGTCCCGAAGAACGTGTAGGCCATGCGGATATTAGGTTCAACACTATGAAAGAAGCAACACTATTCGAAGTAAAATCCCATTTCAAGGATTTGTTCTAAAAAATTTATCAAAGCATTCTTCAATAGCTCAAATCTCTCTTTTTCAAAAAGTTGAGCTAAAATGTTTATTTTAGTTAGCAAATCAGCCTCCATGAAAACCATATCCCACGTTTTGGGTGGCCTTCTTTTGCTTTCGACCAGTCTTTTATTTGCACAAAAGGATTCAACACTCGATAGTCTTCTAACGGTTTATCAAAACCAAAGCGAGGGCATCGATAAAATTGAAACGCTAGACCATCTCTATTACGAAGTATTTCAAAAAAAGAAACCGGAGGACGTACTGCCTTATGTAAAGGAACAACTTAAATTATCCAAAACATTCAATTATAAAAAAGGGGAAGGTGACGCACTCTTTAATTATGGCAATTATCATCGTCGCACTTACTCTTTTGATTCCGCTAGATATTACTTTCAACTTGCCAAGCCTATATGGGAAACTATTGAAAATAAAGCTGGAATGTTTAAAACCCTCAATGGTCTTGCGAAGGTGGAGCAATTATCAGGAAACTTTGATAAATCCATTGGCCTATACGAGGATGTAATGCAAACCGCGATAGACATGAAAAGTGGTATTCGTATTGCTGAAACCAATAGAGAGATTGCAACCATTTATATGGATAAAGGAGTTTACGAATTGGGAATAAAGTATATGCTAGCAGGTCTCAGCGGATTGGATTCTTTAAAAAAACCACATCCAAGACAACGTGCAGACATGTTGGTAGGTGTGGGAAGAATTGAAAGTTTGCGAGGGAACGATGAAGCTGCCCTAGAGCCTCTAATGAAAGGGCTGGGAATTTTTGAAGACCAAGAAAATCACCTTTGGGAATGCATCACACATACCGAGATCGGTTATGCATATTTAGGCCTTGACAATATTGACAAAGGAATTGAGCATTTCAAAAAAAGTTTGGAAATCTCGATAAGTTCGGGAAGAAAAGGCTTTGAAGCCATCTGCTACCATAATCTGGGGTTGGCCAATCGAAAAAAAGGTAATCTTGACCTAGCGGAACAGTTTTTAAAGAAAAGTATCGACCTTGGTAAAACAACAGCCAACAACAGTGTAAGTTCCTTGAATGAGTTGGGAAGTTTATCATTGGAAAAAAACGAACCTTTGGAATCTATAAAAAACCATACCGAAGCCATTCAATTGGCAGATTCCATAAAAAGTTTGGTCGAGCTAAAAGATGGGTACAAGGGACGTTCCCTAGCTTATGAATTCGATGGTCAATATCAAAAAGCACTTGAAGACAAAAAGCAGTTCATAGTTTTAAACGACTCTATTTTTAACTCCACCAAATCGCAACAAATTGAAGAGCTGCGCACTATTTACGAAACCGAGAAAAAAGAACAGCAAATTGCCCTTTTGGAACAAGAAGCAAAAGTCAGCAAACTTCAAAAGTACCTTTTGGGCGGAGGCTTGGGTCTTTCAATATTGGTCTTTGGGTTTGGATTTTATGGAATCCGACAAAAATTGAAAAGAAACAAAGCCGAAAAGGCCAAGGTGGATGCGGAGCTTGCCTTTAAAAAGAAAGAACTGACCACACATGCCCTGCACCTTGCGAAAAAGAATGAGGTATTGGAAAGTTTGAAGCAGAAGGCAGAAACACTGAAAAAAGAAGAATCATCAAAAAATGGTTACCAACAACTCATCAGTACCATAAATTTTGATTTACAGGACGACAATAATTGGGAAAATTTCTCCCGTTATTTTGAGGAGGTACACAAGGACTTCAACAGCAATGTAAAAACAAAGTACCCCCAAGTCACCCCAAACGAACTTCGCCTTTTGGCACTTTTAAAAATGAATTTATCGTCAAAAGAAATTGCCAACATTCTTAATATTTCCCAAGAAGGAATCAAGAAAGCACGTTACCGGCTTCGTAAAAAGCTTAATATCCAAACTGAAGATTCCCTTCAAGACCTCGTACTGAGCCTCTAAGGGCGCTAGTATGTCCACTTCTTGTCCCTTTACGTTTTTTTGGTGTCCACCCTTTGTCCACCACCATTATTTCCCCTCTAAAAATCAGCAACTTATGTTTGTTTTGTCAAGTTTTTGACAACCGTTTTGTGGTCTTGCTCGGCTAAGGGCTGCAGACCGTTACCGGGCGGGTCACACAAAACAGCAATCACATTAACCACAAAACAAAAAGAGATGAAAACAAAACTAAAACCATTGTATAAGATTGTCTTGGTGTTTTCTTTGACAGCATTGGCAGTATCCTGTGGCAAAGAAAATGGGATAGAACCCATTGCCTCTAATCCTTGCGAGGAAAACCCATGCGGCAATCCCAATGAGTGCCCTGACCAATGCGATAATGGAAATACTGATGATACTGGTTCTGGAATAACCGAGGATGATTTAGAACCCAAAGGAAATATAACCGAAACAGAAAACGGATATCTTGTGGAGGGCTCCCTTACCATAAAAACAGATTCAGAAGAAAGTATAGTATTTGCCGAAGCAGATCTGGATGTTCAATTTGATGACAATGGTAACTTGGCCAGTATAAGCGGTACCACAGAAATACCCGCACCAAGCAACTATTTTGAGTTCGAAACCCCTGTACAAGCAGATATTGGATTCTTTACTGGTAAATTTCTAAATGAGAATCGAGATTTTGAAATTAAACTGGTGGATGAACGCTCTTATTTTGTTTTTGCAGTTTCAGCCGGATTGGAATTAAAACTTGGAGTCAATGATGATCCCGACGCTCATAAACCGCTCTCCATAGAAGCACCTGTAGGCGGACATATTACATTCATTGCAGATTATACAGACCCAATGTTCTTCTTTTCATTGGGAGGGGATGCCTTGGGTGGCGATAGCAACAGTGACAATTCCAACGGGGATAGCAGTTCTAGCCATAATAAATTGGCCAGTGTGAGTTTTGGAGGGTCATTTGGTTCCAACTTTGTGTACGAACCTACCAACCCAGTTCAAGGGAATGTCGTTTCGTTCCAAGCCAATCAGGTGACCGGTGGAACAGTTTCATTCTTTAAATTATTGGAGGCCTCTGGTATGTACTACCAAAATAGGGGTTTCAGTGCTGATCTTGATTTTAATGAACCAATGGAGTCAGATTTTGGGGTAAACTATCGGGCAGGCATCAATGGCCAGCTCGACCTGTCAATGGAAATAACCTCTTTCATATCCTTTGGCTTCCCTATTGGTTCGGGAAGTGCTGCAGTGGTTGCTGAAGCTTCCACCAACGATGGTGTAACGGCCAAAGCCTTTATTAATGGTTTGGTTGACCCTGATCTATCCTGGTGGCCGGATTTTATTCCCCTGATGCCCGACGGAGACTTGAATGCCTATGGATTTGTAGAGCAAACGGGCAACTTTGACATCGGATTGTCGGGGTCTTTTGAAATTCAAATGCCCACAGGCGACCAAGGCATGGAGGGTTCTGTAAGGGCAACCCCAGAGGCCTTTACCATGCAGGGGGAAGTGTATTCAGGCGACGATGTTTGGGGTGCATCGGCGGTATATACAACAAATGAAACCAAATGCATTGCCACAAAGCCCGATAATTTTTCCGATGGCATCTCTGAGACGGTAACTTCTCAAATCGATGCGGCCATTGAAACCACACAAAATGCAATACAGGAACTTGAAGATGCAGAGGCGCAATATGAATTGGAACTCAGCTTAAGAGGTTTGAGGGCTGCTTTACCAGGAATCATAGATCAAGCCAATGCTGCTATTGATGATGCTGTTGATGCTGGAACAACCACAGGAAGGAATACAATCAATTCCTATTTGAGCGACAACAACCGTATACTTTGTAGTGATAACCTTTCTGGACAGATTGACGCCATTGTTAGAGGGCATAGAAACGCATTAACAAGGTTGCGCAATGCAGTCAATGAATCTAACGACAATACCACAACAAGAACCGAATTGGAAGCTGCCTTGCGCGATTTGGCCAGTCTAGATAGAATCAATAGGACATTTTCAGTCACCATAATCCATGGGCATCCAACTTTTGGTTGTGGCGACTTATGGACCTTGACTGCATCAAGAAGTGTAACCATTAATGAAACCGTACTTACTAGCAGTCAAAAAGCACAACTCTTGGAGGCTGCGGACAATGTTAAATATATTGAAGAGGCGGATGGTATTCGAATTGATGCCAAAGACATTGTAGACCAGTTACCAACTGTTGAAGAGTTGGAGGGATTAAAAGATAACGTGGAGGCATGTGTTCAGGAACTTACCAATGGCATTGGTGGAGCAGGATTTGTATACAACCACGACACCAAAGAATTCTCTCATTTTATAATCATCAATGGAGAAGAAAAAGAAGTAGGCAGTTTTAATATTTTCGATAAGAACGAACTGATTGAAGTCTCCAGACCAGAGATTGGTGACTGTAATGCCAATGGTGCACTCAACAAACTTATGGAAGATGCAAAAGCCGGGACTAAATAAAGTCAATGAAAATTCTGTTCCTAATGAACATAGACCACTAAAAAGCAAAAAGCCCCGGGAACCACTCCGGGGCTTTTCAATAAAATCAAAACCAACCTAAACATATGAGTTAACCAACTCAAAATATTTACTTTTTCATAGCAATTTTCAAGTATAGAACAACCAAGTAAGAAAATACCCTACCTTGGTTTTAATATTTTTTTAAAAAAAATTGATTTTCTATGGCAGATAGCAGATTTAGCTCCTCTATTTATGCTTCAAAATTGTAAAGTCTTTGGAAAAAGGGTTTAATGTATCCAATAACAAAGGAATCAATTCGTCTCCCATTTGCAAATACATCTCAGAAAAGTTGAATTGTCGTTCTTGTAGTGATTTATTGGGGAACAACTCATTTTGAAGTTCGGTCAACCTTACCACATGGTCTTTTAATTTTCGTTTTTGGGCTCTTAACAAACGTTTTTCCAGGTTATCCAATCCTTTCTTCTGTTTTACTTCTTGCGCCTTTACAGCTCCCAAAAAACTTTTATCCGTTTTCTCGGCCAATTCGTACATGTTTTTGAACTGCTCTTCCAATAATTTTTTCTGGGGGGTAAAGTCAATATCAATATTGGAAACACCCCGTATCTTCTTATTGATAAGGGAATGCTGCTTCATGAACAAATGGGGGACTTTTAACCCCATCTTTTCCACTTTTTCGCATTGTTTTTCAGTAATCAGCAAAACTGAGTTTCTAAGCATCAGCATAGGGAATGTCACCCCTAGTTCATCAAAATAAGGTTTGAGCTCCAACCAATAGGCAAGTTCCCCTCCTCCTCCGATGTAGCATAAATTAGGTAGAATCACCTCTTGATACAACGGACGTGCCACCACGTTGGGGGAAAAGCGCTCTGGGTGCGACTCTAGCTCCTTTACCAGTTCTTCCTGGGAAAAATCGATATGCGTGTTGATTACGTGGTATTTTCCCTTTTTCAGGATAATTCGTTCCCGCAAGTCATCTTTTAAATAGAAATAATTGATTTCCCTCGGGTTTACTTGAATGTTATAATCGGAGGAAACATTGCTTAATGCATTGATTGTTTCCGATATTTTCTCATAAGGTGTATGGTCCAGAATATCTTTCTTGGCATAAGGAACCAGTAATTTCTTCAGTTCCACATCATCTCCATCAACAATTACCAGTCCTTGGTCCCCAAATAGGGCATTGGCCAAGTACCGAGTTGCTTCGGTGATTGTAGAGTGTTCCAAGTATGCTTTTTTGAACAACTCTTTCAAACTTTCCGTTAGTCCCAAATTCCCGAGTTCAGCCCTGAATACGTCAAAAACCTCTTCCAACCCCTCTGTGGACAACCTCCCTACTGCTCCAGACGCTTTTTTG
>NHBR02000144.1 GCA_002167435.2 Allomuricauda sp. TMED12
CCAATCGCATTTCGATGATATGCTTTTTAAAACCTACTTTTTCATACGCTTTGATGGCTGGTAAATTTTCGTTGTATACCGTCAATCTAATTTCTTTGAAACCATTGGTATTGGACCAGTTTTTTAATTCTTCTACAATTAAAGCGTTGATTCCCATCCCACGAAAGTCTTCGTCGGTGTACATAAAACCGAGATAGGCATAAAATTCATGGTCTAAATAATGTCTGGCCCTTTTGGGAATAGCATAGCCCGAGGCTACGACTTTATCTTCCGACTCCGCTACAACCACATGGGCCTTGGAATCTTGAATCATTTCGCCAATATCGTAATAACTGACCGGGCCTTCTTTTATGGTGACATCGAACGGACGTTCGGCCTTTATGATTTCCTGTTCAAAATTTAGCAGCACGGGAAGGTCGTCCAATGTTGCTGTTCGTATGTTTACCTTTGGTAACGTCATGGAATGCTTTTGCTTTAACAGATATTCCAATGTAGTTCTTTTCTATATTTTTGCGAAAAATAAATCATGCATTTCCTATCACCCATTTTGGAGAGTTATATTGCCAACAGTTCGGAAAACGAACCGGAATTGTTGCAGGAACTTACCCGCGAAACCCATTTGAAAGTGATTCAGCCCAGAATGATCACAGGGCATTTTCAGGGTCGGGTGTTGAGTATGTTGTCCAAAATCATCAACCCAAAATATATTTTGGAGATAGGTACCTATACGGGATATTCCGCTCTTTGTTTGGCAGAGGGGCTTCAAAAAGAGGGCGAATTGCATACGATTGAGGTAAACGAAGAGCTCTATCAAATGCAGCGAAAGTATTTTAATAAAAGTGGTTATGGAAACCAAATCATTCAACACGTTGGGGATGCCCTGGAAATTGTACCAAGCTTGAATCAGACCTTTGACCTTATTTTTATTGATGCTCAAAAGGTCAACTACGATGCTTATTTTGAGGCGGTGATCAAAAAAACCAAACCAGGCAGTATTATTCTGTCCGACAATGTGCTTTGGTCTGGAAAAGTGGTCGAGCCTTTACAAAAGTCAGATAAAGCAACCGCGGCATTGCTTGAGTACAATAAAAAATTAAAAGAAGATCCTCGAGTAGAAACGGTTTTGCTGCCCATTAGGGATGGTCTGACGCTGAGTAGGGTGCTATAAAGCGTTGGTACAGCCAATAGAAAAGCCATCCCGACAACAAACCTACCACCATTCCAACAATAATATCAATGGGGAAATGTACCCCTACATAAATTCGGCTCATGGCAAACAAGATGGGCCAGATAAAAAATAGTATCGCCCATTTCACTTTTTTTCTCAAGAAAAGGAATACCAGCATGGTAATGGAAAATGAACTGGATGCATGGCCAGAGAAAAAACTATAATCCGTTGGGGTCTTTATAATACGGATCAAGGCATTGATTTCTTCGGTATTGTTGGGTCTTAGCCTCGCAACCGAAATTTTGGTCAAATGGGTAATGACCGTTATAAAAATGGCCAATCCAAGAACCGTCAAAAATTTATAGAAGGCCTCCTTTTTTGAGAATTTCAGGTAAAACAAGATAAGAAATAGGAAAAAAAGGGGAATCCAAGTAGAAATGTTGGTCACCGTGGCCCAAAAAACATCATATTTCTCTATGCCCAAACCATTGAGATAAACAAAAGTGTCCCTATCCCATTTGAGCAATTTTTCCAACATAGGAGTTTACTTCTTATTGAGGTCTCTTTTGATAGAGCCGGAAACTTCGTTTACATTCTTCTTAACATCATCGATTTCCTTACGAATATCCTTGGTGAAGTCGGTGTCAATATCCGTGCTATTTTGGATTTCACGCTTAATATCGTCCGTGGCATCCTTTAATTGGCGCATTCCTTTACCAAGCCCTTTGGCTATTCCAGGGATTTTATCCGCACCAAACACCATCACCACTATAAATAGGATGAAAAAAATCTCAGCTCCGCTAATGAATAGAAATTGCATAGCACAAATATAATCAGATCTTAGGTTCAAAATAAAAAAAGCCCCGCGAAATCACGAGGCTCTTAACATAGTTTTTTCTTTTACTATTTTCCTTTGATGTTTTCCTTGAATTGATCAAAGTCCGACTTCTCTTCTTTCTTGGGCCAAGAGTTATTGGTAGTGTCAATATCGGCAGTTTCCAATTTTGGATCTACCACGATTCCAACCAATTCTTTTTCTGTAGCCATTACTCTTTTCACTTCAGCATCGTTCTTTCTCCAAATTTCCGGAGGGTAGGTAACACTTTCGGTTGTACCATCGGCATAGGTATATTCCACAATCAATGGCATTGGAATTCCTCCTGGCTTGTCAAAAGTGATTTCGTAGAAATACTTGGGCTCCTCAACCTGAGCTCTTTCAGCCTCGGTCATATTGTCCATCATGAATTCCTTGAGGTTTTGGGAAGTCTCTGTTGGAGATTTTCCTTTAAGTTCTGGAGCAAAATCCTCGCTATCCTCTTCTGCCAAATAAACCAATGGGGGAAGATCGGCCTCGGTAAGGTTTCTATCCGCCATATATTTTTCCATTTCTTTGGTCGGCTTGTTGGACACGTAGTATTTTTTAACGCCTTTTACTCCTATGTCAACATAGTCGGTAGTGTAGAACCATCCTCTCCAGTACCAATCCAAATCCACTGCAGAAGCATCTTCCATAGTACGGAAGAAATCCTCTGGGGTCGGGTGTTTAAACATCCAACGTTGTGCATAGGTTTTAAAGGCATGGTCGAACAACTCCTCACCCATTACTGTTTCCCTTAAAATATTAAGGGCAGTTGCAGGTTTACCATAGGCGTTTGGTCCAAGTTGGTATACATTTTCCGGATTGGACATAATGGGCGAAATAAAACTTTGATCTCCGCTCATATAAGGAACAATTTTCGATGGCTCACCTCTTCTTGATGGGTATTTTTCGTTCGGAGCAATAACTTCTGGATTGTTTTTTCCAAAATCCTGCTCTGCCAAATACTGCATAAAGGTATCCAAACCTTCATCCATCCATCCCCACTGACGCTCATCGGAATTAACGATCATTGGGAAGAAATTGTGTCCTACTTCGTGGATGATCACACTGATCATACCATATTTTGTTCTATCGGAATAGGTTCCGTCTTCGTTTGGACGACCATAGTTCCAGCAAATCATTGGGTATTCCATACCCTGATTTTTCGCATGAACCGAAATTGCCTTGTGGTACGGATAATCAAATGTGTGTTCTGAGTATGTTTTTAAGGTTTGTGCCACAGCTTTGGTAGACTGTTCTTCCCAAAGTGGGTTACCCTCTTTTGGGTAAAGCGATACCGCCATTACATCTTTACTACCTATTTTAACGGCCTGCATGTCCCAGATAAACTTTCTGGATGATGCAAAAGCGTAGTCCCTAACATTGGTAGCCTTAAACTTCCATGTTTTGGTATCGGTAGAGAAACCTTTTTCTGCAGCTTCGGCTTCTTCTTGGGTTACAATGATCACAGGTTTGTCATAAGACTTTTTGGCCTGCTTGTAACGTTTCAACATATCTTTTGAGAATACCTCATCACGGTTTTGAAGCTCTCCTGTCCCATCCAAAATGTGATCTGCAGGAACAGTAATGCTCACATCGTAGTTACCAAATGGCAATGCGAACTCTCCACTGCCCCAGAACTGATGGTTTTGCCATCCTTCCACATCACTGTAAACAGCCATTCTTGGGAAGAACTGTGCAATTACATAAGCACGGTTTCCATCTTTTGGGAAATACTCGTACCCTGAACGTGCCCTGCTAATGGTATGATCGGGAATATTGTACCACCACTTGATGGAGAAAGAAATTTTTTCACCACTTTTAAGTGCTTGTGGAATATTGATACGCATCATGGTTTGATTGATGGTATAGGACAATGGTTTTCCACTATTGTCTGTTACTGACTCAATATTGAATCCTCCATCGAACGGCTCACTCATATATGCTTCGGTGAAGTTACCTGCCGTATAAGCGATATTTACACCGTTTCCATTGCGTAGTGGTGACTTGGAATCCTTCGCACGTACGTTTTGATCCAATTGCACCCAAAGAAATTCTAAATCATCCGGTGAATTGTTGTGGTAAGTGATGGTCTCCTCACCATCGATTTTTGCATTTTTATCATCGAGATGGATGTCCATGACATAATCCGCCTGTTGCTGATAATAATCTGGACCGGGTGCCCCAGAGGCCGACCGGTATGTGTTTGGAGAGGAAAACTCCTCATACAATTGTTTAAATCTACTTTGGTTGTAATGACCGGGCTCCCGCTCTTCTTTTTTAACGTCACCCTCTTCTTGTGCCATAACCATGGCTCCAAAAAGGAACAACACGGAAGCAAAGCAATACTTGAATCTGTTCATTTTCTATCTGATTTTATAACGGTGAAAAATAACATATTTTAACCAAATGTTAAGAATACGTCATAAGTTTAACATTCCTTTATTGTTCTCCCTGATCAATACAAAACTTTTTTTGTTCCCGTTCCACTTTACATGAACCACGTTTTGCTGCTCATCAAACAAATCGGTAAGCACCTCGTTCTGCACTGACATGGTCTTTACTTCGGATAATTTTACGTTGGGTATTTCCAAATAGCAAATCGCCACATCGGTATCGTATTTTTTTCCAAGAAAGTTGTAGGGAACAACCTTTCCATCCAATTCCACTACGAATTTTGACCTAAAATATTTTTCGATGTATTCTTCGGCAATCTTGGACTCCTTTGGAGTGGCCAATTTGGCCTCGATGCCATAACGTTCTTCAAGCAATTTATCCAGGTCATCGATAAAGACCCGACTGGTAATCTGGAAAGCGCTGTCCTCTTCGGAGTAGACTATATTGGTAACGCTTACGTAGAATTTGTGTGCGGACGAGAAAGACAAAAATAAAAGCATTGCCAAAGGCAAAATCAACATTTTTGCTTTTTTCAGTTTCATCATGTGTTATTAGACTTTAATTGTGCAACAATGTTACAGTTTTATGATTCTTTCTGCAATTTACCTGCCATACTTGTTAGATGTTAGATAATAGNTGTCAGATATTGGAGTTTNGNTNACAGATTCNTCACCNCTGACTCNTAACTCCTANAAAAATTAATCCAAATCGTTGTTTTTGCGATAGGCTCTACTTTTGTTAATCATTACGTCCCATATCTTTAATCTATCCTGCGATTCCACTGCAGCCTGAAAAGTTTCATCAACTTCACAGAAATACATGAAATCATCAATTTTGTCCATGGGAATTTTTAAAGTGGTCAAAAAAAGTGAATCAGCATAATACCCCTGTACGCGCTGTGTTTGAGCATAATTTTTATCTACTTCGACCCTGTTTTTCAACATTTTGGTGCGACCGGTGATCGCATTGATTATGGGATCTAAAGGAGGGGTCAATATCATCCCCAAATTAAACTTCCCATAGGTGGCCTGTTTTAACCTTCGCTCACTTTGAGTAGGTACCCGTTGTTGGGCATTGGGCAAATTCAAGGCTTCCGCGCTCACATCTTTTTCCAAGGTGACCCTATCAATATCTTTGCTTAAGTCCCCGGTTAAATCGTATGGGCGCACCACAACCTCCTTTAATTGGTTCACAAATTCCTGCATGGGCACTTCAACAAAATTGGATTGAAATAAAACAGGGGTTACGGGTATGGATTTTTTTAAAAAATGTACCGCAGAGAACACCAAAGTATCGTTAACATGGACATTAATGGCAAAATTTCCTTCCAAATCGGTGATAACGGCATCCTTTGTAGTGATGTTCTGCACTACTACACCAATAACATCCTTATCCACACTGGTAACTCTTCCCTGAAGCAATTTGGTATCACCCTCTTGGGCGAAGAGCCCTTGGGCGATAAAAAAAATGACCCATGCGAGAAAGCATTTTTTCATTCCTCATTCAAGGTTGCCAAATATTCTTTGCTTTGGGTAACCAGAAAATCGATCAATTGGAATTCGTTCTCTTTTCTGAGCAAGGTCTGTGAAGGTATCTTGTCGTCGCAATACAATAAAAAAGCGTCTATTTTGTCTTGTGGTAATTTAAGATCCGCCACAAAAAATTCATCGTCGTACACGTGTCGGAGCACTTCGCTCACTTTTAGCGGTGCTCTTTGCTGACCGTTGACTTCTTGCGATTTGAACAGGGCCTTGAAAATGTTGACAAAATTGATTCCATCTTTCATGCCTCGTGTAATTCTGGAACTTGCCACGTTCTCCACTTCGGTCCCACGATCGATATCATAGTCAAACTGCTTAAAATCTTCGTTCTTCACCTGAAGAAAACGTTCCTGGTTCTCCGGGGTCACCACTACCTCGTCCAATTCGCGTACCTTTTCGGTCACTTCCACCACCAAGCGATTGTTTGCCAATATTTCCGGAGTTATGGTAATTACCTCCAATTGGTAGTTTACAGCGGTAAAAACCAACTGGTCACCATCTTTTACCAGTATCATGAACTCCCCATTATCGTCGGTAATGGTGGCTTGACCGCTTGTGGAATTGATAACATTCTCATTGGGAACATTTGAACTCCTGTACAGCACCTTGCCCCTGAGCATTTCGCGCGAATCCTGTGCCAAGGACCAACCCGACATAAGCAAAGAGAACAATATCAAAAAAGCATTTTTCATTTCGATGTATTTAGCACAAGTTAAAGAAAACCCATGGAGACGATAAAAAAAATTAAGGCGTTCTAAACTTTTGTTAATTCTGTATCGTACAAATATACCAAAGGGAATTCCATTCACCCCTGAATTACGTGTTTTGACGGTATTTATTAAAAAAATTAAAACATAAGGTTAGTTTTGTTTTTTACGTTTGGAAATCCTCAAATAACAAACATTGTGAAAATTTCAATTGTCTCCTTGATCATTGGCCTACTCATGATCAACACGCTGAGCGGACAGGTAAAAATCGGTAATAACCCGCAAAACCTGAACCCGGCATCCGTACTCGAACTGGAAAGCACAAACCGTGTATTGGTAATTACCAGGGTGACCGACGCCCAAATGAACTTAATCAACCCCTTGGAAGGTGCAATAGTCTACAATACCGATCAGGAGTGCCTGCACTATTACAACGGAACCGAATGGATCAACATTTGTGAAGAACTGGACAATTCCTTTACGGTAAGCACTAGAGCGGATTATTTGAGCCTACTCAACCCACAAGCAAGAGATAGCACCGTTGTTATTTCACAGACCAACAATCCAGATGGGAGCATCAATTATAATTATGAAGTGGGACAGATCACTGGAGCCAATATTGTTACCCAGTCTATAAATGCAGATTCAAAAATCCAACCTACATCCATTACTACCGGGCTTTTAGCTCCCAAATCGGTGACCATTGGCAAGTTTGCCGATGCCACCGGCGGACAACCTGGAGACATTTTCCAATGGAACGGAAGCCAATGGACCTTGGTGAACGAATCTGTATTGGGGATTACGGAAAAAGATAGTATTGTAGGGAATGAAGTAGTCGGCCCTACCGATGCTACGTTACTTTTAAATGGTAATGGAAGCGAGGCTGTACCATTTACGCTTGATGTTTCCGAAGGAGGAATTACAGCTTTTGAAATTGCCACAGGTGCCGTAACCACCGAAGAAATTTTAAATGGAACTATTTTAGAAGAAGATATTGCGAACGATGCAATCACAACAACTAAAATACTGAACGCCAACATCACCAACACAAAGCTCGATAAAGCAAACATTCCATTAAGTGGATTTGGAGCTGCAGGAGCACCTGTGGATTTAGGGAATAACAAACTTATCAACGTAGATGACCCGACCAATCCTCTAGATGCGGTAAACCTCCAATATCTGGAAGGAGCGGTTACTACTTTGGAGACCGTCACGACCCTGACCGACGGGAACAACGGAACCTTCACCTATTCATCCGAGGACGGAACACCGAC
>NHBR02000145.1 GCA_002167435.2 Allomuricauda sp. TMED12
GGGTATCACCAGAAATTAACAAGTTCAACATAGATAAGAAACAACACAACAATAACAGCAACAACAACAGGAACCACACACGAAGATCACTCCGCGCATGGCTCAATGTTCATGATGATATTTCGAAATTTTTCGAAATACACATGATCCAACGACTTCGTGAAGAAATCAGCAACATTACACTTGGTGGGGCAATACAACGGGTTGATAAGACGCTCTGCAATGAACTGCCTTGATTTGAACATTCGCACATCCAAATGTTTTGATCGATGCGACATGACGGGGTTGTGCACTGTAAATACTGTCGATTGATTGTCGCACATGATGGGAATTGCATTTTGCGTAGAGAAACCGATTTCGTCACACAGGCGCTTCATCCAGACAGCCTCGTCGGAGGCTAACGACAGCGCAATGAGCTCCGCCTCGTGCGTGCTGGTAGCCGTAATCGGCTGCAACTTTGACTTCCACGCGACACAACACCCATGCAGGAAAAAGCAATATCCCGAGATCGATTTTCGTTGCGTTTCTCTGCTATTCGCATGGTTGGCATCCGTGAACCCGACCAAGATTTCGACGGGCGCCCGAGAGTCATTGACCTGATCGAAAAGCTTGGCCGATCGGCTATCAGTACGCGTATAGCGTAGTTTGCATTTGTCTTTCGTCAAACGCAGATAGCCCATGGTGCGAGACAACCACTGAGCATGCACTAGCTGAGGATCGTGCATAGCCCGGCTGAGCTTGCCAATTGCGAAAGCTATGTCAGGCCGACAAGTGGAGGCGATGTAGATGAGAGACCCGACAATCGAACGATAATCGCCGATTAGCTTGTAAAACAACTTGCGCTTTGACTCCGACAACGCGTTCTCATCCAGATCCTCGCCGTCTCCCGACTGAACACAATCAAAGGCCATGCGCGAAACATCAGCAGCATGTCCATAATTCTTCCTGAAACGATCTTGCTCAGCAACATCGGACGAATTGCGACCTTTGTCCTCCGCTGCTTGACTCGGAGTGTTCGACGTGGGACATGTACTTAGGTACGGAAACTTTTCTAGCAAATCATCAATTTTCTGCCGTACTGACATAGTGAGCTCACCAGCCGCACGATCGTACTGAATGTCAATGCCCAAGAACGATGCCACAGGCGATTCCCAGTCCACATATCGCACGCCCTGAGCGTCGACTTTGCCATACTTCTCCACAAGAAATGACTTGATCTTGGCCATTCCTGCGACATCGTCGCCCGTGATGATGAGATCATCGACCTCTGCCGCTACAAACAGCTCGCGGCCATCGCTCGAGCGCCGATAGAAGATGCAGCTGTCATAGTGAGAGCGGCGAAGACCAAGAGACTCCAAAACGGCGGACAATTCCTTGTTCCACCGTTGTGGACTGTCTCGGAGTCCATAGAGCGCCTTCATGAGCTTGAGCACCTTGCCATTGGTCATGCCATCTACCGACACACCTCGAGGAAGATTCAAATAAATGTCGGGGCCATCCGACGGCATGGATGATTGGCAAAATGCGTTCGGAACATCGGCATGAACTATATCCCAATCGCGATGAACCGCGCGAGCAAACAGCATACGAACTGCATTCAAACTGGCCATCGGGCTGAACGATGCGACCCAGTCAACACCCTGCCGGCTCCGATTCCCCAAAGCAACCAAGCGCCCTTTCGTCTTGTCATAATCGCCATTAGCACGATACTTCACCCGGACAACGAACTTGGAGCCTAGCGGCTTACAATCAGATGGACGATCCACCAACGAGAAAGTCCCAAGTGAGCACAAATCGCGAACCTCTTTGAGCACCGCACGCGCTGCTTCCTTGCGTGCAATGGGATCTTTGATTTGCCGGAGCTCTGCAATCACATCCTCGTCAATCTTAATCTGATGCGGTTCAACGCGCGATGGAACATCAACCGACAGTTGCAACGCAACGTCTGTGCATCCGTAGAATGCAAACATATCGGCCATCTCATCCTCCCACAATTCCTCAGTGATATTCGGGAGCACCCCGCGATCATTCAAANTACTGTGATGCGCACTGCCGGAGAGAGAGCATTGACCACAGTCAGCNACTACTTGTTCTCCAAGAACNTCGTCAATCNTAGCTGCAAGCATGGCNGCATCATGAATCGGCTCGACCGGGATTTGGACCGAATCGGGCCGGTCCTCGTCAGCTGGATCGACATGCCCAAAGAGATGCGCAGCAGTAAGACCTTCATCAACCAGTCGATGCACCAGCTGCTGAGCCCACTGCTGCGATCCAATTGGCGGCATCGCGGCACCTCGCTTGTGAGGGCGCGCGAGACGTGAGACGCCATCAGCGGAGGAGCAGGCGTCGTCGGATGAATTGCCCACGCCAACGGACCCGAGCACACGGCCGACGCCTAAGAGAAGCAAATCGGCGACACCAGCACAATGAGCAGCATCACTTGTCACTGCCGCCTTGCGCTTGCTGCTTGCTGCGGACGACGCCGCCGAACTGCGGCTCGTCGTCGAAGACACCGGCCAGTGCTTTCGAGCACCGTGAGCCGCCGCGGCCGAGTTGATCTTGCGCTGAAAAGCCACATCCACAAATCCAATGACACCAGTGCGCACGTCGTTCTCAATGTCTGCCTTCGTAGCACCTAGCTGCCGCATCTCGGGCAGTGTGCGCGCATTGCTATATCGCTGCCAGTGTTTGTTCTTTCCATTCGACGTGTCCTTGTGATAGCCGGGACGGAAACGAACCGATAACGGCGGTTGGTGAGCAAGCATCTCCGCCACAGAGGGCAAGCCAGACGCACAGACTGAATGTTTCACAGCAGCATCAAGAACAGTCACATTCTGCTGCCGCTGTGCCCTTGTCGCTTGTGTCTGTGGCGCCGCATGAGATGACGAAAGGCTCGATCGCGCCGGTTGCGTCGCAGCATCCGATGAGGAGCCAAGCTCAACTCGCTGACCATTCGCCGCCTCGCGCGAGGTCTCAGCAGCTGCGTCGCCATTGCCATCGCTGTCCGCAGCGACAACATCGGCATCAGCCAACACTGCATCAACATCTGCCGATTCAAATTCTTCTGCGTCGATACTGGACGGAAATCGAACCATTCCTGTAACAACAAGCTCGCCTTTAGGATTGATGGTAATGTGCCCTTGTGGCACGTCCACGATCTTGTTCAGAAACGGACAGTATGACGCGGGAAAAAGATAGATGTGACGCTCAGCGACATCATCAGCATTCGGAGTAGTATCCTCCCGAGTATAAACATAGCAATCAGCGCCGAAGGCCTGCAGATCCTTCACACGTGCGGGGTCCTGTGTCCGAAAGAGAGCCTGGTGCGGCGTGGTGGGAAAACCTAAACGACGCTCCAGAGCAGCGTGTGGTCGATTCCAAAGTCCCTGGATGCACCGATGATGCGCCAAATTCCAATACTTCATCCGATTACCGTCAGTGACTGTCTTGCCTCCAATGTCCTTGCCTAAAAGATGCGCCGTAAGCGCCCGCATGCCTCGTTTTAGCACCTCATTGCGCTGCTCGACCATAGAATTCTTCCAGTGCATGTAAGGCGGGCTGCACTCAAGAGCGATCTTATGCTCTGCACGCCACGCTCCAACGACTGGATAATCCACATGACTGCTGAACATGTCAGTGTAGATATGCTTGAGATCGAGTTTAAGTCGACATGACACCCAACGACGGAGATACTCAAATGCATCGCGAATGCTAGCGGCGTTGAGCGACGTGACGTAGTACGTGAGAGTGTAGTACGACCGCAGCTCGACAAAGTTTATTGCGTAAGAATGCCCACGAAATTCCGCTGTGACGTTCATGGTGGCAGCATCTGCACTCCAGCATTCGCCTGGCAAGAACTGTCGAAGTTCATGGCCCGTGGCGCTACTATGTGTTGCAAACGGCCTCCGCATGCCCGACATCCAACAGCGAGGACATTTCGGAAGGTATCTGGTATCGCCAGGCTCATAGAGCGGCGCCAGATCAGAGCAAGCCAATAGCTTTTCTATCAGCTCAGGTGCCATGTGATCCAATTTCACATGAAGCTCCTTCATCTTATGCACTTTGTGATCAAAGCGTGCGGTGCCAGGCCGGAGCATTGGCTTCCACGATCGTTTGGAATTGGTTTTGATGTATGTAGCATCGAGACTGTGTGCGCGCTCGAGAAGATCCGCATCAGGTTGCGGCGCTCGCTTCAGCTTGACTGCCGAAGACAACATCTGTTGAACATTGTCTGAAGCGCGCCGCTCCTTCAACAACATAGATTGAACCAGAAGACGCCAGCGCCCACGAACGGCCGGGGAACATGAGTTCTCACCCGAACTGCCAGAACATGATCCCTGAACACCACCTTGTGTAGTGAGAGATTCGATCTGCGTCGTGGTTGCTGCCGACTCTGCGCATGCCGAAGCATCACTGTTCGACCATGATTGACCAGTCTCACCCGCTTGATCTGCGACACGTGAAGTGTTGACAAGCCGCGGAGAGCGCCGCAAGACGCCACTCGTTGGGGGAAAATTGTCATCCGTAGTGCAAGTCGCACCACCGACGAGCATGGCATCGTCACATCGTGAAGACACAGTGCCACCCTCTTGACCTGTCGCTGGACTACCATCAGAAGAGCTACTTTGCTCTGAAGATGACGCCAGCACCTCATGCAGATCGACATAAGTCTGATCGAGAGATGTACGCGCCAAGGATGGCAGCGTGCATGCCAGCGCTGCGACATTAAGAGACGACGTAGACGCCCTGTTCTCCAGGAAAATACGCCACGTCTGCATGCGATCTTGTCGATATGGATTGCCGGTAATGAAATCAGTGCGCGGTGTGCCTGGCCGCAAATCCGCTGTTGGCACTACTTGAAACGTGGAGAGGCCATTCGACATGACCTCATGCTCGACGAACCGGAACGCGTTCGGAGCAACCACTCGATTATGAGCCACACACGTCGGAGCCTGATCCACATTTTGAAATGGGAAAATATACTGTGACTTGGCGACTACCGAACCAACACCCATGCGCCGCCATGTCGGCCCGCTAATCAACGAAAGCGGTTGGCCTGGCTCTAGCTCACCAAACTCAGGCGAATAAAGCGCGAACTCAGCGATGGTGTAGAATCCCTCCTTTCCATGCTCTTTGGGAAGATTGAATTCGGCCAGCCCAATGTGAGTGGCATGCATCCAGCCCTTTCCGAGCTTGATGCGATATGGTTTGGGCAGCCGCACGAGCGCTCCATTGAAAAGTTCCATTGACCCAAGCACTGGAATCGTACATCCACCATCATATACGACTCGAATGCGCCTCATACGGCTGCGAACTGCGCGGCGAAAGCCCTTGACTGTAAGTCGTTGCCTGGCCTGCGCGGCCAGCAATGCTAATGCCTCCTCCTGTGTAGTGTCGGGCTCAATCACCTGCGGACCTGCAGTCTCCATCGCAACCACTGCGATATCTGCTGGATCCTGAGGCACATGCTTTCGTGCGTCCTCCGCCCGACGTATCCGCGCCAACATCGAGGTTCGCCAATGGTTTGAAATGCGCGAAAACAGCAAATTGGCAGTGTTGCCCTCGATGCCATTCCCGATGAGCTTGCTAGCTACTGCTTCGCCCCACTGCGCCCCATAAGGCGCCCCAGCTGGAATAGACATGGCCTTCGCTCGCTCAGCGGCCAGCATACGATAGGCACGCTTCACGCCATCGGGGCCTTGCACCATATACCACCCAGCATGCTTGATGTCAGTGCGAGGGCGCGTGGCTGGCGAATCACCATCATACAGCCTGTCTTCCAGCTGATCACCAGAGCGATGAACTGCAATCCAGCGCGGCCCCGTGAAGCCAGGCTCTTGCACTCTGTTTGTGAACTCGTATTGAGACAGCTCTCGCACATATGTGCGCGGACGCTTAAGAGCGAAATCAAAACAGTGCTTAGCCGCGCGTGGCGACTGCGACTCAAGAGCGAGTGAAACTTTCCCGACTAGCGAGTGATGCTCTTTGCGCAATCCAATGACTAGAACTCGAGGACTGTTGCAATAAGCTCCAAGATCCGCTGAGTTCACATCCTCCACTGCCATTGCATATCCGGCACGATCTCCTTTCTCCATCATGATAGCAAACTCTGGCGTATCTTTCGCCGGTGGTACTGTCTCAATGGAAAATGAATCAGGCCGCTCTGCCGCTGACATGTGCACGAGCTCATCTAAGCACTGGACTAGACCATCGCCCCGACCGAGACTGTCTTCACATCCAGCATGATTCCCCCGTGCGGAATACGGCTGACACGGTGGACTGTAGTGGACATGCGCAGCTTTGGCAATCTCACTTGGCGGAACCAAACGAAAATCACCATAGAGGTGCCGAGTCAAATGTGGACATCTCGACTTCCAAACGTCCCTCGCGAAGAAATTTTCCTCGGAAGCACCGATCGGAGCCATATTGATGTAAGGTTCACTTGCTACATCCATGAACGAGCTCCTCCCACAGAAGTGCTCAAAAACCGGAATTGGGACCGATTTCACATAATTGCGCGCATCGTCAAACGACATACCAAGATCCATGCCGTAGAACAACCGATGCCGCAGCTGCGCCAACTTCGCTGCCTCAACCAAGACTTGTGGCTCCGGCACAGAAGCCTCCGAGCTTCGCATGTCCGCCCATGCTTGCGCTCGTCGTGATTGAGGAACGTTCGGCTGCACATCAGCGTCCTTCGGAGCTTGAGCTCTCCGGCGGAGCTGAGCAACCACTGTCTCATAGGACAAACCACTTGTCGCATTCTGATTCCTGATCGTCGCCGGGTCGTCGCCTCTGATCGTCGCCGGGTCATCGCCTCTGATCGTCGACTCCAACCAGGAAGACCCAACTCCATTGAAAGCCATACCATCCATTCCATTTGAGGAGCTAAGCTCAACTCCGGCAATCTCTCGATGACACACGGGCTCTCTCTCTGAAGAATGGCATTGCCGTGATCCGATTGCTGAAGAAAGGATAGGGATGCGACACGAGCTGGTTGTCTGATCGTCATCTCTGATCGTCGCCTCAATATTATTAGTTAACGGAGAAGAGGTGTTTGTACCATCTCCCCCAGCATCACAATCGCCTGCAAATCCTGAACCACCAAACTGCTTCGACGAGACTCGAGCAGTATCACTATCTTCCGTCACTGCGCCTTGCCGTGGCATCACCTCAGCGCCAATTGCGCTGCCTGTTCCATGAGCTTCATCAACACACTGAGCGCCAGCATCGACACCACTAGGGCGGCACATGCGCTCAATAACACCAAAGAGTGCGACATTAGGATCTCCCCCATTCATCGAACCACAATCAAGCATTGCACTTGCTTGCACACCAGTTCGATCCACTGCACATCCAACAGTCCCAGTACTGCTTCCTCTGCCACTTTCCAAGCTCTGTCCAACATTCCAATCGACACCCAATGAATGATCCGTATGATGTGCATCCTCTGAACTACTAGCTGCGTGCTCAAGACTGTCTCGGAGATCTAGCGCCCCAAATCGTGAATGTTGAATGCTCTTCTGAGCACTGCCGTCACCGCTGTCCAACAGTTTACATGAAGTTGAACAAGACGCGCTCTCCGAAAATGAATCAGCCCTCCCCCTATGCATTCCCAATGCATCAGACGCTAAAGGCGTCCGAGTTTCTGCATTCGACTGATTCGATGAAGCCAAAGCGCCAAAATGTGCCTGATCGTCACAAGGGCAGCTAGCGTTCGAATTGTCAATGCTGCATGCTGCTGTTGACGCCTGTAGTCGCTGGCTGTCGTCGCCGCATGCTTGGTTCTGATGGTATATTTTACGACCCCCATCAGACTTAGGGTCGAGGCCGCTTCGCTCTATCGGCGAAGCGGCTCGCCCGGGCGGCTCTGCATGGCTGACCGAGCTGTCGTCATGTGCGCCCGCTGCGCTCCATGTGCCCTTGTCGTCCATGCTTGATGCTGCCGAGGGTCTGTCGCAAAAGGGAGATTTCCTTGCGACATCTGATGTGAACTTGGGTGGCTGTGATTGCGATCACGCCCATCACCGAACAGCGCAACGCCATCGAAAGCGTCATGTGCTCGAGCAATGCCTTGGTCCCAGAACGACAGCGGCGTGTCGTCAGCCTGACCAATGAATGCAGCTGAAAGTGATGGATCTGCTGGCGAAATTGTCTCCAGCGGAATCTGATCGTCGACAGCCTGCAACTCCGATACAACCTCGGCTTCAGCCTCGGCCAGATATGCCTCTGGCTGAATGTCCCCGGTGCACAAATCATGTAAAAGGTCGGCCATCTGGGCACGATCCTGCAGAAGAAATGCTGCCTGCGAATTGCCGCTAGAAACAATATGCGACATCCGCACCAACGCACGCGCAACCGATCGGCACCGCTCATGAATCTCTTTCAAACTATCCGCGACGGCAAATCCTTCGTCGGCGGCTTTCTTGAGCGTGCCTGCATTGACAGCGTCCACCTGCAAACCACGCTGAGCATTGCGCGCGCTACCTCCCCCAGAACCACCAACACCTGATGCTTGTGGCAGTGTCGGAAACGAAGCGCGATTCCCACGCTGCATGCCACGTGGAGGAGGACGCATCATCGCCTGCTGAGGACGCGGCATCCCTGTCGGGAACTTGTTCGCTGGGCGACCAGCCTGCGTCGGTGAGCGACCAATCTGTGACAGCTTTGCACCATCACCAGCACCAAATCTCCCATGTCGCTGCTCCCGCTGCTTCGCTGCAATAGCTCGAAATTGCTCAGCACGATCGCGCATCTGATCCGCAGGTGGAGCCATATATGAGCCTCTGCTATTCGCAGGGGTGGTGCGAGAAGACCGCCATCGGAATTGAGCGTCCCTTGCGGGAGAGAAATTGGGTCCAAGCGCTGGAGCTGCAACAAGTGCCATGCTGTGAAAATCCCCGTCTATGCAGCCGTGAAGCGTTTGAATCATCGCATCAACATCCTGACTGCTGTTGTGATGCAAGAGAGCAAGAGCATCGAGATGATCCTCGTCAATGATATTCCCTTGTGTGTCCATGGCTGCGTCGGCTCCGTTGTCTGACACATTTTCAATCGCCGCCAAAAATGCCGCTGGCGAATTGCCGAGAGAAGGGCGAGACGAAAAGAACGAAGACTGCTTGACTGATGGTCTGACTGAAGGCTTAGAATCGTCGTCGCCGACGAACAATCTCAAATCGTAAATGTGCTTGCAATCAGCATCCCTGGACCATGTGCTCCCATTTGAAGCCTCAGCGTCGACCAAAAATTTCTCCAGTGTGGCCAAGGAACTCCATGCTTTTGCGCCAGCGAGCGGCAGCGTGGTGACAGGTACCTTCTGATTTTGAGCTTCTACAAGAGCATCTGCCAGCAACTGAAGCTTCTGGCTGTATGCGTCTAACCGCGGGGACGAATGAGCATCAAAATCCACCAGCAGCTTTTGCAATGCAGGGAAAATCATCGATAAGTGCTGTTTCGCATTACCGCCACGCTGAATCAAAATATTGCAAATATAACGCTGCGCTGAAATCCACGCCGTGACGGTCCCTTTCCAATCAATTTCCAGACGCAATCGCTCCAGCATTCGCTCATAATATAGACGGGCTTTGAAGTCATCTGCGTAAACGGACGCCTCCACTATCATTTTCACATATGCAAATGGGTTGCCGCATCGAATCGTCGCAATCGATCGATTGATGGGAGACTGAAAATGCGACATCACCACATCTAGTGGATCATCGGGATTGTCCAGAAAGGTCAACAGACACGTGGTAAGCTCATTCCAATAAGATAACCATTGAGAATGCGTGATGTGACGTCCCACGTCGAGCGCTTCTTCCTGCTCAAGCAAAAATTGTTTCCTCGATGCTATGTCTGGATCCGAACGAACAGCATCCCCGACAGCATTTGCATATTCCCTATCTGTGAGCATAACTGCGACTCCTGAACCCTCCACATCCAACGGTGTGTCTGGCGGGTTGGACTTTTGAAACTCACGGGAAACTGCTGTCATCATCACATCGAGCCGCTCATCATCACATTCCCGAGCTTTCCACCAATCCATCGGACGATCATTGAGAAAATCACACATTGCCATTTTGCGAAAACGAGTCCAATTCAAAGCTGGCGACATGGACTTCTGATATCTGTTTGAAGTGTCCTTAAGAAGGTCCTTAAGCCCATCCAGTCGTAAATTCAAAATTTTGCTGCCACCAGAGTATTCTTTGCTACCGTTTTCCTGACTCGAAGCTGTGCTCGCTATCTCCGCCAACTGCGTGACTGCACCTGTCATCTGATCGAGCTGCCATTGTTGCGACACGACGTGGCTCTGTTGAGCTTGTCGAAGATTGTCAACATTGCTAGCTGATTGGCGAACCGCTCCCATCATAGAATCCAGCGCTCGATCGTGCCTATCGAACCCTTCCGCGAATCGACTGAGAAGACTGAGAATCTGAGCTGTACTAACATGGCTTTCCTCACGTTCGACACGAGCTGCCTCGCTGAACCGAGCAAACTCAGCTTCTTCGGATGATCTGGCTTTGGCGCGCCAGCTCTGCGCAAGATGGTCGAGTGGTGTCGGCGTGCCTGGTCCTTGCTTCGATGAATCTTCCGAATTTCGCTGCAAGTCCAGTAGCCGCGCCGCAGCCTCCGCGTCAACATTCTCAGCATCTTCAAACTGATCGTCGGCGAGCGCATCACCTGGCTGTCCGGAATCCTCGGACTGCTTGGTTTCTTTGGCTCCGCCACCTAGCTCCTCATCATCATCGCCAGAGGTCCCTTTGGTCTGCTGCTGATCTTGCGCTTTTCCGGACTGTGAAATTGGCGGTGGTGGCGGCGTTTTTTTTGCCTTTTTCCGGGGTGGGAAATTGGGGGGGGGGGGGGGGGGGGGGGGGGGGGGGGGGGGGGGGGGGGGGGGGACCCCTT
>NHBR02000146.1 GCA_002167435.2 Allomuricauda sp. TMED12
TTTTAAATTTGCTTTTTAAAATAAAACCATTTTCTACTAAATCCTAAAGGGTCATTTATTGCAGGGTAAGCGACAACAGAAACAAGCTCCCACCCATCATTTCCCCAAGACTCTAAAACTCTATCTTCAGATTCTGAAAAATTAACGACTGCTATATGGTATTTAAACTTCATTGCTTTAGGTGTTTGTGGTGTGGTTAAAAGTGTTTTTATTCAATTATCTCTAAATCGTCTAAGTCAAATCGATATATTTTCTTATCTGATATTACAATGGCTTGCACTCCCATTGAACCATCTCCATAATAGCCATCAATATATCCTTCAAAACCTTTTCTTTCTTTTTGCATAAAGCCCTTTTTTTGGGGTTTTACACGAACTTTTGTTTTTCCCTCCATAATCTTAGGTATAGGTTAAATACAGTTTAGTCCTTTATAAAATACAACATTAGTACACATCCTAAACCAAAAAAAATAAGACTTGCTATATCTATAATAAAATGTCCATCAATACCAAATAAGTTGGAGAGGGCAAAAAATGTAATCCCAAAACCTAAATTATTTCTTCTTTTGCTATTCACAACTATTGATTTAAATTAAACCTTTTCATAGGTCTTTTTAAAAATATCAGCTTTACACGGGTATAATTTCCTCCAATCAGTAGGGAATGGTTCTAATATTAAATAATCACCCAAACTACATACCATTTCACCTTCCAAAGTGGGAATCTTTAAAACAGGGTCTTGGTTTTCATCCCATCCATGGTAAATGTTTTTCTGAATCCCTGACGCCCAAGTGTAAACTCTGTCTTTGTTTTCATCGTCAAACCTTATAGCTTCTATCTCAATAGGTTTTTTTCTGTATTTTTCCACAAAAATTAATTTAAAAAAGCCCAACCCTTGTACTTCAGATTGGGCCGTTACTCTTACGGTATATCCATCATTCCGTTTAGCCTATATAAGACCTTTACTGATACGCTTCATTCGACGGAGGGAGAGGCGATAAAGGTACTGTCTCACGTTACTAAAATACAAAAAAGCAGGGATAAAAACTAATATAAGTTGCACAAATGTTGCACAAAAAAACCCTAACTGTTTGATAGTTAGGGTGTATCTGTAGCGAGAGAGGGACTTGAACCCTCGGCCTCCGGGTTATGAATCCGACGCTCTAACCAGCTGAGCTACCTCGCCATGATTTTGCTAAGCGGGTGCAAATATATGTTTAAATTTTCGCTGAATCAAAAATCATTATTAATTTATTATTTGACATTTATTTTTATATCTTCCCAAACTATACTAAAGTTGAAAAACGATTTAAAGAACACGACAATGAGTGATAAGGTTAAATTTGAACTGGAGTTTGTGATCCACGCTTCACCTCAGTTGCTTTACCAATATATTTCCACCCCTTCTGGACTGTCTGAATGGTATGCCGACAACGTTAATTCACGAGGGGAAATGTTTACATTTATATGGGATGGTGCAGAAGAACAGGCCAAAATGCTTAAGCGCAAGAGTGATGAGTTTGTAAAGTTGGCATGGGAAGAAAATGAGGATGATTCTTTTTTTGAAATGCGAATCATAGTTGACGAGATAACCAAAGATGTATCTCTATTTATAACAGATTTTGCTGAGGAGGATGAGGTGGACGAAGCTAAAATGCTTTGGGAAAACCAAGTATCCGACCTTAAACAGGTTCTTGGATCTACCTAGACCAATTCTCAACTAAACCGTATCTTTGGTCCCGATAAAAATCGGGACTTTTTTATGGTCAATTGTAACGGATCACTTTTAACGGAAGACAAGGCAATTTTTACCCACAACAACAGAGCTTTTAAGTATGGCGATGCCCTTTTTGAATCGGTTCGCTATGTGAATGGCACCCTCTTTTTTTGGGAAGACCATTATTTTAGGTTGATGGCTTCCATGCGTATTCTGCGGATGGAAATCCCTATGGAGTTTACCCTGGAGTTTTTGGAAGAGGAAATCATAAATACTGTCAAAGCCAACGAGCTGGAAAATGGTTCGGTCCGCGTGCGTTTAACGGTTTTTAGAAACGAAGGTGGATTGTACACACCAAGTACCAACGATGTATCCTACGTAATAGAGACCAATCCTATGGAATCTCCTTTTTTTATGCTGAATGAAGGGAAATACGAAGTGGAATTGTTCAAGGATTACTATGTAAATAAAGATATGCTCTCCAATCTAAAATCCACTAACAAAATATTGAATGTTGTTGCAGGAGTTTACGCCGAGGAGAACGGCTATGCCAATTGCCTGTTGGTAAATACGGATAAAAAGGTAGTAGAAGCCATCAACGGAAACTTGTTTTTGGTGAAGGGAAATGAAATAAAAACACCGCCTTTGAGCGATGGTTGTTTGGACGGCATCATCCGAAAAAACCTTATGAAAATCATTGCTGGCTCCGAAGAATATGATTTGGTGGAAGAATCCATTTCCCCTTTTGAGCTTCAAAAAGTAGACGAGTTGTTCATTACCAATTCCATATTGGGCATACAACCCATTAGTAAGTACAGGAAAAAAGAATTCGATACCAAAGTGGCAAAGGGTTTGGTCGGCAAGTTGAATGCCAAGGCCAGAATAGGGTAGTCTAGTTCAACGAAGGGTTTTCGGGCGCATTGGACCATAAAAGGTAATCTCCACCCAATTCCACCATCTTTTCTTTCCAGAAAGCATTAGCGGCCTTTTCCAGAATATCACTTTCGTACTCGTTGGGCAAAACCACCCAGGATTTGGAAGAAAGTTCTTGGTCTAACTGGCTTGTGCCCCATCCGGAATAACCCAAAAAGAACCTAATGTCCTGTTCGGTAATGGTGCCATTGTTAATGAGTTCAATGGTTTTGTCAAAATTCCCTCCCCAAAAAATACCATCAGAAATTTCGACGCTATTTTCAATTAGGTCTGGTACTTTATGGATAAAGTAAAGATTGTCTTGCTCTACTGGCCCTCCATTAAATACTTGAAAAGGGATGGTGATGTCAGAAACAAGGTCGCAAATGGTATAGTCCAGTGGTTTATTTAAAATAAAGCCTACTGAACCTTCATCATTATGCTCAGCGATAAGAACCACCGACCTATTGAAAGAAACGTCACCGGTCAGTGAAGGTTCTGCAACGAGCAAATGTCCTTTTTTTGGCTTTTGAGTTACCATTTACATGAGTTTCTTGTATTTAAATTTAACATATTATTCAACATATACAAAAAACAGAAACTATATAAACTAAAAAAGCACTCCTAAAAGGAGTGCTTTCATATATCAAATAAATAATTGATTAGTTTACTGCACCGCTCAATTCAGCGCCTGCTTTGAACTTTACAACGTTCTTAGCGGCAATCTTAATGGTAGCACCAGTTTGTGGATTTCTACCTTCTCTAGCGCTTCTTCTAGAAACTGACCAAGAACCAAAACCTACCAAGGAAACTCTGTCTCCTTTTTTAAGCGTTCCTTCTACATTTCCCAAGAAAGATTCCAATGCTTTTTTTGCTGCTGCTTTAGTGATGCCAGCATCAGCTGCCATAGCATCGATTAATTCTGTTTTGTTCATAATGGAATTAAATTAATTGTTGTTAATATAATTTTAATGCTAAACAAATTTATATGGATTTGCCACTCACACAAGTAAAACAAAGGGAAATAGGGGTTTTTGTTGATAACTTGAAACGTTTGTTGATAAAGTCGGAAAAAAATGACAATTTTTCCCAGCCCAATCATAGCAAGGCTTTAGCGAAGATGGACCTCTTCTTCCAAATTTAAACCATTTAAAACCTCGTTGACCTGCATTCTTCGCTTGCCCGGAAGTTGTAATTCCAGCAAGGAGATGAAGCCTTCTTTTACCGCAACTTTCAATGATTTTTTCTCCACGACCAGTTTACCAACATTGTAGTTATGCGCTGCCTTTTCCATTTCTGTTCTAAAAATCTTCATTTGGTCGATCTTTCCATCATTTACCAATTGGGTCCAAGCGCCGGGGTAAGGGCTCAGCCCGCGAATATGATTATAAATGTCCTCCATGGAAGCGTTCCAATCGATTCGGCAAGTGTCCTTATGGATTTTTGGGGCGGGCTTTAGTTCCATGCTTTCATCTTGAGTATGACGAGTAACGGTTCCAGCTTCAATCTGTTTGCAAGTTTCCACCACCAGTTCGGCACCAAGCTTCATCAATCTATCGTGTAAAGTGCCTGCACTATCATCGGGCAGTATTTTTTCTGCCTTTTGAAGTACTATGCTACCAGTGTCAATTTTTTCATCAATAAAAAAAGTAGTGACACCCGTTTCCGTTTCCCCATTGATTATTGCCCAATTAATGGGTGCTGCTCCACGATATTGTGGCAGGAGGGAAGCATGCAGATTAAAAGTGCCATATTCAGGCATTTGCCAAACTGCTTTGGGCAACATTCGGAAAGCTACCACCACCTGTAAATTGGCATCTAAGTTTTTCAGTTCTTCCAAAAAAACTTCTTCCTTTAAATTGGTAGGCTGCAATACCTTTAAATGGTGTTTTACAGCAAATTGCTTTACGGCAGATTCCTGAACCTTGCGACCACGACCTGCAGGTCTGTCGGGTGCGGTGATTACGCCAACCACTTTAAAATTGGCTTCCAAGATGCTTTTAAGGGTTTCCACGGCAAAATCGGGGGTGCCCATAAATACAATACGAAGGGAATTATTTTTTGATGTACTCATTCTTAAAGTTTATGGAGACCAACTCATCTTCCAGCAGTCGTTCCAGTGTTTTTAAAAGTTCCTTTTCGTTGGCCCCCATTTCTTTTTCCAACTGACGAGAGGTATGGGGACGAATCTCTAGGAGCTCCATGATTCTTTTCTCCAAATCATATGGAGAAGCCACTCTTTCTTTCTTGGTGCAAATATCGCATGTACCACACTTTTCCGCAGTCTTTTCACCGAAATAATTCAGCAGGTAAATACTGCGGCATACCTTTTTATTGGAAATATAGCCCAACATGGCCGACATGTTGTTTTGTTTTACCTGATTAAAATCCTTGATTTTTTTGGCAAACAAGTTAATGGTGTGATCATCTTCACGGGGAACCAAAAAGGTAATCTCCAGATCGCTGCTATTGTTTTGATATTCCGCAATATTATCGTCGGCGAGTTGCTGTAGTATATGTTTTAACCGTTCTTCGTTTGTCGCTGTTTTTTTGGACAACATATATAGGTTGATTTTGGTCTCATACTCGGTAATGCCTCCGTACGTGCGCAAAATGGTTTGGATAATGGGTGCCGTTTTCCTGTTTTTGTCCAGATAATTGAATATTTCTGCTTTTGAGGCCACAAACTGAAGCGTTGTTTTCTCCTTAAAATTTTCAGCAAGCGATAAAACCGAATTCTGATCTAGCACACGAATGGCATTAAAGGTCATGTTGGGATTAAACTCATACCGTTTACAAAACTCGTTGAATTTAAATGCCAAGGGTTCCGAGATTAATTCACCATACGATATTTGGAAATAGTTATTTAGTTTGGAATATACTTGCTTTACAAAAGCCACATCGGGCAATGCTGATAAAAATTGTTTTTTTGCCTTATCCTCATCTTCGTTTGAAGTGATAATAATTGCTGTTGATGGTTCCCCATCACGACCGGCTCTTCCTGCTTCTTGAAAATAGCTTTCCAAGCTATCAGGTATTTGATAATGCACTACCAAACGTACATCTGGTTTGTCCACACCCATCCCAAACGCATTGGTGGCCACCATCACTCTTACTTTACCGCTTAACCAAAGGTTAAGCTTTTCTTCTTTATCCGATTTTGGAATACCGCCATGAAAAAATGATGCGGAAACACCATTCTTGATCAAGAAGTTGGCCAACGAAATGGACATCTTTCTGGAGCGCACATATACAATGGCACTTCCAGGAACCTTGTCCATATATTTTTTGAGTTGGTACAGTTTGTCCTCCGAACGTTTCACCCTAAAATTGATGTTGGTGCGAGAGAAGGAATCCTTAAAAATACTCACCTCTCTCAATTCTAGGTTCTCAACAATATCATCCACCACTCTAGGGGTGGCCGTAGCCGTTAGGGCAATCATTGGAGTGTTTGGAACCAGTTCTTTTAATATGGAACACCCAAGGTAAGCTGGTCTAAAATCGTTCCCCCATTGGGAGATACAATGCGCCTCATCAATGGCAATGAGGTTCACGTTCATTTGCTGTATGCGCTCCTTTACAATGGTTTGCTGCAAACGTTCGGGAGATAGATATAAAAATTTATAGTTGCCATAAAGGCAATTGTCCAAAAGATTGTTTAATTCGTCTGGAGGAATGCCGCCCGTCAATGCAATAGCTTTTATATTTCTCTTTCTGAGTTGTGCTACTTGGTCCTGAATGAGAGCCACCAAAGGCGATACCACAATGCAGATACCTTCCATGGCTAAAGACGGTACTTGGTAGCAGATAGATTTACCGCCACCTGTTGGCATCAACGCCAAAACATCTTTGCCCGAAAGTACGTTGTCAATAATTTTTTTTTGGGACCCCCTGAAATCATCATAGCCCCAAAATTGCTTTAAAATACTTGTGGTGTCTTTATGCACTATGTTTTTTTAAGCGTTTCCAAAATAAAATCAATCCGATTTAGGACTGCATCTTTTGGCACTTCGATGGGGTTATAGCCAAATTGAGTGTATGTTTTGATCAAAGAATGATGAATACTTTCCGCTTCCTCAAAGGTTTCCATTCTTTCATTATCGGAAACATAAATTTCTTTCCAAGGGGGAACAATAAAAACGGAATCGTATCTATGATTCTCACAATGAGAAATAAAGTATTGATCGTAGGTCTGGCCAAAAAATTCCATGTAAGCAAGGACATCAGGGATACCTCGGTCAAAAAAACTGATGGGTGTATCAAGGTTCAGTGATTCCTTATAGTGGGAAGTTCTGCCCTTGATCAAATCTTTGTTGAACTGCATGGCATCATCAACAAAAACCAAGGGATTGGAAATATATTCTTCAGACTGCCCTTCCTGCTTTGCCTTGGAGGTCATATCCCGAATAATTTCATGAAAGCAATGAAAACCTTTGCTTTCCAATCCATTTACAATGGATGTTTTGCCCGTACCGGGTGCTCCTGTGATAACTACTTTGTTCTTGCCCAAAGACCTTAAATTAATAATACAAAGTAATGAAATAGCCTGAAGGAAAAAAAATTGTTGAGTAAGCCATATATTTGCATAAAAATGGGGTATGGACAAGAAGGATACTGAAGAGTTTTATGAAAAACTAAAAGGGAAATTGTTGGAGAGTACAAATTGGCCTTCCAATTACCTTTATAAGTTTATAGTACCAACAGACGAAGAGCGCATTTCCCAAATTCATAAAATTTTTGACAACACAGGTGCTGTTATCGAATCTAAAAAATCCAAGAAGGGAACCTATACCAGCCTTTCAATCATGGTTCATTTAAAAGACCCTGATGAAGTTATCCTTAAATACAAGGAAGTTTCCATTGTAGAAGGGGTAATTTCCCTGTAAGCCCATTGTTTGCGATAATTTTATTAATTTGCAGGCGTTATCAGATTGACTTTCCAATAATCAAGTTTCTAAATACATTAATTTGAACGAAGTATACAACTTAGAATACAATACAGAGCGTCCAAAACTTTTTATCCCAGAGTATGGCCGTCATTTTCAGAAAATGGTCGACCATGCAGTTGCCATTGAGGATCGGGATGAGCGCAATAAAGTAGCGAAGTCCATTATAAGTGTTATGGGTAACCTACAGCCCCATTTGAGGGACGTTCCGGATTTTCAGCATAAGCTATGGGATCAGCTTTTTATCATGGCCGATTTTAAATTGGACGTAGATTCACCCTTCCCGATTACTTCAAAAGAAGTTTTGCAGCAACGTCCAGAACCCTTGGGTTATCCTCAGAACCATCCGAAGTACCGTTTTTATGGTAACAACATCAAACGAATGATCGATGTTGCTGTGAAGTGGGAAAAAGGAGATATGAGATCTGGTCTGGAATATGCCATTGCCAACCACATGAAAAAGTGTTATTTGGTATGGAACAAAGATACTGTTGAGGACTCTGTGATATTCAAGCACTTGAAAGAACTTAGTGATGGACAAATAGATTTGGCCCAGAGTGATGAGAGTTTAACGGATAGTGGACAGTTTCTTAAAAACAAACCAAGCAGGTCCAATACCAACCGAGGAAAGAAAGGACAAAGAAGTCGCAAGAAAAGATATTAAATTCCAAAGGAATAAATGGGTACATTTCGAATAGAGGGTGGACACCAATTACATGGAGAGATCACCCCTCAAGGAGCAAAGAATGAAGCACTACAGATTCTTTGCGCCGTATTGCTTTCAGAAGAAAAAATTACCATAAACAACATACCCGACATTGTCGATGTCAATAAATTGATTGCCCTTCTCGAAGATTTGGGAGTAAAGATCCAAAAGAAAGGTGAAGGCTCTTATACCTTTAAGGCTGATGATGTCAACTTGGATTATTTGCAATCCGCAAAGTTCAAAGAAGATGGCAGGGGACTTAGAGGTTCTATTATGTTGGTAGGACCTTTGTTGGCAAGATTTGGAAAAGGATACATTCCAAAACCTGGAGGTGATAAAATTGGTAGAAGAAGGTTAGATACTCATTTTGAAGGTTTTATTAAGCTTGGAGCACAATTCCGTTACAATAAAGAAGAACATTTTTACGGAGTTGAGGCAGAAAAATTACAGGGAACCTATATGCTTTTGGATGAGGCATCGGTTACTGGAACGGCTAACATAGTCATGGCCGCTGTCTTGGCAGAGGGCACCACGACTATTTATAATGCAGCTTGCGAACCTTATTTGCAGCAATTGTGCAAGATGCTGAACCGTATGGGAGCCAAAATCTCAGGAATCGGTTCAAACCTTTTGAAGATTGAAGGTGTGGATTCTTTAGGAGGTACCGAGCATACCATGTTACCCGATATGATCGAAATCGGTAGCTGGATTGGCTTGGCCGCTATGACACAGAGTGAACTTACCATAAAAAATGTAAGTTGGGATGATTTAGGTCAGATTCCGACCGTGTTTAGAAAGTTAGGAATTACGTTGGAAAGGAAGGGTGATGACATCTTTATTCCAAAACATGAAGAGGGTTACGAAATACAGAATTTTATTGATGGGTCGATTCTAACTATTGCCGATGCACCATGGCCGGGCCTTACTCCGGATTTGTTGAGCATTATATTGGTGGTGGCAACCCAGGCAAGGGGCGAAGTGCTTATTCATCAAAAAATGTTCGAAAGCCGTTTGTTCTTTGTGGACAAGCTTATAGATATGGGGGCAAAGATTATACTCTGCGATCCGCATAGAGCCACTGTTATCGGACACGATTTTACATCTACCTTAAAGGCCACTACCATGGTATCTCCCGATATCAGGGCAGGGGTATCCCTTTTAATAGCTGCACTATCTGCCAAGGGAACTTCTACCATACATAATATTGAGCAGATCGATCGTGGTTACGAAAATATCGATGAACGTTTGCGAGCCATCGGTGCCAATATTGTTAGGGTTTAATTCTTATTACTTCTCGACCAATTTCCCATCAGGATAAAGTGCGAACCGGCCACGGTCTTTATCGTGCACATTATCAGGGTGTGGCCAAGGCCATCCCCCGAATTGGGTCAAGCGGTATTCTTCCATCACTTTTTGGATTTCTGTCTGGGTGTTCATCACAAAAGGTCCGTATTTGGCAACAGGTTCACCAATTGGTTTTCCCTGTAATAACATAAAATGAGCCTGTTGTGAGCCTATTTTAATCTGAACCTCTTGCGAATGGTCCAACACAACACCAAAATTGGGATTTATTTTTTTATCCCCGATTTGTATTTTATCACCTGCGTAAAAGTACAGTACACGGTTTACAGAGTTGCTTGCTTTTGGCAGCACATATTCCGAATTCGCTTCCACGTGAATGTTCCAAACAACCACTTCGTTCTCGGGGTTGGCTGCCCAAGAATCGGGAGCAGGGTAAATAGGTGCCACGTTTTTATAGCTACCCGCTATCACTTTTATTTTGGCATTTTCTTCTTCAATTATAGGAATATCTTCGTCCCAGAGCATCTTAAAGTGGGGGTCAACAAATTTTCCAGCTTTGGGAAGGTTCAACCAAATCTGGAACAACTCCAGGGTATTTTCTTCATCATCTTTTAACAATGGAAACATTTCGGAGTGCTGCACACCTCTACCGGCAGTCATCCATTGCACATCCCCTTGACCAAATCTGCCAGCAGCCCCAAGTGAATCAGAGTGATCACAAAACCCTTTGTTCACTATGGTTATTGTTTCAAAACCACAATGAGGATGAGATGGGAATCCAGGAATGGTCTGTCCGTGGTACATACGCCATTCGGCATTGGGATTAAAATCACTTCCCAAATTTCTGCCTTTAAGCAAAGATTCATCCGGCCCCATTTCGCCATTACCTTTCGGAAAATGGTCCAAATGATAGACACTAAATAAAAAAGGGTCTAATGTCTGCCAAGGAGTACTTAATGGGAATGTTTGTATCACGGGATTTTTCATAGTGTAGTATATTATGTGTTTAAAGATCAAAAAGCCTGCACTGGGCAGGCTTTTCAATTAAACTAAGTTTAAAATTATTTACCAGGAATTGGTGGAGGGCCATCAATCATAGCTTCATATTTCACATCACCTTTTCTGGTTTTATATTCTTCTTTTACTTTTTCCACCAATTTGGGGTCTTCAAAAAGGTCCAACATGGTCATGCCCATAGCTTTGGAAGCATAGACCATTCCTTTATGGCCAATGCTCATTCCACCACATGCAACAACCGCCCATGAGTGCCAAGGAGTGTCTTTTGGAGCAACGGTTACACCAAGGTTAATGTTCGGTACGTTCCAGCTAACATCACCAACATCGGTAGAGCCACCTCCTGGAAGCTTCTCGGTTTCCTTTAGCGGATGTACTTCGCCATCCATGCCCACTTGAGGCTTTCCTGTGGCTTCCTGTATAGCTTTGCCATAGGCTTCTTCTTCCTCGGTGTAGGTAATTGGACCCAAAAGCTCTAAATTATTCTGCATGATTTTACCTCCTTCTCGATTCACCAATGTCTCATAAATACCAGAAATCAAGGAATATTTATAATCTACATTGGCCATAATTGCAGCTCCTTCTGCCATGGCCTTGACTCTTTCAAAAGTAGGAAGCATAACATCTCTCTTGGGATCGCGAACGCGGACCCACAATCGAGCGTAATCGGGAACAACGTTAACCACTTGACCACCATCTTGAATATGGTAATGAATACGTGATGATGGTCTAATATGTTCCCTATAATAATTGATACCCGTAGTATACAGTTCCAAAGCATCCGAAGCACTTCGTCCATTCCAAGGGTCGGCCGATGCATGCGCTGCCTGGCCGTAGAATTCTACCATAAAATCTACTAACGCCAACCCACTTTGTACATCTGCTTCAATTTCTGCTGATGGGTGCCAGCTTACGTTTACATCCACATCGTCCCAAAGTCCAGCTTCTACCATCCATACTTTACCAAAAAACTTTTCCTCTGCTGGTGTCCCGAAAAATTTCACGGTTCCTTTGATGTTTCCGGCTTCAATTTGCTCTTTAATGGCAATAGCGGCACCTAAACTGGCGGCACCGAACATGTTGTGGCCACAACCGTGACCTGGTTCACCCTCAATTCTTGGGTCTTTGGTGGGAACTGTATTTTGAGAAAGTCCTGGTAATGCATCAAACTCGCCCAATACACTGATTACGGGTTTCCCGGAACCGTAAGTGGCAACGAAAGCTGTTGGAATATTGGCTACACCCCGTGTAACGGTCATTCCATTTTCTTCGGCATAGTCGGCAAGTAATTCTGCTGAAATGGATTCTTCAAAGGCAGTCTCAGCCAGTGCCCAAATGGAATCACTGATTTTAATAAGGTTTTCTTTGTGCTTTTCTACCGAAGCGACAACGGCTTTTTTGTCCTTGGTCATCTTCTGGGCCGATAAGTTCATCGATACCAATCCCAAAAGGAGTAAGGTTGAAAGTTTCTTCATTTTAAAGGTTTTGAGTTAGTTATTAGCAGTTGAAAAAGTTCAGCCTACACTGGCTGTAACGGAACTTTATCAACAGCAACTAAAATTAAAGAAAAAGCTTCAACTTACCGCTTCTTTGTACACTTTTAAGCATCGTTCGCGGGCCATTTTGTGGTCAACCATGGGTTCGGGGTAACCTAATTCTTGCAAGTCGGGCACCCACTTATTGATATATGTCTTGTCTTTATCAAACTTTTTGATTTGAGTAGTGGGGTTGAATATCCTGAAATAGGGAGCGGCATCCACACCGCTACCTGCAGCCCATTGCCAGTTGCCCACGTTACTGGACATTTCATAATCCAATAGTTTTTCGGCAAAATAAGCTTCCCCCCAACGCCAATCGATCAATAAATGCTTGCAAAGAAAACTAGCTACCAGCATGCGAACCCGATTGTGCATATACCCTGTTTTGTTAAGTTCGCGCATGCCAGCATCTACCAAGGGATAACCTGTTTGCCCAGTTTTCCATTTTTCGAACTCTTCCTCGTTGTTGCGCCATTCAATTCTATCATATTTAGAGCGGAAAGCTTTGTTAACGGTATGAGGAAAATGCCATAAAATTTGCATAAAAAACTCCCGCCAAATCAATTCGTTCCAGAATGTCTCATTCTTTTCATCAATGGCTTTCTTTACCATTTTACGGATGGAAACCGTACCAAACCTTAAATGTGGCCCCAATCGGGATGTACCTTTTTCTTTGGCAGGGTAGTCCCGTGTATCCTCATAGTTTTGGATTAAATCAGAAGAAACGGTAAAATCGGGAACTTTTATAGTTGACTCTTCGAAGCCCATATCCTTTAAAGAAAGCTGCGGTAAAGATTTGGATTGATACAGGTTTTTGCTTAAATCATTCAACGTATCGTACGTTACCAAATGGATGGAAGAATTGAAATTTTCTTTCCATTTACGCATGTACGGTGTGTAAACAACGTAGGGGTCTCCATCATCCTTGACCACCTCTTCTTTTTCAAAAATCACCTGATCTTTAAAGGCGTTGAACTGGATATCGTTTTCCCCTAAAAATTCCTTTATCTGACTATCACGTTTTTTTGCATAGGGTTCATAATCGTGGTTAGTGTAGACAGCTTTAATGTTGTACTCCTCCATTAACTTTTTGAAGACTGCTTTAGGTGAATCATGAAACTGAGCAATGCCACTATTGTAATTAGTACTTAGTTGATTGCTTATTTTTTGAATCTGTTCATAAATAAAACTGACCCTTGCATCAGTTTTGGGCAGATTTTCCAAAATTTCTGTATCAAATATGAAAATAGGAAGTACAGGGATATCTTTCTGAAGGGCTTGGTAGAAGCCAACATTATCATCCAATCTTAGGTCTCTTCTGAACCAAAAAAGTATGACATCGTCTTTCATGAATTCACATTTAGACTAGACATTCCGCCATCGACTCCAATAACTTGACCGGTAATCCATGAATTGTCGGAATCCAGCAAAAAGGTAGCCATATTCGCAATATCCGACGCGCTACCAACCCTTTTCATCGGGTGTCTTTCGGACATCATCTCTTTTTTCTTGTCGTTGCTCAATAGCCTTTCGGACAATGGAGTGTCCACCAAACTTGGGGCGATTACATTGACCCTAACCTTTGGTGCATATTCGGCTGCAAGGGCGCGGGCAAAGCCCTCAATAGCTCCTTTTGCTGCGGAAACGCTGGTGTGGAAGGGCATTCCTGTTCCAACGGCAACGGTACTAAAAAACACCATACTCGAACCATTGTTCATTATATTGATGATGGATTTAACTGTTTTTGCCAAAGCGATAAAGTTGATTTCCATATCGTTTTGAATGGTATCGACCCCTATAGTCTTAAAAGGTTTCAGGTTGATGCTTCCTGGACAATATACAAAGCCATCTAGGTTTTCTGGGATAGCTTTCTCCGATATATCATCGGTTAAAACATCAAAAGGGATGTGGGTGACATCAATATTTGACAGTTGCTCGTTGCTACGACTCGCTACATATACCTGATTGTCTTTGGAAAGTTTTTTGGCCATTTCCAATCCAATTCCATAGGAGCCACCAATTAATAGAATATTCTTTTTCATATTATATTTTTCTAATACTTAAATAGTTTTCTTTTCCAACCACTGTACCAAACAATTCTGCAAGTTTATTCTCGCGGAACTCAAAAATTTTCTTTAGTTGTTTTTTCACCAGTATAGGATGGGCCAGTTTCCCTAAAAACCCAAAAGGTAATTTATAGTCGATAACATCCTCCATTTCCACACCTTCCGGAATTTCCTTTAAAAAATGTTTGTGGTGCCAAAGGGAGTAGGGACCAAAACGTTGCTCATCCACAAAATACTCACCTTCTTTAACATGGGATATTTCGGTGACCCATTTGGTAGAAACCAAAGGAAAGGGTTTAACGATATACTGGATTACCTGACCCTGAAACATAGGTCTGTCTGCCCCTGCCAAAATATGGAACCCCATATGTTGGGGAGTTATCACGGCCAAATTTTTGGGGTCGGAAAGGAAATCCCAGGCTTCGGCTTTACTAATAGGAAATACTTGTTTTGATTTTAGTTGATAGAGTTGCATCCGAATGAGTTTGCACAAAGATAAGAGTAAAATGTTTAATATTTATTTTAAAAAGTTAAACAAAAATTAAATCACGGGTATTTATTTCCTATTTTTGTTTTAAGGTTTTATTAACAAATAGAGCATCTCTTTGTCTTAATTTTGCTTTGCTAAACAATTAATACATATTATAACTATGAAAAAATTTACACTCTTATTATTTGCAGTGTCATTGTGTTTTTCTTTGAAAGCACAGATACAGACGCCAGCGCCTAGTCCATCATCCACTTTGGAACAAAAGGTTGGGTTGACGGATGTTACGGTTAAATATTCTCGCCCAGCAATGAAGGGTAGAACAATATTTGGAGATTTGGTTCCTTATGGGGCTATCTGGAGAACAGGTGCCAATCAAAACACGGTAATCACTTTTAGTGATGATGTGACCGTTAAGGGCAAAGAACTTAAGGCTGGTTCCTATGCTATTTACACAAGACCCAACGAGGCCGTTTGGGAAGTTTTCTTTTACACTACTACTGATAATTGGGGAACTCCACAAGAATGGGATGTATCCAAAGTGGCTGCTACTGTAAAAGTTGAAACTATGGAAATTCCAATGCCAATTGAGTCATTTACCATTACTATTGATGATCTCTATAACAACGGTGCTACATTGGGCATTATGTGGGAGAACACTTATGTTGGAGTAGATTTTGTTGTGCCAACAGTAGATAAAGCAATGAAGAGCATTCAAGAGACAATGGCCAATAAAGAAGACCTACAAGCCAATGACTATTTTGCCGCAGGTTCCTATTATTTCTCTGAGGGAGTGAATATAGAGCAGGCCAAGGAATGGGTGGACAAGGCTGTTGAAATGGATGGTGGAAAAGCGTATTGGATGATGCGTACCCAGTCCTTGATCTATGCAAAGATGGGCGATAAAAAAGAAGCCATTGCAGCTGCTAAAAGATCTTTGGCCGCTGCTCAAGCCGCAGGCAATCAGGATTATGTGAAAATGAACAAAGATTCCCTAAAAGAATGGGCTAAAATGTAATAACATTTATCTAAAATAATATAAAGACCCACTGTAAGGTGGGTTTTTTTATTTCTCGATTTCAACAGGTGAGTTACCTAAGAAATTATCAAACATTTGGGTAATAGTGGCCAGTACAATTACCAACAAACATCCAAAGGCATTTAACCACAAGTAGGACATCCAATCAAAATACCAGCCAATAATCACAATGACTTGAGTGACAATGGCCGCTACAAAAACAGCATTTCCTTTTACAAACTTAAAGAAGAAGGCCAGTAGGAATATACCAAGTACATTTCCATAGAAAATAGAACCAATAATGTTGACCAATTGGATTAAATTATCAAAAAGATTGGCCACATTTGCGATTATAATGGCAATAATCCCCCAAAGTAGGGTAAAGGCCTTGGTTGCCTTTAAATAATGTTCTTGAGTATGTTCTTTTTTGACATTTCGCTTATACAAATCCAAAGCGGTAATCGTTCCAAGGGCATTTAATTCCGAGGCCGTTGACGACATTGCAGCGGAAAGAATTACAGCCAAAAGCAATCCAATAAGTCCCATGGGTAAATTATTCAGGATAAAATGTATAAATACATAATCCTTATCGTTGGTCTCGACAGTATCATCTGCTTTGGCGATCAAATCCTTGGCAGCGTCCCTACTTGCATTTTCTTTCTCGTTGATTTTTATAATATCCTGTTTGGCCTGTTCGATGGCATTGTACTCTTTTAGCTCCAAGGCAGCGGAGAAAGAATGTTGGGCCATCCTTTTTTCTTTTTCCAGTTCTTTGTGGTTCTCTTCCAAGGATTGGTAATCATTGGCATATTCTGATTGCATCACAGCTTCGGTGGCGGCTGGATTAAAATTTAATGGGGAGGAATTATACTGATAAAAAACGAATACCATCGTACCGACCAAAAGAATAAAGAACTGCATCGGTATTTTAAAAATCCCATTGAATATCAGTGCCCATTGGCTTTCGCGTACAGACCTTCCGGATAAATAACGTTGCACTTGACTCTGATCTGTACCAAAATAGGCTAAGGCTAGGAAAAATCCCCCTGTGATTCCACTCCAAAAGGTATATCTGTTGTTGGTATCAAAGGAAAAATCCAGAATATCGAGCTTGTTGTTTGCTCCAGCTATTTTTAAAGCTTTGCCAAATGAAACATCGGTAGGAAGCGCACCCATAATAAAGAAAAAAGCAAAAAACATCCCCAGCATAATGATGAACATCTGTTGCTTTTGGGTCATGCTAACCGCTTTGGTACCACCCGAAACGGTGTAAATGATTACCAGAATCCCAATGATTACGTTTAGAGTCCTTAAGTCCCATCCCAATACGGCGGAAAGAATTATGGAAGGGGCGAAAATGGTGATTCCTGCTGCCAGTCCTCGTTGAACCAAGAATAAAAGCGCAGTAAGTGTTCTTGTTTTCAAATCAAAACGGCCTTCAAGCATTTCATAAGCCGTAAAAACCTTCAATTTTTTGTAGATGGGAATAAACACTAGGCAAATCACGATCATTGCCAATGGAAGACCGAAATAGAATTGAACAAATCCCATTCCATCGTGAAAAGCTTGCCCTGGTGTGGATAAAAAGGTAATGGCACTTGCTTGAGTGGCCATTACGGATAAACCGATGGTCCACCACTTTACATTGTCCCCGCCTCGAACATAATCATCCACATTATTGCTGCCACGCGTCTTCCAAACACCGTATACAACGATGAAGAGCAGGGTGCTACCAAGAATAATCCAATCAAGTAATGCCATTCAGGATTCTAATTGTTTAATATCATTATGAGGTAAAAAACTAAAATATATATGGCATTTAAAAGGATTACTATACTGTATTCCTTTTTCCACTCGAATTTGGTATCCATATTATCCTTTGACATTGCTATCTTTTTTCACTTCGTCTTTTCCTACGGAAAGCATATTGGCAAAGAGTTTATATGCTCCCGAAACACCAACGGGCAATTCCCTGAAAAAGCTTAAACCTGTGTAAATATAATGACCTTCTCCATAAGGTGCCACAATAAGGCTACCTTGTTTTTCTGTTTCTCCTTCATCTTTCATAGATAGAATTGGAGTAAACTCTCCACTCCATTTGCTCGGAAAGTAAAGTCCCCGTTCCTGCACCCATCCATCGAAATCCTTTTTTGTGATGGTGTTTGGAAAATTGACGAGGGAATTGTTGGGTGCCAATATTTCTATCTCTGCCTTTTCATCCGTTACTCGATCCCTTGAAAGTGTCACATCGTAAGGAGCAATATTTTTAAATTGACTGGCCCATCTTCCAGCCGTATTATATTGTACAATCATGGTACCGCCTTTTTCTACATAGTCGAACAACACAGGCTGTTTGAATTTTAGGGCGTCCACCACATTGTATGCTCTAATACCTACCACCACGGCATCGTATTTATCCAAATCACCAATTTGGATATCATTTGGATCTACAATATGAACTTGGTAACCGATTTGCTCTAAGCTTTCTGGCACCATATCACCAGCTCCCATGATATAAGCGATGTGCTCCCCGGACTTTTTAATATTCATCCGAACCACTTTAGCTTCTGATGGCAGCAAAACCGATTGTTTTGGAATATGGTCGTAATTTATCTCCACAAGTTCTTTGCCATATACTTTGTTGCCCAAAGTGATTTTGGGCTCAATTTTACCTTCACTTTCTGCATTGGGAGGAGTAATATTAAATGCTACTGAAATTTCTTCACCTTTCTGGGCAATGGCAAAAGGAATGCTAGATGGAGAAACTATCCAACCTGATGGATGATTCAACTCAACAGAACCAGAGACATCATTTTTCCCAGCTCTTATTTTCACCTGTACTTCTTTGGTATCGGCATTGGCAAAAATCAAAACCTTTTCATCGATTTTGGAGGTTACTTCAGGTAAAATGGCNAANGGNTCGTACAATTCTCCTTTATCNGGTTTGGANTAACGNTGTACTACAGATTTTTCAAAAGGAATTTCAACACCNTCAATAANCAATGTAAANACAGCTTTAAATGCACTNGGCGTTTCAGGNTTTCCNATCAAANTTTGGTCGTTCACAGTATAGGTCCCCAAAGTTCCAGGCTCGTTTAACCAATAGGGACTGGTATACGAAATGTCTTGGGGAACTGTAAAACTTAGCTCGAAATTTTCTCTTTGGTTATCACCTAAAACCGTATTGGGCGTTAGTTTTACATCTACACCAACAATGTCAATCTCTTTTAAAGTGACACTTGGAGCCGTCCTATTAATGGCTTCAATATTGACGATAGCTTTACTGCCGGGTGTGGCAGAAGAACTACCTGAACTGGCTTCTAAATATAATCCTGCCGAAGCTAATATTATTTTCTTCAATTCTTCCGACTTCAAAGTTTTCCAATGCTCATCTTCAACCTTTTGCAACAGTTGATATGCCTTTACAAGCTCGGTGATATGTTTTGAAGGGTTCTGGAAATCGAAATTCTCTTCAACTTTATATAAAATATCGCCAACGGCTTTACCTCCCTGAACTCGGGACCAAGTCGTATTGATGCCATCAAAAACATCATTTTCTTTGGGCATGTCGCCCTTGAGTAATTCAATATACTCGTTCGAGGAACCTCTATCGGTCAATCTGCCAAATCCTTGGCACAAATGCTGACTACGTGCCAGAGCGGCAATTTCGTTATTGGACAGTCCAAGTTCTGGATAATAAGTGCCTACATCTAGCCGGACCATACCAGATTTGTCAACTTTTTCAAATGCTTCTTGACTACCGTATTGCCACCAAGAAGTATTATAGAAAATTCGTTTAGGTTGCCAAGGTGTTGTCCATTCCAATTGTTCTGGATAAACTTCGGGGTTATTGGTGAGGTCAAAGGCCTCCATACTCAAAATAGCAGAAGAAGTATGGTGACCATGAGTAGATCCTGGTGTTCTGTGATTAAAGCGGTTGATGATCACATCGGGCTTAATGTTGCGAATCGCCCAAACCACATCGGCCAAAACCTTCTCTTTATCCCAAATTTTCAAGGTTTCGTTCGGATGCTTGGAAAACCCGAAGTCGATTGCTCGGGTAAAGCGTTGTTCACCACCATCCATATGCCTTGCGGCCAAAAGTTCTTGTGTACGCAACACCCCTAAAAGCTCCGCCAATTCAGAGCCGATCAAGTTTTGACCACCGTCGCCTCTTGTCATCGATAAATAAACCGTTCTTGCTTTTTCGTGGTTGGAGAGATAGGAAATTAGGCTTGTATTTTCATCATCCGGGTGTGCCGCTACGTAGAGTGCCGTTCCCAAAAAATTCAATTTTTGGACTTCATGGAACAGTTCGGCAGATGTAAACTTATCTGGTTTTTGGGCAAACGAGTTTGTGAAAAAAAGTGATGTAATGGAGACAAATACCCAAAAATACTTCATAGTTGGTCGTTTAGTGGTTAGCCCAAATATAGGCAGTTTGCATTCAGTTTTTGGCTTATTTAGAAGAGTTTTAACATAGCCATACATTGGCGTTATAATCCTAAACTATCTCTTAAAATTTGATTTTTGTTTTCATTTTGACCCCAATACGCGGTTTTTAAGGTTTTAATTTTTGATGCAGATGTCATCATTGATTTTGAATTCGGACCAAATCCACTTTTAAATTCTTCTGTCCAACTTTCGATGGAGTACGGGAAGTCTGAAGTAAAGTTAATGGTCAAGGTGCGTTCCAATTCGGGGTAGGATAGCGAGTAACTGGTGATGCCATCTTTTGATGAAATATTGCCTTTGGCTTTATAGGCCTTCAATTCTTGATGTCTCAACCTGATAAATTCCAACGAGGGAACCACAGAGATATCGCCCAAAGGAAGGTTCTTTGGATTTACACGGATTTTGTTCCAGATTTCATTTTCCAATATTGTTTTGTCCATAGAAAATGATTGGTCGGCCTCACCTTCAAAATAGGAATGTGACGTAAACTCAAATTTTTCACGATTGTTCAGTTGGGAATATACATGCCCACACCACTCCTGTACAGATAAGCTAGTCTTTATGGCGTGTTGATTATCATAAACCGGATAAAATGTGCTACTCATGATAGAGTAGGGATAAATCCCCGTCAAAAACTTTTTGGTGGCATTCAGTTTTAAAACTGATATGTTTTCGGGGTTGCTCCCGTTAGCTTTTACCTGCTCCTTGGGCAAAAAGGGTTCCGTAACGTAGATCAAAACCGCATGACCATCACGTATTTCCCCATACCGAGCCTGCTCCAATTTGTATGAGGTTATTTCCGCATCACCAGCATACCAGTATTTTTTGAAATCTTCGGACAGTGGATTTTTTGGATATTGCTCTTTTGTTTTTGTGGTGGTGGCAGCATCAGTTGATGTTTCCCTATTATTTTCTTTTTTACATCCTATAACTAGGAGAATCAATAATAAAAAAGAAGTACTAAATGTTGAGATAGAAGGTTTCATAAGCGCATTTTTTCGAGGTTATAGGTATAGTCGGTCTATAACAATATACTTAACTTTTTACAATGAAAGGAAAAATGTAGTTTTGCAAAATATTTCAGAAGCTAAATTTATTGGTATGCAACAGATTGAGTTGATGGCACCTGCTGGTAATTTTGAATCCTTGCAAGCTGCATTGGACAATGGAGCCGACTCGGTATATTTTGGTGTGGAGCAACTGAACATGAGGGCCAGAGCCACCATGAATTTTACCTTAGATGATTTGCCCGAGATCGCCAAGCGATGTAATGCCAAAGGGGTGAGGACTTACCTTACCTTAAATACCATTATTTACGACCACGATCTTTCCATTGTCAAAACCTTGTTGAAGAAAGCCAAAGAAGTTGGTTTGACGGCCATTATTGCCATGGACCAAGCCGTAATTGCTTCTGCTAGGGAGTTGGGATTAGAGGTGCATATTTCAACCCAAATCAATGTTACCAATATTGAAACGGTAAAATTTTATGCCATGTTTGCCGATACCATGGTGTTGAGCCGGGAGTTGAGTTTGCGTCAGGTAAAAAAGATTACTGAACAAATAGAAAAGGAACAAATTAAAGGGCCATCGGGTCGTTTAGTGGAGATTGAGGTGTTTGGTCATGGAGCCTTGTGCATGGCCGTTTCGGGTAAATGCTATATGAGTTTACATTCCTATAATTCATCAGCAAACAGAGGGGCCTGTAAACAAAATTGCCGTAAAAAATACACTGTAATTGACCAAGAAACCGGTTTTGAAATGGAACTGGACAATGAATACATTATGTCCCCAAAAGATTTGTGTACGATTGATTTCTTAGACCAAGTGGCCGATGCGGGAATCAAAGTTCTAAAGATTGAGGGTAGGGGACGTGCTCCCGAATATGTCGCCAAAGTGATTAAATGTTACCGTCAGGCCTTGGATAGTTTGTACAAGGGAAATTACGATAAGGAAAAGGTAATTTCTTGGATGCAAGAATTGGAAAAAGTATATAACCGAGGATTTTGGAGTGGTTATTATTTAGGTCAAAAATTAGGCGAATGGAGTAAAATTCCTGGTTCTTCGGCTACACAAAAGAAAGTTTACATTGGAAAAGGAGCTCATTTTTTTCCAAAAAGTAATATAGGTGAGTTTACTATTGAGGCTTACGATATCTCAATTGGGGACACCATTTTAGTGACAGGCCCAACCACAGGAGCCAAGGAAATGAAGGTGACCGAAATGTTGGTTAACGATGCTAAACTGTCCACTGCCAAAAAAGGCGATTCAGTGACCATTCCGTTGGATTTTAGGATCAGACTATCGGACAAGCTGTACAAAATCGTTGAAAATAAGGTGGAGGCATAATGGTTGTTGTTACGCTCCAGCGCGAAAAATGTATCGGCTGTAACTATTGTGTGGAGATGGCACCAGAGCAGTTTGCCATGTCCAAGAAAGATGGAAAATCCGTTCTGCTACATTCCCAGAACAAAAAAGGATTTCATACTATTAAATCACATGATGAAGGGATTTATGATAGTAGCGAACAAGCTTCCAAAGCCTGTCCCGTCAAAATTATTTCGGTAAAAAGAACTTGATTACAGCTCTATCAACGCTTGATAAACCAAATGGGTAGGGAGCCCAACTACATTGGTGTACGAACCTTGAATTTCAGAGATCCCAATCATTCCGATCCATTCCTGAATCCCATAGGCACCTGCCTTATCAAAGGGTTGGCAAGTATCAATGTAATAGTTGATTTCATCATCCGTGAAATCTTTTAGTTTCACTTTGGTAATGCCACTAACCGTTTTTTGACTCTCTTTCGTAGTAAAACAAACAGAGGTGATCACCTCGTGCCAATCGCCAGATAGAGTACGGAGCATTTCAAACGCTTCAGCTTTGTCGGCAGCTTTGGCCAAGGAAGTTTTGTTGTGCCAAACCACCGTATCCGAAGTGATCACAATATGGTTGGATTCCAATTCTTCTTTGAAGGGTGTGGCTTTTAGCTGCGCCAAATATTCTGATATTTCTTGACCTTGCAGTTCTTGGGGATAGATTTCTTCTACTGATTTTGGTCGAACTTCAAAATCAAGTCCCAACTCTTCCAAGAACATTTTTCGTCTTGGCGAACCTGAACCAAGAATAATTTTTTTATCCGAAAGCTTTTCTTTGAGTGGATTTTTAGTCATTCTTGGCGCTAAAATTATCGTTCCAGTCCCCGCGAACCTTTAAAACCTGTTCTATGATGTCACGAACACAGCCATCGCCACCATTTTTGTGTGAAACATAGTCCGAGATAGCTTTTACTTCAGGCACCGCATTTTGTGGGGAAGTGGCAAGGGCAACCATTTTCATCGGAGGGATATCGGGAACATCATCACCCATATAAACAACTGATTCTGGGTCAATGTTATGAATGTCCAAGTACTCTACCAAGGGTTCCTCCTTGTGATGAGCGCCCATATAAAAATCGGTAACGCCTAGACCTTTTAAGCGCTCTTTCACCCCTTCATTGGTGCCTCCTGTGATAATACATACGTTATACCCTTTTTTTATGGCAGTTTTGAGCGCATAACCATCTTTAACACTCATTTTTCGTAAAAGTTCACCTTCCGTGGTAATCAATACCGTTCCATCGGTAAAAACACCATCAACATCAAAAACAAAGGTGGTAATACTGCTTAAAAGCTCTTTATAATTCTTCTTCATGGGCTTGTTTTATGGCTTGGCTCAATAATTTATAGAGTGTAATGTGTTCTTTGTTGTTCAAAAGTTTCAGATGGCTTTCCATGCTTTTTTCATCATTCCTACGTGCTGGACCCGTCTGTGCTTCCTTTGGTGATATAGTCCGAACCTTTTCGGCAGTTTCCAAAATCAAAGGCTTCAACAAATCAAAAGAAAGCCCCTCTTCCAAACAAAGTTCTTCACCGACACCATAAAGGTAATTGGTGAAGTTGTTCACAAAAACGGCTGCAAGATGCAATTTTTTTCGCTGTTCCGAGTCAATATGATGCACGTTTTGCGAAATGGAACCAGCCAACTTTCGCAAGGTTTCCAATGATTCCCTTTCCTCTGCTTCAATACAAATGGGGATGGAACCAAAATCCACTATTTTACCTTTGGTAAAGGTTTGTAGCGGATAAAAAACACCTCTGTTTTCAGGCTTTATTGCATTTAAATCTGTAGCACCCGAGGTATGGACTACAATGCCTTTTTTATTTGATAAATAATTGGATACTTCTGTAATAGCATCATCTTTTACTACAATCAGGTAGACATCAGCATCTTCAATGGAAGTAAAATCATTTGAAAAATTTGCGTGCTCCGAAAAATGCTCTAATTCTGTCTGATTTCGCCCCACAACTTGGACCACATCAACACCATCAGCTTTTAAAAAAGCAGTGTACAAGTGTTTGGCGAGGTTTCCAGTCCCCAATATCACAATTTTGAGCATGCCCAAAACTACAAATTTAGGGTTGATGGATTGCAGTGAGAATTAACAAATCTATTTGATTTTTATGCCACAAGGCAACAAGGAAGTTGTAAAAAGGCCGTATTTTTGCGAGCCGAAAGTAGACCGAATTTCCATGATCGATATTCTTAAGAAAACGCTTTTTTCCACAAAACTTATGGCTGTTCTTTTTTTGGTTTTTGCCGCGGCAATGGCCATTGGAACTTTTGTGGAGAGCTGGTACAGTACTGAAACCGCACGAATTTATATTTATAATGCAACTTGGTTCGAGGCCATAATGGTCTTTTTTGTAATCAATTTCTTCGGAAATATTTATAGATATCGTCTGTTGACCTGGAAAAAATGGCCCGTACTTATTCTTCACCTTTCTTGGATTTTGATTATCGTGGGTGCTTTTGTCACCCGATATATCAGTTATGAGGGGATGATGCCGATTAGGGAGGGAGCAACGGAGAAAATATTTTATTCGGACAAGACGTATTTAACTGCTTTTGTGGATGGTGACATCAATGGGGAAACCAAACGAAGAGTTTTGGAGGATGATATTCTGGTAACCCCAGAAGGTAAACGTTCCAGTCTTCCTTGGAAATCAGACTTTAATGGACAACCTTTTTCCATCGGCTATGTCGATTTTATCAAAGGTGCAGAGAAAGGGTTGATTCCCGATGAGAATGGAAAGGAATACTTGCAAATCGTGGAGGCAGGCAATGGACAGCGACACGAACATTATCTGGAAAATGGAAAAATAGCCAGTGTCCATAATATTCTTTTTGCACTGAACAATGAAACCGACGGGGCTGTCAACATTTTTTATGATGAAGAGAACGGCTATCGTATAGAATCTCCATTTGAAGGTAACTTTATGCGAATGGCGGACCAGTTTCAAGGGGAAGTGGCTAGCGATAGTATTCAGCAGTTACAATTGCGTTCCCTTTATACCATGGGCGGTATGCAGTTTGTAGTCCCCGAACCTTTGGTCAAAGGAAGGTATGGCATCGTTAAAGTACCAGATGAGGAGATTACCAAGGTTACCCAGGATGCTTTGATTGTTTCCATCTCCGCCAATGGCGAAAGCAAGGAAGTGAAATTGTTGGGGAGCAAGGGAACCTCCAATTTTTCGGATAAGATCAACGTGGGTGGCTTGGATTTTTCTTTGAGTTATGGGTCTAAAGTTTATGAACTTCCCTTTTCCATTGAGTTGAACGACTTTATAGCTGAAAAGTATCCCGGTACCGAAGCAGGCTATGCCTCGTTTATGAGTAAAGTTACCGTTCATGATGACCGACCTTTTGACTACGATATTTTTATGAACCACATCTTGGACCATGAGGGATATCGCTTTTTCCAGTCCAGTTTTGATCCCGATGAGCGGGGAACGGTTCTTTCCGTAAACCACGATTGGTGGGGCACATGGATTACTTACATTGGCTATTTTCTGCTTTATATTGGTTTAATGGGCATTATGTTCTTCGGAAAAACCCGTTTTAGGGATTTGCAGGAGATGCTCGAAAAGATAAAGGCCAAGAAAGCCGCATTGACCACAATCACGATTTTATTAGCTTTCGTATCGGCCAATGCACAGGAAGAAACCCATGAACATGCCTCGGTACCAACACAAGCTCAGATTGATTCCGTTATTAAAGCTACGACTGTGGCCAAGGAACATGCCGAAAAGTTTGGCGCTTTGGTCATTCAGGACGAAGGTGGACGAATGAAGCCCGTAAATACCTTCGCTTCAGAGCTATTAAGAAAGTTGAGTGGTGATGATGAATATAAAGACCTTTCCGCCAATCAAGTTTTTCTTTCCATGATGCTGAACCCAGGGGTTTGGTATACTACCGATATAATTGCTTTGGGCAAAAAGGAGAACGATAGCATACGTAAGGTAATTGGAGTTCCCGAAGGTACCGAGTTTGTAAAAGCTACCGACTTTTTCGATTCAAAAGGTGCTTATAAACTAAGACCCTATCTGGAGAAGGCAACTTCCACGAACAATCCATCGAACTTTGAAAAAGACTTTAAAAAAGTAGGGGAGCGGTTGAGTTTATTGGATATCGCATTGAGTGGGCAAATTGTAAAGATATTTCCTTTGTTGAACGATGAGAACAACAAATGGATTTCTGCCGTGGAGTATCGTGGTGGAGAATATCAAGTTCAGGATTCGTTATATGCCAATTTCATCAAGAATGCAATGCCCTATTATTTGAATTCATTGCAACAATCCATTGCTACAGGTGATTATTCTCAACCTGATAGATTGTTGGAAGCATTCCAGCAAAACCAAAAAAATCATGGTGAAGAAGTATTACCATCAGAAAACAAAATAAAGACCGAGATAATCTACAACAAGCTGGATTTGTTCAACCGTTTGTACAAGTACTATGCAATGGTTGGTGTCCTATTGTTTTTTGTACTCATTGCCAAAATATTTAAGGAGCGGAAGTTTTTGGATGCGTTTGCCTATTTGTTGAAAGGGACTATCATTTTGTTCTTTATTTGGCACACCCTTGGTTTAATCTTACGCTGGTACATTTCTGGACATGCTCCGTGGAGTGATGCCTATGAAAGTATACTATACGTTGGTTGGGCGACCATGGGTATTGGTTTGGCCTTGGGTCGAAAAAGTGAATTGACCATCGCAGCAAGTGCATTTGTAACGGCGATGCTCTTGTGGATAGCCCATCAAAGTTGGGTAGATCCTGCTATTGCGAATTTGCAACCTGTTTTGGATAGCTATTGGTTGATGATTCACGTAGCAGTAATTGTTGGTAGTTATGGTCCTTTAACCGTTGGTATGATTCTAGGTGTGGTTGCATTGCTATTGATCATACTTACCACTGAAAAGAACAAAGAACGTATGGACCTTAACATTAAAGAGCTTACGGTGATCAACGAACTGTCGCTTACAGCGGGTTTGGTGATGTTGACCATAGGTAACTTTTTAGGAGGCCAATGGGCCAATGAGAGTTGGGGTCGTTACTGGGGATGGGACCCTAAGGAAACTTGGGCCTTAATTTCCATTATGATCTATGCCTTTGTACTGCACATGCGTTTGGTTCCTGGACTACGCGGAAAATGGGTTTACAATTTCGCTAGCATTGTTGCCTTTGCTAGTATTATGATGACCTATTTTGGGGTAAACTTCTACTTGGCAGGCCTGCACAGTTATGCAAGTGGTGACCAAGTAATAACACCAAGCTTTGTATGGTATACAGTACTCGGGGTTTTCATTTTAGGTGGAATAAGTTTTTGGCGATACAAAGTGCACTACGCCAAAAAATAAACTATTCTTCCATTAAAAGTTTCATGATTTCTTCTGCGGCCACCTTACCTTTTTCCTTTAGGAAAGGTCTTGAAGTGTTATCGCCCAATTCAAATACAATGGCAGGCATTCCATGGTGCACGTAAAAGTATTTACTTGAAACCATGGTCGGGTCAATTTCATCGGAAGCGCTAATATTGGTTTTCTTTTGAGGCAATCTTTCGCTGATGTTCTCGATCCAATCAAAGATAATCTTACCTTTCTCACCTGTTACGGTAGTATCGATAGGGTAGTAGATATCGTCCCAAGTGGAGTGGAAGTCAGCTCCGAAAACAAACTCATACTCCTTGTCCTTTTCTATCAGGAAATCACGAACATTCCTAGTTTCCGGCTGATTGAAGTTTTGCCAGTCTCTATTCAGGTCTATTCCGCCCATGTTGTGCCTCCAATGTCCGTTGTCAGCCCCGTCCGGGTTCATTAATGGAACAACAAAAATGGCATGCTCCTGTCTAAAAGCCCTAGCCTGTTCCGATTCTCCGGAAATGGTCTCGATAAAGGATTTCATTGCTAAAAACCCTGTAACTTCTGGCGGGTGTTGTCTGGAAATGATCATCAAAGCCTTCTTTGCTTCTTCATTTCCATTGATCTCCATCAAGTGCATGGTTCTTTTTTCTTTGGAAAGACCAATAGGGTAATTTTCAATAAATGGTTTTTGGCTCAAGGAATCTACCCATTCTTGCACCACAGAGGATGTGTAAAGTTCCTGAGCCGTAATCCAGGTTGGTTCTTCGGTCACGCTTATGGTCAATTCGGCCGATTCTGGGGCCGCTTTTATTCCAAAATCACCTTCTCCAGGATTGATGGCCTTAAAATTGATACTGTCGATAGGTTTAAAATTTCTACCATCGGTGCTGATTTTTGGATAATATCTGCTTCTGGAATCTTGGTAGTTCAGCTGAACCGTAATGTCTCGTGGTTCTTCGGACCACACTTGAAAGGCATACCAAGGACTTACATTTATAGGGGTGTTCTCTGCCGTTACCCAAATGGTATAATGGTCATCGCCGTCGTAGGCTACACCATTCAAACGGGCACCTTCAAACTTGTTTGAAAAAAATGTGGTACTGTCGTTAAAGGCCCAAACGCCTCTCCATTGCTTTTGGGTGGGCTTATCTACCGTAGGGACAACAGGGCTTTTACCTTGTCCTTGATAACCTGTTTTTTTTTCGGCTTCAGCAGTTTCGCTACTCTTTTTACAAGATGACGTGAGCACCATGGAGGATAATATTCCAATGGCAATCAAACTTTTAATATGCATGGTTTTGAATTATTTGAGTTGGTTTGGTTACGAAGGTAGCGACAAGGATTGGAGTAGTAAATAAAAAAATAGTAATAATGTATCGGTTTTTTTTGCATATTTGCATCATCATGAAGTTATAAGAATTATGTACGCGATAGATGTCACCGTTGGGGAAACCCGATTTATGTAACCGAATACTTCTCGGTTATTTGACATTTCACTTCTTTTTTTACACATAATTCTTTGATAATGAATCATCAACATACACATACATTTAAAAAATTTATTCAGTATTTCTGGATAGCTATTTCTGGTAAGGAAACAGAATTTACCACAGGTAGCATTCGAAAGGCCATATTTATGCTTTCCATTCCCATGATCTTGGAAATGCTTATGGAATCCATTTTTGCCTTGGTGGACATAGCTTATGTTTCCAAGGTAAGCGTTAATGCTGTTGCCACTATTGGGCTAACTGAATCTGTAATCACTTTGGTATATGCCTTGGCGATTGGGCTGAGTATGGCGGCCACCGCGGTAGTTGCTCGTAGAATTGGCGAGAAAGATGTGGATGGTGCCCGAATAGCAGCGGTCCAAGCCATTAGTCTGGGAGTTGTAATTTCTGTTTTAATAGGAATAGTTGGAATCATTTACGCCAAGGATATTTTGGCCTTGATGGGCGGGGAACCTGATCTGATTGCAGAAGGTTACGGCTATACCCAATTTTTGATTGGGGGTAATATTACCGTAGTGCTATTATTCTTGATCAATGCCATTTTTCGCGGTGCTGGGAATGCATCTATCGCCATGTGGGCCTTGGTGCTCTCCAATGGACTCAATATTATTTTGGATCCCATGTTCATCTTTGGATTTGGACCTATACCGGAATTTGGAGTTATGGGCGCAGCGATCGCAACCAATATTGGTAGAGGAACCGCTGTAATTTTTCAATTGGGGATTTTGTTCTTTGGTTGGGGCAAGATAAAATTGATGGCCAAGGATTTGGTACTGAACCTTAAAGTAATGATCAACTTGATCAAGGTTTCTTTGGGTGGAATAGCCCAATTTTTGATTGGAACCTCCAGTTGGATTTTCCTTATGCGCATCATGTCCGAATTTGGTAGCGAAGTATTGGCAGGTTATACCATTGCCATTCGTGTAATGATGTTCACCTTGATGCCCTCTTGGGGTATGAGTAACGCCGCTGCTACCTTGGTAGGACAAAACCTTGGGGCCAAACAACCAGATAGAGCGGAGCAGTCCGTTTGGAAAACAGGAAAATACAATGCCATATTTATGGGCACGGTTTCTTTGGGATATCTGATTTTTGCGAACACCATTATTTCTTGGTTCAATACAACCCCGGAAGTGGTAAAGAGCGGAGCACTTTGTCTGCAGATTATCGCATTGGGTTATATATTTTATGCCTACGGTATGGTAATGACACAAGCCTTTAATGGGGCAGGGGATACACGAACCCCAACCAAGATAAATTTTATATCATTTTGGTTGTTCCAATTACCATTGGCCTATATATCGGCAATGGTGTTAGGGTGGGGCGCAACAGGTGTTTTTGTGGCCATTACCTTGGCAGAAGTACTGATTGCGGTTTTGGCCATGATCTGGTTTAAAAAAGGGAAATGGAAGAAAGTCCAAGTATGATGGGTTTCGTATCTTTATGCGAAAGAAAGCCAACATGAAAAACGATAAAAAAGGACTGAATACCATCTGCACCCACGTTGGTGAATTAGAGGATAAAGAGTTCAAAGGAGCTGTTTCACCATTATATATGAGCACCTCTTACCAATTCGAAGATGTAGCGGTAAAAAGATACCCAAGATATTTCAATACGCCCAATCAAGAGGCATTGTGCAAAAAACTAGCGGCCTTGGAACATGCCGAGGCCGCTTTGATTTTTGGTAGTGGCATGGCCGCTATCAGTACGGCGCTAATGACATTTCTACAAGCAGGTGACCATGTGGTGCTGCAACAGACCATTTATGGAGGAACCTATCATTTTGCCGTAAGCCAATTTGAAAGATTTGGAATTGAATATTCCTTTACCACAGGATGGGAAGTGGAAGATTTTGAAAAAGAAATCAAACCCAACACAAAAGTGTTGTATTTGGAAACACCATCAAACCCTTTATTGACCATAACCGATGTAAAAGGAGTGGCCGATTTGGCAAAAAAGAAAGGAATCCTGTCCATGATCGACAATACCTTTGCGAGTCCCGTCAACCAAAACCCAATTGATCTTGGTGTTGATGTGGTGGTGCACAGTGCAACAAAATATATGGGAGGTCACTCCGACATTTGTGCCGGTGTCGTTGCCGCATCACAAACCCATATGGATCAGGTATGGCAAACAGGGATTTGTTTTGGGGGGAGTTTGAGTGATTATACGGTTTGGCTCTTGGAAAGAAGTTTAAAAACCATGGTAATCCGTGTGAAGGCACAAAATGATAATGCGATGAAGATGGCTACATATCTTAATCAAAATAAAGATGTGGACAATGTGTATTATCCTGGTCTGGAAAGTCATCCAGGGCATGAATTGGCCAAATCACAGATGTCAGGTTTTGGAGGTATGTTGTCGTTTGAATTGACACCAGAAATAGATGCATCCTTATTTTTCAAGGAATTGAAATTGATAAAACCATCCATGAGTTTGGCGGGTATTGAAAGTACGATGCTTTCACCCACACAAACCTCGCATGCTTTGATGAGTCCAGAGGATAGGGCAAAACAGGGCATAAAGGATTCATTGATTCGTTTCTCGTTGGGAATTGAAGAGACAGAAGATTTAATAGCGGATATTGAACAGGCGATTGCCAAAGTAAAATCCATTACAGTTACGGCTTAAAAGTATATGAAATTAGACATTTTAGTATTCGGCGCACATCCAGATGATGCCGAACTAGGGGCAGGCGCCACCATAGCAAAGGAAGTTTCCAAAGGAAAAAAAGTAGGGATTGTGGATTTGACCCGAGGTGAACTCGGCACACGCGGCTCCGCGGAAATTAGGGATAAAGAAGCAGCAAAGGCTGCTGAAATTTTAGGTGTTTCTGTTCGAGAGAATATGGAATTTGCCGATGGTTTTTTTGTGAACGATAAAGAACATCAACTGGAACTCATCAAAATTATTAGAAAATACAGACCGGAAATTGTATTGTGCAATGCCATTGAGGATCGCCATATTGATCATGCAAGAGGAAGCAAATTGGTAAGTGATGCCTGCTTTTTGAGCGGGCTGATGAAAATTGACACCAAAATGGATGGGGACGATACCTGGCAAGATGCGTGGCGGCCCAAATTAGTGTACCATTATATACAATGGAAAAGTTTGGAACCCCATTTTATTGTGGATGTAACTGGATTTATTGAGAAGAAAACAGAAGCTATTATGGCTTACAGCTCCCAGTTTTATGATCCTAATAGTGACGAACCTGAAACCCCCATCAGCAGTAAAAACTTTACGGATAGTGTAAATTATCGTGCCAGAGATTTAGGTAGAATCATTGGCGTGGAACACGCGGAAGGGTTTACGGTAGAACGCTATCTGGGTGTGGACAGCTTAGAGGATTTAATCTGATCAAGAAGCTTTTTGGTACCTGTTCAAAGCTTTAGGTACGGTAAAAAAGAAGGTAGTGCCTTTGCGCGGAACACTTTCCACCCATATTTCACCCTTGTTTTTATGTACCATTTCCTTACATAAGGACAGACCAAGACCTGTACCTTTTTCGTTGTTGGTACCGTATGTTGTAACGTTAGAGGTATCTTTAAAAATGGTACGCTGCATTTCAGCCGTCATACCAATACCAGTGTCTCGGATTGATATTTGCCACATACCTGATTTTTCCTCGGCATCAATTGTAATCAACCCATTTTCCGGAGTGAACTTGATGGCATTGCTTAGAAGGTTTCGGATAACAATGTCAATTTGATTATTATCTGCCCATATCCTTGGGTTATCTGGAAGTTGATTGATAATCTTTATGGACTTACTACTGGCAATTTCGGATAGTAATTGGATGTTGTTCATCACAAGGTTGGACAAGGAGACACGCTTTGGCTTGGTTACTACGCCATTGAGCTGGTTCATGCCCCAGGACAAAAGGTTGTTAAGGGTAAAGGATATATTTTCTACATCAGTTTTTAGTTTGGGAATAAAAGAGACCAACTCCTTTGTGGTAATTTCACCATCGGTAAACATCTTTAGGATTCCTTGTAATCCGCCGATAGGACCTCTAAGATCGTGACCAATAATGGAAAAAAGTTTAGTGTTTGTCTTATTTATCTCATGTAATTGAGCTTCCCTTTGGATAACCGCAAGTGATTTTTCCTTGAGCTCCTTGTTCAATTTTTTCTGGATGTTCTCACTTCTACGTATCACAAAAGTGATGATACTTAGGATAAGTAAAATGATCACGGAGAAATAAATATAGTTTCTCTGTTTGGCCAGTGCTGCCTGGTTGGCTTCTATCAATTCCTGTTTTTCCTGTTCGTATTGCAATTTGGTCTCCAAAAGCGATAAACTTTGCTTGTTCTTATCCTTGAAAAGTGAATCGGACAGCGTTTTAAAAGTTTCCAGATAGGCCAATGCCTCTGCATCTTCCCCATTCTTCTTGTAAACTTTGTACAGAGTTTCCGAACAATCGATTTGACCTTGGATTGATTTTATTTTTTTGGAAAGGGTTAGACCTTTTTTGGCATAGTTTAAGGAAAGACTATCTTTTTCCAGGCCAAAATATACTTTGGCCATACCATTCATCAATTGAATTTTTATTCTATCATCTTCAATTTGGTGTTTAAAAAGCATATTGCTCTGATCGTACCAATAAAGTGCCCATTTATATTTTTCCTGATCAAGGTAAATATCTCCTTTGACCTCATATGCATAGGCAAGCCAATCGTAAATTTTATTCTTTTCGAAAATGCTTATACTTCTATTGATGTTGAACATCGCATTTTTAAAATCTTTGGCATCTTTATAGAGGGAGGCCATATTGCTCTGCGTTTCAGCATCGATTACTTCGTCCCCCATTCTCCGGTTTATTTTCTGAACCGTATCATAGAACATCAGGGCATTTTTAAAATCTTTTTGGTCCGCATACAGGCCGGCTATGTTCTCGTTAAGTATGGAGAGCATTTCCTGATTGTTCATTTGTTTTGCCAGATCTATCCCCTTTAGGTTAAGGTTCAGGGCTTCGGCATAGTTTCCTTCAAAGCTATAGTTTTGAGCCAACGCATTTATAATGGATATTTCGGAGTCCAAGTCATCAATTTCGGTAGCAAGTTCAAGGGCCTTCTCGAACATTGGCATTGATTTATCCCGGTTACCTTTGTTGTAATAATAATTGCCAAGTGCATCCAGAGCTTTTATTTTGCCATGAGTATAATCGATGTCCTCACTATATTTAAGTGCTCTTTCTGCAATGGAGTAAAGACTGTCGGTATCCAAGTAACGATAGGAGAAAGCCAATCGGGTCAATAGGTTTATGTGTGTGGTATCTTTGGGATCAAATCTATCTGTGGACTCCAAACGCTGCAGCTTATAGGACAAACTATCATGTTGACTAAGAGATTGCGCATTAATGGGAAAGGACATGAAAAGCATAGATGCACATATGACCAATCCGATGAATGGTTTCTTTATAGGGTTCATGAAGTTTTTTTCTGACAACAATTGGTTGAAAATTATATATTGTAAAACTACTTTTACACTACCTTTTTAGAAATTATTTGTTGTGAAAGACCCAAAAATGTGTGTTTGGTCTTAAAAACGTGCATTTTATCGATAAATTGTATTTTTTGTCTTTTAAACTTAATAGCCAGCGAATTAAAAGTTGTGATTTGGTGAGCAGTTATAGTGTGAGATAATAAATTGATGGAATTTGAAAAATATTTTGGTTGAATCATTACAAAAAAGTATTTTTGCATCCGCTTTAAATGGTGGTTGTAGCTCAGCTGGTTAGAGCGCTGGATTGTGGTTCCAGAGGTCGCCGGTTCGAACCCGGTCTTCCACCCTTGAGTTTACAAAATCCCAAGCCTGATGGTTTGGGATTTTTTGTTTTTATTCCCTAATTGAATGGAATTATTCTCATCCATCAATTCAAAAGGGGCATTCGTCAATTAAGACTTCGATTACATTTCTTTTCAATTACTTTTCCCGACAAACAAGTTAAACACTTTCTCTTCCCCCAAGAAAAAAGTCAATTTTTCTATGCACATACGGGTAATATTGATTTGTCTTCTGGTTCTAGACGTATTTCAACCAATAATGGCAAATAGTTCCAATAACAAGGATTCATTAATAATCAACAAGGATAAACAAAGAGTTTTTGACAGTTTAGATCATGATACAAAAAGCTTCTTTTCAATTCCTGCGCAATTTGTAAACGAGTTTGATCGGGACTACATAAAGAATAATTTTTTAAGGGATACTGTCACAACAGCACAGGTAAATTTAGCTAAGTCAGTTTTTGAAGAATTGGACAAGAATCAGAATTATGTAAACCTAATATCTTCAAAGAATATGGTTACGCTGCCTATAGGTGTAAAAAAAGAAATTGGGACTATCACTTATAGGATGGCAATCAATAAAGCCGAAATTACTCCAGAATATACTGAGGTTACAGTATTTGTCCATATTCAAATACCACAAACTGATTCAGATGGAATACCTATAGAACTTTTCTTCGGTGCGGATAATATTAAAATTTCTCACAAAGGAGGAATATACGGTGATGCCAACTTGGTGTTATTAGGAGATATCGGCATCCCAATTAATGGAGGCAACGGATTAGTAGCATTAAAGGGTGGTTTTGAAATGCAAACTGGAAATGTCCAAAATCTTAGCTATGTAACCATTGATTGTGGCGGATTCAAAGAAATGGGAATTACCGCTGATGTACTTTTTCCACGAACCATGTTGGAACCTGTGGACTCTAATTACGAAGTAATTCCAGATAAGGATGTAAAAGTTCAAGGGCATTTTCAAACTATCGTTGGAGATTGGAATGACATTTTAGTAGAGATTGATTTGCCTCCTTTTCAGATAGCAAAATCTCAAAGTTCTAATGGTTCGGGTAAGGCGGGACTAATTTTTGATATAAACAATGCTGTTTTTGATTTTAGTGATGTTAGAAATTCTTCAAGTGTACAATTTCCAGCAGGGTATAATAAATATCTGGTACCAGGGAATGAGCAGTTGTGGCGTGGTGTCTATGTCAACAATGTGCACATAATACTACCTGAACAATTTAAAAAGAGAAACAGTGACAAACGTATCACTTTTCAAGCATCCAATTTACTTATTGACGGTGTTGGTGTTTCAGGTAATTTCTCAGCGTACAACGTTTTGCCCATTGATGAAGGCGATGCTTCCAAGTGGCAATTCTCGGTAGACCAAATTGAAGCCGACTTACTTGCCAATAATCTGGTTGGAGCAGGATTTGATGGTCTTATAGTTCTACCCATAACTGAAGAGTTAACGCCAGAAGAGGGAAAGGATAAAACAGTCCTCAAACAAAAGACACTAAGCTATCAGGCTATCATAGACCCGGTAAATGATGAATATCTACTTTCGGCCGTAGCAAACGATGCAATTCCTTTTGATGTATTTAAAGCAAAGGCTACTATTACAGCCAATTCCTACGTTGAATTACGGGTTTCGGAAAAGAAATTTAGACCAAAAGCTGTGTTGCATGGCAATTTGGCCATAAAAGGCAGCAATAGTACATCAGATCCAAATAAAGGAACCGTCGATTTTAAAGGAATAACCTTCCAAAATCTGCAACTCCAAACAGTTACTCCATATTTTCAAGTAGATTACATGGGGTACAATGGGGATGTGAAATTTGCCAATTTTCCTGTTACCATTTCTCAAATTGAATTTACTTCCAATAGCACAACAGCAGCACTTTCCTTTAATATTGATGTGAATATGATGGAAAAAGGGTTTGCTGGAAACACAAGCCTTTCCATAGTTGGAGGTTTTAATGAAAATGAAGGGTTACATCGCTGGAAGTTTCAAAATATTGAAATAGGCCTAATTGAGGTTGAAGCTGATTTGGGATCTATCCAAATCAGAGGGATGGTGGATATTAAAAGTGATGACCCCATTTATGGGGATGGATTTTACGGGGAATTGGGAGCTACTTTTAATGGTATTGCAGTAGATGCTTCCGCATGGTTTGGAAAAACAGATTTTAGATACTGGTTTGTGGATGCATACGCGAACCTTTCCCAGTCCCCAACACCTGTTTTCATAGGTCCAGCCAAAGTAAATGGGTTTGGTGGTGGGGCCTATTTTAGGATGAGCAAAAAGCCAGGCTCATACTCTGCTATGGTTCCATCTGGACAATCGTATGTTCCAAATAGGAATAATGCTCTTGGCTTTCGAGCGCTAGTCGGCTTTGCCCTGACCAATGAAAAAGCATTTAATGGAAAGGTAGGCTTCGAAATGGATTTTAATAACCATTACGGTCTTAACCGAGTTATGTTTTTTGGGGAAGGGCATATTGTAAAAGCGTTGGACTTTCAGTTTGGAGAGGCTTTCAAACAAAAACTTCAAGGCATGGAGGAAAAGATCAACTCGTTTGGGGAGAACAATCCTACCATGCAACGCCTTAAGGAAACTAATCTAGTGGATTATAGTAAAGTCAGTTTTCCACAAGATGGTTTGACGTTCGATGTTGGGATTGATGCCAATTTTGCAATGGAGATGGATTTCCAACACAAAACTTTTCACGCCGAACTGGAAATTTATGTGAATACGCCTGGTGGCTTTTTTCAAGGAGTGGGGCCTAGGGGAAGAGCTGGTTGGGCCGTTTTCCATATTGAACCGGAAGAATGGTATCTCCACATAGGCACTCCCCAAGACCGGATAGGATTGAAGCTTGGTCTAGGAAGCTTTAATCTTCAAAGTACGGCCTATTTAATGATTGGGGAAGATTTGCCAGGAAGTCCGCCACCTCCGCCCATTGTAGCTGAAATTTTGGGAGTTGACCTAGAAAGCCTCAATTATATGCGGGAGTTAAATATGCTTGAAAGCGGAATGGGTTTTGCTTTTGGCGCGGATTTTAGCATAGATACAGGGGATATGAACTTTTTAATATTCTATGCAAGATTTCAGGCTGGGTTGGGCTTTGATATTATGATAAAGGATTATGGGGAAACAGCATGTAAAGGTAGTGGGCAGATTGGTATTGATGGATGGTACGCCAATGGGCAAGCTTACGCCTATCTGCAAGGAGAATTGGGCGTCAATATAAAACTAATGTTCGTTCGAAAGAAGATACCTATAATAAAGGCTGGCGCTGCTGTTCTATTACAAGCCAAACTACCAAATCCAGCATGGTTCAAAGGATATTTAGGCGGACACTTTAATTTACTGGGCGGACTGGTCAAAGGCCGTTTCCGATTTAAAATTGAATTGGGAGAGGAATGTGAAATTGTTGGGGGAGCACCTTTGGGTGGCCTCAAAGTGATTTCCAATGTAACTCCTCGTGATGGGTCAGACCTAATGGATGTTTTTACGGTACCTCAAGCGGCATTCAATATGCGTATAAACCATCCATTCGAATTGGAGGATGATGAAGGGATAAAAACATACCGAATACTTCTAGATGAATATCGGGTAACTAGCGAAGGAAATACAATTCCGGGAGAATTGGAGTGGAATGAAAACAAGGACCTGGCCAATTTTGTTTCCCATGACATTTTACCTCCCCATGCACCTGTGCATGTCAAGGTTATTGTTAGTTTTCAAGAAAGAAGGGGCAATAGCTGGATTACCCTTACGCAAGATGGCAAACCTGCCAAGGAAATTGAAGAACGAAGCTTCACTACGGGCGAGGCCCCTGATTATATTCCCATGTCCAATGTAGTTTACACCTATCCCGTGGTGGACCAGCAATATTTCTATCAAAATGAAAGAAACACAGGTTACGTAAAACTAAAACGGGGTCAACCATACTTGTTTGCTCCAAATACGGAATGGTTACAATACACCAGATTTGATACAGAAACACAAAGTTTACGAACAAACCATGTATCGTACAATACCCTGGAAAAGATGGTTCATTTTGATTTCCCAACGCTTCAAAATCAACAGACCTATACTTTCAAAATAGTAAGCCAATCTCCACAGGAAGCTTCATCAGGCAGTGTTGACGAAAGTTATGTGACAGAAAATACCGGGCAAGAAGGGAACTCGGTGGAAGTACGGAATAGGGAAATAAGTACAACTGCCCAAAAGGCCGCAGAAACCGAAATTCTGGTATACGATTTTTCTACTAGCCAATACAACACCTTCAAGGAAAAAGTAGCAGCCAAGGAAGTAGACCAATACTTATTGGACCCCATTTTCTCTAATGTTCATGCATTGCAAGTGGATATTGTCGTTCCATCGGAACGTTTTGGAAAAGATGAAATATTGGGAGCGGAATACACGGATAACAAGCCTATGATTTCAAGACAGGCCATCTTAAGTGACAGCTATTATCATCAAGCTATACAGCCACTCATTTATAAGGGCTACCCATTAGAATCCCGTTTCACGGTTGACCGAGATACGAAGGAATTAGGTGTGCCGCCCAAAAAAGGAGTGGATATAATGCCCTGGTACATCTCGTATCTGGAATCCAATCCTGAGTATTCATTATTGGATAGGAGGATTCCATATAGGTATAATCTACCGTATTACTACAAACAGGACTTTATAGATATCCAATATAAAGTGGTGAATGCCTATTTGCACGAACCGGAAAAATATCAAACTCAAATAGATAGGTATAACTATATAATCAATGGAATTATGCCACCGATAAGAACAGGGGATTATAAGGTGAGGTTCCAATACATGCTTCCAGGTAATATTCAGGGAACTTCCCAAATCTTTAAATACAACAATCCCTACTAAAAGGTTTGGCTATGAAGGAACATAGGATTTCAAAAGGCGTTATCACTGTTTTAAT